>JBBDIT010000087.1:0-9517 GCA_040880285.1 Pseudomonadales bacterium | reverse complement strand
CTTCCCCGCCCAAACCTCCCCGACAAGACTTTGCGTACTTGTTCAGAGGTTCCCTGGCAGGTACAGTCACTGTGTGGGTTAGTCGGGTTGATACTGTGGCGATTTGTAGCTCCAGATCCCGGTCGCGAGAGACCCGAACAGGAATAGCAGGGTTGAGACGATCATCGCCGGTATGAGGGCGTTCAATGTGCCAAACGTTTCGATAATAAACCCGAGCACGACTGCACCGATTGGCGCACTGCCTAACATGCCAAGGCTGAATACAGACAGGATCCTGCCCCGATAAGAAGGTTCTGCCGATTCTTGCACAATCGTGCGCGCCAGTGTGGATGTCACGCCCATATTGAGTCCCCAGGCGAATAGGATGAGAGTCAGGAGCCACCAGGGCGGACTGAACCACAGCGCCGCCACGATAACCACCCGCGTCAGTTGCATACCCAGGAAAACACGCCCGGGCCGTTCAAACGGCATTAGCCTCAACATAAGGAAATTGGAAACGGCGGCGCCACCAAAAAATACAATCATAATAAACGCGAGACCGAAGGCATCGCCGTCATATACGCGTTTGATAATAAAGGGCAGGACCGTCATGAATGCGCCGGCATTGAAGATACTGGAGATGAAATTGATCACCAACGTATGAAAGATGGTGCGGTGCTCATAGGTGGCCTTGAGACCCAGCAATACGACCTTCCAGGTGGGATCACCGGTCTCTTTATAGGTTGATGCCTGGGCGGTGATGCGTCTGACTGCGACAGCACCTGCCACCAGGCATACGCCCTGTACCATGAGAACGGTGGCGAGGCCAATTGTCTCCATCTGCCCCGCCATGGACAGCCCGACAATCTGCATTAGAAATGCGATGCCGGTGGACGCGGTAACCGCCCGCTGGACTTGACTACCAGCGACACGGTTGAGGATAGATTGCTGTGCAGGATTCGAAAAGGAGGTAATGGTACTCATCGCGAGACCGAACAGCATCACTGTCCAGACGTTAAGCCAGCCAGCCCAGATGGTGGCAGCCAGGATCAACGGAATACACCAGGCAACACCGTAGATTTTCAGCAGCAGGCCGCGTGGATCTGACCGGTCGGCGCTGGCTCCGCCCCACAGCATCAGGAAAATACCCGGAATACCAATGATTGCCTGGGTAATACCAACCCGGTCCGCCGGTAACAACAGAATACCGACCAGCATCCAGCTAATCAGTAATTGTTGCATCGAAAATGCAATTCCGGTGAAAGCCGTGGATCCCAGATAGGAACGGAACTGACGATTGCGCCAAAGGTTGTCGTCCGTAATTTCCGGGACAGTCTTGTTCATTCGGGTCACTGGTATTGGTCTTTTACCCAGCTTATAACACTGTTGTCACACACGACCAGCCAGAAGTTCAGACCGGCTAAACCAGAGTGTAACCTTCATCAGTCAGAGGCATCGAGCGAACGCGAACACCGGTAGCGGCGAATATTGCATTGCCGACAGCCGGAGCGAGCGGCGGTAATGCTGGCTCACCGATACCGGTCGGTGGGTTGTCACTCTGGATAAAGTGAACCTCCACCTCCGGTGTCTGGGCAATTCGCATCACCGGATATTCATGCAGGTTTGACTGTTCGATCCTGCCGTTTTCCATCGTAATTTTCTGCCCGGCCATGGTACTAAGGCCGTCTATGACCGAACCCTGAACCTGGGTGGTTGCACCGCTCATATTGATAATGGGGCCAACATCGACGGCAACCGTCACTTTGTGAACCTTCAGGTTCTTGTTGTTATCGACGCTGACTTCCGCGACTTCGGCGACATGTGCTGCATGGCTGAAGTGGAAAGCCAGTCCCAGGCCGGAACCCCCTGGCATGGATTTGCCCCAACCACTTGCATCGGCAACACGCCTGATCACGTCGATAGCCCGCCCGGTGTTAAGCGAGCGTACGTTGCCCGGGTCGAACCAGCGCCGGTCCCCCATTATCTCCAGCAGGAACTCGAGATGATCGCGTCCGGCAGCGTGTGCCAGTTCATCGATAAAGCTCTGGACGACAAATGCGTGGGTGTTTGCACCCGGTGCCCGCCACGGGCCGCAGGGCGTACCAATATCGATCATGGTTTTGGTGCCGCGCACGTGGTTGATGTTGAGCAACGGAAATTCCGTATCGCTGAACCTCGAGCCGGACAAGGGGCGTCCTTGTCGCGTCATGCCAATGAAGTGCTGATCCCAGGCGGCCAGTTTGCCGTTCTTGTCAACGGCGGCTTTGAGCTTTTGGAAGCCAGCCACACGGAAGAAGTCGTGGTAGATGTCGTCGGTTCGAGTCCAGGTCAGCTTGACGGGCCCGCCCACCTGCTTCGAAATGGCGACGGCTTCACACACAAATTCTGTGCTCCCGCGTCTGCCAAAACCACCGCCAAGGCGGGTCTGGTGGACAGTGACATTGTCTTCGTGGACGCCGAACATGGCATTCATGACCGGCGCGATTCGCTGTGGGCCCTGGGTCGGCACCCAGGCCTCGATTGCATCAGCGTCGTTGCCTTCACCCTTGATGTAGTGCGCGGTACAGTTCATGGGTTCCATGCACAAATGCGCGACGAAAGGATAGGTATAGTAGGCTTCAATCGTTTTGTTAGCCTCGTTTGAAAATTCTGCGGTCACATCACCTTTCGCCAGAACCGTTTCTTCTCCGGTCCTGTCCTTTAGCGCAAGACCAGTCTCCTGCATCGCCGTCCAGCTGTCTTCTGAGGCGCTGGATTCATCCCAGCTGACCTTCAATTTTTCCTTGGCGTTAAAAACAGCCCAGGTGTTAGTACCGACGATGGCGATACCGGAGGTGAGTTGCGTTACAACCTCATTGCCTTTAACGATGAAGGCATCTTTGATACCGGGAAGACGTTTAATTTCCGCTTCGTTGAAGCTGACCGGAATGCCGCCGACTGCCGGACATTTGTGGTAGGCAGCAAACAACATATCCTGGACCACAGTGTCGATTCCGTAGGAGGCTTTACCGGTGACCATCACCAGGTTGTCGACACCGGAGACAGACGTGCCGATAATCGTGTAGTCGTCGGGGTCCTTGAATTCCAGGGTGGCGGGATCAGGGATCGGCTGGCGAACGGCCAATGCCGCCAGCTGGCCGAAAGTTAACGCTTGTCCTGAAATGTGTATGATGCGGCTGTTTCGTGCGGTCAATTCGTCCCTGGGAACTTCCAGTGAGTCAGATGCGGCACCAATCAGCATTTCGCGGGCAGACGCGCCCATACGCCGCATCAGGTCGAAGCTCCTGGGCACGGTCGTAGAGCCGCCTGCACCTTGTCGTCCAAAGCGTTCCTGGTTAACCGGGGACTGCAGGACCACTACATCTTCCCAGTTCGCACCCATTTCTTCAGCGATGATCATGGGTAAGGCTGTTTTGACGCCCTGGCCCATTTCCGGGTTGGCAGAATAAATTGTAATCGTGCCATCAGAGGCGATTTTGACATAAGCGTTCAAGTCGCGTGATCCAACCAGCGTGCCCAGTTCATCCGCCAGGACACTCGCTGGCAAGGATAACTCCAGCATCATGCCACCGCTTGCCAGTGCGCTGACTTTGAGGAAGCTGCGACGATTCATTGTGTTCAGGTTAATGCTCATACCTGCGCCTCCGGCTCGGAGGTAGTGTCGAGGGCCGCGTTGTAATAGGTAGCGGCTGTGTGGACCGCTGCCCGAATGCGGATGTAAGTGCCACAACGGCAGTAATTGCCAGCCAGGGCTCGATCGATGTCGCTGTCAGATGGGTCCGGGTTTTTCGCCAGCAGTGCCGCCGCGGACATAATCTGGCCAGCCTGGCAGTAACCACACTGGGGCACATCATGGTCGATCCAGGCTGCTTGCAGCGGATGCAGGTTCGGGCCCTGGGCCAATCCCTCGATGGTTTTAACCTGGCCCGATACACCTGAAATTGGCACGACGCAGGACTGCACGGGCTCACCGTTGATATGAACGGTACAGGCACCACATTGTGCGATGCCACAGCCGTACTTGGTTCCGCGCAGGCCAAGAGTGTCACGTAAAACCCAGAGTAAGGGCATCTCTGGCTCGGCCTCGATATCGTAAGTGCTGCCATTAACCTTTAGTTTGAATTTCGCCATTGGATCAGTCGCACCTGGGACAGGGACTCCCAGTGTATGCAAAATCATGAACTGGTAACAACCACAATGTCGTTGATGGCAGTGCCGGTCAATCAGTCGACGGCTTGGTAAAATGCCTCATTGAAGTGTTCCCGGCACATGGAGACGTAACGATCATTACCGCCTATCGCTACCTGCTCTCCGGCACGGACCACATTGCCTGACTCGTCGATCCGCAGGACCATGGTGGCTTTGCGGCCACACTTGCAGATCGCCTTGATCTCTTTCAGGTTGTCAGCCCACGCAAGGAGGTATTTGCTACCCTCAAAGGGTTCGCCCTGAAAATCTGTCCTGATCCCGAAGGTCAGAACCGGAATGTGGATCTGGTCGCAAACCAGCCCAAGTTGAAATACCTGCTGCCTCGTAAGAAACTGGGCCTCATCGACCATTACGCAGTGAATTTCGGTGCGTCTGTGGGTCTCATCGATGAGCTCGTACAAGTCGTTGTCATGTCCGAATATAACAGCGTCTGCAGAAAGGCCAATTCTCGAGGTAATCTGGCCGGTATCGTACCTGTTATCGATGCGAGGAGTCAGAAGCAAGGTTCGCATTCCGCGTTCGTGATAGTTGTAACTGGATTGTAACAAGGTGGTTGTTTTGCCTGCGTTCATCGCAGAGTAATAGAAATACAGCTTGGCCATTTGAATGCCTTTATCCTGACGCTGGAATCAATTGTCCGGGTTGGTCATTGAATTGAATAGATAGTTTACTATGCCAATGGACCATTGGATCAACGAATCGAACCTGTTACTGGTTTTGATGGGCGTGCTCATCGCCGTAACCATTGGGTTTGCAGCCATCTGGACCAGGCGGGCTGGTCACCGCCGGCCGGAAGTTGAAGCTTACTCTCGCCTTATTGAATATCTCGCGGATCCCTGCGCAATCCGGGCGTTAGTCCATGCGTTGATTCCAATTAAAAAATTTCGTTTAGCGCGGGGGAAAATTACTTGAGTTATGCGTATCTGGCACCTGGATGCTAATCTTGCGCGGAGATGAACTAAAAGGGACTCGTATGAAAACCTTCTTCAAGTGGATTGCAATCCTGCTTGGCGCCATAGTGCTTGCACTTGCCGCATTTTTTATCGGCATGCGGTATCACGATGGCCCGATCGAAATCATAAGTGGTGGACCTTTTATAACCGGAGAATTGGCGCTGACGCCCGATAGCTGGGGACTGATCAAAGAGCGGGACACGATCGAATTCCAGACCCTGTCGCCGGCAACATCGAGAACCGTCTGGCTGGCGGTGCATGACGGCCGACTGTTTATCGTCAGTGGCTATATGACTACAGGTTACGGCAAGATATGGAAACAGTGGCCCCACTATGTGCAAGAGGACAATCGCGTCATCCTGCGAATTGATGGCAAACTGTATGAACAACGCCTGGAAAGGATTCTGGATGGACCTGAGGTCTTACCCGTGCTCAAGGAACTGGGCAGGAAGTATGGATTTGAGGCGGCGTCGACTGACATGGTGAGTCAGGGCTATACCTGGATGTACGAAGTGTTGCCGAGGACCTGATCAGTTGGCGTATCCTGAACGTATCCCGCTGCATGATTCAGGTAGAATCAGGGCCGTTTGGTCAATAGGGTAAGAGATGTACGATTACATTATAGTCGGTGCGGGTTCAGCCGGGTGCGTCCTGGCCAATCGATTGTCGGCGGACCCGCGGAACAAGGTGCTATTGCTTGAAGCTGGTAAGAAGGACACCAGTCCCTTCATCCACATGCCGGCCGGGGTCGGTCAGCTCATTTCCGGGCGTACCTACAACTGGGGATTTGAGACAGCTCCGGAACAAGCCCTGGGTGGCCGTGAACTCTACTGGCCCAGAGGCAAGGGACTGGGTGGGTCGAGTTCCATTAACGGTATGGTTTACATCAGGGGGCACGCGCAGGATTATGATCGCTGGCGTCAACTGGGGAACGAGGGCTGGAGTTTTGAAGAGGTCCTGCCTTACTTTAAACGTTCCATGAATCAGGAACGTGGTGAGGATAAATACCATGGTGTCGGTGGCCCGCTTAATGTGAAAGACGGTAATGCGAGTCTTGCGAGCCATAGTCTCTTCATTGAGGCAGGTGTTGAAGCCGGTTACCAATACAATGCGGACTTCAATGGCGCAGACCAGGAAGGTGTCGGTCCTTATCAGCTCACCAAAATAGGTACCCAGCGCTGTAGTGCCGCACGCGCCTACCTGACCACTGTGCTTGATCGTGACAACCTGACGGTGCTGACCAATGCCCGCTTGATGCAGGTGTCACTGGAACGAAAGAGCGCGACGGGTATCAAGTACCAACATCTCGGTAAGGAGCTTGTCGCGACTGCCAGCAAAGAAATTTTGTTGTGTGCCGGTGCCGTGCAGTCTCCGCAACTATTGCAACTGTCCGGTATAGGTGACGAAAAGGCACTGTCGAACGTGGGTGTCGGGTGTATCCATCATCTCCCCGGCGTAGGAAAGAACCTGCAAGACCATCTTGATGTAGTTGTGCAATATCATTCGAGAGATCCCGATATGACACTCGAAGGCAGGATCAAGCCATGGAAATTGCCATTCATTTTCTTGCGATACCTGATGTTCAAGGACGGTATTGCGACGGAAAATCCGCTGGAGGCAGGGGCGTTCGTCAAATCACGCGCAGACCTTGAAGTGCCGGATCTACAACTTCACTTCATTCCGGTATTTATGCTGGATCATGGACGAAAGCGCGGTCCTGGACCGGGTATGTGCATCCATGTGTGTCAGCTCCGGCCAGAAAGTAGAGGTGAAGTCCTCCTTTCATCGAACGATCCGTTTGCAGATCCGGTGATCAAGGCCAATTACCTGTCGGTAGAGAGTGATCTTGATGTGCTGGTTGAAGGGGTAAAGATTGCGCGGCGGATCTTCGGGACAGACAAGTTTGCGCCGATCATTGGCGAGGAATTTGAAGCCAGTCGTGATGCCACCAGTGATGAGTCAATCCAGCAGTTTATCAGGGATACGGCGGAGACGATCTACCACCCGGTGGGTACCTGCAAAATGGGCCATGATGACATGGCGGTAGTAGATGCAAGGCTCAGGGTACGCGGCATCAATAATCTGCGGGTTGTCGATGCCTCGGTGATGCCGACACTGGTGGGTGGTAACACCAACGCCCCCACAATCATGATTGCAGAAAAAGCAGCTGACATGATTCTGGCCGACGCACCATCCGGTCAGGCGTGAATCGGGTCAAGTTGCGCCTTGCATTGCAGTGAGGTGCAATGCAAGGCAAGGCAAAAGTCCGTCAGGCAGTACGAAGGTCAGGCAGCTTGTAGCGCTGCTGTTCCAGGTCTGCACGTATTTTCTTCTTGTCAATCTTGCCGGTAGAAGTTAACGGAATTTCGTTGACGAAAATCACGTCATCCGGCAGTTGCCATTTCGCGAACATGGAGGCGCAATGCTCCATGATCAATTCCCGGGTGACATTGGAACCTTCCGCCACGACTACCAGGGCCACGGGGCGTTCATCCCATTTGGGATGCGGCTGTGCCACGACAGCGGCCTGTTTAACGTCGGGTAAAGAAACGATATGGTTTTCAAGGTCAACCGATGAGATCCACTCGCCGCCGGATTTGATGAGGTCCTTGGAGCGATCCGCAATCATCAGGTACTGTTCGGCGTCGATCTTGGCAACGTCACCTGTGACCAACCAGCCATCATGAAACTTTTCGGGCTGTGGATCATTGTAGTACTCGGCAGCGATCCAGGGCCCGCGAATTAAAAGTTCGCCCACCGATTCACCATCATGGGGTACAGGATTCCACTTCTCATCGACAATCTCAATTTCAAGGCCAGGCATCAGGAGGCCGGCTTTGGCGACGTTTTCAAACTGCTGGTCTTCGGTCAATTTGAGATGCGAACGTTTGGCAACCTTGCGTGATAGCGTGCCGAGTGGATTGGTTTCGGTCATTCCCCAGCCCTGGACCATTTCAATGCCATAGGTTTCCCAGTACCAACGCATCATTGATACAGGAGGCGCAGAACCGCCACAGGTCAGCCGCGAGAGGTTACTCAAGTCGTATTTGCTGTCATCGGCTTCGAGTATCTGCTTGATACCTTGCCAGATCGTGGGCACGCCGGCGGAAATAGTCACTTCCTCGTCTGACATGAGTTGGATCAGCTTGTCAGGCGTCATGTATTTATGTGGCATGACCTGCTTGCAGCCGAGCATGGAGGCGGAATAGGGCAGGCCCCAGCCCATGGCGTGGAACATAGGAACGATACCGCACACTGAATCCAGTGCCGTGAGTCCCATGGCGTCCGTCATCGCCTGAGTGACCGTGTGCAGGTAAGTTGAACGATTGGTATACATTACACCTTTGGGTTTGCCGGTGGTGCCGCTGGTATAGCACAGCCCCATAGGTGAGTTCTCATCGATCCAGGGCCACTCGTACTCTGCCGGTTTGCCATTGATAAAGTCTTCATAATCGACAGTCGTGCCAAATGTCGTTTCGCCGCCTTCGCCATGGCGGCATATCACCAGTAGTTCAACCGATGGAATCTTGTCGATGAGCGGTTCCAGTAACGGCAGTAAGTCTTCGTCGGCGAAAATCACCCGATCTTCGGCATGATTGATGATGTATTCAAGGTCCGTGGGCGAGAGCCTGATGTTCAATGTATGTAGAACTGCGCCCATTGACGGGATCGCCTGATACAGTTCCAGATGGCGGTAATTGTTCCACATAAAACTGGCAACCCGGTCACCGACCTTGATGCCATGATCGGCCAGGGCATGAGCGACCTGGTTTGCCCTGTCCCAGGTTGCCCTCAGTGTTTGGCGATGGGTGCCATTGGCTTGCAGAGTGACAATTTCCTCGTTCGGATCCAGTAGTGCCCCGCGTCCGAGTATCCTGGACATGAGCAGTGGTGTAGATTGCATTGTAGCCATGGGCTTGACTCCTTTAATTCTGACCCCAAAGACGGCGCTAAGGATAGCTAAATTCCAGCAGATTATAAAATCAGCCTGAATTCAGGTCAGTGATAATGACCGGGTACTCTTTTTATTTCCAAATCAAGAGATTGAGCCGTTCTTCGTTTGTAACGGTCTGCCCGCATCCCGTGCAGTTTTTGGTCAAACGGTTTGATCTCGTCATTTCCGTTCCGGACGGCATTCTCCGGCAACGCAAACAGTTCAGTCATGGTGCGATAACCTCTTCATGCAACGTATAAACAATTCGGAAGACATAGTAAGATTGTTAGATAGATGAGTTTCAGGGGCCGCTGGCCCGGTTCGATCCTGCTATTTCCTCAAATGTACCGGGAATGGGCTGGCATATCCAGTTTCGGGTCCAGACACCTGGCTGTCGGGGCTTTGCTAGTCTTGGCGCGGAAGACGCGATATATTGCTGTGG
>JBBDIT010000086.1:0-57029 GCA_040880285.1 Pseudomonadales bacterium | reverse complement strand
GGAAGGATGACTTCGGTCAATTTTCCCGCTAAGCCATGCAGTCGCCAGGCGCAG
Organism: Pseudomonadales bacterium; assembly: GCA_040880285.1. Taxonomy (GTDB): domain Bacteria; phylum Pseudomonadota; class Gammaproteobacteria; order Pseudomonadales; family Azotimanducaceae; genus JANQJA01. Next base: position 56,975 of record JBBDIT010000086.1, on the reverse strand, counting down.
GTTTATGCTATTTCGGCGAGCCCGTGAGGCGTTGGACTGAAGCAGGGTAATTACCGCACACGTTGAAAATGGCGCCCCGGGCAGGAGTCGAACCTGCGACCCTCCGCTTAGGAGGCGGATGCTCTATCCACTGAGCTACCAGGGCGTGGCCGGATTCTACCAATTGTCAGGGCAGCGCGCATGCCGGGTTTGGAAACTGGTATATTGGCGGTTACACAATAAGAATAAGCCGTCTTCACGTTGAATCCGCTGGATCTTGGCGTCATTGTCGCCTACCTGATTGTCATCGTTACGGTTGGCTTGCTGATCAGTCGACGCGTGCATGACGCCCGTGACTTTTTTCTCGCGGGCCGCTCGTTGCCCTGGTGGATTATCGGGCTCTCGATCATCGGAACCAATATTGGTGCTAACGACTATGTAGGTGCTTCGGGTGGTGCCTATAAAGTCGGTATTGCACAAGCGAATTTCGAGTGGATCGGTGCGATTCCTGCGATGATCCTGGCCGCCTTTGTCTTTGTACCCCTGTACTGGCGAGCGGGCGTTTACTCCATTCCCGAATATATGGGGCTGCGCTACAACGCCGCGGTGCGCGTGATGTCAGCAGGGATCGCTAGTATTTTTTCGGTGTTTGCCATGAGCGTGGCGCTGTGGGCGATTGCGCTTACGCTGCAGACTTACCTCGGTTGGCCGATCTGGGTGGGGATTGCGGTCACGGGTTTTGTGGTCGGGCTCTATAGCATTAGCGGCGGCCTGGCGGCGGTTGCGTTTACTGACAGCTTGCAGGTGATCATCATGTTTGTCGGCGGCGCTGTGGTGATGTATCTCGGTATCAGTGACGCCGGTGGGCCAGGCGCTTTCATTGACAAGCTGACGGCGCAGAATCACGACCACATGAAGGCCTACCTGCCGGCGGACCACGGTGAATTTCCCTGGCCGGGCGTACTCCTCGGGCTTGGCCTGGTCCTGTCGCCGGCCTACTGGTGTGGCGGCCAGGCAATCTTGCAACGCACGCTGGGCGCGCGCAGCCAGTGGGATGCCAGCGCCGCAATGATGTTTGCCGCATTCGCCAAAACCTTTGTGCCACTGCTGATTGTCTTCCCGGGAATGCTGGCCCTGGTCATGCACGCCAATATCGAGTATCCGGATATGGCCTTACCCTGGGTGGTGAAAAACGTACTGCCGCCCGGTCTCTCGGGCCTGATGTTTATCGCCATCATTGCCGCGCTGCAGTCGTCGCTCGATTCGAGCCTCAATTCAACCTCGTTGATGATCACGCGGGATATCAGGGGCGTACTCTATAAAAAGGCAAACCAGGACCATGATCTTGCGATCGGCCGCTGGCTGACGCTGGGTTTGTTGATATTTGCGATGTTGTTTGCGAGCTATATCGGCGAATTCGGCGGTATTTATTTCTTTATCCAGACCTTGCTGTCCCTGTTCCAGGGGCCAATGCTGGCGCTGTTGGTGCTGGGTGCGTTTACATTGTGGGTGACTCCGGTCGCTGGTGTGGTGACGCTGGTCACCGGCGTCTTGTTAGCGGCGGTACTGATGTGGTCTGGCATGAATATGCTGTATGTGGCGTTTAATACTTTCGTCTACTCGATGGTCAGTTTACTGGTGGTGAGCCGGTTCACCGTGTCGCGGCCGGTCGATGAAGTCAAACGCCTGGTGTATGGTTATGGTTGAACTGACGGCAATGCCACTCTGGTGGGCAACCGCACTAACGGTCCTGCTATTTATCGGGATCGGGGTCGGTACCTGGACCCTGTCACGTGAAAAGAGTTTCTCGGATGCGCCAGACCAGTCGCGCTGGCGCGATTTGCGTATCTGGGCCAGTGTGCTGGTCGTGGTACAACTCGCAATCTATTGGATGTTCAGTTGATGGCAGAAGTGCCCACAAGTTTCAAACGCGTACTGGCACGGCGAGAGGTGTTTGCCTTGTCATTCGGCGCGATGATCGGCTGGAGCTGGGTGCTCTTGACCGGGACCTGGATTGAACGTGCCGGTGTCCTCGGCGCCGTTTTGGCGTTTGTGATTGGCGGCATTGCTGTCATCTTTATCAGCCTGACCTATGCGGAACTTGCCTCCGCCATGCCCAGGGCCGGTGGTGAGCATGTCTATACCTACCGCGCGTTCGGCCGCAGCCTGTCATTTGTCTGTACCTGGGCGCTGGTCATGGCCTATATCACGGTGCCGGTGTTTGAATCGGTGGCCCTGCCGACGGCGCTCGAATATATTTTCCCGGACATTCGCATAGGCTACCTGTGGCAAGTGGCTGATTCACCCGTGTACCTGTCGCTGGTTGCCATTGGTGTTGCAGGCGCGGTGATCATGAGCGCGGTCAATTATGTCGGCATCCGGTTTGCGGCCGTGGTGCAGACCGTTATTACGTTCCTGTTCTTCCTGATCGGCATGACGTTTCTGGGTGCCACCGCGGTCAACGGTGATGTTGCCAACACCGGGCCCCTTTTTACCGCCGGTGCGGCCGGGACGATGGGGGTCCTGATTATGGTGCCAGCCCTGTTGGTAGGGTTTGATGTCATTCCGCAGTCAGCCGAGGAGATTAATATCCCGCCGGCGCAGATTGGTAAGCTGCTGGTCGTGTCGGTCGCCATGGCGGTGCTCTGGTACATTTTAATCACGATTGCCGTGGCGTTTGCGCTGGATAGCGAGGCACGACTCGCGGCAGGGATTGCAACGGCGGATGCCAATGCGACGGTGTGGCGAAGTTCGCTGGCCGGCAAGCTTATGATCATAGGTGGTATCGGTGGGCTTCTGACCAGTTGGAACGCGTTTATCCTCGGTGGTAGTCGCGTGATTTATGCGCTGGCAAAGTCCGGCATGATGCCGGCGGTATTTGCGCGCTTGCACCCGAAATACCATACGCCCTATATGGCGATCCTGTTGATTGCCGTTCTCAGCTGCATCTCTCCGTTTTTTGGTCGCACCATTCTGGTGTGGATCATTGATGCCGGCAGTTTTGCCATTGTCATCGCCTACGGTATGGTAGCCTGTGCATTTATCAAACTACGCCTGAGCGAGCCAAATATGGATCGACCCTTCAAGGTCAAGTACGGAATGACCGTCGGCATCGCCGCCGCCATCATGTCGCTGGGGCTGTTTATTATCTATCTGCCAGGCAGCCCCTCGGCGTTGATCTGGCCCTACGAGTGGGCCATGGTGCTGGGCTGGATCGTGCTTGGGGCGATCTTTTATTGGCTGGCCAGCCTGGAGAGACGGCGCCAGATTTCAGAAGAGGAGCCACCTTCGCATGGACCTGCGTGAGATTCTGGAGCGGACGCGAACCATCGCGATCATCGGAATGTCGGATAATCCCGACAAGGCAAGCCATGAAGTGGCTTTGTACTTGATGAACTATTATGACGTGATCCCGGTGAATCCGAATCATGAGCAGATTCTGGGGCTGAAGTGTTATCCGGATCTGGCGTCGATTCCGGTGCATGTGGATCTGGTGGACGTGTTCCAGCGCAGTGAGAATGTCCCGCAATTTGTACAACCAGCGATCGACATTGGCGCACGCGTATTCTGGATGCAGCTCGGCATTCGTCATGCCGTCGCGGCCAGGCAGCTGCAAGCGGCTGGAATTGCCGTGGTTGAGGACAAATGTACCAAGCTTGAACATGCCAGGTTATTGGCGTAACCCGGTAACAAATGGCGATGTCATGAGTCTGAGTCACTAATCAAACTGAAATTCTGGTACTGATCCCTGATGCAAGATACAAGGCCGCTGCTACTTGAGACTGATTTCCCCCGGATTACCCGGCGCAAGCTCACGACGTTACAGGTGAATCTGGGTTATTTGTGTAACCTGAGTTGTACCCATTGCCATGTCAATGCAGGACCCAGGCGAACGGAGCTGATGGACCGTGAGACGATCGAGCTGGTTCTCGCCTTCCTCGATAAGCACCAGATTCCACTGCTGGATATGACCGGCGGTTCGCCGGAAATGAATCCACACTTCAAGGATCTCGTTGCCGGTGCGCGGGCACTTGGTGTGACGCTGATGGACCGCTGTAATCCGACCATCATAGAAGAGCCGGGATATGAATATCTACCGGCCTACTACGCAGAAAATGAGATGGTGATCGTGGCATCACTGCCGTGTTATCAGGAACAGAATGTCGACAAACAACGCGGTAAAGGGGTCTATCGAAACAGCATCAATGGGCTCAGGAAATTGAACGCGGTCGGTTACGGCAAGCCAGGCACGGGGCTGGTGCTGAACCTGGTCTACAATCCGGATGAACCGATTTTGCCACCGTCACAGGCGGGCCTTGAGGCCGATTACAAACGCGAGCTGTGGCGCGATCACGGTATTGCCTTTAATGAGCTGTATGCGCTTGCCAACATGCCGATTTCAAGATTTGGCGCCAGGCTTCTGGCAAAGGGCCAGTATGTGGATTATATGAAGCTGTTGCGGGGTTCTTTCAGTGCCCCGAATCTCGAAACCGTCATGTGCCGCAATCTGCTTAGCGTCGACTATCGGGGTTATGTCTATGATTGTGACTTTAACCAGATGCTGGATTTGCCACTCGTTACATCGGATAAGCAGCGGCCGCACCTGATGGACCTTATGGAAGAAAGTGTCGAGGGGCGTGGAATCGCAATCGGCGAGCACTGTTATGGCTGTACTGCCGGGCAGGGGAGCAGTTGCGGTGGCGCCTTATCTTAATGCATCGACAGGCAGGTCAATCTGGAACCTATGGAACCGACGATTTCAATCATACTGCCGGTGTTGAATGAGGCGAAAACCATCGAATGCGGAATCGCCGCGCTGCCTTCTGGCGTTGAAGTGATCATCGTCGATGGCGGCAGCGCTGACGGCACGCCCGGGATCGCCGAAAGAGCGGGTGGTCGGGTGACTCATGCTGAAAGGGGGCGGGGCCGGCAAATGAATGCCGGTGCGCACCTTGCCAGTGGTGATCTGCTGGTATTTTTGCACGCCGATACACGCTTGCCCGCGCAAGCCAGATCGGAGCTTGCAGCATTTTATGGTTCGGATAGGGCCTGGGGCCGGTTCGATGTGCGGCTGTCGGGGGCGCATCCGATGTTGCGAGTCATCAGCTTTGCGATGAACTGGCGTTCACGTCTCACCGGTATTTGTACCGGCGACCAGGCCATCTTCGTGCGCAAACCAGTATTTGAGGAAGCCGGCGGCTTCGCTGACATTGCATTGATGGAGGATATCGAGTTCAGCCAACGCATGAAGCGCCGGAGCCCACCTTTTTGCTCCCGTGCCCGCGTTGTCACCTCGAGTCGGCGTTGGAAGAAGCGAGGCATTTACACAACGATGTGGCTAATGTGGTATTTGCGCCTGGCCTATTTTCTTGGCGCCAGTCCTGAGACACTGGCTCGTCGCTATTACTAACCAATATCAGCTAATCATCATCAGCTAGCCAACATCGGCAGCGTGGTTTGCCCTATGACGGCTTTCAAATTTCCTCAATCCCGAATACTGATTCTGTGTAAGGCGCCAGTTGCCGGCGCGGTGAAAACACGGCTGATGCCGCCGCTTAACGCGCAAGAAGCGGCACAGGTACATCAGGCGCTGGCGCAACGTCTCATTGTCGAGAGCATCGCCTCGCGCCTCGCGCCGATCACGCTGTTTTGCGAGCCGGACATCCATCATGACTTCTTTCGGCAGTTCAAAGACCAGGTGTCACTTTGGCCGCAACGCGGTACTGACCTCGGTGAGCGCATGGCGAATGCGTTTGTTGACGGTTTCGAGCAGCCAGCCAATGGTGGGGTGTTGATCGGTACCGATTGTCCTGGCCTGGATGCGGAATATCTGGAACGTGCGATCGAACGCCTCTTGTCTCACGATGCGGTGATCGGGCCGGCAGAAGACGGTGGGTATGGCTTGATCGGACTACGCGAGCCGAACCGGGCGGTTTTTGCCGGAATGGATTGGGGCAGCAATACAGTCTGTGCCGAGACCTGCCGCGCCTTTAACAGGCAGCGTCTCGATTTTGCCTTGTTACCGCTGCTGTGGGACGTGGATCGCCCGGCGGACCTTGCCCGCTATCAGGCATCAAGAGGCGCGAGTTGAATACTGCTGGTGTCTGGTAGTTTCGGCGGTTGTACCAGTGGCTTGTCGGTCTCATCCACCAGGTTTGAACCCACTTCCGCCAGCGACAGGTTTGAGACGTCAGGATGGACCTCTTGTTTCTCTTCTTTCAGGGTTTCGAGGACCGCGCCCGGTTCATCCAGGCCAAAATCCGGCGCTTCCACTTCAGGTACCGGTGTATTATCGGGTTCTACCAGTGGCGAGCCATCATTCTCGCTTACGGTATAGCCGGAAAGGTCAATATCGAGTTCAATGAAGTCGGTGGACGGCTGTATGAGCGGTGAACCATCATTTTCCGCCAGTTGGAATGCAGACAGGTCTATTTGAGGTGCAGGCACAGGGGGCCTGGGTTCGACGATGTTGCCTTCCATCTTCGCCAGTGAGAGTCCACTGGTATCGGCGGCCGGCGCGGTACCGGGTTTTCCGGCGGCGGGCCTGGCAGCTTGCGCTTGTTGCTTGACGGCTTTGATTTTAACGTCGGCGCCGATTTTTTTGAGTGCAGTGCCATAGCGGATGGCCTCCTGCTTGTCTGCAGTACGTTTCAACACCACGGGCTTGCCGGAAAACAACGTCGCCATCTTGTCGGCATCGGCTTTGAGCATTTTGGACAGGTGTGCCTTTACCGAAAAGAGCTGGAAGCCATCGACGATGCCTCCAGTGAACACAATTGCGTAAACGACTCCGCTCATAGTCCTGTCCGGGAATTGATCCGTTATGGAAAATATAATGGATGTATTGTCGAGTTTACAGGTTTTAAATCCTTGATCTAGTTCACACTTTGGCGCTCCGGCCCGGGCCTGGTTGCGACCGACTGCCTAATCAACGATAACGTCATAGGTTACCGAATAAGTCTCTCCCACGCCCATGACACCATCAAAGGTAAGGAACCACTCGGCAACCCGACCGTCGTAGCCTGCGGCGGCACCATCCCCGCCAGAGACAAGGGGTGATATCGGGGTCAGGGTGTCATCGTAATAGGTTTCCGTTGCGATTGAGAGCGAGGTGGTACCGGGCGAAAAGGTAATACCATCAATATCAATGGCAGAGAGATTGCTGATCGAGTCTTCAAGATCAACATTGTAGGCCTTGCCGGGACCCGTGTTGGTCACTTCGATAACGTAGCGAATAATCGCGCCGCTGGCCGTTTCGGTGATCGGGTCATCCAGTTCATTGAAAGTTGATCTATTCACCTCCAGATTCGCAAGCTTCAAAGTCACAGTCAGTGAGCCCACGTCAATGTCTTCAACGAGGCCCTCCAGACCCTCGGTAGCCTGTACGAACGCGTCCCAAATGCCCGGCGCGGCGCCGGCTGCAACCTGGTCATCGCGGGTGATGGGTCCATTGATAAATAGGCGGGTGTCATCGGTAACCGGCAGGTATTCGCTGTTCGTGATCAGATCCAGTTCAGCGAAGATCAGGTCGCTGTTGGGATCCCGCAATGTCATCTCGACATCGGTGATGTCATAGTCGCCGAACGGGTCGCTGACCACCGAGCGCAGATAAAGGTCCTCCCCATAATCCATGCCGTTCAGCGGAGCCGTGCCGTTTTGTGCATCCGACAAAGTATTGTGAAAGGAAACCGAGTCGACGTTGATAAAATTAAACACCGGCAGGATGACTCGTGAGTGCTCACCGGCCGCGGTGGGGTGGACCAGGATATTTCGCGACGCCTGGGTCGTATTGTTAGTTACCGTCATGGTCATGCAGGCATCCGTTGGTACTGTGACATCACCGGTCAGATTGAAACTCAGGGTATAAGCGGTGGGCCCTGTCTCGCCGGATAAGACGGTGGTATCACCGCTATTGCCAATCGGGGTAATACCCCCGGCACAACTGGCCTGGTAGCCCAGTTGTACGTCGACGGTACGGTTGGGGCCAGCGGTTGCCCTCGACAACACCAGTTCGAAGGTAAAACTGACCCCGCCGGGGCTGGTGGTGCCATCCAGCGTGACTGCTGAGTAAAATGGCGGATGCTGGGTAAAAGTCTGGGATGCGCCGCCACCATCAATGGAAACTCCCGTCGTTGACGTAAAGGCAATCCGACCGAGAGCAGTCGTTGGGAAGTCAACGCCCCCCAGCGACTCGCCGCCAACCGGTCCTGCATACAGGATCTTGGTTTCAGCATTTTTGACGATGGTTACGTCCGGGGCCGCCGGGTCAGGCGCGGGCGATACACCGTTGCCGTTGGTGATCTGGACGGTATTGGAGATCACCGACCCGGCCTCTTCGGACGCGCCGATTGAAACATCAAATACGACTTGTTCGGTGCCGAATGCCGGCACGTTAATATCGGTAATTTCGAGATCATTGGCGTTGACGCCGGAAACATCAGTTGCACCTGCCGGGATGCTGACCACGGTCAATGCGCTGGTAAATGGAGGTGTCTGGTCGATGACGGTGACACCGGACGCGGGCGTGCCTTCAGATTCAATCAGGTTGATGGTATATCGCAACTTATCGCCCAGGTTGGGTTGGCCGCCATTGAGATCGACCACAGTCTTGGTCGAAGTACTGAGGTTGGATTGGACAGGCGTGACCTGGATCGTGGTCGAGTTGTTGTTCGAATCGGTATCCAGCTGCGTCACAAATAGCAGTGATGCCGTATTGTCGATGGGAACGTTAACCGGGCCACTCACCTCGACCGTGATGGTCAGGGTCGCGCTGCCGCCATTGGCCAGCGTGCCGATCCACCACAGACCGGTTGCCTCATCAAAGGTGCCGGTGGAAGGGCTCGCCGAATCAAATACCAGATCAGGATGCAAGACATCTTCAATCTTTAATGTGGTTGCAGGTGCCGGTCCATTATTCGTGACCGTAAGCGTGAAAGTGACACTATCACCCACAAGTGGCGTACTGTCATCCACGGTTTTTGCGACCGCTATATCAAGGAGCCTCGCCGAACAGCCAAATTTGCAGTCGAAGCCATACGTGTTGCTGATCCCGGTGATGTTACCACTTGCGCCAATTGCTCCGGTATTGTCGATGAAGTAAATACCGTTGGTGCTGTCTGCACCCAGAAGTGCACCGGTACCGGCATTATCTGATGCAAGGCCGATCATGTCGGTGACCGGTGCAAGGTCGTTGGCACGATCGGTACCGCTACCGTTCGATGTATCGACCGAGACGATCTGATCGTTGCTGAAGCTGCCACCGCCATCGTCAATCACCAGTAGCTCACCGGTGACGGAATCAAATGCAAGATCGAGTGCGTTAGGGACCTTGATCTGAAGGAAGTCATTGCCCTCACCAAACGCATCCGGGACCAGGTCACCCGTTGTCACGTCCATCTGGAACCAATGATCGTTGCCGCCACCGGGATTGCGAACGCCATAGAGACCACCGGTAACAGCGTCATAAGACAACCCGGTAACCGTGGTAACGCCGGTGATTCCAGTGCCGATATCGGTAAAGTTGCCGGTGGCCTCATTGATGAGACCGAACTGGTTGCCGGCGCGTATTCCATAAAGTTTTCCGTTGGCACAATTGTAGGCGATCTGGGTAATGCCGCCCGTCGAGGTGGCGACGCTGCCGGTGGATGAAAATGTTCCGGTATCGATTTCATAAAGACCCAGCGTTGCCGCATCATCACTCACCGCCAGGCACATCAAATTGCCGGCCGCAACGACGGTTGTCGGATCGGACGCTTCATTATTCGCGGTATTGTCTTCAAAATCGGCCGCGGTGACCGCCGCAACATTGCTGAATGAGCCGATGGCCCCGGCGCCGACGTTCACTGTCAGGGTCAAGGCTGGAGTGGTGTCACTCGAAAGTAACGGTTCCGGGTAGGCGCAGGTCACATCCTGCCCGCTCGCGCTACAGTTCCAGTTAAGACCGGTCCCCGATACATAGGTAAGACCCGTTGCCAATGTGTCGGTCACCGTTAAAGTCCCCGGGTGGTCACCAGCGCCAGCATTGGTGACTTCGATCAGATAGGATTCGTTCAGGCCAACGGTAAAATCCCCTGTATGACTCTTCGAGATCGTCAGGTCTGGCGAGGGCGTGATGAGCACATCGACGCTGTCTGAATTGTTGCCGCTGTCAGTGTCTGATTCATTCAGTGTAAGGCTGTCTGCCGTATTCCCGATCATGGTGTCCGACTCTACCACGTCGGGTAAAACGGTAAGGTTCAATGTCACGCTGTCACTATCAGCGAGCGCCACTATATCCCAGAGTCCAGTAACCTCGTCATAGGTAGTGCCGGTACTCGTGGCATCGTCGCTGATGTAGTTTATGCCGGCGGGCAAAAGGTCGGTAATGGACACGCCGGTCGCATCACCACCACCCTCGTTTGCAACGGTAATGGTGTAAGTAAAATTGCCGCCACCACCAACGATCTGGCTGATGCTTGCGGTTTTGGTGACAGAGAGATCGAGAATGACAATAGCGCCACCACCCCCTTCACCACTACCAGGGCCATCCATATTGTCGGCGACATTGTCGGGCAGGTTGGTGCCGTTGGATGAGGATATGTGGAAACTCACTGACTGGGGCTCGCAACCAATGCCGCAGATGGTCGACCAGGGGATAAATGTTTCCATCTCCAGGCCGGTCGCCGAGCCGCCGGTCGTGCTGGACAGGATCTGGCGATTGCTAATGGTGCCCGGCATATCGTAGCCGTCTGCGGTCCCGGGTGGGTTGGGGTTGACCAGCAGATCCCCCTCCGGTGTCGCGGGTGTATAGGCCCAGATTTCCCGGTTTGTAGTCTGGTTTGAGCCCTGCCAATTGACCCGGAACAACAGGTCACTGGTTTCCATTACCCCGTTATTGTTGACGTCGATGTAGAACCACCAATCGGTTATGTTGGTGGAACTGTCAAAACGTGTGACCAACAGATAGATATTGTTGTCATCATAGGTAAAAGCGAAGGAGCGCAGGTCGCGACCAACACTTTGTATACCATCGCAGGTGCCTGATCCCACGTCACCACCCGACCAGGCGTCACGGTCGTCTGAGTCGGGGCAAGTGGAGCCGTCCCCGTCCAGTGAAAACTGACCCGGGTTCGTAGTGATATCAGGCTCGTTCGTCCAGTCGCTGATGTCTCCGTCGATGGTAATCGTTCGGGAAATGACGGCGGCCGGAAGCTGGCTCGCATACGCCAACGCTAGTAAAAACAAGACAATTTTCAATACGTCAGGTCGCGGTCGCACGATTAACACAGCGATTGAGAGCCAGCTCGAATGTTTAACATATTCGCAGGTGTTTTTCTGTAACGACGATGTGAACGAACCCTGGCGGCGGCGTTGGCCAGGGTTCGGTACCAGTCAGGTACATTCGCGAAGAAAACGGGTGAACTGATCGACCACCCAGTCAGTCCGGTGAGGGCCGACAATATCACCACAAAAGACGTGGTCCGGCGCATCGCCGTCGATTTCAACCGGGATCAGGCGTTTGTGAGTACTACCCCAGTGGACGAACTTTCGCATGGCGGCCTGCGGGCTGATGGTAGGATCATTTTTCATGTACATCACCGCAAGTGGTGTTCGCATCTTCCCCAGTTGCTGACGTTTAACCCAGTCGACCGCTTTTTGCATCTCAATTAATGCCAGCGTCGAGTATTGATAAGTCCAATATTTTGCCTGGGCGTCGTTTACCGGTACCCAGGACCGCTGACGTCCCAGTAGGTGATGAATCCAGTAACGGGACAGAGGGGCGGTCAGCAGGAAATCAAACCGGCTTTGAATTTTGAAATTGGGCGACATGAACAAAAGGGCATGAATTCTGTTTTCAACCTGCTCCTGACTTGCCAGCCAGATCGACAGAGGGGCGCCGGTTGAAGTTGCAACAATTACAACCTTGTGGCCAAGTTGGCTCGCAATCTCCCAGGTCTCTGCCATGGATTTGAGCCAGTTTTCCGCTGGCGTGACCATCGTATGTGGTTCCGTACCATGCCCGGCTAACCTGGCCTGCAATACATTGGCATCAAAGCGTTTGGCCAGTCTTTCGGTGACTGGAGCCGTTTCGGGCCAGGTCGCGGAAAAGCCGTGTATATAGATGAAACACAGGGCTGTCGGCTGCGGGTTGTCGGGATTGGCAAACGAAATACACGCGCCGGCGCCGTCAATCAATCCAGGCACGGCAGCTTCCCTGGCGTTGAGCCACGCTGACAGATCATCCAGATTGTCAGGCACGGGTATGCTGACATCGGGCCAGCGGTCATCCAGCTTTGGTCCGGGACCGAGCAGCAATAGCAACGCGGCACCGGCCACGACGAGAAAAACGATAACAAGAAAAATCGAGACAGCACTCATGGCTTCAACAACAAAAACCTGAACAGGATCAGGGCCCAATGTACCACGGAACTGCTTTCGCGGGACGCTGAAGCCAAGGTGACAACCTCTTCGGTCATTTGTCGTGAGGTTTCGTTATAATCCCCGTTTTCGTCCGGGGAACAGGTGATGTTGCAAACCAGGGAACTGTGCTGCGAGCGCAACGGCCGCGTTTTGTTCGAGGATATTTCGTTTTCAGTCTCGCCGGGTGAAATGCTACGGGTCGAGGGTAGTAACGGTACTGGCAAGACCACGCTGCTGCGTATCCTGTGCGGGCTCTATCTGGACTATACGGGTGAAGTGCTCTGGGACCTGCCGGACTATCCCCTCTATGTGGGTCATCGTCCTGGCGTTAAAGACCAGCTTACCGCAAGGGAGAATTTGCGTTGGCTGGCAAGCCTGTATGAAGCGACTTGTGATGATGACCGCATTGACCAGGCGCTGGCGCAAGTCGGTCTCGCTGGTTATGAACAGGTGACTTGCGGTGCCATGTCGCAGGGTCAACGTAAGCGAGTCAATCTTGCGCGCTTGTGCTTGTTGGAAAGTCCCGCCTGGCTACTCGATGAGCCTTTCAGTTCAATTGACGTCGATGGCGTTGCGCAGCTCGAAGAGCTGATCAAAGCCCAATTGCATCGTGGTGGTCTGGTGTTGTTGATAAGCCATCAGGGTCTTTCTGTTGATGCGCGGGTGCAAAGTCTGCGGTTGGGGAATCCATGAACCTGTTTATTGCCACCGTGAGGCGAGACCTCAGTGTTGCTTTTCGCAATAGTTCCGAGGTGATCAATCCACTGGTGTTCTTTGTCATCGTTATCACTTTGTTTCCGCTCGGTGTGGGTCCTGTCCAGGCCCTGCTGGCGCAGATTGCGCCGGGCGTCATCTGGGTGGCGGCCCTGCTGGCTACCTTACTTTCGGTCGATCTCATGTTCCGCAGCGACTTCGATGACGGCTCGCTTGAGCAAATGGCGTTGAGCAAGCAACCTTTTTACCTGATCGTGCTTGGTAAAATTTTCAGTCACTGGCTGGTTACTGGTTTACCGTTGACGATCATCAGTCCGGTCCTGGCCATGATGTTATTTGTTAATGAGTCGGGAATGATTGCGCTGGTGGTGTCGTTATTGCTGGGGACACCTGTGCTGAGCCTGCTGGGTGCCATCGGCGCCGGTTTAACCGTGGGATTGCGCAGAGGGGGCGTGCTGATTGCAATCCTGATCTTGCCACTTTATATACCGGTCCTGATTCTGGCGACGGCCATGGTAGATGCCGGTATGGCCGGGGCTGATTATACCGGCCATATGCTGTGGCTGGGTGCGATCCTGGGGTTGAGTCTGGGCCTTGCGCCTGTGGCCGCGGGTGCGAGCGTGCGCATCTCCCTTAGCCAGTAGGGCCGTGCCACGGGGCCAGTATTCTTGTGTCGATAATTGACCCGGGTCAGGCGCCGCCCGGGCCGAATCTGGTAGACTTCGCGCTGATCACCCTGGAGTTTGTCACGTGTGGCAGTGGTTTCATAAACTGGGTTCACCCCGGACGTTTTTTGATATAAGCGGCAAGTTGTTGCCCTGGATGGCGGGCCTTGCGTGCCTGGTGCTGGTTGCCGGCGCCGTTTGGGGCCTGGTCTTTGCTCCACCCGACTATCAGCAGGGTAATTCAGCCAGGATCATGTATATCCATGTGCCAGCCTCGATCCTTGCCCAGTCCAGTTACATGCTGATGGCCGGAGCCGGGGCCGTGTACCTTATCTGGCGCATCAAGCTGGCGGATATCGCGTTGCAGTGTGCCGCACCGATCGGTGCCTCGCTCACATTTCTTGCCCTCGCAACCGGGTCTATTTGGGGCAAACCGACCTGGGGAACCTGGTGGGAGTGGGACGCGCGTTTGACCTCAACCCTGGTGCTATTATTTCTTTTTATCGGTGTTATGGCCTTGCGATCTGCCATGGAAAGCCGAGAAAGTGCGGCCCGGGCTACCGCGGTGCTGGCACTGGTAGGAGTCGTGAACTTGCCGATCATCAAATTTTCGGTGGAGTGGTGGAATTCACTGCACCAGCCCTCATCCTTCTCGCTGACGGAAAAGCCGGCAATGCCCGTTGAAATGTGGGCACCGCTACTGGTCATGGTGATTGGATACTACCTGTTTTTTTTCTCGACCTGGATGATGCGTATTCGAGCGGAAGTCCTGCTTCGGGAGCAGCGAACCGAATGGGTCAAGGCACTGGTGCAGGAACGTGCGGGGTAACGTGAATGGGTTTTGAATCAATGACGGACTTTTTTGCCATGGGTGGGCATGGCCCCTATGTGTGGGGCGCCTATGCGATCGCGTTCGTGGTCATCGTGTTTAACTTTGTGTGGCCGGTGATTCAGGAGCGACGGAATATCGCGCAATTACGTGCAGCGCTGGTGGTGGCGCGACAAACAGGGCAGGAAAAGTCATGAAATTTGGAAAAATGAAAACACACAGGCGGAACCGGCTATTACTGGTGTGCCTCATTGTTGTTTCCTCGGGTGTAGCGGTGGGCCTTGCGATGATGGCCCTCAATGAAAACATTAACCTGTTCTACGCACCCATTGACATTGCAGAGGGCCGGGCGCCCGTCGACCAGGTCATTCGTGCAGGGGGTATGGTGGTCGAGGGTAGTGTTGAGCGATCAAAACAGGACCTGACAGTTCGCTTTATGATCAGTGACCTTAAATCAGCGCAAGTACCGATACAGTACACGGGTATCTTGCCGGACCTTTTCAGGGAGGGGCAGGGTGTGATTGCAAAAGGTACCCTGGGTGCTGATGGCGTGTTTGTTGCCGATGAAGTGTTGGCCAAACACGATGAGAACTATATGCCGCCTGAAGTCGCCGATGCGTTGGCAAAGGCGCACGAATCAACCCCGGACGAAAGTGGTAAAACATTGTGATTCCTGAACTGGGGCACTTTAGCCTGATACTGGCGCTGGGGTTGGCGGTCTGCTTGTTCACCGTGCCGGCATTTGGCGTACTGTATGGGCGCAGCGCCTGGATGCAGCTCAGCAGGTCGCTTGCAGCCGGGCTGTTTGTATTTGTTCTGCTGAGCTTCGGTTGCCTGATTTACGCATTCGTTACCGATGATTTTTCGGTGAACTATGTGGCAAACAATTCGAACTCAGCCCTGCCTGATTATTACAAGGTTTCTGCTGTCTGGGGTGCGCATGAGGGTTCGTTTTTATTATGGACCCTGATCATGACTGGCTGGACACTCGCGGTTGCGGTCCTGAGCCGTGGATTGACATTGGCAATGCGCGCCCGGGTGCTGGCAGTCATGGGCTTTTTGTCGTTCGGCTTTATCCTGTTTATGTTGATGACGTCCAACCCATTTGACCGTTCCTTACCCATCTATCCCGATGAAGGCGCAGATTTGAATCCACTGTTACAGGACTTCGGATTGATCGTGCATCCGCCCATGCTGTATATGGGCTATGTTGGCTTTTCAGTCCCGTTCGCCTTTGCCATCGCCACCCTGCTGAGCGGGCAATTGGACAGCGCCTGGGCCCGGTGGTCGCGGCCTTGGACCAATGTGGCCTGGGCCTGCCTGGCAGCGGGGATTACCCTCGGTAGCTGGTGGGCCTACTATGAATTGGGCTGGGGTGGTTGGTGGTTCTGGGATGCGGTTGAGAACGCGTCCTTCCTGCCATGGCTTGTGGGGACCGCATTGATTCATTCCCTGGCCGCGACTGAAAAGCGTGGGGTATTCAAGAGCTGGACAGTCCTGCTCGCGATTTTTGCATTTTCATTAAGTTTGCTTGGTGCCTTCCTGGTGCGGTCAGGTGTTCTGGTGTCTGTACATTCTTTTGCAGTTGATCCGGAACGAGGCCTGTTCATTCTGGGATTCCTGACGCTGGTGGTTGGCGGCTCGTTGACACTTTATGCCATCAAGGCCGCCGGGATAAAAAGCGAGTCCGGCTTTGACTTCACGTCACGTGAAACCTTGGTACTCATCAACAACGTTCTTTTAGTTGTTGCCGCATCGGCGGTATTGTTGGGGACGATTTATCCGCTTATCTACGAGGCCATGACCGGTGGCAAAAAGATTTCAGTTGGCCCACCTTATTTTAATGCGGTTTTTGTACCCGTCGTGATGGTAATGTTCATTGCCATGGCGGTTAGCCCGTTTTCTCGCTGGCGTCACACGCCTGTCCGAAAGTATGTCGTTGAGCAGTGGCCCTGGCTGGTGGCCAGCTTTGTGGTGATGTGCCTGTTGTTGCTAGCGCTGGCATCTCGCTTTGAGTTGGTGGTTGCTATAGTCAATGCCATTGCGCTTTGGATTCTTTTGAACCTGGTCCGGGACGGTTGGTATAAAATTTCAAACAAAAAGGCCAGGGTTGCCGCGCTGCTTAAACAGTCGCCGTCCTATTATGGAATGTGGCTTGCACATCTGGGCATCGCGATTGCCATGACTGGCGTTGTCACGACAGTTTACTTCAGTGAAGAGAAAGATGTGCGTCTCGAGCCAGGGGAAGTTGTGAAGATGGCTGGCCATGAGTTCCGCTTTGAAAAGATGTCCCTGGTCCAGGGGCCCAATTACGTCAGCAACATGGCGGAGATCAAGGTGCTGCGTAACGGTAAGGCGATCACATCGCTGTATCCGGAGAAGCGACGCTACAATGCCAGCGGCAACGTCATGACCGAGGCGGATATGGATGCTGGTCTGTTCCGGGATCTCTATGTGGCACTGGGTGAACCCGTGGGTGACACGGCATGGGCCGTCCGGGTGCACTATAAGCCGTTTGTAAGATGGATCTGGATGGGCGGTTTGTTCATTGCCGTGGGCGGGCTGGTAACGGTGTTTGATCGTCGTTACCGGGTGATTCGTATGGGCAGACGCCTTACTGCTCCCACGGCCGCTCCGGGAGTAACCGCGTGACCAACAAAGCGCTCTTGATACCACTTGGCATCTTCGTTGCCCTGGTCATTATTCTTGCCATCGGTTTCAAACTGGAGGATCCGCACCTGTTGCCGTCGGCGCTTATTGAGCGGCCGTTCCCGGAATTTTCACTGCGCGAACTGGGCAAGTCTGACAGTGTGATCACCAAGGCTGAACTGACCGGTTCCGTGTCCCTGGTGAATGTCTGGGCGACCTGGTGTCCTAACTGCGTGGTGGAGCATCCGGAACTCATGCGCATCAGCAAAGAAGAAGGCATTCCGATTTACGGGATCAACTACAATGATGAAGATGCCAAGGCCATAAGGTGGTTAGAGCGCTACAAGAATCCTTATGAGCGAGTGATCGTCGATAATGAAGGCCGGCTCGGCATTGATCTTGGTGTTTACGGCGCGCCAGAGACCTTCATCGTGGATCAAAACGGCGTGATTCAACATCGTCATGTCGGCACATTGACCCGAAAGATATTTCAAGACGAGTTTGTGCCGGTGATCCGGCACCTGGAGCAGAAGGTTGCGATGACCGATGCTGCAGATGATACCGTAGATGGCGGCGATTCATAATGAAGCGAGAGCATACCGCCGTGTCCTGGTTACTGTTTCAGTTCCTGTTGCTGTGCCTGCTTGCGACATTGCTGCCCTTACCTGCGCCAGCTGCAATCGATGCTTACCCTTTTCCCAATGATGAAATGGAGAATCGGTATAACGCCTTGATTGATGAACTGCGTTGCCCCCAATGCCTTAATACCAACCTGGCCGGATCCGATGCCATGATCGCCCAGGATTTACGGCGTGAGGTACATCGTTTGATTCTCGATGGAAATTCAGACGAGGAAATTCTTAATTTCATGTATGAGCGCTACGGTGACTTCATCCTGTATAAACCGAAGCTAAAGCCTGGAACCTTGCTGTTATGGTTTGGGCCCGCATTGTTTTTCATGATCGCGCTATTCGTCGTGTTGCGGGTGGTGCTCGGCCGTAAGGCGGACACTGCCCACCTGTCTGCTGCTGAACATGAACGCCTCTCCCAGCTGTTAAAGGATAAGTAGTGATGTTGTTTTGGGTCGCAGCCTTCGTGCTGGCCGCACTGGCCGTAGCGTTTATCATGATCCCCGGACTGTTTGGGCGGCATGAATATGCACCCGATGATCGCACCGGGATCAATGTTGCGATCTTCGAGCAGCGGGTTGCGGAACTAGAGAACAGTCTGGCCGATGGCGACATCGATCAGGCGGAGTTTGATGCCCTTAAAGTAGAAGCGGAAAAGAGCCTGGTTTTCGATGCAGGGGCCAGGCCTGGTGGCGCTGAAGGCGTGCCCATTGAGACCAGTAGTCGGTTTGGAATACTGCCCTTCGTCATGGCGATCCTGGTGCCTGCATTTGCCTTTATCGCCTACTCCGAACTGGGGCTGTCTTGGGGTTCGATTGCGGACGTGGAATTGTCGGAGCAGATCCGGGTCGGCAATCCCCATGATGTGAGCAATGTGCAGGACAATATTGCCGCACTTGCGCAACGTCTGCAGCAGCAACCCGACAATGATGAGGGGTGGTTTTTGTTGGCTCGCTCCTACATGAATCTTGAGCGATTTGAAGAGGCCGTGGGCGCTTTCCGGCATCTGCTTGACCGGTATCCGCGTGACAGCGATCTCGCCACTTATCATGCCCAGGCGCTGTTTCTCGCTGACAAGCGAGTGGTAACGCCCAGAGTCGACGCGGCCATCACCCAAACGCTGGCACTGGATCCGGAAAACATCACCATGCTCGAAATTCGTGGCATCGATGCCATGGCGAAACAGGACTATGTGGCTGCACTCGATTATTTCCGGCGCGCCAGGGGACAGGCGCAAGGTGATCGGGCGGAAGTGATCGGGCAGGCCATCGAGACGGTGGAGACCATGATCCGGAGCCAGGGCATAGAAGTGCCTGGCATCGAACCCGGTCGATCAATTGAGGTGGCACTTTCTGTCGCCGAGGATGTAGATGTCCCGTCAGATGCATCGGTGTTCCTGTTTGCGCGTGCCGTTAATGGGCCGCCCATGCCGCTGGCTGTGTTGCGGCTTACGCGAGCCGACCTGCCGCGCCGTGTCAAACTGACTGAGGATATGGGGATGACTGCCGGCATGAGTCTGGCTGACTTTGACCTGGTAGAAGTGATTGCCAGAATCTCACTGTCCGGCATTGCAACCAATACATCCGATGGACTTGAGGCAAGGTCTGAACCTGTCGATTTGACGGCAGAACCGATGCCACTAACCCTTGAGATCCGTCAGTAAGGATCCGGTTGAAGGATCCGGTTGAAGGAGTAGAGTTTATGCAAGCGTTTCCCCATCACTACTGCTGATTGCTTTATCCTGACTTTCAAAGCGATCGCCAATGCCGCTGATGAAGACAAGGCTGAGAAATTGCTTCACAAATCTGAGGCCAACTGTCTGATCAGCAACTCACTGACCGCCACCATGACGCTTTCGCATCATATTGACTGGTAGACCGCCTCGGTGAGGGCAATATTTCGTGGGTCGCGCCAGGCGTAACCCTGGTGGTTCATGTGATAGGCAAACCCGAGGCCGATGTTCGGGTCGGCAAAGCCCAGGTGGCCGCCGTTACCATAGTGACCAAAAGTACCCGGATTGGGACCCAGCGGCCTGTCGGGCTGAGTCAACTGAAACCCGAGGCCAAACCGGGTGGGCCGCATGATATTGAGGTCTTCACCATCACTTTCGATTTGAACCGCACGCTCGAGCAGGTCTTTCGAAATGATCCCTTTTGCGTTGCGGGAGCCGGCAAGAATCATGGAAAGCTCACCGAACAGGGTGGCGACTGAACGTGCGTTGCTTTGCGGACTGGTTGACGGAAACTCTGCCATTCTCCAGGCCGTGGAATTAAAATCGTATTGGGACAGGGCTGGATTGTTGTAAATACATTGGCGCATCTTGTTCATCGGGTCCGATTGATCGATATCCGGGGCAGTGACGGGACGTGCCTGGGCCGGGCGGGGAGCCATAACCAGGTCAGCGCAGCGCGCTACATCGATTTTGCTGACGCCCAGGTGGAAATCCACACCCATTGGTCCTGCGATCTCACGTTGAAAATAATCCTTCAACCGCGTGCCGGTGATGCGCCTGACCGGCTCACCAATCAGAAAGCCAAACGTGTTGGTATGGTAGCCGTGACCTTGTCCCGGTTCCCAGAAGGGTGACTGAGCTTCGAGTGCACTAACCATCGTGTCCCAGTGATAGAAGGCATCAGCCGGTAAGGGCGCCTCGATCCCGCAAAGGCCGGCGCTGTGGGACATGGCCTGGGCGAAGGTGATGTCACGTTTGCCAGCCGCGGCAAATTCGGGCCAGGTGTCACTGACGCGGCTCTCTGGTGAGCAGGCACCGCCATCCATGAGTTTAAGCAGCGCAAGGGCGCTCATCGCCTTGCCCAACGACCAGACATTGACGAGGGTGTGTTCGTGCCAGGGAATGGTCCGTGCCGCATCCATGTGTCCGGCCCAGAGATCCACAACTTTGCGGCCTTCCAGGACGACACAGACAGAAGCGCCGATCTCTCCGCGTTCCTGGAAGTTGGCGGCGAATGCGTCCTGCACGCGGGAGAATTGACTATCGCAAATGCCGTTTATGGGTATCGTTTTACTCTCCATCAGAACGTTTACTCCCTAGGCTACGGCATCCTCACGATTGGGCAAACGGATAATCAGGGTCACGATACCCGCCAGCGTAAAGGCAACCGCCCATACTTTGAATGCGCTGGTATAGGTCCCTGACAGATCCGTAATGTAACCGGTAGCAAGAACCCAGAATGTGGCCGGTGCAAGGAAAAAGGAAAACAATCCATTTACGCGGGAGAACTTCTTGATACCGAATATGCGGGACAAGAGTACCGACCTGACGGGTACCATGCCGCCGAATCCGAGCCCGAATAAACCAGCGGCCAACAACATCAGTAAGTAACTTTCTGCAAAGATAAATACGATAGTCGACAGGAAATAGGAGATAACCGCAAAGAGTACCGTTCCCTTGGCGTCGATATGGTCCATCATCCAGCCGAAGACGATTTTACCCGCGATCGCAAAACCGCCGGCGGTACCCAGGACATAAGAGGCGTCATACAGATCGTAACTCAACTCCGTTGTCAGGTAAGCCGGAAGATGGGTCATCAGTGCGCTGTATACCCCGTTCATGAGTGTAAAAGTGATCACCACACTCCAAAAAGGTTTTGAGGTCAAAAACTCCCGGTACACCTCAAGGGTAGTTTGCGGGAGTGCTACCTGCACTGGCGGGTCATCGTCTCCGGGCCCAGCACTGTCACCGTCCGGCAGCGAGCCGATAACCGAGGGTTCCTGTTTCACCAGTAACAGCGTCAAGGGCAGAAACAGGCACACGAGAATTCCCGCGTACAAGCTATAAGTGCCGCGCCATCCAAGATTGTCCGAAAGGAAGGTCGCCGCGGTTGGCATGACGATGCCGGCGACCGATATGCCCATGATCGCTATGCCGAGCGCCATACCACGATTGCGAGTGAACCAGTTGACCATGAGTTTGGTATGGACCAGGGGGCCGATGCAAACCCAACCGAGGCTCTGGAATAATAAGAGGCAGGCAAAGAACGCGTGGTAACTCTCCACATACCCCAGCAGAAAGTAACCTGTGGCGAGCCATAGCGAGCCCATGGTGGTGATGACCCGCAACGGATACTTGTCAATCAGATAGCCAATGAACGGGGCGATGCAACTGCCAGTGAATAGCGTAAAGGTGACGACGGACGAGATTTCGGTGCGGCTGACGTCGAAGTCTTCCATCCACAACGGGAAGAAAATGCCGCGAGAGTGCAGAAAGAAGCTCGACGCCAGAAACAGGATAAAAAAGGAATAGCCGATTAATACGTAGCCGTAGAAAAACCGACGCGGAACTAATGCTTGTGAGACGGTGCTATCTGTCATCGCGAGATTGTACTTTAATTAACTGTACTTTAATTAGTAGGTGGAATTGATCAGTGGAATTGATAGGTGGAATTAATGGGCGGCGGCTCAACCCGCGTGTACACCGAGCATCTCGTCACTCTGAACCAGCTTACGTGGATCAAACGCATCCCGCACTGCCTCGCCAATGAAGATCAGCAACACCAGGGTTACCGCGAGCGTGAAAAAGCCGGTCAAGCCCAGCCAGGGGGCACGTACGTTGGCTTGCCCCTGGGCCAGGAGCTCACCGAGGGAGGCCGACCCTGGCGGTAACCCGAAGCCGAGAAAATCCAGGGCCGTCAACGTGGTGATAGAACCATTGAGAATGAAGGGCAGGAAGGTCAGCGTTGCCACCATGGCGTTTGGCAACACGTGGCGCCACATAATAATCAGGTTGGAAACGCCGAGCGCGCGTGCTGCCCGCACAAATTCGAAATTCCGAACCCGCAGGAACTCTGCCCTGACCACGCCGACGAGCGCCGTCCAACTGAATAACAAAAGGATGAGTAGCAGCCACATAAAGTTGGGTTCAACGATACTCGCCAGGATAATGAGCACAAACAGGATGGGCAGGCCTTGCCAGATTTCGACCAGTCGTTGGCCGATCAAATCAACATTGCCGCCAAAGTAGCCCTGGATCGCGCCGATAAAGATACCGATGCAGGATGCAAGAACCGTCAGGGCAAGGCCGAAGGTGACCGACAATCGAAAGCCGTAGATGAGGCGCGCGGCGGTATCCTTGGCACCATCGTCTGTTCCGAGCATGTGCCGCGACGAGGGTGGTGCCGGTGCGGGATCGGGTAGTTGGTAGTCTATGGTGTCATAGCGAAACGGGATGAGCGGCCAGATTTGCCAGCTATCTGGCTCGTCGACCAGTTCGCGAACATACGGATCGGCAAAGTCAGCGTGCATTTCATGTTCGCCACCCAGATCAGCTTCCGTGTAATTGATCAGCACCGGGAAAAACAATTGATCGTTGTGCATCATCAGGATGGGCCGGTCATTGGCAATGAATTCTGCGAACAGGGACAGACCGAACAACGTCAGGAAAATCCACAGCGAGTAGTAGCCTCTCTTGTTGGCTTTGAAGTTTCGCCACCGGCGCGAGGTCACTTTGTTCATATCTCGCGGCTCTCAAAGTCGATCCGGGGGTCGACCAGGGTGTAACAGATGTCACCAATGAGCTGGGTGAAAAGGCCAACCAGGGTGAATATAAAGACGGTGCCAAACAGGATCGGGTAGTCCCGTTTAATGACGGCGTCATAGCCCAGTAGTCCCATGCCATCCAGTGAGAAGATCACTTCGATCAAGAGCGCACCGGTAAACAGGATCCCGATAAAGGCGCTCGGGAAACCCGCGATCACGATCAGCATCGCGTTCCTGAACACATGTCCATACAACACCCGGTTTTCCGTCAGGCCCTTGGCGCGTGCCGTCAATACGAATTGTTTATTGATTTCTTCCAGGAACGAGTTTTTTGTGAGCATGGTGAGGGTTGCGAAACCGCCGATGGTGAGCGCGGTGAGCGGCAGCGCCAGGTGCCAGAAGTAATCGATGATGCGATCCACCAATGACAGATCTTCCCAGCCTTCCGAGGTCAGACCGCGCATGGGGAAGATGTCCCAATAGCTGCCACCGGCGAACAGTACGATCAACAAAATGGCGAACAGGAATCCCGGAATCGCATAGCCGGTGAAAATGAGCGCACTGGTCCAGGCGTCAAACCGGGTGCCATCACGTACTGCTTTGGTGATGCCAACCGGAATGGAGAGCAGGTAGATAAACAGCGTCGACCAGAGCCCGAGCGATATAGACACCGGCATGGCCTCTAATATCAGGTCCAGCACCGGTCGGCCCTGGAAGTAACTTTCCCCGAAGTCGAAGCGCAGGTAACTCCACAACATCATCAGAAATCGCTCGTGGGCCGGCTTGTCAAACCCGAATTGTTTTTCCAGTTCGGCAATCAGTTCCGGCGGCAATCCCTCGGCGCCACTGTAGCCGCCATCACCCTGGCTTGCCGATTGCGCGCCTGTTGCCTCGCCACCACTGATTCGACCCGTGGTTGAGACCTGACCCACTCGTATTTCCGCAATGATCTGTTCCACGGGTCCACCAGGCGCAAATTGCACGATCACAAAATTGATCGTCATGATGCCGAGCAGGGTAGGAATGATCAGCAGCAGGCGCCGCAGTAGGTAGTGGGCCACGGGTTACTCCTGTGCTTCCTGTGCTTCCGAATCAGCCAGGCCAGCACGAATGCGGGCAGCCTTTTCCTCGTTGTACCACCAGCCGTCCAGGTGCGGCACCCGTTCGAGTGGGCCCACATCGACCCAGTCGAACTTGTCCCAGTACACCATCGGCGAACCGGCGTTGGCAGACACGGGTATAAAGTAGTACTCACTCATAATAATGCGGTCGGCCGCGTTGATCGCGGCAAGGAAGGTTTCAAGGCTGCGGGCCGCGATAACCTGTTCGGCCATCGCATCAATGGCGGGATGTTTGACGTAACCCCAGTTGACTCCAAACCCGAGTTCGGCGCTGGCACTGCCGAAATGATTCCGCAACGCGATGCCCGGTGTCCGGTACGGATACATATGCGCTGCACTTGCGTCGAAATTACTGGTTTGCATCCGGTATAGCCAATTGGATACTTCGGGCACACGCACGCTGGTCTCAATACCAATCCGATTCAGCTGGTCGATATACGGCAATACCGATCGCGACAGGGTATGGGCGACAAAGATAAAATCAATCTTGAAGATCTCGCCGGTCTCTGCATTGACCAGTTTCTTGTCACGGATAATCCAGCCGGCTTCGGCAAACAGTTCAATGGCACGTTCGACATGCTCACGTTCAATGCCATAGCCATCATTGACCGGTGGCTGGTAGGGTTCTGCAAACATGCGCGGCGGGAGCTGGTCTCGAAATGGCTCAAGTAATTCCAGTTCCTTGCCGGTGGGTATACCGGCTTGTTCCATCTCCCTTGCCCCATGGAACAGGCTGCGGCCACGCTCATAGAAGTCGTAATTCAATACCCGATTGATAAACTCGAAGTCATAAAGCAGCAACAGCGCCTCTCTGACGCGAATATCCTGGAACCGTTCCTTGCGCAAGTTCCAGAATATCGGCCAGGACAGGCCCTGGGGACTTGTGCTTTTGAACATTCGTTTCTTGAAGTAGCCGGCATCGGCCGCCGGGAAATCGTATTCGACATTCCAGTTTTTCGCACTGGTGTCCTCATACACATCGACCAGGTGGCCGCGCAGCGCTTCGAGCCGGACCTGAGTGTCACGGAAGTAATCGTACTTGATCTCTTTAAAATTGAACCGGCCTTTCATGGTGGGAATATCATTGCCCCAGTAGTTATCGTCGCGTTCGTAGACGACGTAACGCCCAAGTCGAAATTCCTTGATGCGGTAAGGGCCGCTGCCGAGCGGCACCTCAATGGTGGTTTTGCTGAGGTCACGTGATTCCCAATAGTGTTTTGGAATCACGGGCATGGCACCGATTGCACTGGTCAGGCTGGGGTTGGGTGTGATGCCCTGTTTCATGACGTATTGCACTTCCCACGGCCCGATTTTCTCGATGCGATCCACGTCGGCAATCATGGTCTTGAGCCATGCGGAACCGTTTTCCTTGTACTGTTCGAAGGAAAACATCACGTCGTCGACGGTGATCGGTCTGCCATCATGCCAGGTCGCGAATTCACGCAGCTTGAACGCGATGAAGGACGCATCGTCGGCAACCTTGATACCCTCTGCCAGTCGACCATACTGGCTGGAAGGTTCATCGGCAGCGGAGGTTAACAGGCGGTCATAGTAGAGATTGTCGCGCGGGCTCAGGAACGACATTCCGGCCGCCTGGCGGCCCCGGTCAATAAACGAATTGAAGCTGTCCCAGGTGCCGAGTATGGGCACGCGAATCTCGCCACCGCGTGGGGCATCCGGATTGAAGTGATCGAAGTGGGTAAACCCGGCGGAATACTTCGGCTCCCAGTGCAAGGAGAATGCGTGGTCGTAGTCATAGACCAGGCCCTGGGATTCTGCGCGATCTTCTGCCGGGACGGGAACCGCGCACGCCAGAAGAATCATTCCGGCTAGCGCCCGGCATCGAAATAATCGTGGAAGGAACCTGGGCCGTGTTACGCCACTGCCCATCGTATCTCTCAGGGATGTCTGGATCATAGGTTGATCGGCCTGGAACCTGTGCTACCTTTGCCAGTTAACAATAACAAATTAGGAGCCATCCATGTCCACAGTCCTTTTAACAGGCACCAGCACGGGTATCGGTAATGAAACCGCCTTGTATCTGGCCAGGGCCGGCTATGAGGTATTTGCCACGATGCGCACCCCTGAGAACCATACCAACCTGCTTGAGGCCGCGGCCAAAGAGTCGCTTGGCCTGCAGGTACTGCAACAGGATGTGACCGATCCGGACTCTAACCGGGCCGCAGTAGAGGCAGTACTTGAAGCGGCAGGGCACATCGATGTGCTGATCAACAATGCGGGCGTGGGAGGCGCTGCCTCAGTCGAAGAGACTTCCACCGAGATGTTGCGAAAAATATTCGATACCAATTTTTTTGGAGCGATGGACCTCACCCAAAAGGTGATACCCCATATGCGCAAGCGTGGATCTGGTTGTATCGTCAATGTGACTTCAGTAGCGGGCCGGGTGTCGGTCTCGCCGCAATTTGCCTACAGTTCATCAAAGGTAGCGCTCGAAGCCGCATCGGAGATTCTGGCCCAGGAGTTGAGACCCTTTGGCATTCGCGTTTGTACCGTAGAACCGGGCATTGTCATTACCCCCATGCTCGAACAATTTGCACCGCAGGATTTGACCACGCCTTATCTGCAGCAGTGGGAGCGCATGGGTTTATTTTTCGAGGCCGGGATCCGGGCCGGGACCCAACCCAATGTTGTGGCAGAAAAGATCAAGCATGTGATCGAAAGTAATGAATTTCAATTGCGCCATCTGGCAGGACCGGATGCGGCAGGCATCGTGGGTTTTCGGGATATTCACAATGTTGAAGAGTGGATTGCGGTCATGGGAGATGAACTACCGATTGATGAGTGGAAGGCCAGGGCCTCGAAGCTCTCGGGCCTTGAGTTATAACGTTACCCGGCCGGTGCACTCTTGATCGGTGCCTGTGATCGGTGCCTGTGATCGGTGCCTGTGATCGGTGCCGGCGAAAGTTAGGGTGGACAATTGACCGGTAGTTTATTTACATTGGCTGGTAGTCACACCCGACAGAATGGACTCAAAGGACATGGCGATGACTACAGGAGTGGTCGGTGCGGGTACTGTTGCTACCGTTGATGCGGTCAAAAGCCCCGAAGAAGAGTTACTGAATCTGCTTGCCACCCAGGCGCGAAGGTTGCCACTGGCCATATTCGGCGTGTTGGTTCTGGTTGCGGCCCTGATCTATTCCTATTCGGGTTTTGGCTGGGCCATCTGGCTTGGGGCCGTGATTGCAGTGCTGGCACTGAGGTTCGTGGTCCTGGGCCGATTGCCGGATATGACGAACCGGTCCTTTGAATTTCGCCTCAATATTGCGGTGGTCCTGAGCGGTCTCAACGGCGTCGTGCATGCCAGCTCACTGTACTATTTTCCCCTGATGAGCGACGTTGAACGAGCCATCCAGTCGCTGATTCTGGCGGGTCTGGCGGTAGCGGCGATCGCGACCACCGCAGGTGATCGTAAAATCTATCTCGCTTATTTCCTGCCTATCTTTCCGCCGCTGGTGGTGCTGTGGGCGACATCCGGTGATGAACCCATGTCGTCACCGACCAATTTGGGCCTGGCGCTCTCCATTCTGGTATTCGCCAGTGTCCTTTTATTGCTGGCCCGTGACACCAATCGCCAGTTTATTGAAGCGATCCGCATCAGGAAACACCAGGAAGAATTGAACCAGCAATTGCAGCAGGCGTTACGGGATGCGGCGGTTGCAGACCGTGCCAAGACGCGCTTCCTGGCTTCCGCCAGTCACGACCTGAGACAGCCGATTCATGCGTTGTCGCTGTTTGGCGCGGCACTCAAAATGCAGCCACTGCCAGAGAATGCCAGGGACCTGGCCAACAATATTGATGAATCAATAACCGTCCTTGCGAATCAGTTGGACTCACTGCTCGATATCAGTCGACTGGATGCTGGTGTCGTGACGCCGGAGTTTGAAGTCATCGACCTGACCAGCATGTTGCGTCGCATTGGTCGCGATTTTGAGCAACTGGCACTGGCGAAAGGATTATCTCTTCATTTGGATACGCCGGATGATTACAACGTGATCAGTGACAAGTTGTTGCTTGAACGGGTTGTCAGGAATCTGCTCAACAATGCAGTGCGTTATACCGAGACGGGATCTATCACGATCCGGACGCGACGCACCGGCGAGCAATGTCTGCTCTCCATCGCAGACACCGGCATTGGTATCGAGGAGTCCGAGCAGGCCAACATTTTCAGTGAGTTCTATCAGGTGTCCCAGGAATACGGGGCCTCGCGGCAAGGGCTCGGGCTGGGTCTTTCGATTGTGACGCGGCTGCTTTCATTGCTGGGCTCTCCCATGACACTTGAGTCAGCCAGGGGTGAGGGGACCTGCATAGAAATCTCACTAACACTGGAAGCATCCGGAACGGAATCGATGGAGGTGACTGAAATGATGCGGCTTGAGGGGGTTAGTGTATTGGTGATCGACGACGATGCCGCTGTCGGTGCCGCCATGACCGCGCTTCTCGGTAATCATGGGGCCGGCGTCCAGGTCGCGACTGATATTACCGGGGCAATGGCCTGTGCAGCTGACATGGCACCCGATATCGTGGTCTCGGATTGGCGTCTTGGGGTCGAGTCAGGAATCGATGCGATCAAGCGGATCAGGCAGGTATGCGGAGACTTGCCAGCGATCCTGATTACCGGTGATACCAGTGCAGAACAAATTCAGCTGGCGCACCGAAGTGGTCTCATGATCCTGCATAAACCGGTCAATGTTGCTGATCTCGAGAAGAGAATCGCCGAAGCCGTTGGTCATTCGTGATTGCTAATGAATTCGACAAAGCCCGATCCTGACACTCCGGCCAGACACTGGCTGTCCCAGGGGTTCGAAGAGCTTGCGGTTCGCTGTGAGGGTAAAGACGACGCAACAGCGCTGGATTTTGATGTGGTGATCGTCGGTAGTGGCTATGGTGCAGCCGTTGCCGCTTATCACCTGGCGGGCAAAGCAGTGGATGGCAAGCCGCTGTCGGTTGCCATTCTCGAGCGGGGCGGCGAATACCTGAATGGAATGTTCCCGGCAGATCCCGGTGATCTTGTGCCGCAACTCCGCTGGGCATTGCCTGGATCCAGCAAAGCGCAAGGTAGTCAGGAAGGACTTTTTGACATCCGTTTCGGTCCCGGGATCACCAGCATCGTGGCCAATGGCCTCGGTGGTGGTTCACTCATTAATGCCGGTGTCATGTTGAGACCACGTCCAGCGGTATTCGATACGGGCTGGCCAGCTGACATGGATTATCAGTCGCTCGAAAGCCACTTTGAAACCTGCGAAGCACTGCTTCGTGCGCGCCCGTTACCTCATCGGGTGACCAAGTTTGAAGCGCTCAATCGACTCTCGAGTGCAAACCGGGTCCCCATTACCATCGCGACAGATGCTGGAGATGAACAGCCGGCCTGTACCTTGTGTGGGAATTGCGTCACAGGCTGTAACTTCGGCGCAAAACTTTCTCTCGACATTTCTTTGCTGGCTCGCGCCATGGAACTCAATGACCAGGTGGAGTGTTTCACGGGTGCCACGGTTCTAAAGTTCTGGCAGGAAAAGACCCATCACCATAACCCGACCTGGTGTGTCGACGCCGGGTTCACCAATGAGGATCTGGCGAATCGATTGCAGGCGCCGGTAACGATTCGGTGCCGCTATCTGATCATCGCTGCTGGCACGTTCGGATCGACCGAATTGCTGATGCGTTCCGAGCACCAGGAGCTTGGGTTTTCACCGGTACTCGGTAAGGGCTTTTCCATGAACGGTGACCTGCTGGCATTTGGTTACGGCCAGAAAGCGCTGGTCAAGGCGATTGCGCGACAGCCTGGCGAGTTTGATGTGACCTTTGACATCGGCCCGACCATCACCGGTTGTATTGATTACCGTGATGACCGCGGCATTTTGCTGGAGGAATTGGCGGTTCCCTACTCGCTGTATGAATTGTTTGAACAGGTACTGGCTACCAGTGTCAGCATCCACAATCTGACCGAAACTTCGCTGGCGCGACATCAGGATGGCTTTGGTTTTACCGATGAATTCAGCATTGACAGCGACACGATGGATGCATCCGCCATTTACGCATTGATGGGGGATGATGGTGCGCGCGGTGAGATCCCTCGACCCGTCGGTGGCAACGCTGAAGGTACAGCTTATGAAGGTACCGCTTATGCAAGCTGGCCTGACCTGGGCGAACACCGATTATTCCGTCAACAGATGACCTTGCTGGATGAACTCGTAACCAATAGTGAGGCAGGAGGAAAAGTCATCAGTAATCCGCTGTGGCGGTTGTTGCCGGATGCATTGGGTTACCTTGCGCCTGAAAATTCCGGGCCGCTGCTAACGGTCCATCCTCTGGGCGGTTGCGCCATGGCGGACTCGGGGAGGGAAGGCGTCGTCGATCATCTCGGACGCGTCTTTGTCGGTAACCGTCGTGAGTACTATCCCAATTTGTGCGTACTGGATGGTTCAGTTATTCCAAAGGCTTTGGGGGTCAACCCGGCACTTACGATCGCAGCGATCAGTCTTCGCGCGGTCGAAAGCCTGTCCGTGATCTGGGGCTTTAAACGTCATTCCGGCAAGCCGACTACCCTGCCGGCCAGACCGGACTTTCAAATCATTTCAGGCGCCACCAGGCGCCGGACCGAGGTCCAACTGCATGAACGGCTGGTGGGCGACCTGATGGTCGATACCAGTGAGGGGCCCCGGGACTACACCATGGAAATCACGCTGGCGTCATCGCCCTGCGATCTCTCTGCCCTGCATCATCCGCACCAGCGGGTGCTGACCATCGCGCCGACGAGTCGGGTCCGGTTGTTCCCGGCGGGACGTTATGAGGCGATCATGAATTCAGGGGCCGATGACGAGACCATTCGGGCGAGACTGCTGCGCCGGGCAGTTGTAACCATGCAGGTTTCCGGCGAGATCCTGCTGTTTACAAGGCAAGGGTCGAGCCCATTGCGCCGAATTAGCCGGACCATGGCTGCCTGGTTCCTGAATCGAGGGTTGCGTGACCTCTACCAGGCTTTCCGGTTGCGTGACCATGGGCAATCCTTCTGGATGCAACTCAATGCCGGTGCAGCAAGGGCAAAAGATATCGTGAGACTTGCGTCTCACGCTGGTGAGAAACGCGAAATCATTTATCGGCTTCATATC
The DNA here is from genome assembly GCA_040880285.1 of Pseudomonadales bacterium. GTDB lineage: Bacteria > Pseudomonadota > Gammaproteobacteria > Pseudomonadales > Azotimanducaceae > JANQJA01. The sequence goes on along the minus strand of JBBDIT010000086.1, from coordinate 25,367 downwards.
GATTCGATTCAACCCGGGCGCGGCCCCGCGCTTTTGGCCCGGAAAGGTGACCGGATACTGGGCCGCAAGACCCTTACCTATGGTCGTGCACCAAATCCCCTGCGTCAGATGATGGAGATGACGCTGGAAGTATTTCCCGGGTTGAATCGGGCGCGGACTTGCCTGCTGGCTATGGATCCACGCTATCTGGCACGGATCAGCGTGCCCTTGCTCGGTGTTACGCGCCAGACGAATCTGCCAGCGACCATCGTGGCGTTTGTCGGTCTTGCCGGCTATGTCCTGCGCATGATATTGACCATTCACGCGCTCACTTTTCGCCTGCCTGACCGACCGACCCGACCACCGCTGCGACGCTTGCCCGGCCCCTTGCCCGGTGTGGGCGTGTTCGAGCAATACCCACTCACGGTGAAAGCCGCAGAAGACGACGCAAACGAAGCACCAATACTGCTGTCGAGATACCAAAGGCGCGGTGCCAGGCCCCTGATGTTGTTGCATGGCTACAGCGCCAGTGGCACGACATTCGCGCATGAGGCCCTCCGTCCGTCGTTTGCTGCTTATCTGTGGCATCAAGGTTGGGACGTCTGGGTCGTGGACCTGCGATCCAGTGCCGGCCTGGCTTCTTCGACCCGGGCCTGGACGTTTGAGGAAATTGCCAATGCCGATATACCCCTGGCGGTGGATCACATTTTTCATGCGACCGGCGGCCTGAAGATCAGTGTGGTTGCTCATTGCATGGGAGCGGCGATGTTTTCCATGGCGGTCCTGTCAAAAGACCATCGGGACTACCCGCTTCGCAATGTGATGAAAGACCGAATTGACCGGGTAGTAATGACACAGATCGGGCCAGGTATGATCTTTAGTGCAGGGAACACGTTCCGGGCCTATGTCGTTTCGTACCTGAAACCGTTTTTGCCCCTGGCTCGATTTGACTTTCGTGTCGATGCGCCCGATAGCCTGGCAAATCAGGTAATCGACCGTTTGTTGAATCTTCTGCCGTACCCGGAGGAGGAGTTCGCCATTGAAAATCCGGCCTGGCCGCCGTGGAAACGCACCGAATTTGTCGGCCTCAGGCATCGCATGGACCTCTTGTATGGGCGCGACTTTTCTCTCGGGAATGTGCAAGCAGGATTCCTGGAACATCTCGATGCACAGTTTGGTCCGCTAAATCTCGATACCCTATCGCAGGTCATTGCATTTGCTCGTTGGCGCAACATCACCGACAAGCGTGGACGCAATCTTTATTTTCACCGCAAGCGGCTGCAGGACCGGTGGACGTTTGATACGTTGAGCCTGCATGGCGCAGACAACGGCCTGTCGTCAATTGCCACGCTGTCGCGGAACAAGCGGATACTCCGTGATGCGGGGGTAAACTATCAGACCAAGCTCTTACCCGGGTTCGGTCACCAGGATATCTGGGCGAGTCCCGATAGTGAGAAACGGGTATTCAAGGAAATTCATGCGTTCCTGGCCGGCTCGCCGCAGGTCAGGGCAACTACACGCACGGGATCACGGTTACCGATACGACCGCTGCTTGCGGCACCACCTTTTTTGGGGCCAGTCTTGTCATTGAATCCTGATCGACCGGACGAGGTGTTCGCCAAGATCGGCAACAATCCGAACCTGGGCCCGCCGCAATACATCCTGGTGCTTGGGGTTGAACAGGCAGGAAGCCACTACAGGACAGCAGGGTTTAACCTTGAAGACGGCGACCTGAAACGTTCTATACAAATAGTTCCAACACCGCGGCTCGACGACAACGGCATGATCGATCTGGCGATACGTGTACCCGATGATTCTCCCGACCTGCTGGTGCTGATGGTTCACGACGAGCATCCGGATTTGCTCAGTGGCAGTTTCGGTGAACCGCCTTTCTCTCTCGATCATCGTCACCGTTTCTTATCGGATACAGGTGCGGAAAGCGAGCCTGGGGCTGACGCACGATTGCGTGATGCCGTTTGCGCGGTAATGGACAAGGCGGCGAGCCGGCTCACGCCGGCAGTGATCCCGGCGAGAACCGTCGCCTACCGGCAAAATCAGGAAGGTGGCAGGAGCGATGTTTGCGTCGTGTTTGCGAGCTGCCAATTTGCATCCACGGTATTCGACAAAGAGGTCGCCTGGGCTTCTTACAATCGATTGGCGCGGCGACTGGATGAAGACCGTTCATTTGCTCCCGGGCTCTTGCTGCTTTTGGGCGACCAGGTCTACGTTGACCCGACCGCGGGGTTCGCCGATCCACGACAGGATTACGACAAGTACATCAAACCCCATATCGCGTTTTTATCGAACGACGCGGTACAAAAAGTACTCAGTAGCATACCCACCTACATGATGCTGGACGACCATGAGATCGGCGATAACTGGCAACCCAACGAATTGGATGCGGCGAACCTCACTCGCAAGCAGCAAGGGGAGTCAGCGTTTCGCAGCTTTCAGTTCAATTCTCTTGGCCTGCGTGATCCTGACGGATTCTGGGGAGAAGTAAGCAAAAGTCCCATTCCCGTTTTTATGCTCAATACCAGGACTGAACGTGAGCCGCGCACACTCGGTAACCTGGAGCACGCCCGCTTAATCAGCGACACTCAGCTGGCGGCGGTAACCGGCTGGCTCGGCCGACAAGCACCAGGGGCTCCAAAGATTGTCACCTTCTCGTCATTGCCGTTACCTCGTCACAGGCCGCAGGAACAGTTTGCACTCGCGGCAATTCATGCTGACGGGGTTGACGGTTATCCTGCGACGCTGGACGCGCTCCTGTCCTATATCGCAGAACAACGGCTTGGCCGTATTGTGTTCCTGTCAGGGGATGAGCATCGAGCGATCACAGCCAGGATAAGGCTCTTGGAAGGCAGCAAGGTAGTCGCTGAAGTTGTGTCCATCCAAACCACCGCGCTGTATTCACCGTTTCCGTTCGCGAACGCGGTGGCCGCCGATTTCGTCACCCGGGATCGTTTTGAATTCGGCGATGGCCGATATCTTTGCGAGGTGGACGCCCGGGTACATTCGCCCGGCGAGGGCTTTACCATTCTCAACTTCAAGCAGGAAGGCAAAGGCTGGCAACTGAACGGCACCTTTGAAGCTACTGCAGAAACATTCTGTTTTACCTTGTGAGTGTGAACCCTGATTCCTAAAGGATTGCTTGCTAACCGCGTTTATTTACTGAAAATAGATGCAGGCCAAACAGACATTGGGAATCCTTGTGGAAACAGAAGTCGGGAACGATACAAAGCGGATGGACGAAGATCGGTTGCGGCAATTGACCATTGCAGTGGAGCGCCGCGCCCCGCTTGATGCGATAGCACTGCTTGATCAGGAACAAGACGCGGTGATCTCCGAGGTTCTCTCCCGCTTGGAGGTTGCCCAGGCGCTACGTGTGCTGGCCTGTTGGTCCGAGGAGCGGGCACGTCAATTGGCGCCACCTGGTGCCTCTGGCGTGGGTCAACAGTGGACTCAAAACCTGAATTTTCCTGAGGACAGCGTCGGACGGCTGGTGGAGCCGGTGACCACTAATCTCAGGCCGGGCATGACCGTGACGGAGGCGATTGCACTTTTGCGGCCCTTCGCCCAGCCCCAACAACTTGCTTACGCCTATGTCGTTGATGACAACGAGCACCTGCTCGGTGCCGTGACCATGCGAGAGCTGTTGTTCACGGATCCTGATGAGAAGATTGAAGCGGTTATGGTGATCGAACCGTTTTATTTCTCTTCTACTACTCCCGTCGAACAAGCGATGCGGGCTGTACTGCGCCGGCACTATCCGATGTATCCGGTTTGTGATGTGAATAAAAGGCTACTGGGCATTGTTCGTGGTTACATGTTGTTCGAACAACAGACCTATAACCTGACGGCACAAGCGGGTCGCATGGTAGGTATCGAGAAAGAAGAACACATGAGTACTCATTGGACCACAAGCCTCAAGATGCGCCATCCATGGCTACAGCTCAATCTTCTGACGGCGTTCGTGGCCGGTGCGGTGGTCGGCGTGTTTGAGGATACGATCCAGCAAGTGGTTGCACTGGCGGTGTTCCTGCCGGTACTGGCCGGTCAGTCCGGTAATACCGGCTGTCAGGCACTCGCAATTACCTTGCGTTCCATGACCTTGAATGAGCTGAAACCGGGTATGGAAAGGCGTCTTGTGGCCAAAGAAGCACTGCTGGGAATACTGAATGGCTCTTTAGTTGGTGTGACAGCAGGTGCAGCGATGCTGGGTTACGCGATATTGAACGGCAATGCCGAGCCGGTGCTGCTGGCCGGGGTTGTTCTCATTGCCATGCTTGGCTCCTGTGCCGCGGCAGGCATGGCCGGGGTCATGATTCCGCTTGTACTGCGACGCTTTGGTGCAGACCCGGCAACCGCCTCAACCATCTTCTTGACAACGGCGACCGACGTTGTCTCAATGGGTGCCATGCTGGCACTCGCAACGATCGTCCTTCTGTAGATCGTCCTTCTGTAGATTGTCCTTCTGTAAATTGTCATTCTGCACTTGAGGGCGATTGCTAGTAGGGTTACAAGATGACAGAGGACATCATAAAACGTCCCAACTGGGATGAACGCTACCGAACCGGGGATTATCTGTTCGGCACCGAGCCCAACGACTTCCTGGTTGAGACAATCAAACGGGTGCCCACCGGCGAACTCCTCTGCCTTGCCGATGGTGAGGGTCGTAACGGCGTTTATCTTGCGAGTCTTGGCTTTGAGGTGACCAGTATTGATGCGTCTGCGATCGGTATCGCCAAGGCGCAACAGCTGGCGGAACGAAAACAGGTTGACATCAATACCATCGTGGCCGACCTGCGGGAGTTCGATCTGGGAGCAGCAAGGTGGGATTGCATTGTGTCCATCTTCTTCCATATGCCGGAAGACATGCGTCGAGACATGCACGCGCGTATTGAAAGGGCACTGCGCCCGGGTGGTCATCTGGTGCTTGAGGCCTATACTCCAAGGCAACTCGAATTCAAAACCGGCGGGCCACCTGTCGCAGAAATGCTGATGACGCTCGAGGACCTGCGTTCCGATTTCCCCGGCATGGAGTTCCTGTATGCGGAAGAAAAAGAACGGGAAGTCATCGAAGGCAAGGGGCACGTCGGCCATGCCGCGGTGGTGCAGTTATTTGCGAAAAAAAAGAGCGCGAGGTAATGCCATGAAGCGATGGTTGCCGATTCTGATGGCGGTTTGCGCCTGGGCGTGGATAGCGGAAGTTGACGCGGCGGACCGTGGTGTGCGCGTTCAGTATCGCGCCAGCGAGGCCGCGAATGCACCCATCGCGGGCGAGATGCAGTTGTACTCCAGATCGTACGCGTTGGTGGTTGGTATCGATCACTACGCCAACGGTTGGCCGAGGCTCTCGAACGCGGTGGCGGACGCGAGAAAAGTCGCCGGGGCGCTCGAAGAGCGCGGCTTTGACGTCACGCTCAAAACGAATCTTGATTCAAACGAGCTTGGCCAGGCGTTTGAGGACTTTTTCATCGACCATGGCGCTGATCCCGATGCGCGGCTTTTTGTCTGGTATGCGGGACATGGTGACACGGTCAATGGTGAGGGCTACCTGATCCCGGCCGATGGCGTATTGGCGGCTGACCGTAGCAACTTTTTGCGCAAGTCGGTCTCACTTCGTGAATTCGGGCGCTATGTGCGGCTCGCGACCTCCAAGCATGTCTACACGGTGTTCGATTCCTGTTTCGCCGGTACCATCTTCAATGTCGCGCGTTCAGCGCCACCGCCGGCAATTACCCGGGTCACCTCGCAGCCGGTGCGTCAGTTCCTGTCGTCAGGCGATGCGGGGCAGACCGTTTCGGATGATGGCACCTTCGCCAATCTCTTTGTCGAAGCATTGAAAGGTGAGCGACGAGCTGACCTCAATGCCGATGGCTATGTCACCGCGGAGGAAATGGGGAGCTTTCTGACCGCGAGCATATCCAACTACACCAATAACAAGCAGGTGCCGCGCTTCGGCAAGTTGCAGGACCCGTCCTACGACAAGGGTGACTTCGTGTTCCTCGCCTCGCTGACCACGCCCCTCCCCGTGATCACCGGTTCCGTACCACGGGCGACCGACTTTAGCCTCGGTGATATTGCGGGGCAGGCTGCGGAGGACAAAAAGCGCCGTGCGGCCTGGGCGTCGGCGCTCGATCGCATGACCGCCGGATTCAACGAGGTGCGCGGCATCGATACCGATAACATCGATGTGGCGCTCAAGATCGCGGCCTGGCAACGCTTTCTGCAGGCGTTCGGTGAGGACAATCCCTACACCGGCGAAGACAACGACATGATGAATCTGGCCCGGGCACGCCTCGGTGCGTTGGAAAAAGAGAAGCGACAGTATGAACAGCAACTGGCCTCGCTTGCGAGCTCGTCGGGTGGCGCGATCAGCGCCAGCGGCAAGGCTTGTGACGTGTGCCCGGAGATGGTGTTGATTCCGGCCGGTAGTTTCCGCATGGGGGATCTTGATGGCAGTGGTAAAGAAAACGAGAAACCGGTGCGGACAGTGACCATCGAGGCGTTTGCCCTCGGCAAATATGAAGTGACGTTCGATGAATATGATGCGTTTGTGCAGGCGACCGGTCACGAGCGCCCCGAGGATAAGGGATGGGGCCGCGGCAGCCGACCGGTGATCAACGTTAGTTGGAATGACGCCCAGGCTTATGTGAAGTGGTTGTCATCAAAGACCGGTCTGCGGTTCCGGCTGCCGTCGGAGGCAGAGTGGGAGTATGCGGCGCGAGCGGGCACCACCACGCGTTACAGCTTCGGGGACGATGAAGGCGACCTTTGCGACTATGCCAACCATGCGGACACCAGCACGGACTATGATTGGCGAAACAAGCGCTGTAGCGACGGCGTAGGAAAACAGACGGCGCCGGTGGGGCAGTATCAGGCGAATCCCTTCGGTCTTTATGACATACATGGCAACGTGTACGAATGGGTTGAGGACTGTTACCAGGACAGCTACAGCGGCGCACCAAGCGATGGCAGTGCGCGCACAGGCGGATCGTGCACATATCGGGTGCTCCGCGGCGGCTCGTGGAGCCACGACCCCGGGTACCTCCGGTCGGCCTTCCGCAACGGGCTCACGCCGACGCACCGGTACTTCAACGACGGCTTTCGCGTTGCCCAGGACCTTTAATCAAAGGTGCTGTGTCAGTCCCCCGTCCAGCGGAAACACCTGCCCGGTCACGAAGCCGACGCCGCTGCCTGCCAACCATACTGCCAAGGGGCCGACATCGGTAGCGGTGCCAGCGCGCTTTGCCATGGTGAAACGCAGCGCGCGCATTGCATGCTCGTCTTTGGGGTTGAGGCGATCCTGCATCCAGTCCATCCAGCCCAGTTCGATGCCGTTGACCGATATGCCTTCCGGCGCAAGTTCCTGCGCGAGAGCGCGAATGTAATTGAAGATTGCGCCATGTGCGGCACTGTAAACGCTGGTGTTCGGTAGCCCGCGTTCGCCCAGCACAGACGTGACCAGGATAATGTTCGCGCTCTGGTCTTCCCGAAGGTGGGGCAGTGCCGCCTGCACGGCAAAAAATGGACCAGCGAAATTTCCCATCATCACATCAGCGAGTTCGTCCACCGAAATCTGGGACACGGGTTTCGCGAGGAACACGTCCGGTGCACAGGCCAGGATATTCAGCCCGCCCAGTTCCTGCGCGGCTTGTTCGACAGCAGCGCTCACTTCGGCTGCCTTGATCTGGTCAATTCTCGCGACTATCGCGCCCGCTTCTTCTAACGCATCCGCGATGGCGCTGCCGGCTGGATTGTCGGCTGCGAACACGATGGCCTTTCTGTCGGTCAGTTCAAAATGTTCAACGATCATGGGTTACTCCGCCAGTTCATGGTGTGGCACAAACTCAACCGGCCCAAGGCCGCCGGCGAGTCCACCACCATCGATGATGAACGATTGCCCGGTCACATAGGCGGATGCGTCTGACGCAAGGTAAACCGCGAGCGGCCCCAGTTCCCACCACTCGCCCAGACGACGAACCGGGATACGAATACCCCGTTGCCGGCGAATCTCCAGTTCCTCATCGGTTGCTGCCGGGCGCTGCGCCACGTATCCGGGGATGATGGTGTTAACGCGAATGTTGTGGGGCGCCAGCATGGTCGCCGTGCTTTTCATCATCGAGATCTGCCCACCCTTGGCGGTGGGATATGCGAACGAGCGATTGCCACGCAATGCGGTGCCGGATGCCGTGTGCAATATGACGCCCCCCTCACCACGATGAACCATGTGCTTTGCCGCGGCGCGGGAACAATAGAAGTTGCTCTTGAGGTTGGTCGCGAGCACCGCCTCAAAGGCCTCGTCAGGGAAATCCCAGAAATCCCAGTTGCCACGGACGCCACCACCACCGGCATTGGCGACCATGACATCAAGTTTGCCGAACTCGTCAATGCAACGATCAACCAGCTGATCGACCTGTGCTGAATCCGTGACGTCGCAGCGTTGGGCGACCGCCTTGCCACCTGCGCCAAGAATTTCGGCAACCGTCTCGTCGATCTGCGCCTGGGTCCGGGCACTGCAAACCACCGACGCACCGGCGGCAGCGAGCGCCTTTGCCATCGCCTTTCCGAGCCCCCGACCGGAACCGGTCACCACAATCGCCCGATGATCGAGCCTTAATTTTTCAAGCATGGCACTCTCCGCTGCTGTATTTCTGTCACCGGAGTCTACAAATCAAAGGGTGCCGTCACAAGTGAACCGCGGCTGACCTTGTGACGGTCAGCGCGGCTGCGCCGCTGGCAGTGCGAAGCTGCCGGATTCCTCGACGTTAATAAGCGACAGGAGTCCACCGGCATCAATGCGGGCACGAAAGGTGTAATTGAGGGAACTGCGCTGGTGCGAGAACAGGCTGGACAACAACCGTGCGCCTCCCAGTAGATCGGGAGCGGCTTCGATCACAAAGTCTGCTGAATCATAGGCTGGCACCGTTGGCAGGTCCGGTGCCGCGCCGTTCAGCACGCGATTGCCTTCGATTTCCACCGTGTAGGACATGCCACGCAAGGGCAGGGCGACACGGTTTGGGTTGACAACGCGTACGCCGATGTTAAAGCGGGGTGCGATGCTGGTGGACCCTGGTGCGAGCGCAAATGACATGATGCTGACTTGCGGTTGCTCGTAGCCCGGAATGATGCCGGTGCAGGATGCCAGTAAGGTCGCAACGACAAGCAGAAGACAAATGCGGAGGGTTCCTGGGGCTGACATATTGGTTCCTTGGAGAGCAGGCACGCTGAGTGATGAATCAATGGGGTCGGAGTAGAATGGCACTTACTTAAGCCCAAGTAGTTGAAATAAATATAGAAAGATCGGCTCAAACGTGTAGGGTTTTGGTTACGACACCTGTATCCCAACACGAGAGAGCCAATCATGAACCATGCTACGCCGCGCACTACACTTGAGCAACAACGACGCATCACGCAACATAAAAAGAAGTCCGACAATTGGACGTTTTTCAATTTGCTCACCAGCGATGCGTTGCTTGCAACCGTCGAGGCCCTGCTGCCCGAGCATCGTGAACGGATGTTCCCGCCGACCGAAACGCTGTCGATGTACCTGGCCCACGTGATGAGCGCTGATCGTTCCTGCCAACGCGCGGTGGATCAAGCGGCGATTAGTCGATTGCTGGGGGCGTTGCCGGTTTGTAGCTCGCACACGGGTGATGTGTCGGTGCTGACAAGAATGGCGACACGATCCTCTGTGCGCGATGGTGCGTGGCCTTGTTATGCTTTTTTAGGTAGACTTGTACAATATATTTGTACAAACACAACAGTTGGTGCTTCCATGCAAACCATAAATATCAGTGATTTTAGAGCTAACCTTTTGAAATACTTGGAAATTGCCAACTCTGGCGAAATTATCTCGATTACCTCTAATGGCAGGTTGCTTGCCACTATCACACCACCGGCACAGCTGAAAGACCAAGCCAAAAGGCAGCTAAAGGCTCTTGCCGCGAAAGCCAAAGTACATGACGTGACTAGCCCAATCGACGAAAGCTGGGAAGCAATGTCATGATTTTGTTGGACACATGTGCAATTGTTTGGGATGCACTTGAGCCGAAGAAAATCACCGCTAAAGCCAAAAAAGCCATTGATGATGCAGATAAACAAAATGCGCTGATGATTTCGGATATTTCGATTTGGGAGATCTCTATGTTGGTCAAAAGGGGCCGGATAGAAATTGATACAACTCCTGCCTATTTTGTAAATTTGTACCTTCAAGCCCGCAACATATCAGTCAAGTCGATTTCTCCCGAAGTAGCCGAATTGTCGGTTAGCTTTGGTGATGAGATAAGTAACGACCCGGCTGATCGACTCATTGCTGCGACCGCAATTATTAACAATGCACGTTTAGTTACGGCCGACGTAAACCTCGGAGACTGTGATTTGATCGATACTCTCTGGTGAAGCCGAGGCGTGCCGACGATGGCATTGACATCCTGCCGGCCAAGACGGTAGTTGAGCGCGCGCGGCATATTCTCCCAGAGCCTGACACTCTGTGCCGGCTCGAAACCGGCGTTGGCCATGAGCTCAAGTCCAATCAGGTGGCCGACTTCATGGCCCATCACCGATGCGATTTGCGCATCGTTATCGGCAAGTTCAATGAGCCCCGTGTGCACGCCGATCTTCCCGCCGGGCATCGCGAAGGCATTGGGGGTTTGGTCGCAGGCGGTGGTTAGGAACAGGATGGCGATCAGGGTTGGGCGTAACAAATTCGTCATTGCGCGAGCGTGGTTTATGTAAAACAAGCGTACAACTCCTAAATTACATACATTGCACCTGCCATCGCCAGAGGAGGGCGAGCAGGCTTCGATTTTTATGTCCGATGTCCAGATTGAGAATTTGAATTTTTCCACGGTCTGATACTTTTTAGTTCTTCAGCCAAGACTTCCGCAGTAGTTTCAGTGTCGTATGCGGCCTGTGCCCTAAGCCAGTAACCGTTTGACAAGCCGAAAAAACGACAGAGCCTCAAATCAGTATCAGCCGTGATTGAGCGCCTTCCCGCAATTATTTCACCGATCCTTTGTGCGGGAACGCCGATTTCCTTAGCGAGGCGATACTGGGAGATTTCCATCGGCTCAAGGAACTCTTCCTTCAGCAACTCGCCGGGCGTTACAGGATCCAAACTACGCATAAGTAACCTCCTGGTGGTAGTCAACTATTTCAACATCTTCCGCACCAGCTTTCGTCCATCGAAAGCAGATACGATATTGTTGGTTCACACGGATACTGTGTTGTCCGTGACGGTCACCCGAGAGAGTCTCCAACCTATTCCCCGGTGGAACCTTTAAATCACCGATTTTGTCAGCGACCTGGAGCTGCCTTAGCTTTCTCAGTGCGACTCGTTCAAAGTTTACAAACCGTTTTACTCGTTTACCTGATGCCAGCTTCTCAGTGTCCTTGCACTTGAATGAGATGATCATGTTCGAATAGTAACGTCATGCGTTAATAACGTCAAACGTTAGTGTTTTGGGGGTGAGTGTCCTTTGTTCGTACGATCAAAGTCCCTTGGTACTGTTATGCCGTAGGTGGTATCGAGCACGCCATCTTTGACGAGCATGCGCTTACCTGATCCGAGGTCGACCCGGTGCCGATCAATTCTTGATAGCCAGGCGTGGCGATGACGATCAGCAAAGAAAAAGAAGAGTCGTTTCACTTTGATACTGGTCGCTCGCTCTAGCAGGGCCTGAACCCTGATTGGACTTAGGTCGACGAGACTCTCCATCGCCATATCCACCGCGTGAAATGATTCGTCTTTCGGTAGCTCATCGAGCATTTCCAGTATCGCGCGCTCGGGCGTCGATGCTATTAGAGAATAGCCATCCTGACTGTATTCTCGAAGCGCATTGGCCTGTAAGAACGGGTCACTTTCATCGGTAGCGAATTGTTCCTTCGTTTCGCTGCGTTGGCTTGGGTCAGAACTCAGGGAATTCAGGAATCGTTGGCGATTGTGTTGCACCAGGGTCGTACCAACGTCTATTTTTTTTGCCCACCCGGGCAACTTTTGGTCTGCGTAAAGATGTACCGGCACCGCTTGGCCCGTAAATTCATGAAGACGGCGGTAGTGGCTGTAACCGCCTAGTTGTAGCGCGGTGCTCCCTCCTGTAGATACCGGGTACTTCAAGAGTTGTTGCAGCGACGTGAGGACGCCCTGCCAACTCGGTTTGGTACCTGGCCGATGGAATACGCCCCGGCACGGCGATTCCAACCAACCTCCATCCACATACTGCTTCCGCAGGGACCGAGAGTAGCCCCGACCCTGTAACCAACGGGCATCTGCGACCATTCCTTCTGGCAGGATCCGCAGTAGCTGGTTTAGTTTTGAGTCAGTTTGTATAGTCATACTATACAAAATAGCCCTAATTCAAACCCAATTCAAGGTTTATGTTTAGGTCAATTAGTATAGTCCTGCTATACAAACTGATCTAAATATAAACCCTGGTTTAGCCCATTAGCTGGTCCATAAACGGCGCGATGGTAGAAGCATCAAACCTCGCACCATTCTCAAACACATGCACTTCTGTCCAGGCAAAACCGGGCACGGCCGCGGGTCTCAGGCTGTGAAACAGAAACGTGCCGGTTTCCTCAGCGAGTTCGTGGTGTTTTTCGGTGAGCGCCTCAGCATTTCCTTCTATAAAGAGCTGGAACATATTGGTGTGCGGCGGATCGGGATTGACCCGCACCCCGTCGCAGGCAGCAAAGGCGGCCGCAATGTCTTTGGCCTTCGCAACCCAATCGTCGATAACCGGCAGCACGCGTTCCATTTGAATCTGTGCCGACGCGACATTGGGGGCAAGCGTGTACAGGGTGCCGCCATAACGACGTTGCCACATACGACAGGTCTTGATGAACGACTCGGGCCCCATCAACAGGCAACCGGGGAGCGCACCGAGATCTTTGTAGAACGAGACATAAATCGAATCAAACAGCGCGCCGATCTCCTCAAACGACTTTTCATAGAACGGGCGGCATTGCCAGATGCGGGCGCCGTCGAGATGCATGGGCACCTTGTGCCCGTCCGCCCAGGCGCGTGTTTCCGTGAGGTTTTCCCAGCCTGGAAGAATGCCGCCGAGTGGGCGGTACGGGAGTTCGATCAAAGCCGCGCCGGGGACTTGCTGTAGATCGTGGAAGTCTTTGGGTTCAAGGATGCGATCGGCCACAAACTCGGGTGAGCCGAACTGGATGCGACGGAGGTTGTGCAGGTATTGGTAACCCAGATGTTCGGCGAACTCGAGGTGCGAGCTCGGGTGCATCGCGACCGTGGGGTTCTTGTTCTCGTCGCACCAGACCCGAAGAGCGATTTGTTGGGCCATGGTGCCGGAGGGCATGAATACCGCGGATTCTTTGCCAAAGAGAGTGGCTAATTTTTGTTCAAAGGCTTGGAGGTATTCGCCGGTGCCGTAGGTGTCCGGAGATTCGTCGCCGGTGAGTTGGGTGGCGAGGTCAGTTAGGGTCTCTTTGGTCGAGCGGGTTGGGCCGTGGCCGGGGAGGGGGTTGGTTGCTGCCTTGAACAGTTGGGTGGAGTCGATGGGCATTGGTTCAGAGAGTTTTGGGTTAGACAATGTATCGACGTACTATACACGGGCAAAAACGTTTCTAATTCCCACTGTCTTCGAAAGGGAGCCAGATCACTTGCCTACCACTTCCACAAAGCCCGATTTCGGAGCGCTGTTTCCGTTCCTGCTGATTACTTTTGGCCTCGCCTGGTCTTTGTTCGTGCTCTTCCTTTTGGCGGAAGACTGGGTAGTCTCCACATTCGGCGAACTCAGCGGCAGCCATCCGCTGTTTATTCTCGCCGTCTACGCGCCTGCCATTGCCGCGTTGTCACTGGTGACATGGACTGCCGGTGTGAGCGGGCTCGGACGGTTCTTGTCACGACTGCTTCTCTGGCGCGCTTCACCCTGGTGGTACGCTTTTCTTCTTATCGGATTTCCGGCGATTTCGTTCGCGGGCGCCGCGCTCAAAGGCAATGCGATGTCGGCACCCATGTTTACGGAGTCACTCGTCGATCTCTTGCCTCTTATTGGCTTCATGGCGATCCTCGGCCCGATGGAAGAAATCGGCTGGCGCGGGTTTGCGTTGCCGCTCCTGCAACGCCGTTTTGCGCCGATCTGGGCGGGGCTCATTCTTGGAGTAATCTGGGCAGCCTGGCATCTGCCGGCCTTCATGATGAGCGGCACACCGCAAGCCGAGTGGGGGTTCCTGCCTTTCTTTGCTGGATCGATCGCCTGCAGCGTGATCCTGACAGCGCTTTTTAATCATGCACAAGGGAGCATCCTTCTCGCCATGCTGTTCCACTTCCAGATGAACAACCCGCTGTGGCCCGACGCTCAGCCTTACGACATGTATGTCTATGTCGCCGCGGCTATGTTGGTCGTCTGGCTGAACAGGCGGACATTGTTCTCGAAGGAGGGCGCGGTCACTGATGTTGTTCCGGGGGTTGTGCGTGGTGGGGTCAAACTGTAACAACTATCCAGGGATCAGGATGAATATGAAATCACCTCTATAGGATTTATCGGTAACTTGGATCACGTCGGGATAGCACTCATCGCACATCAACCTGGGAAAATATCAGGTTGGTTACTGTAAAAATATCCAGTAAAGTATTCAAAACCTGGCCCCATTCAGTTATGTTATGTCACATCACATAACAGGGGCTTCTACGAATGCCAGTTGGAGACAGTGGGCGAGTGGTTATTGAGATCGACCCGGCCACAAAAAAGCAGCTACATCAACTACTTAGGTCCGATGGCCTTAATATGAAGGACTGGTTTCTTCAGAACGCCGAAGCGTACTTCGAATCTAAAGCTGCTCAACAAAAGCTCTTCGATGAATCGGGGAAGCCCATTAGGAGGGCAAGTTAAATGAGGCTGAATTCGGAAAACGTGGCGTTTGGCCGGCATGAAACTTTCCCGCTTCGTTTTAGCTGGATTCCAAAAGGCGTTCGCGCACTGGAGCGTGATCCGAAGGTTTTTGAGGAACCAGACTCCACGGTCCGCCTAGGAGTCGGGCGGAACATGGTGAACTCAATTCGGTATTGGCTCCGAGCCAGCGGTGTCATTGAAAGCGGCTCATACGAGTTCACCGAACTAGGCAAACAGATCTTCGCTAGCGACAATGGGTGGGACCCCTATCTTGAAGATGAGGGGACAATTTGGCTGCTTCATTGGTTGATTGCGTCGAATGCTGAGTTGGCGACTTCGATATTCTGGTTCTTCAATAGATTTCAGAAAACAGAGTTTACTTCAGACGAGCTAATGACGGCGTTGGGTGACTTCTGTAAAGAATTCGTCGTCTCACATCGACGGCCTGCTCGGAATACATTGAAGTCGGATGTGGGTGTAATACCCCGCATGTACACACAGTCAAAAATCACGAACCGTATGCCGCTTGAAGAGGCGCTGGATTCTCCCTTCTCTGTACTAAAACTCGTGGAGCATAAAGCCGGGGACAAGCTTTTCGTATCTCGATTTGCTGAGCGACCGAATCTACCGATAGAGATTCTAGGATTTGCGATCTTCTCAGTTATGAATGCGCGCAACGTCACTATTGTTCCGCTGGAAGATCTGATGCACAACAAGGAAGGGTTTGTTGTTCCAGGGGCAGTCTTTCGTTTGTCGGAATCTGACTTCGTTAGGAAGCTTGAGCTCCTCGTAGAAAGAGAATCCTCTAGCATCGATATCCGCGAGAGCAATGGTATTCATCAAATCTTTCTTAAAGAAGCTATCGATCCCTCGAGACTCCTGAAAGATTATTATGAGCGTGCAGAAGGTACGGAGGAAGCAGCATGAGTCTCAGTGATGTCATATCCGTCAAAGCCCACTACACGCGCTCAGTTAATCTTGAGCGTGACCAAGATTCCCAAGCTGCTGTTGAGAACTATATCCCTACGTCAAGGGCATTGCGCACGCTTGATCGAGTAACAGATGTGATCCATACGGATCAGGCTCCAAGGGCATGGTCTCTCATCGGGCCATATGGATCCGGAAAGTCGTCATTTGCGCTCTTTCTCTCTCATCTGCTGCACGTAGAAGGGGCACAGGCAGCGCTCGCTCGAAAGGTTCTTAGGAAGACTGATGCTGGACTGGCGAAGAAACTTCAAAAGCGGGTTGCGGGTGGTTTTTTGCGAGTTCTGATTACGGGATCTCCCGAACCGCTAACAAAGCGAATTCTGGCATCATTAGAATCGAGCGCTCAGGAGTTTTATAGCTCCCGGAAAGGTAAGAATCCCAAAGTTTTGGCGGAGTTACGAGACTTGCTCGATCGTGATTTCGTGACCGTCACCGAATTTATGGATGCCTTGAACAAATTGTCTTCGACGTTCAAGAAGAGTGGGTTACGGGGCATCGTCATGGTCGTTGATGAGCTGGGGAAGTTCCTTGAGTATGAAGCACGACACTATGGCGCAAATGACATCTACTTGTTGCAGGCTCTTGCCGAGCATGCATGTAGCGATGGCGAGTTCAACCTTCTTCTGTTTGTTCTCTTGCACCAATCATTCGAGCAATACGCAAAGGGTCTGGGTGAAACACTTAAGAATGAATGGGGCAAAGTCCAAGGCCGATTCGAGGAGGTGCCATTCTTGGAGTCCTCCGAGCAAGTGCTTCGCGTAGTTTCGGCAGTGTTTGAAAGGCGCCTCCAAAGTAAGCAAGCCAAGGATGTAAGCGACGGTGTTGCTAAGGCTGTTACGAAGCTCGATGCGCTTGGCGCTCTGCCCGGCATCCTCGCGAAGAAGGACGCGCAAGCATTGTTTGAAGGGTGTTACCCATTGCATCCTGTGGCTGCGATGCTGCTGCCGCCGCTATGCCAGCGCGTAGCTCAGAATGAACGTACGCTCTTTAGCTACCTTGGAAGTCACGAAGAGAATGGGCTCGCGCAAAAATTGAAAGAGATGGAGCCCGGTGATTTTCTGGAACCCGCTCAGATCTTCGACTACTTTGCTTCAAACCAGACTTCGATGTCCGGTGACTATGCGACACATAGGCGATGGGTTGAGACGCTGACCGCAATTGAGCGTGTCGGAGATGCGACTCAGAACGAATTGTCATTGCTCAAAACAATAGGCTTGTTCAACATTATTGGCAGCAAGGGGGCGTTTAAGCCAAGTAAGGAAATGCTTTCATTGTTGTTTAGTTCTAAAGCTACACTTGATCGTGCGCTGAAATCGCTACAGGAAAAGTCAGTTGTAAACTATCGGCGATTCAACAGCGAATACCGAGTCTGGCAGGGGAGCGATTTTGACCTTGAATCCGCACTCGCAGGGCAAGTCGCGAACCTTGGAGACTTCCCACTTGCTGAAGAGTTGAATAAAAGTGAAAGACTCACGCCAATTGTTGCTCGCAAATACTCAATTGAAACGGGCGCATTACGCTACTTCCAACCAGTCTTTGTAGATGCGCAAAGTTACAAGAGGGTACCTGCAAAATGTGAAGACCCAAGGGTCATCCTTTTCTTGGCGCTAGATGAATCAGATAAGCAAGAATTTTCCAAGATCGAAGGCCATTTCTCGAAGTTGGATATCGTCGTTCAGTGTGCAACTAGCGAGCAGTTGAAGGATGCTGTTTCTGAGGGAATTGCGCTTAGAAAAGTTGAGGCATCGGCTCCCGAGTTGCGAAACGACCCAATTGCAATGCGCGAGCTCACTGATCGCCGCTTCATCGCAGAGGCCCTCGAGCACGATCTTGTCCAGGACTTCCTGGAAAGACCTCAAAGCCATATTTGGCGACATGTGGGTAAAGAACTCCCCATTCGTAGCAAACGAGATCTGCAGCGACAGCTCTCGAATGTATTGGAATCAGTCTATTGCCTCGCGCCTTTGATTCATAATGAGCTGATAAATAGAGACCGACCATCGGTGCAGGCCAATGCAGCACGCAACAAGCTGTTGCTGGCTATGCAGGAATTCCCGAACAGGCCTGACTTGGGGATCGAAAAGTTCCCTGCAGAGAAAGCGATCTATCGTGCTGTTCTTAAGGAGACTGGAATTCACGTCGATGGTTCAGATGGTTTGGGAGAGTGGAAGTTTGTCGCCCCGGGCGAGAACACATCTTGTATTTCGGCAGCCTGGCAAGAAATTGATGACTTCTTGGATTCTACTGAGCGCGAGCCCAAATCCTTTATCGAGCTGAACAACCGTCTTATGGCGCCGCCCTTTGGCGTCAAAGCTGGGTTGTTGCCGATTCTCTACTTTGCGGCCTTTCAGGTGTATCAAAGCGAGTTGGCGCTCTACGAGAACCGAAGGTATCGGCCCAGATTCTCGGAAGATATGATTGAGCGCTTCATCAAGCGTCCAGATGATTTTACTGTTCAGCGATTCAAGATTTCGGGACTCCGTGCCTCGATTTTTAGCCATTACTCGAAAGTCATTCATGGGGATACAAAAGAGAGAACCTTGTTGGAGCTTGCCAAGCCTCTAGCATCTTTTATGGGTTCTCTACCCGAGTACACGCAAAAGACACGCCGCGGACTGTCAGAACGAGCACAGCGAGTTCGGTCGACATTTAATTTGTCGAAGTCACCGGAACTGCTTCTGTTTGAAGATCTTCCGACCGCTCTCGGCTTTGGTGACCTTGAAAGGCTGGAAGAGAAAGACTTGGAAGACTTTTCGCAGATGCTCATTGAAGTCCTGAGAGAGTTGCGGGACGCACACGCTAAGCTTATAGACAAGCAGAAGGCACTTTTGGCTCAAGCGCTAAATCGTGATCCAGAAATCACGCTTGAAGAGCTTCAAGCTCAAGCCAAGCAATGGTATGGCCTTGACACGTACACTCAGGATGCAAAAGGGCTTGGTGCATTTTTGAGCCGATTGACTAAGGTCAATTCAGATACTGAGTCCTGGTTTGAGAACGTCTTAATGTTCTTGGGACATAAACCATCGACCAAATGGCTCGACAGCGATCAGGATGCCGCAGAGTATCGGCTAAATGACTTCGCCCGAAGAATAGTTGATCTGGAGAAAATGCGAATGCTCGAAAAGGAAAAGAGCACTGGCATGTTGGGGAACATTGATTTCTACCTACTTCGCAGTGTTCGGAAGGGGGGAGAGTTCAAGGACGAGGTCGTGGCGATTGATGAGAAGACTGCTAATAGAATTGATTCTGTGAAACAGAAGATCCAGGAAGCGATATCTGAGCTTGATAGTAAGGAGCTCAAGCTCGCGTCATTAGCGCAGATTGTTGACGAGTTCTTGACACAATATAGCCAGGACAATGAGCGCCTTAGAGTGATCGACGGAGGAAAGTCAGATGGTTGAGAAGTTTACCGAGTACTTAGAAGATGACCGCCGCCACGTACTAGGTCTATCAGGTGGAAAGGATAGTGCTGCCTTGGCCGTCTATATCAAGGATCGCTATCCGGAGGTGCACGAAAAGGTCGAGTATTTCTTCTGCGACACCGGAGTTGAGCTAACGGAAGCCTATGAGTTTTTAGACAAGCTTGAAGCCTTCTTGGGTAAAGAGATTATTCGATTAAGCAGTGGTCGAGAGTTCGACCACTGGCTTATGATGAACAACGGTCTGCTTCCGTCTCCGCAAGCGCGTTGGTGTACGAAGTCGATGAAAATTCGACCGTTTGAGCAGTTCGTCGGCGATGATGCCGCGATAAGCTACGTGGGTATCCGTGCCGATGAATTTAGAGAGGCCTATATCAGCCAGAAGGCAACAATCAAAGCTGTCTTTCCTTTTATCGAAGATGGTCTCGTGCGGGATGATATCTTTCAGCTTCTAGAGGAGACCGTAGGCATTCCTGAGTACTACAAGTGGCGTTCTCGTTCTGGCTGCTTCTTCTGCTTTTTTCAGCGCCAGGATGAATGGCTCGGCCTCAAAAGAAACCATCCAGATCTCTTTGAGAAGGCTAAAGAGATTGAGAGCCGAATCAGGAAGAAGTTTGACTGGAAAGATGGCGAAATTGCGGCTGGGGGAATCGGCTACACATGGAATTCCCAGGGTACAATTGATCAAATAGTAGCCAGGGCGGAGCAGCGGGAGAAGGAGCAAGGCATTATCGCTAAGTCTTCATCGGTATCAGAACGATGGCAGGATGTGCTACGTTATGAAACGGATGACGATGATCCAGAGGATCAAGCTTGTGCAATTTGCTCGCTGTGACAATTGAATGAACTCTCCGAACCTGTCAGACGTGTGGCGAAATGTCTCTTCAAGAATTGGGTTTTTCACGAAGGAGACCTGTGCGGCGATCCCAGAAACTGCAGGAATTTATGGCTGGTTTGTTCCACTGTGGATACTTTCAGATGATCTTGAAGAGTTTATCGATACCGTAAAAAGGCTTTTTGACTACGAGCCAGTTACGCCGTTAGGAGATATCGAGGAGGGACAGCGGGTACCGGTTTCTGCGATATTTTCGTCACAGATTGTGTCTGGCTATCTCAAGCGTCAAGGCAGGACTAGTATTAGTCCAGATAAATTGCAGCTGTGGGATGCGATGCTAACGGATGAAGGCGCGCGCAAGGAATTTGAGATTGTGCTTATGGAAGCGTCCCTGCTGAACGCGCCGTTGTATGTTGGCAAGACTGAAAACCTGAAGGATCGTTACTTTCAGCATGTCAACGAGCGCGATCCAGAAAGGAATGTTTTTCACAACAGATTTCAGAGATTCTCGAGATTTGTGGATTGCCCCATTTCAGTTTCTGATCTGCTGTTTGTCTGCATCCGGACGTCGTCGGACACGACAACAGTGTTTTCTGATAGTCGGTCGAGTGACTTGTTAGAACACGTGATCATGAATCTGGTTAATCCGCCATTTAGCATGAGGTGAACTATGGCCAAAACACCGCGACCGCGACCCGAGCCAGCCTACAATCAGGTCTTCTATGGGTACTTTGGAGAATTCGGTTCCGGTACCGATACGAAGGTGTCTTATGTGCAGACCGCAATTCGACCAGCGGACCTCGATAAACTAACACTTATATCGGACATACCCGGGGCCGAAGCGTGGTCAGTTCGAGATCTATTTCAGCGTGAAGTAGATGTTGAGAGGGTTACCAGAGGACTACTGCCTTACTTTCGTAACACGCGCCAGGTTAAGTTCTTCAATCCTCTCACTCTCACTTTACTACCGATGAGCAACGAGGATCAGTCAGTTGTTTCAGAACTCCAGCAAATTAGCGAGGGAATACTCGTTGATGATGATGATATTGAGTGGACAACACTTGAATTACCTGGAGTGTATCGATTTTCGTTCGTCGCGAGTGCACCATGGCATGCGAAATTTGAATGGAATGATTCGCGTGGTCGAGTTGTTGCTATTGATGGTCAACATCGACTGTCTGCACTAAAACGGTTCATGAAGGATTCTGAGACTAGCGAAGCGAAGAAAGAGTTCCTCGATTGGACAATTCCATTAGTCCTCTTTACGTTAAGAAAGATTGATAGTGCAGAAGTCCAGGATAAAACCATCCTAGACGTAATTCGCAATATTTTTGTGTATATCAATACGCAGGCAAAGACTCC
The DNA here is from genome assembly GCA_040880285.1 of Pseudomonadales bacterium. Classification (GTDB taxonomy): domain Bacteria; phylum Pseudomonadota; class Gammaproteobacteria; order Pseudomonadales; family Azotimanducaceae; genus JANQJA01. The sequence goes on along the minus strand of JBBDIT010000086.1, from coordinate 3,921 downwards.
CAATGCTGCTCGTCAGATTCTCCTAACAGACGAAAGCATTAACTGTATTTGTACGCAGGAGCTGTTGGACTATTCGCATTCTAATGATTTGCGTGACCCAGCGGAGCGAGACAGTACACGCCTTCCGCTGCTGTTCTTTGATTGGAGAGGGCAGGAGGTGAATGGAAAGCGTGTTGTCTCAGAAGCTGCAGTGAAAACTATCGAGGAGGTAGAGTCGTGGTTTGAAGAATATCTTTTCGGTGAGGACTTCAGTGCGCAGCAAGAAACAGCTCTCTCAATACAACCTGTCGATACGCTAAAAGACATATTTATACAGCAGAGTTTGACCACTGAGGCGGCCAACCAGGTTAGGAAGGTTTTCAAGGAGCGGGTACTTCCTGGAATTGCAAAGCTACTAGAAGGGTTCACTCCGTACCGGCAATACATTCAAGCACTTCGAAATCTGGAGTCAGAGTATATGTTGAAGTCTGACCTTGCTCGACATGCATTCCATGAGTTGAGATTCGGAATGCACCATGGTGGCGACGCTGAAAAGGATGCAATTCGTGGCATCTATGATGAGATTCGGAACGAAGTAGGTGATCAGAAGCGTAAGATCCCAGAATTGATTAGACTGGATATCGGGATGCGAGGAGTCGTCGCGGCGTTTTCTGAGTTTAGACCCAAGTATGAGGGCGCCGTGGGACGATCTGCCAGTTGGGAAGAATATGCTAGTTGGTTCGTCGAGATTCTGAACCTGGTCTTTCACGATGGTTGGCTTTCTGTCGCCAGCGATAATTCTGGATTGACGAGAGATTTGCTCCAGAACGTGGTGTATGACTCAAACAATGGGGTGGTGAACTACAGATTCAGTGATGCTAGGGAGGGAATTGGAGTCTATATTGTCTTGCTTGTCGCCGTATATGCGCTTCGAGACGACAGGATTGACGAGGGCGCCTATGCGGCTATCTGGGACTCCTACTCAGATCGCCTTGCATCCACATTACTGAAGGGCTATCGGAAGGACGCGAGAGCCGAACTCAGGCCGGATTTCCCTCAGGGCGGCAAGCCACTCACAGATGCGGTCAAGGAACGAGCTGAAAGTTACACTCAGAAGCACATAGACAAAGTTCAAGTTGCGCTCGATAAAATCCCTTAGTCTATGCTGTTTCCGTTTCTGATCAATGTGCCAGTGACGCGCCTTTCTAGAATAGCGGAACGAGTGTTCAAGTTTGAGATTGCGAATCCTGAAGATCGAGAGGCGGTCGAAAGAGCGCTATTCTCAGTCTTTGGGTTTGATGTGCTGTCTGAACAAAGTATCCGACATTTACTGTTTGAGCATTTGGACGAAAGTGAGATTGAGCAGTTATGCTCGAGCTTCCGTCTGCAAAGTGGCCTTAGTGTGTATGATACTGCCGCCGTTCTTTCGACGATGACATGGTCAGCCAACAGTAAGCTCGTAGCTGAAGTCAGTAGACTTCTACGTCTTGATTCAATGTTTCTTCCTCGTTCCAGATCGCTTGAGGCTCAAAGCGATGAATTCTCGCCCAGAGTTAAGCTAAAGCCAATGCTGGATTATCAATCTGATGTCGTGGCCAGATTGATAACGCTACTCCTTTCGGATGAAAGTGTTGATCGTCGAGCCTTAATGCAGCTTCCGACTGGTGCGGGTAAAACTCGGACGTGCATGGAAGCTTTGGCGAACTTTCTTGTAAACAGAAAAGACAACCAAGTCCCAGCTGGTGTCCTCTGGTTATCCCATAGCGAAGAGCTACTGGAACAATCTGTTGGTGCTCTGAGGGGCGTTTGGTCTAACAAAGGAAGCTATCCTTTGAAGGTTCAACGTTTTTGGAGTTCATACAATCTTGTATTTGACAATCTGGTAGATAGTTTCGTCTTTGCCTCGTTCCAAAAACTTGTTCGGTTCGGGCTAAGAATTGAAGAGGAGGCATTTGAATCCTTTAGTCGGAGCTTCGCTGTAGTTGTAGTGGACGAAGCGCATAAGATAAACGCTCCGAAAATCTCGGAAATCGTCGAGAAAGTGCTGAGCTTGAACAGTGACTGTAAGCTCCTTGGCTTAACCGCGACGCCTGGGAGAAGCGCGTCAATGGATCATGAGAATCGCCGCTTGGTTAAGATGTTCGGAGGTAAGCTGATAACTTCGGACTTGTTGGGATCTAATCCGATCCAATACCTTCAGGAGCGAAAAATACTAAGCAAGGTAGTGCACATGGATCTGTTGTCGCCGACAGAAGTGAAGGCTACGCGCCATCATGATGCGATTGACGATCTGGCTCCATCGATTCTGTCTCGTTTGGCGTTAGATGAAGAACGGAACGAGTTGATAGTGGGTGTTGCTAAGCGTGAGGCGTCAATATTGGGGGGACGTGTCTTGATCTTTTGCTGCACTTCTCAACACTCGGAGAGGATTGCCGCGTATCTTGCATTGGCTGGAGTACCTAGTGCGTCTATTACTCACACGACGAAGCGTTCGACTCGAACCTCGATGATCAGCCTCTTTCGGGAGGGGAAGATTAAGTGCCTATGTAACTATGGAGTGCTTACTACTGGTTTCGATGATCCAGAGATTACTTGTGTCTTGATTGCCCGACCTACTAGTTCGCTTGTCCTATATAGTCAGATGTTGGGCCGCGGGCTTAGAGGCGAGGCAATGGGCGGCAGGGACTCATGCAAAGTGATAGATGTAAAGGACAATTTTGGCGAATATGGCGATATAGATTTTGTATATTCCTATTTCGACGGATACTGGAATGGCGAGTAGTGTTGAACAGTAACTATCTTCTACAAAATTCGTCAAACTGTTTTTCTAATTGGTCTCGATTGGGATGATTCTTGATTGAGTGTGGTAGTTGAATCTTCGTGCCTGCCATTTGCTGCAGGCCATACTTGAGCATTGGTCCGTCGACCTCTTGAAGAATATCCTTTCTGACCTCGACGATATAATCCGGTCGTATTCCAATGATGTTTTTGTCAAATGCTGCGTGATGGATCTTACATAGCGCGATACCGTTGCTGACGATCGGTTCGCCTTCTTCTGAATCGGGAGTAATATGGGCAGCATCTAACAGTTCTTCATGACGCAAACGGCACATAGCGCATTGTGTGCGGTATGCATTGATCACTCTTTCACGAAACGCACGCTGATGCAAGCGAGTCCTGGTTTCTCGAGTTACATACTTACGCCGAAGCGCTGTTTCTAGATCGAACTTCGAATCATGCAATAAGTGTTCATCGGGAAACTGAACGGCGTTGTCGACTGCAATTGTAAATTTTAGGCCATATGGATCGTCAGCAACCACGTATACGGGCCAGGTGGCAACATACTTGCCGGGTAGGATGCCGCGAATGTAGATGATGGGAACTCGGGATTCCATGGTAGCTCGAAGTCCCGCATTGTCTCTATGTTTCCAATCAGTGCCTCGATAACAGTATTGGATCAAACCGTCATCGGTGAAAGTGTCCCGATAAGGACTATTTGGCGAGGTCGCTATTGTGAGTGGTTGGTCCAAGATCCTTGGCTTAAAGATTCCTTGCGGTGCGAGTAGCGGGACGCGATGTCCTTGGTAGGTAAAACCTTGCTCTAATTCGCTTCGGGGTAGCACTTCTCCATAACGATCCATGAGTTCTGTCAAAAACTCAAAAGCGCGCTGTCTTACGGCTCGATCGTAGTTGGCGTCTACCATCGTTAGTCCAATCAGTGAATGAGCGAGTATGCCACGAGCAAGCCAGTCTTGGTTGTTTTACCCATCACGTGATGCATCCCAGTGCGACATCACCTACAGCACTTTGGTCATAAGCACACGCTCTTCATAGCCAAAGATTCTTAGTATTATCAATGCCTTGCCGGTAGAATACTGTATATATAAAAGGGGTATCCATTTAGCTCCACTAGGTCTATATATTGTGTTTCGTGATTTCCTT
>JBBDIT010000085.1:0-9833 GCA_040880285.1 Pseudomonadales bacterium | reverse complement strand
CAACCTCCGGCGGGACCTCCGATGGCAGGTTCATTTGTCCGGCGGGCAGCGAAGTAGTTGAACTCGGGCCACGCAATGCCACCATACACCAGGTTAATGAATGCATCGACATCAACGAACTGACAGCACTCTCCAAAGTTTATTCCGTCGTGATGGAGCGCCTTTTGTGCCACCGGGATTAGACGTCACAGACACGACCGGGCGCGACAAGAAGGGTGGGCCCCTTGTCTACCAACTGGGAACATTCGGTATCAACCGGGATTGAAGCACCGCAATCATGAAAAGAACCCTGTTTTATGTCCTGGTCGGTCTCCTCAGTTTTGCGGGCTTTATCGTCGTCTTCGGGCCGGCGTCTGCAATCTGGAACCTGGTCAAGGCAGACGTCAAAGTGGCGATGCCAGACCTCAAGGTTTCCAGTGTCGCCGGCACGGCCTGGAATGGTAGCGCGAACCTCAAGTATCGTGACCTGCCGGATGCTACATTACGCTGGACGACGAACCCGGGTGCCCTGCTGGGTGGTCAGTTGTCCTTCGACACACAACTTGCAGGCACGGGTCAGGATATTAGCGGCCCTTTAGTCTTTTCTACCAATGAGGTTAATGCCCAATTTCAGGGTAAAATTACCAGTGAGTTTGTCAACCCGCTTTCGACTCGATACGGCCTGACGTTTCCTGGCAGCTTGACGATTGAACACCTGGCGCTGGTCACCGATGGCAATTGGTTCAAGCATGTCTCAGGCGCATTTTATTGGGACGGTGGACCAGTGCATTATGATACCTACCAGGGGCTGCAGGAGGTCTTGCTACCTCCGCTGTCGGGAGAACTGGAACAGCAAGGTGAAGAGGTCCTGCTGCGTATCACACACGAGGGTAAGTCCTTGATCAATATCACCTTGCAACCAACTGGCTGGGCCCGGATCGAAATAAAGACCCGGTTATTCGTGTTGGCACAACTTCCCTGGCCGACGACTTCCGACCTGGATGCGCCCGTGCTGTTAATGGAAGAAAAGCTGTTTTAGCTCTGCTAAGGTAGCTACAACCACCGCAGCCGGAGCCATCATTGGACGAAATTCTTGAGCTCGCAACCCAGCATAGCCAGAAACTGGCAACACTGGTCAGCGTCATTGCGGTGATATTGATGGGTCTGTCGATTGCCAATGCTGTGCTGTTCGTCATCGATAATATTAATGATTCCATTGCACTAAACGTCGATGGCCCAGTTGCCTCATTACGGCAGCCGGGTTCGGACAGGGTCAATCTGTCGGAGCTAAAGTTGTTCGGGGTCGCCGAGGCAGACAACGAGGTAAGGGTTGTCAACGCACCGCAGACCAATCTCAATCTTGAATTGCAAGGTGTTTTCACGGCTGCCGATCCCGACGATTCCACTGCAATAGTTGCGGAACGAAATAAAACCGGCGAGCTCTACCAGATCGGTGATCGCTTGCCGGGTAACGCAATACTCGACGCGGTTTTTGATGACCACATCCTGATTAAACGTGGCACCAGACTGGAGAAACTGATGTTCAGCGACGCGTCAGTACGACAGCAGTTTTCATCCAGCCAGAATCCAGGACCAGTTGGCGCATCAGGCCTGGCGCCATCTGTTCCATCGCCTACTCGCCTACAGAACTTGCGAGAGCGAATTGAAGCGCGGAGAGCAACATCACAACCACCTCCTACCGAATCTATTGCATCCGGTAATCTACGGGATTACTTGACAAATTATCGCGAGCGGATAAACGAGGATCCCCAAAAAGTACTGAATGAAATCGGAGTTGCCCCCGTCACCCCGGGTGAATCAAGCGGTTACCGCATCGCGGGGGATATTCCCGAGCAGGTCCTGAACCAGGCCGGACTCCAGCGTGGTGACATTGTACTGTCAGTTAACGGCACGCCCGTTGGTAATGTACAGAATGACCAGGCATTAATTGACCAGGCCTTGGCTACAGGCCGCGTCCGGGTCGAGATACAGCGAAATGAACGAAAATTTTACCTGACCGTACCAATCCCTTGATTCAAATTGGGTTCGGTCGGGATTTGAAGTACCATTCCGGGAATTCTTGAGGTTTAACTTTGCTTATGTCGCGTATTCGAAATTGCCTGTTCGTGCTCTGCATCGCTTGCGCGCCAATTTTGTCGAGCGCGGAAGAAGCCTGGAAGATCAATCTGAAGAACGCTGATATTCGCGAGTTCATCACCCAGGTTTCCGCCATGACCGGCAGGAGTTTTATTGTCGATCCCAGGGTCAAGGGTAACGTGACCATCATTTCCAGCACTTCAATGGATTCCGATGGCGTCTACCAGTTGTTCCTGAATGTGCTGCGAGTGCATGGTTACGCATCGGTACCCGCAGCAGATGGGGTTGAAAGGATAATCCAACAGGTTCTGGCCAAACAGAGTGGGAACCCGCTGGATTTTGTTGAAGGTGCCGATGGTGAAGACCTGGTGACCCGGGTGGTGCCAGTCAGGAATACCGACCCCAACGAACTTGTAAAAATTTTAAGGCCCCTGATACCCCAATACGGACATATTGCCGGGATCGTCGAGCCGACAGCGCTTATTATCAGTGATCATGCCGGAAATATTGAACGCCTGGCGGAAATTGTTGGGCGCATCGATGTCGCCGATAACTCGGTGGTCCGTATCGTCCAGTTAAAGGAAGCCTGGGTTGAAGACATGATCGCCCTGCTTGAGCAATTGGCCCCTGAACAGATCGGCAAGGGAGCCAAGGGACCTAACCGGGTCAACCTCGTTGCCAGCGAAAGAACCAATTCCATGGTGATTCGCGGTGACCGCCAAACCATTGAGAAAATGATTACACTCATCGACGATCTCGACGTACCAGCCAACCGCGCAGGGTCCATCCAGGTTGTCAGGCTCGCCCATTCTGATGCCACCGATATGGCTGAGATCCTGAAAAACCTGGTGAGCGATAATACGAATCAGGCGAATACATCTGGACAAAAGCTTGGCGTCAACATTCAGGCAGACACTGCTCTAAATGCCCTGGTAATCAAGGCAGATCCTTCCACAATGATGGAACTCAAGGAAGTCATTAGCCGATTGGACGTTCGGCGCCTGCAGGTCCTGATCGAAGCGGCCATCGTCGAAGTGACCACGGACTTCGCTCGCGAACTCGGAACTGAACTCGCTGTGGCCGACCTCAGTGGACAAAACCTGCCGGTGGGGTTGACCGCACCGACGGGTACCTTATCACGCATCCTTCAGTCCCTTGCGCTTGGGACAACGCCACAGCTGGACCTCGGTGAAGCACCACTGGTAGGTGGTGCCCGGGTCGACGAAGACGGTGTGAGCTTTGCGGCAATCATACGTGCGCTGTCATCTACCAATCAGGCCAATCTGCTATCGACACCCAGCATTACCACTATGGACAATGAAGAAGCAAAGATTGTGGTGGGCCAGAACGTACCGTTTCGTACCGGTTCAACCACCACCGCCAGCAATGGCACAACCAATCCCTTTACCACCATCCAGCGAGAGGATGTGGGCCTAACGCTGCAGGTAACACCGCACGTCCATGATGGCAAACTGGTGCGTTTACAAATCCATCAGGAAGTCTCGGAAGTTAATCAATCGAGCCTGGCGAGTATCGGTGCAGACGGCGCAGCCGACCTGATCACCAACAAACGCACCATCGATACAACAGTTCTGGCCGATGATCGAGAAGTCATCATCCTGGGTGGATTGATTCGGGACAAGACTGAGGAAGTCGAAGTGGGCGTACCCTTCATCAAGAATATCCCTATTCTGGGGCACCTTTTCAAACGAAGCGGGCGTAGTCAGGAGAAGCTGAATCTTCTGGTATTCCTGCGGCCAACCGTTCTCTCGACCCGGGAGCAGGTTAAAGCCGAGACCGAAAAAAAGTTTAGCGGGATCTGGGAAGTTGAGATTGTCGGCAAAGATAAATCCGAAGCGATCTCAGACCTCTTCGATGGAAAGCGCTAATTCGATCACCAGGGCGTCACTTCTCTATCGATTGAGATGGCTTCAGTTCCATGGCGTCCGGCGGCTCCTGTTCTTCTGGATTCGACCGACCATCCTCGAGTGCGATCCAGATAGCCTTGGCATCAGTGACGGTGATGCCGTGTGCTATGTGCTCCCATTTCGTTCCATTGCAGACCTGATGGTGGTCGATAAAGCCTGTGAGGATGCAGGTTTGCCGCGTCCTTACCTGCCGATGGTGGATGATCTGGAACAACGCGCGTTTTTCTTTTTGGGACGCCCTGAGGGCAGGTTCGGTCGTAAATCCTTGCGTCTCCAGTCTGAACGTATGGTTCGGCTTTTTCTGCATCAGGAAAGTCGGCAGGCACCTGTTAAGGTGGTACCGGTTTCACTGTTCTGGGGCCACCAGCCTGATCAGGAAAAGTCGTTACTCAAACTCTTACTATCCGAGAACTGGTCGGTCACCAGCCGCTTCAGAAAATTTCTCGCAATAATTTTTCACCCTCACCACATCCTCGTGGAATTTGGCTTACCGGTTGAGTTGTCTGAGCTTGCAAAAGAACACGATGATCTCGAACGACGAATCAGGAAGTTGATGCGCCTGTTGCGCGTTCACTTCAACCGCCAGAAACAGGCAATCCTTGGACCCGATTTATCCCACAGGCGCACCCTGATCGATTCCATAATGGCCGCTACTCCGGTAAAAATTGCGATAGAAAGGGAAGCATCCAACAACAAGGTGGCGCAGGAAAAAATCGAGAAAAAAGCCTCGGCCTATGCCAATGAAATCGTTTCAGACCAGTCCTACCGCGTGGTTCGTTTTTTCCACGTGCTGCTGACCTGGCTCTGGAACAAACTGTACGATGGCATTGATGTTTACAACATCGATCAGGTCAAGGAACTGGCGAAGTCTCACGAAATCGTCTATACGCCGTGTCACCGAAGCCACATTGACTATCTGCTCCTGTCCTACGTGCTCTACCATAATGGCCTGACGCCGCCCCACATCGCCGCGGGACGCAATCTGAACCTGCCGATAGCGGGTCCGCTTTTACGGCGAGGCGGTGCTTTCTTCATGCGCCGGTCATTCCAGGGCGACGCTCTTTACAAAGCAGTGTTCGATGAATACCTACACCTGATGTTCGTGCGTGGTTACTCAGTCGAGTACTTTATAGAAGGTAGCCGCAGCCGGACCGGCAGGCTGCTAACCCCGAGAACCGGCATGCTCAGCATGACGATGCGCAGCTTCGTGCGCGATGCATCTCGACCCATGGCACTACTGCCCATTTACTTCAGTTACGAAAGAGTCATTGAAGCGCCGACCTACTTCGGTGAACTCGCAGGCAAAGACAAAAAAGAAGAATCCATATTCGATCTTCTTAAAATCTTTCAGGTGTTCAGGGCCCCCTTCGGCAAGGTGGCGGTCAGCTTCGGGCAGCCCATTATCATGGGTGATTTCCTTGACGCAGAACTACCGGCCTGGCAAACGCCGGATCAGGTGGATCCAGCCGATCTCTCAAGCGCCTGTGTCATCCTTGCTCGCCAGCTGGCAACTAACATTAACGCCGCTGCAACTTTGAACCCGGTCAATCTGGTAGCTACCGCACTTTTATGTACCCCCCGACAGACCATGGAAGAGTCTCGTCTGCTGAGCCAGATCAGGGTCCTCAAACAAATCGCCGAAGGCATTGGCGGGACGATCGTGACGGTCCTGCCACCGGAAGAGGTGGTCGCTGAAAGCGAATCAGTGGCAGGTATCCTGCGAGTGAAGCAACCATTTGGCGATCTCATGACAGCCTCGGCGGACGTCACTATCCTGCTCACTTACTATCGCAATAATACGGCCCATATCTTTGCACTGCCTTCACTGATCGCACGCATCGTACGAACTTGCGGCTCCGTGACGGGGCAGCGCATCATCGACATCTGCCAGACGCTCTATCCTTACATCAAAGCGGAATTCTTCCTGCGCTGGGAAGAACACGAGGTACCCGGCCACTGTCGATCGGTAATCGAACTGCTGGCGAACCTTGGATTGCTTCACATCAAGGACGACCTGGCTGAATTGCCGGATCCAGCACGGGAACAGTTCGCTTGTCTTTCTGAGCTCGCAGAGATCATTGAACCTACCCTGGAGAGGTTCTTTATTGTTTCAACTCTACTGCAGTCACAGCAAAATGCCACGATCGGGGATATTGAATCAGCAGCAGCAACGATCGGACACAGACTTTCCACCATTTATGGCATCAATTCACCGGAATTTTTTGATCGTTCATTGTTCTCCACGTTCATCAGCCAGTTACGTGCTGAACACATCATTTCGACGCCCGGCAACCGGATCGTTGTCAGCGACAGGTTTACAGCGATCAGGGAAACTGCTGAAACAACGCTGGACCCGGACGTTCGTTACAACGTGCTACATGTTGCCGGGAAGCTTGCAATCGTCACTCACAGCGAATAAACATCAAACCGGCTGGCCTTTCCCCGCACAACATGAGACGGGGTCAGCCCGTCACTACTTCCACCCACCAGCGGCCGCTTAACCACAACTCGCTTACAACCAGCGGATTGTGCTGCCAACACCAAACCCCTGGTGTCCTCATCCTTGCCGATTAATTGCTGCAGTCGCTGAAGTTCGCCTCGCACGCCGGCACGCTTACGCTTTGCCGGAAACATGGGATCGATCGAAATGACATCCGGGATCCTCTCCAGCCGGTTCATCACCTGTTTTGCGTCTCCGCGTTCAAGTCTCATGCGTGCCACGATTTCAGCGAGCTGACTGTCAGCACGCGCCCTGGCAAGTGCATCTTCCAACATCAGGTACAGGGTATGGGAGCGCTCCACCATGATGACTTCACAACCACGTGACGCCAGTATAAAGCTATCAATGCCAAGGCCCGCTGTACAATCCAGCACCCGCAGCCCGGGGCGTGCGCCCACCGCTTTAGCCAGTAATTCCTTACCACCTGTGTTGATGCGATAACGCAATCTCTGCGACCTGAAATTTATGGTGAGCGGCCTTTGTCGGCTATCCGGGTCCTGTAACTCATAGCCCTGATGGGTCCGGTAAAGTCGCAAGGTCATTCGCGTTCACCTGGCAGACTGGCGACCTGCTCGCGCAAGTACTCAGGGCGCGCATCAAGTGCATTGATGGTTCTTCGGGCAACAAACCCGGCCTGACCCAGATGCAGGAGATCCTGCGCGGTGGGGGTCGCATCGAGCTGAATACCAGTCACCGTAACACCGAGCGCGACCGTCAATTCCGCCTCGAATTGCCAGCCACTACCGATTCCAACGCACTGGCCGAACGGACAGGTTGGCACATCCGTTACTGTGTGCACTGCCTCTCGACCGACCGATCGAGCGAGGCCATTCTCGATCTTGTAAGCCCCAAAGAAAACTTCGTCCTTGCGGGCGTGCTGGGCAACCACGATGTGTGTGGCTCCAGATTTACGATATTCGGCCTGTGCCAGTACCGCGAGCGTTGAAACGGGTACAACGGGTATGTTGAGCCCGTACGCCAACCCCTGGACAACTCCAACACCAATTCGAAGGCCGGTGAATGACCCTGGCCCTTGTCCAAAGACAATGCCGTCGAGATCACTCAAGGCGACGCCAGCTCGTTCGAGCAATGCCATAGTAGCCGGCAATATTCTCTTGCCCTGCTCCCGACCTACCATTTCCGTATTATCGAACAGGACTTCATGTCGGCTGAGCCCCAGGACCAATGCATCCGTCGATGTGTCAATCGCCAACAATATCATCGGGTTGTGTCCGCTGCCGCTTCCATGGATCCCAGGAATGCGAGTGCCTCTTCGGCACTGTCCAGCCAGGTCATTTCTGGCAGACTTTTTACAAACAGCTTTCCGTAGGCCTGGGTTCGCACCCTGTTATCACCCAGGATAAAGAGCCCGCTATCCTGGTTCTCGCGAATCAACCGGCCAAATCCCTGTCGCAGAGTAATCGCTGCCTGGGGAATCATGTAATCCGTAAAGCCGTTACCACCGGCCTCCCCGATTACCTTGACCTGCGTCTTTGTGACCGGGTCATCCGGGCTCGCAAACGGTAACTTATCGATGATGAGGCAGCGCAATCCAGCTCCCCGCACATCGACACCTTCCCAAAAACTATGGGTTGCGAGCAACACACAGTTTTCAATTTCACGGAATCGGTCCAACAATTGCATTTTTGGACTCTGCCCCTGGACGAGGAACCGAACTCCACCCTGCTGTGTCAGGATGTTGGCCGCAAGGTGCAGCGCCCGATAACTGGTAAACAACAGGAATGTCCTTCCCCGCACCGATGCAAGCACCGGCTTTAGCGCCTCCATCAAAGCGTGCGTGTGCTCGTCTGTGCCGGGCCTTTCGACAATCGGGGGGATCCATGCACGGGCTTGTCTCTGGTAATCAAAAGGGCTCTCATACCGCTTTGCGTCAAAGTCGTTAAGCCCAAGAGTAGCTTTGATATAGTCGAATCGCTCAGCCACAGTCAGTGTCGCTGACGTGAGTATCCAGGTACTGGATGAACCATACAGCCTTGCACTAAAAGGGGCGGCAATGGATACGGGCGTCAAGTGAATGGTAAAGCCCCGATTACGTTGATCGATCCATTGGGCATGATCAGGGACTTGTGCTGGCTCAGTGAGCAGGGCAAACCGGTCAGCCAGACGCAATGCACGGGTGGCGCAACTGGCCAACAGCTTGCTGCGGCCGCCGCAAGCTTCGAGCGCCGCGGCAAGATTACCAAGTACCCAATCGATGTCATTAATTAATTGCCGCGCCGGTCTGGCACTGAGCATAGCCGCAATGTCGTTGGTGGTATCGACTCGGAACGCATCACCAAGCTCCCGGGTCTTCAGCTCCAACAATTGTGCCTTTTGAGTGAGGGAAGCGTCATCACCTCCTAACAGGAATATTTCACTGACTATGTCTCTCGATAATTCCATCAACTGTCCGCTGGACAGTCGAGTCCCAAAAAAATGCCTGGCAATATCACCAATCTGGTGCGCCTCGTCGATCACGATGACATCTACTTCCGGCAGCAGCGACGAAATATTGTCATCCTGCAAGGCGAAGTCCGCGAATAACAAGTGGTGGTTTACCACCACGAGATCTGCTTCTGACGCCCTGGTCCTGGCAGCATAGAGTGGACACTCGTGATATTTCGGACACTCGCTGGCAAGGCAATTGTCTACCGTACTGGTGACCAGGGGGATCAGATCGGACTCACCTTCGAGGTCCAGCCACTCGGTCAGGTCTCCTGTCCTGGTTCTTGAATACCAGGATCGTATCTCGAGCAATCGACTTACGGTTTCAGGACGCGTATCGGTCGCCATGACCTTGAGGTTTCGCTCCAGTCTCTCCGGGCACAGGTAATTAGCACGGCCCTTCAACAATGCGGACTTAATGCGACGTCCCGCAAGAGCATTCACGATGGGCAGATCCTTATTGTAGAGCTGGTCTTGCAACGTCTTGGTGCCAGTGGAAATGATAGCGCGGCTCCCGGAAACCATGATCGCAACCAGGTACGCGAAGGTTTTACCGGTTCCGGTACCAGCCTCTACCATAAGATGAGATTGCGAGTTAATGGCGCCCAATACGTCCTCCGCCATGGCAAGCTGCGCATTACGCTCAACATAGCCAGGAACCAGGCGCGGAAACTCGCCATCCATGCCGAGCAGAATGCGAATATCAGAACTGGCACTAATTTCAGAGGTCAAAGGGCCGTCGTGGGATCACGATGAATCAGGTAGGGAAGTTACCCTTTTTAAAGCGTCGTTGCCATACTCAGCAGTATTTTCACCTGCTGATCAGAGCCTTCAGCGCTAAACGTAAAGAGCCTTCAGCGCTAAACGTAAAGAGCCTTCAGCGC
>JBBDIT010000084.1:0-57928 GCA_040880285.1 Pseudomonadales bacterium | reverse complement strand
ACTTGTTCAGAGGTTCCCTAGCTGTCCTTGACCTCCCGTTCAACGGCGCGATAGCCGATGTCCGTCCGGAACTGTCGATTTTTATATTGAATCTTGTCCACCATCCGGTAGGCATTGTCTTTCGCCGCGCTGACAGTTGCGCCCATTGCGGTCACTCCGAGTACCCTGCCCCCATCGGTCAAGACCTTACCGTCTTCAAGCCGTGTCCCGGCGTGGAAAACCTTCCCTTCTCCGTTACCAGCGCCTTCCAGTCCCGTAATTTCATCCGCTTTATCGTAGGGTCCGGGATAACCACCGGCCGCCATCACAACGGTCAGGGCTACCCTGTCATCAAACACAATCTCCTGGCCGGCGAGTTTGCCCTGGATTGCATCAAGACACAGGAGCGCAAGGTCCGATTTCATACGCAACATCAGCGGCTGGGTCTCCGGGTCACCGAATCGACAGTTGAATTCAATCACGTAAGGATCCCCATTTGTGTCGATCATGAGTCCTGCATATAAAAAACCCGTGAAGGGTCGTCCCTCTTGTGCCATCCCCCTGATGGTGGGTTTGATAACCTCATCTTCGATTTTTTGATGCACTTGCGCGGTCACCACCGCCGCGGGAGAGTAGGCGCCCATACCACCAGTATTGGGTCCCAGATCACCATCATAGGCAGCCTTGTGGTCCTGGGAGGAAGCAAAGGGAACAAAATGCTCGCCGTCAGCGATGACGATAAAGCTGGCTTCCTCACCAACCAGGAACTCTTCCACTACCACCCGGGCACCGGCATCGCCGAGGGCCTTGTCGTTCATCATGCCGGTGATCGTTGCAGCTGCTTCCTCCTGTGAGCCTGCGATGACAACACCTTTACCGGCAGCAAGGCCGTCCGCCTTGATGACAATAGGGGGCGTCATTGAAGTGGCAAAACGGATGGCTTCATCGACATTATCAAAACTACCGAAGGAGGCAGTCGGTATCTTGTGTCGGGCGAGAAAATGTTTGGTAAAGGTCTTCGAGCCTTCCAACTGCGCCGCCGCACCCCCTGGCCCGAGGCACGCCAGCCCGGCCTCGCGGAAACGATCAACGACACCGGCGACTAGCGGTGCCTCGGGCCCGATGATCGTGAGATCAATACCATTTTCCTGCACAAACCGGATCTGGCGGTCAAAATCCATCACGTCGATGTCGACATTCTCGAGTCCCTGGTCCAATGCCGTTCCGGCATTGCCCGGGGCAACATAGACAATTTCAACCTCTGGCGACCGGGCAGCGCGCCACGCGAGCGCATGTTCCCGACCACCATTACCTGTCACCAGTACTTTCATCAAACACTCCCCTACGAAATGTCGGTTCGCTCCAGATAGTCGGCAATGGCAACGTCATAGTGAGCGACATGCGTGAAAGCCTTTACCGCCAGTTCAAACCGGGTGGCAAGCGAAAGGCAGCCATCATGATCGGACAGTTCTGCAACAATGGATTCATAATCTGATGGGTCCACCACGACAGCGACCCGGTCAAAGTTTTTAGCTCCCGATCGCAACATGGCCGGGCCACCGATATCGATATTTTCAATTGCGTCCGCAAGCGTGACATCGGGCAGGGAAACCGTTTGCTCAAACGGATACAGGTTTACAACGACCAGATCAATCGGTTTGATCCCGTGCTCTGACATCACCGCCGCGTCAACGCCACTACCGTCACTGTGGAGACGTCCGAGCAGTCCGCCATGAACGCGTGGGTGCAACGTCTTGACGCGGCCATCCATCATCTCGGGGAATCCGGTATAGGCAGAGACCTCTTCCAGGCTGACGCCGGTTTCAGACAAGGATTTGAACGTGCCTCCTGTAGACAGAACATGGACACTGAATTTGGAGAGTGCGACACCCAGAGAGGCAAGCCCGGTCTTGTCAGAAACACTGACCAGGGCATTTCGAATTTTTACGTTCGTCATAACGATCAGGACGCGTCGAGTCGCAGCAGCAGTTCAAAAAAAGAAAGGGACGGCAACCCGTCCCCTGGAATGCCAAGTTTACACGCGTCTGATCGTAAACGGAACTCGGTGCGGCTTCTACAGCATCCCGTACTTTTTGAGTTTCTTGCGTAACGTACCCCGGTTTAGCCCAAGTATCTCGGCAGTACGGCTCTGGTTGTTTTGCGTGTGCTCAAGAACACACTCCAGAAGCGGTGCTTCAATCTGTGTCAGCACCATCTCATAGAGCTCAGAGACCGGCTGGTCATCCATGGTACTGAAATACTTCGCCACTGCCTCACGTACTGAGCAGGCCAGGGCTGGCTTTTGTTCTTCTGCGATATCCACTCTTGCGGTGTTTTTCATCGTGGCCGTATCCGTTTCGTAGCGCCGGTTCAACATTATCTTTCCTCCCAGGGATCAAGCTACCAGTCGTTGTTCGGCCATCGTCCGCTCCACTGCCCTGATTTGCGCTTCTGCAGTCTCCAACTTGTTAAAGACCTTGAGGAAATCATGTCCCGGCAATTCCCGGAGATACCAACCAACATGTTTCCTGGCGATGCGGACCCCGGCCACTTCACCGTAAAATCGATGAAGGTCCCTTATATGTGCAATAAGTAACCGATACATCTCACTTACATCGGGATTTTTTTGAAAATTTCCGGTCAATAAAAATTGATCCACCTGCGCTGGAAGCCAGGGACGACCCTGCGCTGCGCGACCAATCATCACCGCATCACAGCCGGTGACAGCAAGAACCTCCTTCGCTTTCTGCGGTGAATCGAGGTCTCCGTTGGCAACTACCGGTATATCCACTGCCGCTTTGACCTCGGCAATCGCGTCGTAATCGACCCTGCCTTCGAATCGGCAGGCCCTGGTGCGGCCATGTACCGTCAACAGCGTGACGCCGCTTTGTTCGGCAATCCTGGCAATCCGGACAGCATTGATTTCGTCGCGGGACCAGCCCAGTCGTATTTTCAGCGTGACCGGAACCGAAACCGCGCCGACAACCTTCTGCAGAATCCGCGCCACCAGGGCTTCATCCCGCAGCAGGGCAGACCCTGCAGCCCGGTTACAGACTTTTTTGGCCGGACACCCCATATTGATATCCAGAATCTGGGCACCACGATTTTGGTTAAACACGGCAGCCTCGGCCATCATCTCCGGGTCGGCACCAGCTATTTGAATCCACCGGGGGTCCGGTTCGTCGTGGTAGCGGAGACGAAGATTGGACTTGCGCGTATGCCATAGACTCTTGTCACAGGTGACCATTTCAGATACGACCCAGTAAGCCCCCAGGCCACGACATAACTGGCGGTAGGGTTGGTCTGTGACTCCTGCCATGGGTGCAACGATGACACGACTCGGACTCTTGAAAGTGCCAATCTGCAACATACAAAAGGTGGACTCTTGTGGGGGCACCAATGTTAACAGTTTGGTTCGTGACAGACCAAGGTCACCTCATCGCTGGTAATGGCTCAGCTGGAACTCGCCAGGCAACGCTATTTGAGCAGGATCTGAACCCGGCAAGCGGTGGCGGCTGGCTTTGAGGTGACTACTTCCAGGTACTTGCCTGCCGCAGGTCCATACGATAATTGGTGGCATCCGGCCCTGGGTCAGCAATCTCCAGCGAGATACGCACTTCAGTTCTCGCCGGAATATACTTGAGCCCTGTGAGTTCTCCCCGCAGATATTCCCGTGGGGAAAATACCCGCGCGGCCAGCAGCCGGTTATTCATGTTCGCAAATCGAATTTCCACATCCGGAAAGGGCTGTCGCGCATCTGCCCGATTCACAATGAGGGCATCAATTCGTAGCGCCTTATCGACTTCCGGGTGTGCCCTGACCACCAGGTCGGTCGCCTTCAACATGCCGAGGTCCGCGTACTCCGGCAATCCGCACGGCAGGCGCTGGCACATCCAGTCATAGGGTGCTGCGAGGGCCTGATGGGTCGAAAGTTCCAGTCGTTTGACCCACGCTACCTGTAACACCAGGATCACAACCAGGATGATTGTGCCTGCCACATAGCGCCAGTCGAGCCGCTCTCGCTCACCTGCCTCTCCGACGATGTCTTCGATTGGCTCACTTTCAAGCTCGATTTCACCCGCATATTCATCGGTCGCGTATTCATCGGTATAGTCACTGGTATCGTCGTCGATCACATGATCGTATTCATCCAGCAATATCGTCGGCGCCGGTGAATCCTCTTCAACGGTCGAGGAACCTCCATCGAGCCCGGCGTCTTGCGCCTCGCCGCCGGGCTGGTATGCTCGATCCGGCGACACCATCACATCTGGTACTGGCTCACCATCAAAGTCGAACGGGGGCAACAAGTCGCCATCACTTTCAGGTTCTTCGGGCTCAACCTCACCTGCATCTGCCGCTTGGACTTCAACTTCATCCACTGCAGCGGGAAAATCATCAATATCGAGATCGTCGGTAAATGCCGCGACGTCTGGGCCATCAAGATCGGTTTCAGTACCCTCATCCCGGTCCTCCTGCGCTTCCAGCATGTGGTCGTCGGCCGAAAATACCTGCAGGCAAGCACCGCAACGCACGGCGCCACTGGCTACCGCAAGTTGGGCTTCCGTGACCCGGAAGGACGTATCACAGTATGGGCAGCAAGTAATCAGCATTTCGTTACTCACTTTTTATCCCCTGCAGGCAAACCCAACCGTCCTCAATTCGAGCCTCCTGAAAGTCAATGGATTGGTAAGCATCCGCAACCCAGTCTTTCTGACTCTCCATAATGCCAGACAGTGCAATGGCTCCACCCGGCACGATCAGATCCTGCAGATAGCCCGCAAGATCGATGAGCGGCCTGGCCAGAATATTCGCAACCAGCACATCAACGGCCACCCGGGGCGCATCACCCGGGAGAAAAACCTTGAGTCGATCTTCCACACCATTGCGCTCGGCATTGGACAAAGTTGCGGTCAGCGCCTGCGGGTCCAAATCGACCCCGGTGACTTCGCGCGCACCCAGCAACAGTGCCGCAATACCCAAAATACCTGAACCACACCCATAGTCGACCACTGTCAAACCCGACTTTATGTTCTGGTCCAGCCACTCAAGGCACAATCGTGTGGTTGGATGAGTACCGGTCCCAAAGGCAAGGCCCGGGTCCAGATGCATGACCACTGCATGCCTATCCGGTACGTCTTGTCCGGTGGGACAAACCCACAGTCGCGACCCAAATTGCATTGGCTCGAAACGGGATAGCCACTCACGTTCCCAGACCCGGTCGCCCAGTTCATCGACGAACAGGAAAGTAAAGTCGTGAAGGGCCAGCTGGTCCCTGACCTGGACCAGATCCACATCTTCCTCGAACAGGCCGGTTACCACCACCTGCTCCCAAACCGGCGTCTCACCGGGTCCTGGTTCAAACAAGGGGTTTTCTCCACCGTCCTCGACGGTTACTGAAACCGCGCCAGCATCCCATAGCGTCTGTTCAAGATCGTCGAGCGTATCCTGGGTCGCCGCTGCCGCAATGGTCTTCCAGTTCACAGACTTTTCCGCATTTCCGAGATAAATTCAGTAGAGAGGTTACCAACCTTGTACGACGGACTCACCAAAATACGGGACAACAGCTCAAGGTTCGTATCGATGCCGCGGATGCGAGTTTCCGACAAACCCCGAATGGTCCTCACAATCGCCTCGTCTCGACTGGCGCCACTGCCAATCAGTTTAGCGACGAGCGAGTCATACTGATGCGGAACCAGGTGTCGCCCGGTAAGGTGTGAATCCCACCTGATACCGGGTCCGCCAGGTGAGATCAACTCAGTTACCACGCCCGGTGACGGCGTGGTGGTACCTGTCTGCAAATCGACCTTCTCCGCATTGATACGGCATTCAATGGCATGGCCATTAATCGATACCTCCGACTGATGGATGTCCAGGGCCTCGGCCATTGCGATTTTCAACTGTGATTTGACGAGATCGACTCCGGTCACTACTTCCGTCACCGGATGTTCAACCTGTAGCCGGGTATTCATTTCAATAAAATAAAATTCATCATCTGTGAACAGAAATTCGAACGTACCTGCACTGCGGTATTTCATTTTCGCAGCTGCACCTGCACAAAGTTCAGCAATAGAATCAAGCAGCTTCGGGGCTATTCCGGGTGCCGGCGCCTCCTCAATAATCTTCTGGTACTGACGTTGAATCGAACAGTCCCGCGTACCCAGATGTATGGCGTGACCCTTGCCGTCACCGAGTATCTGTACTTCGACGTGCCTTACATCGCTAAACCACTTTTCAATATAAAGAGCACCATCGCCAAAACTCCCTTGCGCCTCGGACGCCGCCTCATGGAATTGCCTTTCCAGATCGGTCTCATCTTTTACTTGTCGCATACCACGCCCACCACCACCAAACGCTGCTTTGAGAAGGAGTGGGTAACCGAATGATGACGCTATCGACCTTGCGCTTTGAAGGTCACAAACTTTTTCCGATGAACCCGGAATCGTGTTAAGCCCCAGGTCTCTCGCAGCCTGCCGTGCACTCACCTTGTCACCCATTAGCGCGATATGCTCTGAGCACGGACCGACCAGCGTAATGCCATTGTCCTCTAACGATCCGGCAAAGGTTGGATTCTCTGCCAGCATTCCGTAGCCGGGATGAACCGCATCACATCGGTGAGTTTTGGCTGCTGACACGATGGTCGGGATATCAAGGTAGCTGGACGCGCTGATACAAACGGTATCGTCCGCCAGATTGAGATAATGTTGGTGTCCATCTGCTTTGGAGTAAGCAACGACCGTTTCGATGTCCATTTCCTGGCAAGCGCGCAACACACGCAACGCGATCTCACCGCGATTGGCAACCAATACCCGCATCAGGCAATAGTGAAAAGCGGCTGGTCGAACTCGACCGCATTGTCGTTCTCGACGAGGATTGCTTCGATGACACCGGACTTGTCCGCCGGGACCTGGTTCATCATCTTCATGGATTCGATAATGCACAGCGTATCGCCAACCTTGACCCGGCTACCTACCTCAACAAACGGTGGGGAACCCGGCGACGAGGCCCGATAGAAAGTACCAACCATCGGTGCGCGCACGACCTGTCCGGCCGGTTTTCCGGCGGCAACCGCGGCCGAAGCTGTTCGGGTCGCCGTCACTGCGGTTTGCCCGGGCGTGCTGCCTGGCTTCGGTCGACAAATCCTGACCGCATCGTCTCCTTCTTTGACTTCAAGCTCGACAATGTCGGACTCCTCCATCATTTCGATCAGTTTTTTGACTTTCCTGATGTCCATCCCGGCTACCCCTGAATCCTGTCGATGGCGGCTTGTAACGCGAGGCTGTACCCCATCGCCCCAAGGCCTGTGATACACCCCACTGCGATATCCGAAAGATAGGAAAACTGACGGAATTCCTCCCGGCTATGGACATTGGAAAGATGTACTTCGATAAATGGAATGCCGACGCCAAGCAACGCGTCACGCAAGGCGATACTGGTGTGGGTAAAAGCTCCCGGATTGATAATGATAAAACCCACGCCATCCTTTTGGGCTTCATGAATGGCATCAATCAGCTCATGTTCTGCGTTCGATTGAAAGGTCGAAACCTCATGCCCGGTACCGCGAGCTTCATCCCCCAGGCGCCCATCGATATCAGTCAGGGTATCGTAGCCATAGACTTCCGGCTCTCGCATCCCCAGGAGATTCAGGTTGGGGCCATGTAATACCAGGATCTTCGCCATGGTTTATCCTTATTAATGATCCGGTTTTTTTGCTGACACCATATTCTAGCCACTTTGTTTCACTTTTCCAGAAAATCGCGTCATTTTCGCAGAATTTATGACTACTGGCCTGAATCAGTAGATGCCAGCGCGGTCTTCCATGGCCCTGAATTGGAGCATGCCCGCATGATAGCTACATTTTCGTCACATTTAGCTGCTTTTTCTGCGGTGGATAACAAAATCCGGCCTCGGCACAGCCTTGAAAATGAACATCAATGGTCTCGAAACCCCAAAACTGTCGCCTGGAAATCTCAATCACTACACTCTCACGGAATACTTCGACATCACCGAAGTATTCATCGTGTGTGGGCGTCCCGTGAGGCAGACCCACCAGCTCAACCGGCTTGCCCCCCGCTGTCACCGCGAAGGTGTGGCGATACAAGTAATGGCCAGGCGTCACGGTCCAGTAGAGTCTGAGCGTCTCGTCATCCATTTCGGTGGTAAATCGAAATGCCTCCTCTACCGGCAGGAAATCACTATCTGACCTCGACAATGACGTCGTTGCAGGCACCAGCTCGGCTGCAGGTAGCCAACTGCTGAAAGCTACGGCAAATGCCACCATCAAGGTAATATAGGAACAAAGACGCATAGGGTTGATCTATCTTTGGCTCAAAAAGTTAAATTCGTCGGGCGTTGACCGGAATATCAATGGCATTGGAACCCCGGAACACCATTTTGTTACCAAGAATCATCGCAATCTCCGGAATTGTATCACTGCTGCTGGTCATTTCCGCCTGCGGTCCTCTACGGGCGCCGCCAGCGTCGGAATCCAGATCCACGGTACCCACCGCAAAAACGCCACCACCAGCCGATCCAGCACAGCTTACGATAAACCGGTTGCTTGGCGAGGCCCGGTCAGCCTTCGAAGCCAATCAACTAACTACACCGCTCGACAATAACGCCTACTTCCTCTATTTACAGGTGCTTGCAATCGACGAAGATCATCTTGATGCCTTGCAAGGACTGAACGACATCGTCGAAAGATATCTCGAATGGGCTATCGAGAGTGCCACCTTTAACCGGTTTCGGGACGCGACACACTATCTCAACTCCGCCAGGTCCATCGACGAGGCCCATCCCAATATCAGTGCGGTTGAAAACCTGATCGACGATCTCCGGCACGCAAGCAGGGAACGATTCCCGGTGCCAGCCGATGAACTGGACGCTCGCAGTAATGACCTGGCGGGCTCACTGATGACGATCGGCCGCACTGCAGTGGCAAAACAGGCAAAGGTAACCATCATTGCCCGGGATGATGAGGAAGGAAGATGGATATACCAGCAGATGAATGCTGCTAGCGAAACCCGGGTCAGGGCTCGTGTAGAGCTCGGTGCACCACCGGAGGTACGTCTACGGTATTGATCAAAGCGGTCAATGAGCGGCTAGCCAGACCACAAACTGCAAGAGACCCGACTGCAATTTTTGGTTACCATTGACATCCACCCAAAACAATCTGGTCATCCGACGTGGCAACATTCCAGGATCTCAAAAAACGCATTTCTGACGCCTTCCAAACCTCTGCCCTGACCGGCGGCCTCGGCAAGGGTATCGGTAGCCTGCTTGCGCTTTTGGTGTTGCTATGCGTTGTACTGGGCTTCATCTGGGATCATGAACCCGACCTGTTTGACGTCAGGGACAACGCAGATCGAATGACCAACGAGTTGGGCGTGGCCAACGTGACCGGAAGCACCACCACCAGTACCATGATCCGACTTGCCGACACGGTCCTGCACAAACGCGGCGGCTATTTAAGCAACGATATTATGCCGCCGGGGGTTGTACTGGACAATGTACCCAATTGGGAATTTGGCGTGCTGGTGCAAATCCGCGATATGGCCCGCACCATGCGTAACAATCTCAGCCGATCCCAGTCACAGTCAACCGAGGACCCGGGTCTGGTCAGTGCGGAAAACCAGTTTTACTTCGATACCAGCAGCTGGGTACTGCCGGATACCGAGGGTGAATACCGGAAAGGAATCCGCGCACTACAAGACTACCTCAAACGCCTGGGTGACGGTGACCAACAGTCAGCACAATTTTATGCCCGTGCGGACAATCTGCGCACCTGGCTGGCGGAGGTGGAAACCCGCCTCGGCAGCTTGTCACAGCGCCTGAGTACCAGTGTCGGCAAACGCCAACTCGACATGTCCCTCGCTGGCGACCCTTCCGCCCGGCAATCCACGCCTTCGGATGTTGATGTTGAGGTAAAAACTCCCTGGACCGAACTCGACGATATCTTCTATGAGGCACGTGGTACAACCTGGGCACTGATTCACCTGCTAAAGGCGGTTGAAGTCGACTTCAAGGACGTACTGCAAAACAAGGGCGCGACCGTCAGCCTGCAGCAAATCATCCGTGAACTGGAACCCACCCAGCAGACCTTGTGGAGCCCGGTCATCCTGAACGGCGATGGTTTTGGCATGCTTGCCAACCACTCTCTCATCATGGGGTCACACATCTCTCGCGCCAATGCAGCGATTATCGACCTGCGCCGGCTCCTATCCGAAGGCTAATGCCAGTAACCGCCAACCTCCAAGTCCGAGCGCAACAAGGACAACCAGAATGCCCAGCGTATTGCTGGCAACCCGATTGCGGTATTGCCCCGGCAGCACAGTATTCATGACCCACAAAAGCGCGATCGCGATCAGGGGCAACAGAATGCCGTTAGCGGCTTGCGCAACGACGATTGCAGTGATGGGTCGGGTCTGTGCAATGGCAAAGCCAGCTCCAAACATCATTACCGTCAGCCATACCAGGCGAAATGGCCAATCGTTCATGTCGGTTCGCCAACCGAACGCACCACAAACCGCATAAGCTGCCGCGAGCGGTGCCGTAATCGCGCTGGTCAATCCGGCTGCCATTAAGCCACTGGCGATAAAAATTCCTGCCCAGCGACCGAGCACGGGTTCGAGCTGCATCGCCATGGTCGTACCGGTGACTTCCGTGCCAGTACCAAAAAAGGCCGTGGCTGCCGTACTCATGATCGCAAGGGTAATCAAACCACCAATCACCACCGACACAGCCAGGTCTGATCTCGCTTCTGACAACGCTTCCTTGAGATCAACGGACTGATCCCATTTCTGCTGCACAGCATTGGCGTGCAAGAACAGGTTATAGGGTACGACGGTCGTGCCAATCAGCGCCACGACCGATAGCGTTGCCGCGGCCGACAGCGAGGATGGCACGAGTCCGGCTACCAGGGCACCTACATCCGGTGGTTCAATCATCATCGCAATGATGAAGACAGCGCTCATCACGAATACCAATATGATGAGTACTCCCTCGATAAGACGGTAGATTCCACTTGCCAGCAATGCAGTTGCAAAGGCGGCCACAACCCCTGCCAGTAACGCCTGACTCATGCCCGTTATTGCAGAAGCTCCCACTGCCGCCCCAAGAATATTTCCTGTTTGGTAGGCGGCATTACCGAACCCGATGGCCATCACCACCAGTAACATGACAGGCCACCTGAGCCACGGTGAAGACAGGCTATGCCGAAGCGCTTCCGCCAGTCCTTGTCGGGTCACAAGCCCGAGGCGGGCTGACATCTCCTGCAATATCAACGTGGTCACAACCGAAAAAACCAGCGCCCAGGCCAGTGCAAAACCGAAATTGGCACCAGCGACACTCGCGGTTGTGAGAGTCCCGGGACCGATAAAGGCGGCGGTGACGATGAGACCGGGACCGAATTTCCTCACGTCAACAGACCACCGAACCTAGATAGCTGGCAGCGCAAGCTTCAACATCTCTTCGACCTGGGCTGCAATCCTGTCGATCGTCTCCGGGTCAAAGCTGGATATGCGCGGCGTGTGGATATGGCCGGTAGGGATCGTTGACCCCATCAGGTTACGTAACCGAATACTACGGTAGCTGATCTCATTCGATAGATATCCACCGCCACCACCCTGCACAGCGATCGCGCCCCGGAGCTGGCTCAAGGACCCGGGCTCAAAGGCCTTCTCCAGCGTGGTTACCCAACGCCGATCCCGTATTTTATAGTCACCACTTGCGCCTTGCATCGCGGCTACCGGCAAGCTGATTTCGACGAACTCGGGTCCATCGAGAGGTGCGTTGTAAAGCAGGGGGACCATTGGATTGTCGGCAAAGCCACCAGAATACACATTCAGGTTTCCTGGTGCCTCGGCACTTCGACGCCGCCCGGGAAATCGTTCCAGGTCGAATTGATCACGGCCCATCGAAACAGTCACGACCATATCGACCTGATCCAGTGCGTACACAGGCGCGAGCAGAGACTCCACCTCGCCGGCATCGAAGTCACCGTAGCGAACCGGGAATATAACCGTATTAACTCTGGCCGTAATGCCATTGTCGGCGATCGTACGATCATCCAGTCGAAGCGCAATAACGCCAGAAGGGTTGCTTTGCTCAATATTGCGGTCGAGCAGGAATGGGTCAAATCCCGTCAGCAGGATGCGCTTCTCAGTATTGTGCTGGTACACAAGATCAGACCGGCCACGACTTGCCTCCTCCAGCTTTTCAATGGCAGCGAGACGCTGACTGTCATCAGGGCCAAACGTAAAATCATGGCTTCGCAGGAAGCGTGTGAGCAGCAATCGCGACCAATACAGACCGCGATCGTCGGGGATGTTCGTGTTGGGCAGGTTCTCTCTCGCGTTGCGCCACAGCCGCGTCCCAACAAGGTGGGCCATGTCCGACAAGGCATCCGGAGACTCTGCAACCTGCAGTAAACTGACGCCGTCCGCGGTCAAGGATTGCATTCGGGCCGCGACATCCGGCATTGCCTGTCGTGCCTGGTCGATACGCCGCTCCTCGACTGTCGAGCCGTCCGCATTCGCGGCCAGGGCCAAAAGCAGTAAGGAAATACAACTGGGGTAAGCGATAATGGCCTTCATATCTCACGTCATCGAACAACCCGGGAATCGGGATTCTACTTCAGATCCGGAGCTGCCAGCGAGGCCGGATCTGGCTCAGGAGGTCTTCTTGTACAGCTCAAGCGCCTCAACAATCTGGCGCCTGGCCTCATCGGGACCTTCCCAGCCTTTGATCTCCACCCACTTGTTGGGCTCAAGATCCTTGTAATGCGCAAAGAAGTGCCCCAACTGTTCGATAAGGGGAGAAGGCAGGTCATTGTAATTGCGAATCTGGCGATATAATCGTGACAAGCGATCAATAGGAACACACACCAGCTTACTGTCGTCTCCCGCTTCATCAATCATGTTCATTACGCCCACTGGCCTCGCCTCAATGACCGTGCCGCTGATCAACGGAAAAGGGGTTACCACCAGCACATCCAGCGGATCATCATCCAGCGCCAGGGATTCGGGCACATAACCGTAGTTACAGGGATAGAACATGGGAGTCGACATGAAGCGGTCGACAAATACAGCGCCAGATTCCTTGTCCACCTCATACTTGACCGGCGCACTGTTGGCAGGGATCTCGATTATGACGTTGATTTCATCCGGTGTGTTGGCACCAGGACCGACCGATTTCAGACCCATTGGTTAATAATCCGCAGTTAAAACACCATTTTAACCTTTCGGCGCTACATTAGCCGAATATTCTGGCCACCATGTATTCAATCCGGCGGCCCACTTTTGTAATATGGGCGGCGCCCGGGCAGGCTGCGTCGTTTCGCAGGCCCAGTCCCTCATGTAAACTAGGGCATCTTTGAATTGGGGCACTGGCAAAAGACCCCGAATAAGGAATCAATCAATCACAACACAACCCAACCGGAAACGCTTATGAGTAGTATTGAAAGTGTGCCACCCATTATGGGTGTGCTAGGACTGGTGTGTGCCTTTGTTATCTACCTGTTGATGACAAGGTACGCGGAAGGTGGCGAGAAGATCAAAAAGATCGCCGATGCCATTCATGAAGGCGCCATGGTCTTCATGCACCGTGAATATGGGATGCTCGCCCTGTTCGCCGGACCACTGTTTCTGATCATCCTGTTTTCCCCCCTGGGCGTTAACACGGCCATTTCCTTTGCAGTTGGCGCATTCGCCTCGGCTGCAGCCGGTTACCTGGGTATGTTTGCCGCAACAAAAGCCAATGTACGAACTACCAATGCTGCCGCAACCACTGGTCCTGCCGGGGCACTGACCGTCGCCTTTTACGGTGGTTCTATCATGGGGTTGTGCGTGGCGTCACTGGGCCTATTAGGGCTCGGTTCCCTGTACTGGTACTTTGGCGGCGATCCTGAAACAGCACATGCAATCCACGGCTTTGGTATGGGTGCCTCCAGTGTCGCGCTGTTCTCCCGGGTCGGTGGTGGCATCTTTACCAAAAGCGCCGATGTGGGTGCCGACCTCGTTGGTAAGATCGAGGCTGGCATTCCGGAAGATGATCCCCGAAACCCGGGAGTTATTGCAGATAACGTCGGTGACAATGTTGGCGACGTGGCGGGGATGGGATCCGATATCTTTGAGTCCTACTGCGGCTCAATGATTGCAACGATCGCGATTGCATCAACCCTGTATATGGATATCGAATTCGGCGTCAACGCGCTTGCCCCTGAGTCCGGACGCCAGGCCCTCATGTTCCTGCCGTTGGCACTTGCCTCGGCGGGGCTTGTGTGCTCGATTCTCGGTATCCTGATTGTTCGCGCCATGTCGAATAAAGCACCTGAGACAGCGCTTCGCATGGGTCACCAGATTTCAGCCGTGGCCCTGATCGCCGCCGCCTGGTTCATCACCGACCTGACGGGTATCGCCATT
The DNA here is from genome assembly GCA_040880285.1 of Pseudomonadales bacterium. Classification (GTDB taxonomy): domain Bacteria; phylum Pseudomonadota; class Gammaproteobacteria; order Pseudomonadales; family Azotimanducaceae; genus JANQJA01. Next base: position 43,532 of record JBBDIT010000084.1, on the reverse strand, counting down.
GAAGTCTTCTATGCAGTCATTGCCGGTACCGTCGGCGGCGTGTTGATTGGCCTTGTGACCGAGTATTACACCGCCAAAGGTCCGGTAATAAAAATCGCCGAGGCAGGCCGGACCGGAACAGCCACCGTAATGATCACCGGGCTTGCAGTCGGCATGCAGTCAGTGGTTATCCCCGTCCTTGCCATTGGCGCAATCATTTTTGTATCCACTGAACTCGCGGGACTCTACGGCGTCGGTATCGCCGCGGTCGGTATGTTAGCGACCGTCGGTATGACCATGGCACTGGACGCATACGGACCGGTTGCCGACAATGCCGGCGGTATTGCCGAAATGGGTGGCCTGGGAGAAGACGTTCGCAAAATTACCGATGGTCTGGATGAAGTCGGCAACACTACCGCGGCAATCGGCAAAGGCTTTGCGATCGGTGCTGCCGCCCTGGCCGCGCTTGCGATCATCGCAGCTTTCGTTGAGACGATGCACTTTACTGATCAGGCATTCGAACTGCTGCTATCGGATCCACGAGTACTCACGGGTATGTTCATCGGGGGCATGCTGCCCTTCCTGATTGCGTCAATCACCATGACATCCGTGGGTGATGCAGCCATGGAGATGATTGAGGAGATTCGCCGTCAGTTCCGGGAAATACCCGGATTGATGGAAGGTACCGCCGATCCTGACCACGCAAGATGTATCGACATCGCCACCAAGGCCGCGCTCAAAAAGATGATCCTGCCTGGCGTCATTGCGGTTTCCATGCCGCCACTGGTGGGCTTCACGCTTGGTGCGGAAACGCTTGGCGGTATGCTGGCGGGCGCTTTGCTGGGCTGTGTCTTACTGGCACTGATGATGGCCAACGCCGGTGGCGCCTGGGATAACGCCAAGAAATATGTCGAGAAAGGTAATCTTGGCGGTAAAGGTTCAGATGTTCACGCTGCGACCGTCGTTGGCGACACCGTCGGCGATCCGTTCAAGGATACCTCCGGGCCTTCCATGAACATCCTCATCAATGTCATGGCGATCGTTTCACTCGTTATCGCACCACTACTGTAGGAACCCGCAGGGCCTTGCTGTGATTTGATTTGCAGCAAGGCCAGCGCCGGGTAATGTCTGCCCTAAACTACAAATGCAGGCAATTTCTTCCTCACCAACTTATTCTTGAGCCGTACGTAATCCGGCAGACCATTCTTGTACGGTGGATAATCCTCGCCCTTGATCAAAGGCGACAGGTAGGTCCTGGCTTTCGAAGTAATACCAAATCCATCTCTGGTGATAAATGACCTCGGCATTTTCTTCTCAATATTGGCCACTTTCGATAAAGGCGCCTCACCGATACGCCAGCGGTATAACTTACCCTTGCCCCGGACAATGATGGGCATCACCGCATTTTTTCCCATTGCCGCAAAGTCTACCGCAGCCTTACCCACGGCGTATGCCTGTTCTACATCCGTTGCCGATGCAATATGCCTTGCGGCTCGCTGCAGATAGTCCGCCACCGACCAGTGACACTTGTATCCATGTGCCGCTTTGATCATCTCAACGAGGGTAGGCGCAACGCCGCCCAGCTGGGTATGACCAAACGCATCCTTCTGACCCGCATCTGCGATAAAGGCACCATCTGCATACTGCGTACCTTCCGAGGCAACCACCACACAAAAGCCAACCTTCTGGACCGTGGCCGAAACCCGCCCAAGAAAGGCGTTACGGTCAAATGCGATTTCCGGAAACAGGATAATGTGCGGAGGATCATCTCGCTCCTCCTTCGCAAGGCCACTCGCGGCCGCGATCCAGCCCGCGTGACGCCCCATTACCTCGAGTACAAACACCCTCGTGGATGAGGCCGCCATGGATGCAACGTCAAGCCCTGCCTCACGTGTGGAGACCGCCACATATTTGGCAACAGAACCAAATCCGGGTGAACAATCAGTGAGCGGTAAATCATTATCGACGGTTTTCGGAATCCCGATACAGGTAACGGGAAAGCCTACTGAACGGCTGAAAGAAGCCACCTTGTTTGCCGTATCTTGCGAATCACCACCACCATTGTAGAAAAAATAACCAATATCGTGCGCCTTGAAGACGTCAATGAGTCGCTCAAATTCTGCCCGTTCGTCGTCCGGCGAGCCCAGTTTATATCGGCATGACCCAAACGCACCGGACGGTGTGTAACGCAATCCGGCAATGGAATGTCGTGACTCGGAAGACGTGTCGATCAACTCCTCTCGCAGGACACCGATAATGCCGTTTTTTCCCGCAAGCACCTTCCCGAACTTGCGATTCCCGCGAGCGGTTTCTATCACGCCGCACGCCGAAGCATTGATAACGGAAGTCACTCCACCTGACTGGGCGTACAACACGTTTTTTCCCGACATAAACCGGTTCTCCCTGCCTTACCATTCAAGAGGATCCTAGATGCCTTTTACGGTCTCCCCGATCAACCAATCGACAACTTTACGCAAGGCCGCTTCCGGCGTATCGCCTTCAGACATGGATTGTCCGTACACATGTAGCTGCCGGTGTGCGCTCGTACCATGCCTGAGGATATCAGGCAGCTGTTCAATTTCTGCGGTACAGCCAAGGGCCTCGGCGTCCTCTGCGACAAAGTCCATCAATTCTTCCAGCAAACTGGCAAACTCCACCACTTCTCCCCTGGCGAGATCGATCATACCTTCATCAAACGAATAGCGCATGGCGCGCCAACGATTTTCTTGTACGAGCATGCTGGCATACACCCGCCAACGCTGATTATTCAGTCGCAATCGAAACAGCATCCGCAAGAGGCAAACATTGAGGGCAACCATACTGAGCGTGTGATTGATGTTGGTACACATATCCATGATGCGAGTTTCCAACGTCGGGAATCGCCCACTCGGCCTCAGATCCCACCAGATTTTACTCGTGTCCTCGATCAACCCCGCATTGACCAGCACCGCAACATGGCGCTCGTATTCGGCATAGCTGGCGAACTGCTCCGGCAGACCGGTCCTTGGCAACGCGTCAAAAACCGTCAGCCGATAGGATTTAAGGCCGGTATTGTCACCTTCCCAGAATGGAGACGAACACGACATTGCCAGCAGATGGGGCAGAAAGTAGGACATCTGGTTCATGAGATCAATGCGCAATTCCGGATCATCAATCCCCACATGCACATGGGTGCCACAGATCAGTAACCGCCTCGCTGCGGCTTGCATTTCGCGAGTCAGCTCACTGTACCGGTCCTTCTCGGTCTGCTTTTGTTCAAGCCATCTGGCAAAAGGATGGGTTGAAACTGCGATGGGCGCACAACCGTACTTGTCACTGACTTCGGCGATTATGCCGCGCAAGCGTTTCAAGTCAGCGCCGGCCTCCTTCACGTTGCGTGAGACTGCTGTGCCAATTTCAATCTGGGACCGCATGAGCTCAGGGCTGACCTGTTCGCCACACCTTCTAACACACTCCAGCATTAATTCTGGCGGTGGGTCGCTGACAAGATCGCGGGTCTGCTTATCGACCAACAGGTATTCTTCTTCGACGCCCAGGGTAAATGACGGTTCTTTCAGTCTCATCCGATGCACCAAATGTGCGTTTCAGTTAGTTTATAATACATACATGCATGCGACATCGCCCTACTTTGAAGAATGGTACAATCCGCCACCGGAGGCTACAGGCAAGGATTATCTCGAATTCCTGCGCATCCTGACGGGACCCACCTGGATCACGATTCCCGGACAGGATGATAGCCGCAACCGCGCCATCGTTACCTTGTTACACGGCAATGAACCGTCCGGCCTCAAAGCAATTCACCGGCTCATCACATCCGGAAGCAAACCGGCCACCAATCTGGGGATTTTTATCGCATCAGTGGAAGCGGCGAAACTTGACCCACCTTTCTCACACCGATACCTGCCCGAAGACCAGGACCTGAATCGATGCTTTAATCCACCCTTTGATACAAGGCAGCGCAAACTGGCAAGAGCCATTCTCGAGAAACTGGAATCTTTCGCGCCGGAAGCCATTATTGATACCCACAATACATCGGCACACAGCGAACCCTTCGCCGTTGCAACCATTGACAGTGCCCGTACGCTTCAATTAACCCAGGGTTTCACTCGCCGCCTCGTCGTCCTGGACTTGACGCTCGGTACACTGATCGAGCAACAGGCGCGATTGAATTGCCCTGTAATTACCATTGAGTTTGGTGGTTTTATGGATCCCAGGGCGGATGCCATGGCAATTGAAACGCTTGGTCACTTCGCTTCACGACACCAACTTTTCGATACACAAGTAATGCCGCTGATGCTACTGAGGCATCCACATCGGCTCGAAGTTGACGATTACTGTGAACTACACTACTCAAGCTCAGTACAAGATGCAGCTGACATTACGGTATTCAATACCATTGACCAATTGAACTTTTCCCGGATCGAAAAAGGCACCGCCATCGGTTGGATCGACAAGCCCGCACTCTCTCACCTTCGCATCATGAGCGCGGACGGTGAGGACCTGCTGTCCGACTATCTCAGCGAACAGGACGGATTTTTAGTCACGCAGCAACCGATTACGCTGTTCATGGCCACCACCGACCCATTCATCGCCAAAAGAGATTGCTTGCTTTATTTGACACCAGCGGAGTAACACCTTGTCACCCTACCTCATTGCCTTTTCAACTCACGTAACCTGCGCTGTGATATCAATCTCTTTTTTCTGTCTGCGCGGTTACTGGATGCTACGGGAGAGCCCCCTGCTGTCTCACCCGGTTGTCCGGATCGCACCCCACCTGATTGATACCGTATTGCTGGCGTCGGCCATTGTCCTTTCCATCATGCTTCGCCAGTATCCCTTCGTGCATGGTTGGGTGACCGTCAAGGTCATCGCGCTGGTTGGATACATTCTGCTGGGGACAGTGGCACTCAAACGAGGCCGGACGAAGACCATCCGTCAAATGGCATTCGTTGGCGCTCTGGTGCTGTTCGGCTTTATCGTGTCGGTCGCCTATTATCACCACCCACTAGGCGTATTGATAAATCTCTTCTAAATCAGCGCTAATCGTCGCCGTTGACTCGAACCGCCAGCACATCGCAAGTTACACCATGCAAGACACTATTGGCGGTAGATCCAAGAATCAGCTGCAAGCCGCTCTGCCCATGTGTGCCCAGCACAATAAGGTCAATGCCATGATCATCGACTGCCTTGTGAATCTCCGTTGATGGCTTGCCTTCCTTGATAATGCAGTTATCAGCCTTCACATTGAGTTTGCCTGCGATCTCACCCATTTTGGCCTGTGCCTCTTTGCGCAAGCTGGCCTCAAGTGCTACCACCTGGTCACTCCAACTCATACCGTCGGCAGCATAGGCAATGGCCAGGGGCTCGTTGACATGAATCAGGAAGAGCTCGGCACTGTTCGCCTCTGCCATGTCGGCCCCTCTCTCTAAGATTTTTGAGTTGTCACCGTGAAAATCCAGTGCTAACAGGATTTTATTGTACTTGGCCATCTCAACGTCCCTTATCAGTGATTTATGGAAGCATACTCTACCAGTGTCGGACCATGGACGTTAGTCAATCACCTGCCAAAATGCCACTCCCAGCGCCATTTGACCAGGGCCATTTGAAACGCCGGGCATAATGGCAAATCTGCCAAATCAGACACTGCCCTCTTGAATATTCGACGTCCAATCCTATTTTAGAGGAAGGCAGTCGTAACCCTTTGAATCAGAGTGGAGAAATTATCATGAACCAGCCTATTTATTCACCATTTGGCGCTTTGAACCAGCTACATCGTGAGCTGTCACGGGCGTTCGATGATCCTGTCGCCGGTCGGGGGAATGAGACACCCTATGAGGCAACCAACTGGTTACCGCAAGTTGACATCTGCGAGGATGAAGCGGGCTTTACAGTCACCGTTGATGTGCCCGGGGTCGCCCCAAAAGACATCGATATTACCCTGGACCACAACACGCTGACGATCAAGGGTACACGGTCGACAACCACGGAAGCTGACGAAGGAAGTTACAAGCGCCGTGAACGTATTAGCGGGACGTTTATTCGCCAGTTCACACTACCAAGGAGTGCCGATGCGGACGCCATCAAAGCAAGGGTAGATAACGGCGTACTGGAAGTTGCCATTCCCAAAGTGGAAGCCAACAAACCCCGCACCATTAGCGTTGAATGAAATTCAGTCGTGGAAGACAGGGTCGACTATGACCACTTTTCCACGATGGGTACGCGCCGCCCGGTCCCGAATGCCACTTTGGTTACCTTGGTTCCAGGGCAAGTCTGGCGGCGCTTGAATTCCATCTTGCCCATCAGGCTGATAATGCGCTGAAATTCAGTCCCGGCGTGCCCGGTGACAAGCCAGGCCTTTAACTGGTCGGCGTCCAGTGTAATCACCTCATTGGTAGCTAACTGTTTGATGACCCAGTCCCGAAAAGTCTCAAAGGTGCTGATGTACTCCTCCACGTAAGCCCGCACAATCGGGTCAAGTATGGCATAAGCAAGCAAACTTTCTTCATCAGTTTGACCATGTGAGAGTTCAGCGCTGGGTGGCTTCTGCCAGATATTGTCGGGGATGTCACGCGCTTTCCGTGCGATATCAATCACCTGGAATTTGTACAGGTCCTTGATAGGGGCATAACTGAAATTCATATCGAAGTGCGTGTAATAACCGCAAGCCGATTCTGTCTTGTTCCCGGTCGACAGTGGCATGGCGCCATAGGCGTTGCTGAAGTGCATGAGATAGATATCTCGCAATCGAGCCTGCATATTTTCGTCTGCAACTATCTGGTAACGACCTTCTGCCAACACCTGTCGCACCAGGTTTTCCGGATCGGCATGTTTACCGTAGCGCGCATTGAGCAGACTGACTATTTCCTCGTGACGAATCTCGACTTCATAGTCGAAGCAACCCAGCTTTGCATGGAGCTCGCGTGCATCCTCCCGGGAGTGTTCGCTGCTATAAATTGACGGCATTCTTACAGCGTGGACATTTGACGGCCCGACTGCATCGCATGCCAGCTTACAGACCACAGCGCTATCGACTCCACCGCTCGAAGCCAACACCAACTGCTTGAATCCTGACTTCAGCGTGTAGTCACGCAATCCGAGCACCAGCAGGTCATACAGCTTTACAGTTTCCTCCCGCAGCTTCTGGCGATGGGAAACTTCATAGACTTTCTGAATGCGCGGCGGAGCGTCAATATTGACGACCTCAAAACTATCGGAATCGACGGTGGTCGCGATATGCAGGAGATCGCCACCCTTAACAACAAAACTCTGACCGTCGAATACAAGCTCATCCTGGCCACCGCACTGATTTACATAGACTACCGTGATATCGGGTTCTGAACCCGGTGCGATGACTTTGAGCCGCTGCCACGTCTTATCATGGACATATGGCGAGCTGTTCGGCGAAACGATGACCTCCACCCCCACAGAGCGATACTGCTCCATTGGATTATCTGCGTAGTTATAGTCGTCCGATCCCTTGTCGTTCCACAGGTCCTCGCAAATAGTGAATCCTGTTTTCAGCCCGGCAATATCCAGGGTGAGTAGTCCTGATCCAGGCTCAAAGTACCGGAGCTCATCAAACACATCATAAAAAGGAATCAACTGTTTGGCATAGCGACCAACTATTTCTCCCGCTTTGATAACCGCGAGCATGTTAAAAAATGGCTTACCCGGACCCCTGTTCCTGTCGATATAGCCAACCACCACATGAAGGCCGGAGAAGATGCCCTCTGTAAAACTCCGGATTTCCTCCAACACCGCGAGGTTTCGGTCGATATAGGCCGGATGGTAGATAAGATCCTGGCTCAGGTAGCCAGGAATACTGAGCTCCGGGAACACGATAAGGTCGCATTCGCTTGCACTCGCGACTTCAATGCCGCGCCTGGTTGCCGCAAGGTTGTTGGTAAAGTCGCCTGGCGTTGTATTGATCTGGCCAAGACAGACTTTCATGTCGCCCGGTCCGGCAGGGTCACGTAGACGAGGTAAACCAGGGCAAGTATAACCGCGCATGCAAAGGCCTGATGCAGGCTCGCAAGCCCAATCGGTACAACTTGTACCAGCGTCAGGACACCGATCGCATATTGGACAAGCAACGTACCAAACAGCCCTGCACTTGCCCACCTGACACGGGAAGGGTACCTGCGGCCCAGTATCCAGCCACCAAACGAAAGGCAAAGCAGCAGCGTACCGATCCAGCGATGTACAAACTGGATGGTCGCACCGCTTTCAAAAAGGTTAATCCACCAGGGTTGCATAAAAAATACGGCATCAGCTATCCACTGGCCGTTCATCAGCGGAAAGGTGTTATAACCATAACCTGCCCGAATCCCTGCAGTAAACGCGCCATAGAGCAATTGCACAGTGGTCAATCCTGCCAACAAGAAAACAAAGTTGCGAAAATGTTTTGATACTGCCTCACGTCGTACTTCCAAAATCGATAGTATCAACCAGTAAAGATAAGCGAAGATAAGCATCGCCAGCAAAAGGTGGGCGGCAAGGCGATAGTGGCTCACCCTGGGTATATCGATCAGTCCGCTTTTTACCATGTACCAACCCAGCAGTCCCTGGGCACCGCCCAGAGCCAGGGCGACCCCCAGCGGCCGTATCAGGCGGGGTTCGATCTTCCCGCACCACCACAGCAAAATAAACGGTACAAAAAACACAATACCAATCACCCGTCCGAGCACGCGATGACCATACTCCCAGTAGAAAATACGCTTGAATCCGGAAAGATCCATATCCCGGTTAACCTGCATGTATTGCGGATATTGTTGGTACGCTTCAAACGCGGACTGCCACTCCTCATCACTGGTCGGCGGCACTATTCCCATTATCGGGCGCCAGTCCACCATCGATAGACCGCTTTCAGTCAGGCGTGTCACCCCACCAACAACGATCATGGCAAATACGGTTGCACAGACAATAGCAAGCCAGGCAACAACGACTCTGTTGGAATCTGTCATAAGGAATGTATCGTGAAAAGCTTCGAGCCGAATTCTACCGTCTGCGGCAGCGGTACACCATCCGGTCGCAATAAAGAGGAGCCCGGACCGCAAGGCGGTTGCACCCTGAAACAACGGCCAAACGATTGGCCCGGGCCCCAAAACTGGTGGAAGTTATTGTGGCTTAAACCCACACTCATCTAATTGACTTAAGTCAATGACGCCAGCGTCTTTGGTAGCGAAGATTCGCGCTATGGAAACAACCAGATACATAGCATGACAGCGTGCATTTTGAGCTTGGGTGTCGCACCTGGGGTCCTGTCAAAGCTGTCCGAGTGTCTGCAGGTGGAGGTGTTTCCGGCAGATGATCTCGAACAGGCCCTGTCCTTGCTGAAAGAACGGGACTTCTCGTCAATTCTTGTTGATTCCGGCACCTGCCCTGTAAGCGACGATGAGGTCGAACGCGTCCTCGGCTACACTTCCCCAACCACGCAGATCGTGCTCCTCGATAGCGGAAGGTCGGGCCCGGACTGCGAACGACTGGCGTTGCTCGGCATACGGACGATGAAATCACCCATAGTCATCGATGAACTCGCGCGACAGCTCTTCCACTAGCACGAGCTGATGGAGTCCATTAGTATTGGGCAGCTGCATGGCACATGGATAGCCCCGGGGCCAGCACTTGTATTGATTGACCAGTTTACGTAACCAGGAAAGTAACCAGTTTCAATGTCATCCAAACTCGATTCATCTGAGACCATCACAATTGCTGATCGGTTTCGCGGACCACCACGCTCAGGTAATGGCGGATATGTAGGTGGGCGATTTGCGGCCCTGCTGGGTAAATCCCCAGATGAGCCTGTTGAAGTCACCTTGCGCTCCCCTGTACTCCTCGATGAGCCCATGACGGTGACCCGGCAGGGACCGGCACACATGAAGATCATGATTGCCGACCAGTTGATTGCAGAAATTACCCAGAGCAACCTCGGTGTTGAAATTCCGGAACCACCAACTTACGAACAAGCGCTTGCCGTCCAATCGACTGCCCTGTCGCTGCAACGACGGGAAGGTTCACCCATGCCCGGCGCGAGGGGTTTGCACCCGATCTGCTTTTGTTGCGGTGCTGACCACGAAGATGGGCTCCAGGTCTTCGCCGCGGCAATCGACCAGACCCAGGTGGTCGCAGCCTGGCCCACCAAAGTGGAGTGGGGTGATGATGAGCGCAACATCCCGGCTGAATATCTATGGACCGCCCTGGACTGCCCGGGCCAGATCGCCTATGCCGTTGCCGGTATCCGGACTGGACTCCTTGGCCGTATCACGGCGGCGATTCATCGACCTGCACCAGCCGGCGAAAACTACGTTGTTACAGCCTGGCCTGTCGAAGTAGACGGCAAAAAGCATTTCGCCGGGTCGGCTATTTTCGATACCGACAAGAACCTCATCGCCAGCGCATTGTCAATCTGGATAGGTCGCGGAAACTGAATTTTATACAAGGACCCAAAGGAGAATCTTCCATGTCAGATCTCGAAACCTTCCGAACCGAAACGCGAGAGTGGCTCGAAGAGAATTGCCCCCAATCAATGCGTGCACGCACGTTTCACTGGGAAGACGCGCATGAGGTTTTTGGTACCGATGATGCCAAAAACTGGCTCAAAGCGATGGCCGCACGCGGCTGGACGGCACCCACCTGGCCCACCGAATACACGGGTGGCGGATTGAGCGCCGCCGAGGCCAGGATACTGGCAGAGGAAATGGCCCGCATCAAAGCCGTACCACCGGCCCAGGGCATGGGCCTTACAATGATTGGCCCAACCCTTCTTGAGTTCGGTACCGAAGAGCAGAAGCAGCGCCATCTCCCCAAAATTGTCAGCGGTGAAGTGAACTGGTGCCAGGGATACAGTGAACCTGGTGCTGGCTCCGACCTTGCGGCAATACAAACCAGGGCGGTACTCGATGGTGATCACTTTGTCATAAACGGCCAGAAAATCTGGACCTCCGGCGCCCAGTATGCAGACTGGATGTTTGCCCTGGTCCGTACCGATTTCGATGTACCAAAACATGAGGGTATCAGTTTTGTGCTGCTGGACATGCACCAGCCGGGTGTGACGATCAGGCCAATCGCCCTCATTAGCGGCTCTTCACCATTCTGCGAAACATTTTTGGACGACGCCATTGCCAGGCGCGAAGACCTGGTGGGTGAACTCAACCGGGGTTGGGCCATCGGCAAGCGCCTGCTTCAATATGAACGCTCCGGTATCGGGGGCCTGTCCGGCGCTGGCCGTGCCAAAAGGAAACCGGGAGAGAAGAAGGTCAATGAATTTGCACAACTGGCCGAACAGTATATCGGTGAATCTGAAGGCAAGGTGTCGGATACCGGCTACCGCCAGCGCATTCTGCGGCACACCATGACCGAACGCGCGTTCCAGCTCACAACGCAACGTGCCGTACAGGAGAACCAGTCGGGCAAGACCCCTGGAGAGGCGACATCCATCTTTAAGCTGGTTGGATCGACGCTCGCGCGTGATGGCGCCGAACTCAAGGCGACCCTGATGGGTACACAAGGGATCGGCTGGCAAGATGAAGGTTTTACCGGCAATGAACTGGAAACCACCAGAAACTGGCTTGGCAGCCGGGCTGTCACCATTTATGGCGGTACCAATGAAGTCCAGATGAACATTATCGCCAAGCGTGTGCTGGGACTGCCTGACTAAACCTGCCAACGAGTATCCCGGCGCTTTTGTCGGTTTTTTGACCAACTCCTCTCAAGGTTGTGACGCAGGTCACAGCCTTGCCGTTTACTTTCATCCTACGCTTGTCCTTACAGCGGCTCATGCTGCTGCAGGGCCTTGCATGCGCCCTGCATGCCGGTCGATAACCAAACTGGAGAGAGAGTATGGTTGAATTACGGATCATCGATTCCGGATCAGATTCGGGGACCAATATGCCGGCGCCGGCGTCCGAGCCCCGGTTGATCCTGATTACGCAAGGACGCGAGAGCGGGCGATCGGAAGCGGCGCTGTTGCGTTTCAAACGAGTGAACAACGATTTTCTTGTCATCGCCTCAAACGAGAAGAGCAAGCGAAAACCGGACTGGTACCTGAATTTGAAAGAGCAGCCCTGCGTTCGTATCGAAGTTGCCGACGCCGCATTTAACGCCAAAGCGTGGACACCTACCGGTGCCGAGCGGGTGCGCCTTCTTCCATTCGTTAGAGTGATGTTGGACAGCCTGGATTCATCGATCCCACGGGAGACATCGGTAATCCTGCTCTCTCCCCTGTGTTAGGGTTTTGTGTCGGCTGTACGTGGCGGTACCTGGCCGTTAGTGCGGGCGGCAGTACCGGGAAATTGCGGTTGTGAATTTCTTTCCCCCGAGAGCGTTTTAGCTATACTGTGACGCTTTGTCCGGAAGTTTCGTGACCAGCGCCGCAGAATTCAATGAAGACCCAAATCTCCCGGCCGAAGACCGGTCGATGTTCGCGTCGCTCAAGGTCAGGGATTACCTGTTCGTCTGGATCGGTATGCTGGGTTCTGCCTTCGCGATGAACATGCAATTGGTTGCACAAGGCTGGTTGGTCTATGAGATGACCACGTCAGCATTGCAACTGACCTGGGTAACCCTCGCCTTTATGCTTCCGCAGGTCGTATTCTCCCTGGCTGGTGGCGTGCTTGCTGATCGAGTCAAGAAGAAACCCCTGATCGGCTGGTCTCCGATTGCCAATGGCCTGATTACGCTTGGTATGGCGTACATCATCCTCGGTGGTCACGTAACCTTCTGGGATTTCATCTGGGTCGGCTTCTTCAACGGTACGATCATGGCCTTATCGATTCCTGCCCGGACCGCTCTTATCCCAGAAATCGTGGGCGATCGCCTGATGTTCAACGCCATGGCCTTCAATACTGCATCCTGGAACCTCTCACGCATTCTTGGTCCCGCCCTGGCGGGTTTTATGATTGCCATGATCGCAGGTGGTGACACGACATCGACGTTCGGCGTCGGTATGGTCTATGTGGTCCTGTCGGTGTTGTATCTGACTTCCGGAATTTCGGTACTTTTTATTAAGCATGCAGGCGATCCTGTTCCGGGCGAGCGTAAGAGCCCCTTGAATGACATCAAGGAGGGGCTGGGATATGTGTTTCGATCACCCATCGTCGGTGGCCTGATCCTGCTGTCGATTATGCCGTTCTTGTTTGGCCTATCCATTAATACGCTATTGCCTGCATTCAATCGTGACGTGCTGGCAGGCGGTCCCGATGATCTTGGCCTTTTGATGACAGCCATGGGGGTTGGCGCCATCGCAGGGTCACTCGTGCTTGCGAAGCTGGGTGCCTTGCGTCACAAAGGTTACTGGTTGATGGCATCTACCGCTGCATGGGGACTTGGAGTGACGAGTTTTGCGTTGACCCACAGCTTTTACTGGTCGTTTGTGGCTATCGGGGTGGTCGGCTTCGTCTCTTCTATCAATATGTCGATGAACCGGAGTCTCGTCCAATTGCAGGTGGCGCAGAATATGCGCGGACGCGTTATGAGCATCGACCTCATGTCACACGGTCTGATGCCAATCGGTATCCTGCCTATCGGTTACATTGCAGAAAAAGTGAGCGTCGAAGCCGGACTCGCCACAAGCGGCATAATCCTGTTTCTGGTCAGTATCATTTTATGCCTTGTCCTAGAGCAAGTCCGCCGCATCGATACCGGATACCGAACCCCGGCAGGCAAGGGTGGGGAAGCACAGCGAGCAATGCTATGAACCGTTCCAATCTGCTCAACATCCTGATTGCGCTTGGCGCTGGCTGGCTGGTTTCAGAGTTCGTCCACGCAGAACGACCCGTGCAATTAGGGCTTGGCCTTTTTGTGTGCATAGCCTGGCTGTGGATTTCAGAGGCCTTGCACATCAGCGTTACCGCCCTTCTGGTGCCGCTACTGGCCTCGCTGGCAGGTCTTGTCACGGTTTCCAATGCATTAGTCGAATTCGCCAACCCGATTATTTTCCTGTTTATGGGAGGATTTGCGCTGGCCGCCGGGCTACAGAAATATGAGCTGGATCGCGCATTCGCCGTCAAAGTGCTTGCGCTATCAAGAGGGCACCCCCTTATCGCAATTCTACTATTGTTCCTGGTCACTGCGTGCCTTTCCATGTGGATCAGTAATACCGCCACGATCGCTATGATGTTGCCACTTGCCATTGGCCTATTGTCGAGTCGCAACCCGGAACAGGAACCGGCACTCTATCTATTCGTGCTATTGGGGCTCGCCTATTCAGGCAATATTGGCGGCATGGCGACCCTGATTGGCAGTCCACCCAACGCCATCGCCGCCTCTGCCATGGGACTCAGTTTCAGTGACTGGCTGTCATTTGGTATTCCCGCCTTCCTGCTGCTCTTTCCACTGATGATCCTGGTGCTTTACTTATTGATCAGGCCGCGTTTCGGTCAGGAACTATCGTTGGATTCACACACCAGTGAGCCAGATGCAAGGCGCGGTATCATGCTGGTGATTTTCGCCTTGACCGCCGGTGGTTGGGTGCTGAGTTCACCCCTGTCAGCGCTATTCGGAATTACATCCGGATTCGATTCCATGATCGCAATTGCGGCTATCGTATTACTCATCGGTACTGGTTGCCTGGACTTTCGCGAGTTTGTGGCCAAAACAAACTGGGGCATCCTGATCCTGTTCGGTGGCGGGCTTACGCTCTCGGTAGTATTACAGAGTTCCGGGGCCAGCGTTTATCTTGCGGAGAAAATTATCGCCCTGCTGCCAGGCAACAACGCCTGGCTTCTACTCTTCATCATCTGCCTGTTTGTCATCTTCCTGACAGAACTCGTAAGTAACACGGCCTCCGCTGCTCTGCTGGTCCCACTCTTCGTGACGGCCGCCGCAGGTTTCGGTTACACCGGCACTGATATGGCGGTGATGGTCGCATTGTGTGCATCTTGCGCGTTCATGCTACCCGTCGCTACACCACCCAACGCGCTGGTATTTTCATCCGGCTTTGTACCGCAAAGACAGATGATGAAGGCTGGCCTCATACTGAACATCGTATGCTCGCTATTGCTCGCCTCCTACTTCCTCATGATTACCGATTGAGCCAAACGCGGGCAAAATGGCAGTGCCAGCACACTGACGCCCACCAAATGCCGGCCTTGCGTTGCAGCACAGGATTCTTTTTACTTACCCGTTAAACTGGTTAGAGAACCCCGAACAAGTATGCACATCCCTGGCTTACGGCAGCGCAACCAGGCGTAATCAGTCAGTTACCCTATTCAGTAAAAACCGGCATTGCGCCCAGCTCCCACAAAATCACAGTGGCGCCAAGAAGTGCAGCACACATCACAAGGCCCACCGCCACCATTGCACTGGCAAACAGAAACCCCCGCTCTTTCGGGATTTGCATGACAATTGGCACCCCAACATACAAAAGGTATACCGTGTGGGCCGCAGCGGCACAGCCAAGCAGGATATCGAGCCAGAGGATCGGATAAAAGCCAATAGCACCGACAACAAACAGCGGTGTACAGGTATAAGCTGCCACGGCAACGCCTTTGGCCAACGTCGACGTATGCGCTTCATAGGTTTCCGACATCCAGTGGACCATAAAACCCAACAGGCCGACACCTAACAGCATCGATATATAAAAAAGCACCATGATTTGCATAGCGCTCTCGGAGGTCAGACGGATCTCCCTTGCACCCAGCTGCCAGCCGACCTGCGTCGAGCCATAATACCAGGCAATGGCTGGCAACAATGCGATTGGGACAATGTATTTCAGGTAGTGCCCAATAACCGTCCCGTCAGCTTCACGGATGCGCTCCCATTCAACAAGTGGATAAAAGAGTATGCCGATAATGTGGTTCACTTTGACCTCCCAGGTTCAACCTCTTCAGATTGTTCTTTGTCATCTGTTCGCTTCAACATTGGTGCATCTTGCCCGCCTTCATTGGAACTCTCTTCGTTCACATTGCCGTTTTCAACATTCTTATCCTGCCTGTCTTCGTCGAATAAAATCGCATAGCCTTCTTTTTCAAGATCATCGAACTGATCATTCCTGACGGACCAGACAAAGGCCCACAACGCTGAAATCACAATGACCAGGCTAACCGGTACCAGGATAAAGATAACCTCCATCACTGCACCCTTTGTTGTAGTCGATTTGCATTCAGCACAACCAGGACAGAACTCAATGACATGCCCAGGGCCGCCATCCACGGCACAATGATACCGGTCACCGCCAGCGGAATAACGCAAAGATTGTAGCCAATGGCCCAGGCAATGTTTTGTCGGATGATCCGTCGAACCCGCAGCGAGAACTCAAGTGCCATGGGAACACTACCTAAACTGTTGTTGAGCAGTGTTGCATCCGCCGCCTCTTGCACAACGAGATCAACCGGGCTTACGGCAATGGCGGCATCTGACGCCGCCATTGCGACCGTGTCATTGATGCCGTCCCCAATCATGAGGATCCGGTCACCGGCGCGCTGCCTTTTCCTGACCTCTTCGAGCTTGCCCGAAGGGCTCAGGTTGGCTAGAACATCGTCTATACCGCAAGCCCTGCCGATCTCCCTGGCAGCAGGCTCGGTATCACCGGTATAAAGGGAGATTGCATAGTTATCCGACAGTGATGACACCACACTCGCCGATTCATCGCGCACCTGGTCGGATAGCTGCACCCATGCCAATGGTTCACAAGAGGCCAGGAGTATCCAGGTTCCCTCCGTTGACGGCGGCGACAATGTGGATTCACCAGCGAACGCTGCTTTTCCGATCCTGTATACAATGCCATCAATCTCACCACGGACACCCTCACCCGGTACAACTTCGACGTCCCTGGCAACATGGTGAGTCGGCAACTCGAATGCCCTCGCAATAGGATGTCGGCTATGGCTTTCCAGCGCCGCGGCAATCGCCAGTATTTCATCGGGCGCCAGATCCGTGACGGGCGCAACTGCTGTCACGGTCAACCTGCCCCTGGTGAGGGTCCCGGTTTTGTCAAACACAATGCGTGTAATGGTCGCAAGTCGCTCCAGTAACATCCCGTTGCTAATCACGACACCCTGGTTCCGTAAGGCAGAAGTCGCCACCGTGTAGGCGACCGGAGTTGCCAGGGACAATGCGCAGGGACAAGACACCACCAGCACCGCGAGGCCAACACTGAACCAGTTAGATGCACCGGCCAGGTACCAACCGAGGGCGCTGGCCCCGGCAATCAGGATGATGACCACCACAAAATAACGCGCAACCACATCAGCAAGGATTGAAAAACGTGGTTTATAGGTGGCTGACTCGCGATACAGATCAGAAATTTTGGTGATAACGAAGTGGCGGTAAGTTGTCGACGCGCGGACTTCAACCTTGCCTTCAAGATTATCTGATCCGGCCAGGACACGCGCCCCCGGCGATTTATCAAGAGGCCTGGATTCCCCGGTAAAAGCCGCTTCGATCACACTGGTGTTGCCCGTGACGATCACACCGTCGACTGGAATCGACTCGGCCGGACCTACAACTACCACATCGCCGACCACCACATTTTCAATCGGAATGCGTTGGCCCGCCCCTGCCAGCAATGCGGAAGCGGGGAGCAAACTGTCACTGATCAATTGGCTCTGCTGGTACTTCTGGCGTGAACCCAGTTCTACAAACCGTCCGATCAACAAAAGGAACGTGAACATGGCAACCGAGTCGAAGTAGACCTCGGTGCCTTGTGTCAGCGTACTGTACAGGCTCAGGGTAAAGGCCGCGATAATAGCCAGCGAGACAGGTACATCCATACCCGGTTGACCATGGCGCAGATCCCTGAACGCGCCCCGGTGAAATGGCATGGCGCTGTAGAAGACCACAGGAATCGCAATCACCAGGCTCGCCCAACGCATCAAAGCCTGATAAGCGGGCTCTATACCATTGTCGCCGGCAACATAGCTCGTAAGTGCAAACATCATCACCTGCATCATGCCGATCCCGGCGACGCCCAGTCGGGCTAACATTGATTTACGTTCCTGCGCCAGCACCTGTTTGGCGGTACTGGCACGGTCAGGCAGGACAGTAAAACCGAGATCTTCGATAAATGACACGATGTCGATGGGGTCTGCGCCGGTCGTGTCTATCAAGACAACCCGATCGGCAAGATTAGTGCGGACGCGAGTCACGTCCGGCCGCTTCTTAAGGCTGCTCTCGATTAACCAGGTACAAGCGGCACAGCGGATGTCCGGAATCCTGACCGAGAGCCTGACGCCGTCGGGCAACTCAGAGATCGAACGCGAGAATTCAAACCGTCGTTCTTCCGACTTCTTTCCACTGCCAGCTGCTGTTGATCCAGCTGCCCGGTTAAGCTGGCCTTGATCAACTTCGAAATTACCATTCGCTCGATCGAATCGTTCCCGATAATCATAGTAGTCCGCCAGTTGCAGTTGATGAATCCGCTCGGCTGCTTGCAGACAATCCTCGCAACAAAGATCGTGTAAGACTCCCTCAATCTCGACGCGAATTGAATCTGAACCGACGATTGCCTTGCAATGGTAGCAGCGGGTCTCAAATGAAGCGTTGGTCGCAGATTCGGTCATGGTGCACTCATCGTCAAAGCAGTAACCGGCGTTTCAATCCTGGCTTTCAGGCGCCAGTGGCTATCAACCCCCTCGAGGTCCAGGTACCAGACTCCTTTACTGCCCATTGCCATCTGGTAAGTTGCATTTTCATCTGGCCGGGACACATACAGGTTATTTTCATCCGGCAACAGCAGGACTTTTTTATCCTGGCTGCGATCTGTAACGTGACGGATATTCAACACCACGGCACTATCGCTGGCACCTTCGATGATAAATCCAATACGATCTGCACCGACCAGTTCGAGGTGCGCGACGATACCCATCTCGTCTGCACGATTGTCCATTTCCAGACTACGATTGATGGCCATACCGTCCTTGTAATAGTCGTCGACAACCAGGTCATCCGGGTAGTTCGTCGCCACGGTAATCATAAAAATACCGAATAAAACCGCCGTAAACGGAATCAGGATCAACACCCAGGGCCATACCTGGCGGTACCATGCCTGTCTGTGGAGCCCTTTGTTCATCAACGCACTCCCAGCGGCACTGGACCGATAAACCGACTCTCAGCGCTTGCCGCCAGACGGGCATCTTCGCTGACAATAGTAAATTCGATGGACGTATTGACGCTCGTGAGCTTGTCCGGATCCACCATCAAATTGATCGCCAGTTCTTCGATTCCACCTTTGGCCACGAATACCGGGGCATCCGGCATGATGGTTGGTTCGGGCAGCCCTTGAACCGACAAGTGGTAGGTGTGCGGCGACTGGTCCATATTGAGAATCTTGATAGTAAAGGTGTTTTGTACTAACCCACCCGGAACTTCCTGATAGAGCTGTCCCCGTTTTCTCAGCACATCAAGCCCAAGAGGAACACGGTTGAATACAGTAACCGAGAAGATGACGATCATGGCAGCGACGGCGGCACCATAGCCAATGAGTTTCAATCGCTTCCAGGTCCAGGGCTTACCAGCCAGCGCGTTTTCTGTGGTGTATGAAATAAGGCCCGGCTCGTACCCCATCTTCGCCATAATGGAGTCACATGCATCAATACAAAGTGCACAGTTAATACATTCGTACTGCAGGCCATCTCGAATGTCGATGCCAGTGGGACAAACCTGGACACAGTACTGGCAATCGATACAATCGCCTCGCCCCACTTCTACCGGATCTATACCTTTTTTGCGTGGCCCACGCGGCTCACCGCGGGCGGGATCGTAGGAGACGATCAACGTGTCTCTATCAAACATGGCGGATTGGAAACGCGCATAAGGACACATGTACTTGCAAACCTGCTCACGCATCCATCCTGCATTGATATAGGTTGCCGCTGTAAAAAAGGCCGTCCAGAATAATGCCACCCCAGACAACTGCAGGCTGACCGTATCAACGATGAGCTCGCGAATGCCATAAAAATAACCAATGAACGTGGCTCCGGTAACCAGCGCAAAAGCCAGCCACATACCGTGCTTGAACGTTCTCTTATAAATTTTTTCGAGCGACCAGGGCGCCTTCTCCAGACGGATTCGCTGGTGCCGCTCTCCTTCGGCAACTTGTTCTGCCCACATAAATATTGCAGTCCAGACCGTTTGTGGACAGGTGTAGCCACACCAGACCCGGCCCACCAGGGTTGTCACAAAAAACAACAGGAACGCAGCGATCATCAGCGCCCATGCCAGAAGCCCAAAGTCCTGGGGCCAGAAGGTGAGCCAGAAGATGTGGAACTTGCGGGCTGGTAGATCAAACAGGATCGCTGGACGGTCATCAATCAAAATCCAGGGACACAGAAAATACCCAAGTAGTAGCGGCCAACCGGTTAGTAATCGGATCCGTTGGTAAAATCCTTCAACCGACCGCGTAAAAATCTTTTCACGCTTTTCATACAGGTTAAGGACGCTGGAATCCGTTTGGTCTTCCAACTCAATGAGATTGTTACGATCTACCATCAGGGTTGCCTCTCAAGGGTAGAGTTTTATGTCAACACTCTACCCAGGCAGGATAATAATCAGGGTTCGCCGAGACGCTTGACGAAGGCAGCAAGAATTCGGACCTTGTCCTCTCCCAGCTTGTCCTTGAACGCCGGCATCGTGCTGCTACGACCACTCTTGATCGTGTGCTCAATCCTGAGTCTGGAATTGCCGTACAGCCAGATTTCGTTGGTGAGGTCCGGCGCTCCAAACATCGGATTACCTTTTGCATCCGGGCCATGGCATACAGCGCAGTAATTCTGGTAGTGTATGGAACCTTTTTCTACCTCATTCGCGCTCACGTCACGTCCTGAGAGCGACATCACATACGAGGCAACTTCGGTCACACCTTCATCGCCAAGGACAGACTGGAAAGGTGTCATAACACCCATCCTGCCATCCATGATCGTCGCTGTGATAGCCTCGTTAGTCCCGCCCCACATCCACTCCGAGTCAGTCAGGTTGGGAAAGCCAAAACTGCCCATTCCGGTTGCACCGTGACATACAGAGCAGTTGGTTGCGAACAAGCGTCGACCCATCTTGATTACGTCCGGATCGTTTGCCAGGTCATCAATCGGGGTATCCTGGTACTGGGCAAAAATAGGCCCGTAACGCTCTTCGGCCCAGGCCTGCTGTTTCTCTAACTGTTTGACCTGTGTCCAACCGCCAATACCGGGAAAATTACCGAGACCCGGATAATAAATCAGGTAGCCGATGCCAAATACGATCGTGAGTACAAACCCCCAATACCACCAGGCGGGTAACGGATTATCATACTCCTCAATACCATCGTAAGAATGGCCGGTCGTTTGCCCCGGTTTACTGACACTCTTGTTGAGTTGCAGAATCAGGAAATAAACGAGTATTGAACCCAGAGTCCCGATAATCACAAACCAGCTTACTGCACTACTCATGTTCCGATGCCTCATCCGATTGGGTATCTGAAAACGGTAATTGCGCCGCTTTCTCGAAGGCGTCTTTGCGTGAAGGACTGTAGGCCCAACAAACGATCGCAAGAAATGCAATCAGGCACAGCACCGTACCTATTCCTCTTAAGTCATTGATATCCATATCACCTGCGCTCCCCTATGAGGGTACCGAGTTGTTGTAGATAGGCAATGAGCGCATCCGCTTCAGTCTTCCCGGCCACTTCATCGCTGGCACTGGCAATTTGCTCATTGGTGTATGGAACGCCCAGGGTTTGTAGTGCCTTTAGCCGTTTTGGTGTAATCGCAGGATTGATTTCCTGCTCAAACAGCCACGGAAATGCCGGCATATTGGATTCAGGTACCACGGACCGCGGGTCGTAGAGGTGAGCCCGGTGCCAATCATCACTATAGAGCGCTCCGACCCGTGCCAGATCCGGTCCGGTACGCTTCGAACCCCAGAGGAACGGATGGTTGTACACCAGTTCACCAGCAACCGTGTAGTGACCATAGCGCTCAACCTCGGACCGAAGCGGACGGATCATCTGGGAGTGACAGACGTTGCATCCTTCCCGGATATAGATGTCGCGACCTTCCAACTGCAAAGGCGTAAGCGGCTCTAGTCCCTCGATAGGCTCAGTAACGACTTTTTGCGTCATGAGCGGTACGATTTCGACGATACCGCCAAATCCAACGGCGATCAGGATAAGGATCAGCATGACACCCAGGTTCTTCTCAATGAAATCGTTCATTGCGCTGCCTCCAGACTCTCATGCTGCTTCTCCATCTGCGTTGTCTTCCACACGTTGTAGGCCATGATCAGCATGCCCGCAAGGAAGATGGCACCTCCGATAAAGCGTACGACATAGCCTGGGAAGCTCGCATCCACAGATTCAGCGAAGCTGTAGGTCAAGGTACCGTCATCGTTGACAGCACGCCACATCAGGCCTTGCATCAGGCCGTTGACCCACATGGAGGCGATATACAAGACAGTCCCTATCGTCGCCATCCAGAAGTGAAGGTCGATCAGCTTCTCGCTGTACATTTCACCTTGTTTGCGACCAAACATGATCGGTATCAGGTGATACATGGACCCGATGGTTATCATCGCTACCCATCCAAGCGCACCCGAATGAACATGGCCAATGGTCCAGTCGGTAAAATGCGAAAGTGAGTTAACCGACTTGATCGACATCATCGGACCTTCGAAGGTGGACATGCCGTAGAACGAAAGCGAAACGACCAGGAATTTCAATATAGGGTCGGTTCGTAACTTATCCCATGCACCGGACAGCGTCATGATGCCGTTGATCATACCGCCCCAGGATGGCGCAAGCAGGATTAGTGACATCACCATGCCCACACTCTGCGCCCAGTCCGGCAATGCAGAATAATGCAAGTGGTGGGGCCCTGCCCACACATAAACAGCAATCAGCGCCCAGAAATGGACCACGGACAAGCGATACGAGTATACAGGTCTGTCAGCTTGCTTCGGGACAAAGTAGTACATCATGCCGAGGAAACCTGCAGTCAGGAAGAATCCGACAGCGTTGTGGCCATACCACCACTGGACCATCGCATCGATTGCGCCAGAATAAACGGAATAGGATTTCGTCAGCGTTACCGGGATCGCAAGGCTATTAAAAATATGCAGGATCGCGACTGCAACGATAAACGAGGCAAAAAACCAATTGGCGACATAAATATGTTGTGTCTTTCGCCTCGCGATGGTGCCGAGGTAAACAATCGCATAAGCGACCCACACAAGCGTAATCAGTATATCAATCGGCCACTCCAGCTCGGCATACTCTTTTGAAGACGTCATGCCAAGCGGCAAAGAAATCGCCGCCAGCACAATCACGAGTTGCCACCCCCAGAATACAAACGCGGCAAGACTATCGGATATAAGCCGGGCCTGACAGGTACGCTGGACGATATAGAGCGACGTGCCCATCAATGCTGACCCGCCGAATGCAAAGATCACGGCATTGGTATGGAGTGGCCGGAGGCGGCCGAAATGAAACCATTGCCAGGGCGTATTGAGCTCGGGCCAGGCAAGCTGGGCCGCGATGAGAACACCTACCAACATCCCGACAATGCCCCAAACCACAGTCATAATCGAGAATTGACGGACTACCTTGTAATTGTAATCAGGGTGATCAGACATGGTTCCTCTACTTGGATTGTGTTGTTTTTCGTATTATCGCCAAAAAAATATCCGGCCTGTTGAACAGGCTCATCTATGATACGAAGCGACTCGTCGCACCGAATTGATTCAAGTCATGTAAACTTGAATCCTGACAACCCTGGGTGATTTGATTCCATTATTCCCCATCGTAAATTAAAGCCACTGGGACCAATATGCAGCTGATCCTTCAATACTTCTGGCAAATGTGCCGCCTCAAGGCAGGACCCGAGCAACTACCGGGTAGCTATTTTGCGTTGGCAGCTACCTTTTCAATCTACTTCATACTGGCCCTCATCACGGTTGCGATCAATCAGAGCCAGCTTGAGCCTCTACAAGTTCCGGTTTCTGTTCTGTCAGGCGTATTGATTCAAGCCATTGTCGTACTTGGCATCCTGAGCTTCAAGGGTGTCAGGCAAAGGTTCGTGCCGGTTATGACCGCATTGTTCGGAACCAATGCGATCATTCTTATCATCACTATGCCATTGAACGGCCTACTCGAGATGGTGCAGGCAGGACCAATCCGCCAATTTGTCGAAATCCTGTTCCTCGCAACCTTCTTCTGGTGGCTCGCCATCGCCGGATTCATTCTCCACAGATCAGCGAAGGTGAGCCTGGTCCAGGGTATGGTCATCGTTTTTGCGGTCGAAATTATGGTGATGTTAATTACCTTTAATCTGTTCCCGGTCGAGGCCCAGGCCTGAGACGATAAGGAAAAGAGTTTGCATATACACATTTTAGGCATTTGCGGCACTTTGATGGGCAGCATCGCTTTGCTCGCGCGGCAGCTCGGGCATGAAGTCAGCGGTAGCGACCAGAACGTCTACCCTCCCATGAGCGACCAGTTAACCGCCGCGGGCATACCGCTTGCCACTGGCTACAAGGGGAGCAACATCCCGACAAATGTCGATCTCGTCATGATTGGCAATGCCGGTCTGCCCAGGGGCAATGAAGCGGTCGAGTATGTACTCGACAAGGGCATCCCATATACGTCCGGCGCCGAATGGCTGGGCCGCTACCTGCTGGCGGATCGATGGGTCATTGCCATTGCAGGCACTCATGGCAAAACCACAACCACCAGCATGGTGGCATGGATACTGGAATTCGCCGGACTATCACCCGGCTTTTTGATCGGCGGTGTGCCGGCAAATTTTGCTGGTTCAGCCAGGCTCGGAGAGACTGCATTTTTTGTAATCGAGGCGGACGAATACGATACTTCTTACTTTGACCGTCGATCCAAATTCCTGCACTACCGTCCCAGGACCCTGGTACTCAATAATCTGGAATACGATCACGCCGACATCTTTTCTGACCTTGCGGCAATTCAGTACCAGTTCCACCTGTTGCTGAGAACGGTGCCGGGATCCGGCCTGATCATTCAAAATGCCCATGACCAGAATCTTGCGGAAGTAATTGAAATGGGTTGCTGGACGCCACGCCTCATGGTTGCTGGAACCGATGGAGGCAAGGGTCTTACTGCTCACCTGGCGCGTAAAGATGCGAGCCAATTCGATGTGCTACTCGATGGAACAAGGGTCGGTGGTATCAACTGGTCCTTGACCGGCGGCCACAATGTGGCCAATGCCCTCGCCGCCATTGGTGCCGCGCGCCATGTGGGCGTTCACCCTGACATTGCCTGTGCTGCATTGTCCACATTTAACGGTGTCAAACGTCGCATGGAACTGATCTATGAGTCGACGAGGGTCAAGATTTACGACGATTTCGCCCATCATCCAACTGCAATTAAAACGACACTCGACGGACTGCGCGCGCAGTCCGGCGACGAGAAGATCGCTGCAGTCATCGAACCCGGTTCACACACCATGCGCAAAGGTACTCACGCAGAGACGCTCGCCAGCGCGGTGGCTGGTGCCGATAACGCGATATGGTTCAAACCGGAAAATATCGCCTGGTCAATGGAATCACGGCTCCAGGCTGATAACCGCACTATTTCAGACAGCATCGATGCGATAATCGAAGAAATTCTCGTGCTCATTGGTTCCGGCACAAAGCACATCGTCCTCATGAGCAATGGTGCCTTTGGCGGTCTCAGGCACAAGCTGATTGAAAAGCTACGTAACCAACAATGCTGAGAGTTTGAAACTACCATGCGTGAGGAGGATCTGTATCCCCCGATCAAGGCACATTTTGAGGGTCTCGGCTATCATATCCGCGCAGAGGTCAAGGACTGTGATGTAGTCGCCGTCAAGGAAGACGAGATCATCGTCATCGAACTGAAGACACAAGCAAATATGACCTTGTTGATACAGGCGACTGAACGCCAGACGATTACATCCATGGTCTACGTTGCCTTACCCGAGCCACGACGCCGTAATCGACATTTCAGGGGCGTCATCAGGATTTTGCGACGACTGGGACTCGGTTTGTTGCTGGTTCGGTTCGGCCCGCTCGGACCGAGCGTTAGTCTCGAATGTAGCGCAAGTGGTACCAACCAGCGCAAGAGTGCAAAGCGCAGGTTATCGGTACTCAATGAATTCCGTGGCCGGTCCGGTGACTACAATACGGCCGGCGCCTCACGCGTACAGGTCATGACCGCATACAAGGAGGCGGCAATTTTTATCGCCTGCTGCCTTGAACAATTGGGGCCATCATCTGCCAGAGCCCTAAAGGCGCTTGGCAGCGGAGACAAAACCTCGACCATCCTGCAAAGTGACTACTATGGCTGGTTCGAGCGAGTAGAACGGGGAGTTTATCGCATCACCCAACGCGGCGTGGAAGAGGTAGCTGCCTATCCCGGGCTCAGGGAAATGGCGATAGAAAAGATCCGCGATCTGACCGACAGCCCTTGACCCTGATTGAAGCAATCTATAATACTGGCGCGGTCAACAATGACGTTGCTGATGATCTCAACGGATGAGTAATATGCAAAGCCAGGGCGTCGCATCCTGCCGTAACCTCCAGTGGATCCTTGACCTGTGTGCCGAGCGACACATAGATCCCCGTCGCCTGACGCGACACGTGCCCCATGACCTCGATAGACTGAGAGATCCTTCCGTTGACATTGATTGGCAGAGCTTCCTCGCCCTGCTCACCAGTGTCGGCAACTACTTGACCGATGATGAGTTGTATGAGGCTGGCACCCGGTCCTGGCAACACAAGCATCTCAGGATGTACGCGGTAACCGGTAAGCTGCTGTTTCGAGTCGGGGACCAGTTCCACGCTGTATTTGGTCCTGGCGGTGTTATGGCACGACTGTATCCGTTCGACCTTGTGATGGAACACCCGGCGCCTGGACACTTGACGGTAACCCTCACAATGCGTGATGCGTTGCCCCCTTGTCGCACCTTCCAGACCATTCTCGCTGGCCAGTTGGCAGGGCTACCAACCTCAATCGGTGAACCGGCGGCGAAGGTCAAAGTCTGCCACACCGAATCCGGCGCTGTATTTGATGTCTGGTATCAATCCAAAATGGGACCATGGACTCGAATGAAACGGGCTTTGGCACTGCCACTCGCCGCCCGTGAGAGCGCCCGGCAATTGGCAGTCACCTACGACTCACTGCTTGACCAGTACCAGGAGCTACGTGCCGAGTCGGAGAAACTCAAAGCCACAGAACAACGCGCACTGGAAAGTGAAACCCGCTATCAACTCCTCGAAGACAATATCAAAGATGTCATCTGGATCATGGACCCGCAATTGCGCATGCAATACATCAGCGCATCTATCGAGTCGCTCATCGGTTTTTCCAAAGAAGAGTTCCTGACCTTAGACTATGGTGAACTATTTACCGAAGACTCTCGTGCCCAACTCAGGGATATGGTCCGGCGGGGACGATGGCGTAACCTCGATGCATCCGGACCATCGATTGTTGAGATCGAGGTCAAGACCCGGAACGGAGCATTGAAGTGGCTTGAAGTACAAGTCAATTTTGTATTGGGTAGCGACGGCAAGCCGCTGCGCCTACTCGGGATGGCACGAGACATTTCTGAGCGCAAGGCATTTGAATTCAGGCTCCAGGAGAGCGAGGAAAGCTACCGGGCAATAACGACATCCGCCCAGGATGCCATCGTCACGGCTGACCACAATAACCGGATCACCTTTGCCAACCCCGCAACGGAACGCATATTTGGCTACAGCCTTGAGGAACTCGAAGGCATGTCCTTGCGCCAGTTGATGCCAAACGCTCATAGTGGTGTCCTGCTGTACCAGCAATCCCGTGAAGACCAACCCGGATCGATGACCATAGAGGGTATTAAACGCAGCGGCTTGCGAGTCTCTCTGGAAGCATCCTTCGCAGAGCATGACTTGCGTGGCAGCCACTATATTACCTGGATCATCAGGGACATCACCTTCCGAACGCGGATTGAACAAGAGCGCAAGGCACTCGAGCAACAACTCCATGCAGCGCAACGTATGGATTCAATCGGGCAACTGACCGGCGGCATTGCTCACGACTTTAATAACCTCCTCGTTGCGATCAACGGCTATGCAGAACTGGGGCTCGCCAGCGATGCCGGCGAGGCCAGGCTCAAACAGTACATGGAAGAGATCCTGCATGCGGGAGAAAGAGCTGCAGACATGACCAATAAACTCCTGGCATTCTCCCGCCGCCAGATCATCGAGCCAAAACCACTACAGGTTAACCAGTTGATCTATGGCATAGAGAAGATCATTGACCGTCTCCTGCCAGAACATATTTCAACCCGGTTCGTCCCTGACTTGACAGATCCCACCATTGTCGCCGACCCGGGACAAATTGAGCAGGTGGTTGTAAACCTGGCGGTCAATGCCAGGGATGCGATGCCCCACGGAGGCCAACTGACAATTTCGATCGACCAGACCTCACTTGCAAAAGGAGACCTCAAACGTAGTTACCAAAGGACCGGGAATTTCGTCATCATTCGGGTCGAAGATACAGGTAGTGGCATGACTGAGGACATCAGGAAACGCTTGTTCGAACCTTTTTTCACCACAAAACCTGAGGGTGCGGGTACGGGCCTTGGCATGGCTGTTGTGTTCGGTATCGTCAAACAACATGATGGTTTTATTGATGTGGAGTCAATCCAGGGGAAAGGTTCGAAACTTGAAATCTACCTGCCGCTGGCCGGTGTGGACGACGTTCACCAAAATCAGGCACAAAGCTCGTCTACACCAAATGGCGGTCACGAGACCATATTACTGGTGGAGGACAACCTGCATGTCAGGGATCTGGCCAGACTTATTCTAAGCGATGCCGGCTATGTAGTAATTGAAGCCAACGACGGCGCCGAGGCTATCGATGTCTTTAAAGCCAACGCAAACTCCATCGATCTCGTCGTCATGGATGTTGTAATGCCTCGATTGGGTGGCAAGCAAGTCATGAAACAAATGAAACAGATTGACCCTGAAGCACGAATTCTCTTTACCAGTGGTTATTCCAGTGGTGGTATCCACACCAATTTTATACTCGAGGAAGGGCTCGACTTTATCCCCAAACCCTATGGCGCTGAAAAGCTGCGTGAGCGCGTACGTTCTATACTCGATAAGCCCGGGGAAGCCTGACCCTATCGATTGCCAAAGCTGCTAACATGACCCGGTGGTGAGGGCGCTGGTGAATTGCGCTAAGATACGCGGCTTTTCCAAAGACGAATCCATTGATGAACCTACGTACTACGATAGAAAGCGCCATATTGGCGGCGCTTGCCAGGTCAGGCGCAGGCGGAAGTCCTGCGGCAGTCCGGCCCGCTCAACGTGCCGAATTCGGGCAATACCAGGCTAACGGCATTATGGGCGCGGCTAAAAAACTCGGCATGAACCCGCGGGAATTAGCTGAAAACGTCGTCAGCCACCTTGATCTGCCGGAAGCTGAGAAAATAGAGATTGCAGGCCCGGGTTTTATCAATATTCACCTTGCACCCTCCTACATCGCCAAAGCGCTGGGTAGTATCGTCACCTCTGCGACACTGGGCACAGATCACAAACCTCGCAAGACGGTGGTTGTAGATTATTCCGCACCCAACCTCATGAAAGAAATGCACATTGGACATTTGCGCACTACCGCGATTGGCGATGCATTGGTACGGATACTCGAATTCCTGGGGCAGGACGTCGTGAGAGTAAACCACGTCGGTGACTGGGGCGCACAATTCGGCAGCCTGCTGGCATATCTCGACCAACTTAATGAGAAGGAAATCACCACTGGGCTCAAGGACCTCGAAAAATTTTACCGCGCAGCCAGCAAGTTGTTTAAAAGCGATGAGGCATTTGCCGCGAGAGCACGACAGTACGTGGTCAAACTTCAAAGTGGAGACGAAAAGTGTCTCGCGCTCTGGCAAACGTTTATCAGCGAGTCCATCAATCACTGCCAGCAAGTATACGAAAAACTCGATATCACACTGACGCGCGATGACATCGCGGCCGAGAGTAGCTACAACGACGTACTGCCGATTGTTGTTGATGAGTTGTATGAAAAGGGACTGTTGGTAGAGTCCGAGGGTGCGCTGTGCGTATTTCTCGAACCGTTCAAAGGCAAGGACGGCAAACCGCTCCCCGCCATAGTACGAAAGTCAGATGGTGGCTATCCCTATATGGCAACTGATATTGCCGCGGTCAGGCATCGCTCTATAAACCTTGGCGCCGATGAAGCACTCTATGTGGTCGGCGCACCACAAACCCTTCATTTCCAACAGGTATTTGCAGTTGCACGAGCTGCCGGTTATTTGAATGAGAAGCAACAATTCCTGCATCTGCCGTTCGGCAATATCCTCAAGCCCGACGGTAAGATGTTCAAGACCAGGGACGGTGCGGACGTTAAGCTGATTGATGTGGTAGATGAGGCAGTCGCCCGGGCATACAAACTGGTAACCAACAAAAATCCTGGTCTTCCCGAAGACGCCCGCAACGAAATTGCACGTGTCATCGGCGCCGGTGCCATGAAATACGCGGAACTTTCAAAAAACCGTACAACGGACTATGTCTTTGACTGGGACACAATGTTGTCATTTGAAGGCAACACGGCACCCTACCTTCAATATGCCTACACGCGAATCAAAAGCCTATTCAAGCGTGCCGGTATCGACGAGAGTCAACTCCAGGGTGAGATATTGCTGAGGCAACCCGCAGAGATACAGCTGGGTGTAAAATTACTCCAATTCTCCGAAGCACTGGATGGCGTCCTTGAAGACTACCAGGCTAACGTCCTGTGCAATTACCTATATGAGCTCGCAGTCCTTTTCATGAGTTTCTATGAGGCTTGTCCAATCCTGAAATCCGATGATGCGACCAAAGCGAGCCGCCTTTTGATCTGCGACATTACTGCAAGGACTCTCAGACAGGGACTCGATCTGCTTGGGATTAAAACCGTGGAGCAGATGTAATCGATGCGCCTGTCGATGGTTGTGGCGAGATCCCTTAACAATGTCATTGGCAATGGCAGTGAAATTCCATGGCGAGTGAAGGGCGAGCAAAAGCTGTTTCGCGATATTACTATGGGCGGCGTCCTTATCATGGGACGAAAGACGTTCGAATCTATCGGCCGACCACTGCCTGGTCGAGAAACCATCATCGTCACTCGTAACACTGGCACGAACCACGCCGGCTGCAAAGTGGCGCACAGCCTTGCACAGGCAATTGCGATGGCACAAGCAAGTAACCGCCCCGTTTATATCGTTGGTGGTGGCGATATCTACCAACAGGCGTTGCCGCTGGTAGATGAGGTGCACTTATCCACGATACAAACCAATGTTGATGGTGATGTCTTCTTCCCGGACTTCCCAACCAACGAATTTCACCTGGTAAGGGAAGAAAAATTCAACAGTAATATCAATTACACCTACCAGCATTATTTACGAACCAAAGAGGCAAACTGATGTACTTTAAAAACAGGGTTACCGATCTACTCGGTGTCGAACTTCCGATTGTGCAGGCACCTATGGGTTGGATTGCTCGCTCGCAATTGGCATCAGCCGTATCCAACGCAGGTGGTATGGGCATCATTGAAACCTCTTCCGGCGAACTTGACGTCATTAAAGATGAGATTAAAAAGATGAAAGGCCTGACGGACAAACCGTTCGGTGTCAATATTGCCCAGGCATTTGTGCGTGACCCTGACATCGCACAGTTTGTGATCGACCAGGGCATCACCTTTGTCACAACATCCGCTGGCAGCCCCACCCGTTATACCGACCAACTCAAGGCCGCCGGTTTAACCGTATTCCACGTGGTACCAACATTACGCGCGGCACTCAAGGCCGTCGATGCCGGTGTCGATGGACTGATCGTCGAAGGCGGGGAAGGCGGCGGATTCAAAAATCCCAATGAAGTTGCATCGATGGTGCTATTGCCGCTGGTGCGATCAAAAGTCGATGTGCCGATCATTGCCGCGGGTGGTTTCGTTGATGGTAAATCCATGGCGGCAGCTTTTGCACTTGGCGCAGAAGGCGTTCAAATGGGTACACGCATGGTCTCGGCACTGGAGTCACCGGTGCATAACAACTGGAAGCAGTCCATCGTTGATGCGGCAGAAACCGATACTGTATTCCTGAACCGATTTCACTCACCGGCATTGCGGGCGTTGCGTACCGAGAAGTCAATGGATCTTGAAAAGCGAATCGAGGAAAACGTGATGGGTCAATTTGGCAAAGCGCAGGAGCTTTACTTCGGTGGCAATATGGAAGCAGCCATTGCCTTGTCAGGCCAGGTTTGTGGTCGAATTGAAGACATTAAACCAGTGGCGCAGGTATTGTCCGAGACTCGTGATGAATTTTTCGAAACCATCGCCAGCCTCTCGAACACTTACTCACGCTGACATTTACATCGACTCCAGGCAATTCTCGCATTCCGAAACTTCTGTCACGACGACAATGGAATCCAGCGAGCATAGATCATTATCTGGGCCGACCACTGCCTGGCAGACATCAACGATTGGAATCATGTCGATTCCGTGCCGGGAACTCGACAGGAGCCGTGCGCGCAGCTGCTCACCTGACATCATGGGCTCCCGCTCTTTCATTAGCGCTGCAATACCCGACACATAGGCCGTCGACATCGAACTGCCTGAACGAAACGCATAGGTCGAACCAGGTGTTGTGGTAAGAATGTCAATTCCTGGTGCCAGAATCGTGTGGGCGGGCATGGACGAATTGGCTGGCGCAGGTGCACTCACAGCGATAACTTCCGGCATCACGGCCGGAAAGGAACTCGCTTTAGTACCATCAACTGCTGCCATGATAATAATGCCCCGGTCACTTGCTGCACGCAGTAATCGTGCAATCAGTGGGTCGGCAGGTCCGGCAAGGCTCAGGTTAAGGATATCCGGTTGCTGCGCCAGCACCTCATTTAGCGCCTTGATGATTGAGAAGCTGTCGCATTTCGAGTTCCCCGTCCTGTCGTCCTGCCAGCAGGCCTTGAATATCATCAACTTGGATTCAGGTGCCACACCGACAATACCCAGGTCATTGTTTGCGGCCGAACCAATGACACCGGCAACAGAGGTACCATGCTCATCATTATCGAAACGTTTGCGGTCATGCTCGACGAAGTTCGCGGACATAATTATGCGGTCAGCAATCTCGGGATGTTGTCTGTCAACCCCGGTATCGACAAGACCGACCACCACATCTTTGCCGGTGGCAAGGCTATGGACTCGCTCGATACCCGCTCCTTTAACTGATGCGGCCTGCAGATAGAAGTAGGGATCGTTATAGGTCAGCAGATCGTAGGTCGACACGGCCTGGACCGAATCAACCCGATGATCCTCTGCGAGTGCTTTCATCACTTGCTCTACCGAGCGATCTCCTCGAATCTCGGCCACAATTGCCTCGATACCCAGCGCCTTGATAGACCACTGGGATATTTTTGTTAGCCGGTGGAATTGAATAATGCGGCCGATACGAAAGCCAAGGTCCACACTCGAGTAGTCGCCGTTGCTTGACCGCGCTTCTGGCCTGGACGAGAAACTGGTAGCAAGAGTGGAGGTCTTGTCAGGACCGGCAACGGTAAAGACGACCTGCCGCGTTATCCGTTCATCGAATGGAATCGGCGTGGTCGAGCAGCCAGCGACAATGACGACGCTAAGGATGCTACTGAGGAGTGTCGTAAAACGCCGCATATTGAACTCCATCAATCGCTCTCATCGAATTGATAAATTCCAGATCTGTCATATGAGCCGGTACCGTGACTTCAACAATGTACCTACCGTCTGCATCCGGACCACTGACAATATTAGACTTTGTCTCAATGAGCGCCGACCTTAGTGTTTTTGCCATTACTGGTTGTGCGAAGGTTAACGCAATTCGATGTGGTACACCGGTCACCACCGCAGACGGTTCTGATAAGGTCCTGAATCCCACGGCATCGGTACCGTCTCTCCCAATGCCAGTGCCAGCGACGTTGCCGGGCTCCCCCGGAGTCAGGTTTCTCGAGTCGGGCAAAGGATTACTCCCAGGGCCAATCAATACGGCAACCAGAAGACACGCGGCTACACCTAACGGGAGCCGCCATCCTGACGACCCGCCACCCGGCTCAAAGTCATGTGTGCTGGCCCTGTTTGCCTCGGCGGTCTCAATCCGGCCCATCAATTTCCTGAAGGCCGCTCTGTAGTTCGTCTCACCTGTCCCATCATCTTCCGCCACGACTTGTTGAATCGCCTGTAACTCATCTCGTTCGGCACGACATTCCGGACACTCGCGAAGATGGACCAGCACGCGCTGCTTCTCCTTCTCCCCCAATGATTCATTCACGAACCACGGCAGTACTTCTCGTACTTCCTTGTGAGCCGATCGCTTCCCCATATTCAAAGCGTTCCCCTGACTGGTTGCTTTTTCCGTTTTGCTTCACACTGCCTGCGACCGTCGACATTCGACGCGACCGCCCCGGCATTACTGGCCATTACTGGTCATTAATGGCCTTCCGTTTCGGAATCAGTTCTGCTTCCTGCCTTGTTCTGTTCCTGCAATCGTGGCAATAGTTTTGCAAGACGGCGACGCGCATGAAACATTCTGGTTTTTACCGTGTTGACCGGACAATCCATGATGTCGGCAATCTCCTGGTATGAATAGCCGGAAAAATAGGTCAGCTCCACAACCGAGCGCTGATCCTCGGAGATCAGCTCAAGGCCGCTCTCAAGCCAGTCCTCCAACCCTAACTTATTGATAATATTAATATTTTCTTCAATATCATCGACCTCGGCGAGGTTCTCTGCACGTTGCTCAGGCATCGTTTTCAGGCGGTCAAGTGCCTTGATCCCTTTGAGGTAAGCGATTCCCGTCACCCAGGTGGAAACCTTCGAACGTCCCTCAAAACCAGCCGCCTTCTCCCACACGACAAACATGGTGTCGTTGATGATTTCTTCGACCAGTTCCGGCCTGCGCACCAGGCGGGTCAGGTACCGCGAGAGCTGCGAGTAATAGCGTGAGTACAGGGTCTCGAATGCAATCTTGTCCTTGGTTGCCACGTGTTGCAGCAATTCCAGATCCAGGGCGTCCTGGGCCCCACGCCGACTCTTCAGATCGTGTATCGACTCCTTCATCGCCTCAACCTCTTATGCAATCGGTTATGCAATGGTATGCAATGGATAGTTCCCGACTATTATATTGCGTTCATTTTTCGGCAATAGCCAGTCCGGATCATTTCAAAAATGCGGTAAGCTAGCCGGGTTAAGCTCTGGAATGGGACCACCTCCTTGCACAAGATCCTGATTTTGCTGACTCTTTTAATAACCTGCGCGCCTACTGCCGCAGACTTTGAGTCCGCGGCCAACGCTTACCGCAACAAGGACTACACCAGCGCGTACCAGCAGTTTATCAGGCTGGCAGAAGCAGGCGATCCACGCGCCCAGACTGTCATCGGACTCATGTACAAATATGGAGAATCCGTTGATCCGGATCTCGCAATTGCCTTTAGCTGGTACTACAAGGCAGCCACTCAGGGTTACGCACCCGCGCAATTCTCGGTAGGCGAAATGTACGCTGACGGCAGGGGTGTCGCGGCTGATCGTGACGCTGCTATTTTGTGGCTCACCCGTGCAGCAAAGTCGGGTTTTGCTCGCGCCAACGAGAGATTAGCTGGTCTAGGGGCAGCACTGGTAGAAGACGGTGTCCGCGTGAACCCCGACTTGCCCTGGTCCAAGACCTGGAACTTCAGGCTACCTAACAAGATCCGCGACAGTGGCGAGAGTCCTGCTCTACCGGATACCAACTACCGGGTTCAATTGGGTGCCATGGGCACCCGGGCGGGCGCCAATCGCCTCTGGGAATGGCTGACCGGCCAGGCACCAGCACTGTTCGACGGCCTGCAACCCATTGTGAAGCTGGCAGAACCCGGGCGTCAACGAGTTTACCGTGTTCAAACGGGGCCTTTTGAGAATCTGGCTCGGGCACGGGATTTCTGTGACAACCTCAGGCAGCGTATTCGCGAGGCTCAGTGCCTGCCCCTCAAACAATCCTGAACGCACATAATTCAGCGAAGTTATCAGCCCCTATTTTGGCCGGCAACATGCAGCTCGCTATCGCGTGGCTGGTTGTCAGGCCAAGGGTTTGACCCTATGATGTCGGCCCTTTTTAATTGAAATACATCAGGAATCTGTCGATGGACATTGAATTCAGCAAGGAGGATCTCGAATTTCAACAAGAGGTTCAGGAATTCATCAAAGAGAACCTGCCCAGGGGCGCGGAGCTCTGGACGAAGCGAGGCGAGTGGTTTGAAGCGCTCCGCAATAAAGGCGGCTGGGATGTTTCCAGGTGGCCTGTTGAATTCGGTGGCCCGGGCTTTACACCGACACAGCGCTACATCTTCGATCTTGAAATGGCAAAGAATTCAACACCACCCCAGATGCCGTTCGGTGTGACCATGCTCGCCCCCATTCTCATGGGCTATGGAACCAAAGAGCAGCAAGACAGGTTCCTGCCGGGTATTCGGGATGGCTCGGTCAACTGGTGCCAGGGATACTCTGAACCAGGAGCAGGTTCGGACCTGGCTAATCTCAAGACCAAGGCTGAATTGACCGAAGACGGTCAGCATTACGTCGTCAACGGCCAGAAAATCTGGACCACGCTTGCCCACATCGCCAACTGGATGTTTTGCCTGACACGGACCTCAAGTGATGGACCCAAGCAGGAAGGCATTACGTTTTTGTTGATCCCCATGGACGACCCCGGCATCGAAGTTCGGCCCATCATCACGCTGGGCGGTAGTCATACCGTCAACGAGGTCTATCTCACCGACGTCAAGGTACCGGTCGAAAACCGAATCGGTGAGGAAGGTAAAGGCTGGACCTATGCCAAAGGGTTACTTGCCCATGAACGTACCGGGCTGGCAGGCATCCAAAACTCGGTTTTGGCCCTTGAAAAAGCTAAAGAGAATGCGGCATCAATCAAAGTCGGCGACGGTACATTAATGGATGTGCCGGCATTTCGAAATAAAGTCGGCGCGCTGGAAGCCGAATTACTTGCACTTGAATTCACTGAACTGCGTACCCTTGCCTCCGTTGCCGCCGGCGGCAGTCCGGGCCCGGAGTCCTCTATCCTGAAGCTGAAGGGAACCGAAATCCAGCAGCGCCTGCAGGAGTTAAACATTGAAGCCGCAGGTATTTTTGGTGCTGTCTGGGGAAACGGTACGGCTGGCCCGAAATTTGCCAGGGGTGCCACCGGCGCCTATCTGGGTGGGCGAGCAACCACCATTTATGGCGGCGCCAGCGAAGTCCAGAAAGATGTCATTTCAAAGAACGTGCTTGGACTTGGCTCTTAGCACCACGAAACCGAAATTAGCGAAGATATAACCATGGATCTCTCATACAGTGAAGAACAAAATCTTTTGCGAGATAGCGTCGCGAAATATATCGAAAACAACTATGACATCAGTGAACGAAACAAACTGACTGCCTCAGACGAGGGCTTTAGTCGCGAAAACTGGAAACAGTTTGCTGAACTCGGTTGGCTCGCTATGCCGTTCGCCGAGGAAGACGGTGGTATTGGCGGCACGCCGGTTGATACCATGATCATGATGGAAGAATTCGGGAAAGGGCTGGTTGTGGAACCATTCCTGGCAACCGTCGTTATGGCCGGCACCGCTATCAGCGAATTCGGCTCCACTGCACAAAGAGAGGAGCTTCTCGCCGGGATCATTGACGGCAGCTTGCTTGCAACGTTCGCGTATGCGGAAGAACAGGCACATCATGACTTGAGCAATGTCACGACAAGTGCCGTCAAGGACGGTGACTTCTACACATTGAACGGCACCAAGTCAGTGGTTTTGAATGCACAAACGGCTGACAAGATCCTCGTTGTCGCAAGAACAAGTGGTGACCAGGTCTCTGACCACGGACTCACGGTCTTTATCGTCGACAAGGGTGCGGACGGATTGAAACTCGACAGCTATCCGACACTGGACGGCCTCCGGGCTTCGGAAGTGACTCTTAAAGACGTTAAAGTCCAGGGCGACTGTGTCATCGGCAAGGTTGACGAGGGCATGGCGGTCGTTTCTAAAGTCGCCAATCGCGCAATCCTGGCGCTGGCAGCCGAAGCCGTTGGTGCGATGGAGATGTTATACAAGGACACAATCGCCTACACAAAACAACGCCAGCAATTTGATCATCCCCTCAGTGATTTTCAGGTGCTCAAGCATCGCATGACAGAGATGTTTATGGAGCATGCACTCGCCACATCATTGACAATGAAAGCAACCATGTTGGAAACCCAGGGTTCTGCAGACACACAGAGAACCATCCACGCATTGAAATACCTTATTGGCAAGTCTACCCGTTTTGTCGGACAAAATGCGGTTCAGCTGCACGGTGGCATGGGTATGACTGAAGAGTTGCGGGTGGCACACTACTTCAAGCGCCTCACCGTTATCGATTCACAGTTTGGTAATACCGACCATCACCTGACTCGCTTTGTGGCCTGACATGGTGCTTGCCTGGTGGCGCAGCTTGATATCGTCTGACAATTTATCCGGACCTTACCTGAACCGGGATAAGACATTGCGCCCCATGCTAGAATGATCGACTTCCGGACAGGGGAGCAAACGCTTGTCTAGCGAACAAACAGACGATCTCGACCATGAAGTCCTGTCAGGTGAGGCCAGTTGTCCCAACTGTAATACTCCACTTAAAGGTAACTGGTGCTACAACTGCGGCCAGAGCCAGAAACCCATTGATCGATTTTTCTTCTCCCTGGTTAGCGAAGCATTTGACGATGTGTTCTCGTGGGATTCCCGTACTGCCAGGACCCTGTTCGCGCTGATATTCCGACCGGGCTTCCTGACGACTGAATACTTCGCTGGCCGACGCGCTCGCTACTTGCCACCGCTACGCCTGTACCTGGTCTCCAGTATTCTCTTTTTCTTCCTGTTGTCGTTGCAGATTATGGGCAGTCAGGAAGCTGCCGTCATCTTCGATGGCAAGAGTACCCGTATTCTGGTTGAAGAGGACATTGCACCGAAAGTTGACACCCAGGCTGACCAGCAGATTACTCGCGAGAAAAAGAATGGAGCAAACGCTCACCCTCAAACCGAAAGTGATTGGGTGGATGATATAATCGTCAGCTATGACGGCCTTGCCTTCAGCTGGCTGTCAGAAAGTCACAACCAGGCGATCAGGGAAAGATTAAAAACACAGACCGAAAAAGCGGCAAAATTAGTCAAGGAGGATCCACAAGCGCTGGTAGGTGTACTGATCGATGTCGCACCCCCGGTGATGTTCGTCCTGTTGCCAATTTTTGCCCTACTCCTCAAGTTAAGCTACCTGGGCACTGGTCGCTATTACACGGAACATCTCATCCTGGCCGTCAATAATCACTCCTTCCTGTTCCTGATCCTGATTGTAGAAGGATTCGCAGAAGCAGCGACCGGCTTGTTCGCTCCTCTCGAATATCTGAGGAATGCCATTCAGATCTGGATCCCGTTATATATGTTCTTGAGCCTGAAGCAGGCCTACCATCAGGGTTTCATCTTGACTATGATCAAATTTGCGGTCCTTGTAGTGATCTACGCCATCGCTTTATTCGTCTCCGTTGCTGTCGCCTTTACATTGGGCATTTTGACCCTATGACCGATTTTCAACAGAATATTGACAGCCTGCTTTCAGACCTGGGCATCACCAGGACAATCAGGCAGGAGCTTTCATTACCGTTGCAGCCAGAAGCTATCGATCTTGTACAGTGCGAAAATGATATCTTTGATCGCCCCCAATACATGGCCAGAATCACCAGGCAACAGTGGCAAGCCATGCGCAGTCAAGCTTCTGCCGACGGCATCGAACTTGAACTGGTGAGCGCATTTCGATCGGTGGAATATCAGTGCAATCTTATTCGTGCGAAGCTGGACAAGGGTCAGGCCCTTGAAGACATCCTTAAAGTCAATGCGGTACCAGGATACAGCGAGCACCATACGGGTCGCGCGCTCGATCTGAATACACCCAATTGCGAGCCACTCTCGGAAGCCTTCGAGCAAACCCCGGCATTCGACTGGCTGTGCCGCAACGCGCACCGGTTTTCATTTACCTTGACGTATCCACGCGACAATCCACTGGGAATAGCTTATGAGCCCTGGCACTGGGCCTGTCAGGGCTAGGGAATCTCTGAACGAGTCCGCAAAGTCTTGCCGGGAGGGTTCGAGCTGAGAAGTCAGGGACCAGTTTTCCCGGGCGCGGGCCTTCCCTGGCCGAGGATTTCAAGTGGACGTCTTGTACTTCTTCGTTTTTTCCGCTAACAGTTTTCTTTGCGCCTGCGTCATTGCCTTTACCTTGACCGCGCCGGTTTCCCGGGCGTAAACGTACTTTTCTCGCACCACCTGTTTACCGGTGAAGCCGCGTTCCTTCAACGCTGCAAAGACGTCGTCGATCATCGCCGGATTGCCACACAACAAGAATCGATCATCCGCCGGGTCTAATGGCATAGTAGCTATGGCATCCTGGACATAACCTCTTCGTTCGAATGCACGGGGCACCTTCGGCATTTCACGACTGTAGCAAAGCGTCAGTTGAAAGCCTGGATGCACGCCCATGTACCTGGTCAACAATTGCTCGTAGATGAACTCTTCCGGACTTCGGACTCCGAAAAAGAAATGTACCTCAGTCTCGCCTTCATCTATCACCTTCGCCAATCTGGTCAGCATCGGCATGAAAGGTGCAATACCAACGCTGGTGGCGACCAGGAACAACCTTCGCGGCATTGGCTCAGGCAACACCAGCCGTCCATATGGACCGGTCACTGTCGCCTTTATACCCGGCTCACAATTGAACAGATATTGACTGGCACGCCCTCCATCCACCCAGGATATCACCAGGTCAAGAAACGGCGACCCATGAACATCATTACCATAATTACAAAGGCTGTAACTGCGCTCAAAGGCGCCTTTCTCATCACGGAAGGTAAACCGGAAAAATTGACCAGGCTCAAAGTCGACGTTGTGACCATCAGTTCGCGCAAACCTGAAATCGAGCGTACTCGATGAAAGGCGCCGGACCCGCTGCAGTGTTACTTCAAAGCCGGACACGGTATCTCCATTTCATGATTCGGGTCGTGGTATTATCGCATATCGCCCACCCCTGTTTCAGGATGGCTCGTGTTTCAGGACGGCTCGTGTTTCAGGACGGCTCGTGTTTCAGGACGGCTCGTGTTTCAGAACGGCTAAAGTACAGTGTGACGCCATGAGCAACCTTCAACAAAACCTACTCCCACCGGCACTTTCAACGACCACTGATGGCAGGCCGCGACATGTCGGATTCGAAATCGAGTTCGGAGGCCTGACCTTTGAGAGCTGCCTGGACGCGCTGCGAGCCAGTATTGGTCGCGACGTTACACATATTTCGCCTGTTGAGGCGACGATTGTCCATCCAGACTTCGGGGAATTCACCCTCGAACTCGACTGGCAGTTTTTAAAGCAGCAAGCCAAAGCAGATCTTATTGAAGATGACGTTGTCAAAACCATTGCGAGTGTTGCCGGCACCGTTGTCCCGCTTGAGCTGGTTTTCCCGCCTATTGATGTGACTCAGCTGGATCAGACCAACGAAATCGTTGAGTCCCTGATAGACGCTGGCGCTACGGGCACCGACGAGTCATTCCTGTTTGCATTCGGGGTTCATATCAATACTGAAATTCCGGAATTACGCGCACCCTGTATCGTCCGATACCTAAAAGCATATTGCATACTGCAGGATTACCTTGTGGAAGCCCATGGGGTCAATGCGGCACGTCGCATCTCACCTTATGTGGACTTGTATCCCCCCGGGTATCTCGCTCGTGTCCTCGGATACTCTCGACCTGATATGGACACCGTCATCACTGATTATCTTCAGATGAACGCTACCCGCAACCGTGCGCTGGATATGCTACCCCTGTTCAGCACAATCGATGAAGAAAAAATCAGGGCGCGAGTTCCGGATAACCGGATAAAAAAACGGCCTGCGTTTCATTACCGACTACCCAACTGCGATATCGGCACCCGCGACTGGTCGCTCATAACAGAATGGAACCGGTGGTGCCTGATCGAAGTTCTCGCAAATGATGAGGATCAGTTGCAGGCTCTGGCAACCGAATATCAAAAGAGACTCAGGGCTGACCGATTCTCTACGGATGCACGCTGGCTCGACTATATAAGGGGCATCGCAAATCAGATCAACTTGCATGAAGACTAGCGTCTTGCAGTAATGGATGGCAGTAAAGCTCTCGTTTTGTAGCTGACCCTTAATGGATCAATCTACGACTGGCAGGTTCCGGGTCGCTGGGTTAGCATCATTCCAACCTTCAATA
Source organism: Pseudomonadales bacterium (assembly GCA_040880285.1). Classification (GTDB taxonomy): domain Bacteria; phylum Pseudomonadota; class Gammaproteobacteria; order Pseudomonadales; family Azotimanducaceae; genus JANQJA01. The sequence continues at coordinate 1,311 of JBBDIT010000084.1, read as the reverse complement.
CCCAATGGGAAACAAAGCATGGAAGTGGAAATTTTCGGTGATGTCGCTGCGGGCTTCGAGCCCGTGAAAGCAGTATTCCATAATTTGTGGCGCGAAGTTGAGGTGGGCGCCAGCTTTTGTGCCTATCATCAGGGGAGGAAGGTGGTCGATATCTGGGGCGGATATGTCGACGTGGATATGGCAAAACCCTGGCAGCGAAACACCCTGGTCAACGTCTATTCGACAACCAAGGGGCTTGCCTCGATCGCCATCGCGGTACTCTATGACGAGGGCAAGATTGATTATAATGAAAAAGTCGTCACCTACTGGCCCGAGTTCGGTGCCGAGGGCAAGCACAATGTCACCGTTGCCCAGCTTCTGTCTCACCAGGCCGGTTTGTGTGGCGTCGAGACAAAACTTGAAGTTGAGGACCTGTATGACTGGGACAAGATGGTTAACCTGCTGGCAGCACAAAAGCCGCTGTGGCCGTTGGGTGAAGGTGCAGGCTACCACGCAATAACCTGGGGCTACTTTCCCGGAGAACTTGTCAGGCGCATCACCGGCAAGACGCTTGGCCAATACTTCCATGAGAAGGTTGCTGCTCCACTGGATGCCGATTTCTATATCGGGCTACCGGAATCAGAACTGGGTCGAGTGGCAACGATGAACGGTCCCAACCGCGCTCGTAAGAAACCCAAAGTGCCTGCGAATACAAATCTGCAAATGCCGGCCCTGTACCCTATCTCACTACTAAATCCATCCGTTAGCCCATTCAAGCATGCAAGCAGTAACAAATGGCGCAGGGCTGAAATTGCGGCTGCCAACGGCCAGGCCAACGCCCGTGGTATTGCAACAATCTATGCAGCCATGTCCATGGGTGGTGCGCTGGCCGGTACCAGAATTCTCAACGAATCAGCGATTCGTGAGGCGACCAAACTTGAAGTAGATAATGAGATTGACCTGGTCACTGGCCGGGTTATGCGGCGCGCACGGGGTTTTATGCTCAATACCGAGGGTGCCTATGGCCCCAACCCAAACGCCTTCGGGCACGCTGGAGCCGGTGGTTCCATCGGGTTCGCCGACATGGAGAACCAGGTCTCGATTGGCTATGCCATGAACCAGATGCAGGCGGATCTTGAGGCCTCTCCCCGCTCCACCCTATTGACCAACGCGCTTTACGGCTGCATCAGTTAGCGAACCCCGGTGCCGAACTGGATTGCCAAAGAGGATGGTCCTCGCTGCACCAGGAAACCTCTGAACAAGTCCTTCTCGATCGCGCGAGTGAGAAGTCAGGGACCTGTTTTGGAAGGCTAGGTACAGGGATGTAACGGG
>JBBDIT010000083.1:0-1780 GCA_040880285.1 Pseudomonadales bacterium | reverse complement strand
CTGATCCCGAATATGGTTGCGGAGATTGTGCGCTGGCAGACGCCCGTCATCCATATGCGCCGGACAGCCTCAAGGGACATAGAATTGGGTGGCAAGCAAATCAGGGCTGGTGAAAAAGTCGTCATGTGGTATCTCTCGGGCAACCGCGACGAAGAGGTGTTTCCTGATGCCGACAGGCTGGTGATCGACAGACCCAATGCGCGAAGTCACGTGGCGTTTGGCTTTGGCATTCATCGCTGTATGGGAAATCGCCTGGCTGAGATGCAGTTAAGGGTATTGTGGGAAGAGATCATGTCGCGCTTTACCGACATTGAGCTCGTTGGTGATGTGGTTCGCCTGCCCAATAACTTTATCCGCGGAATTTCCGACGTCCCGGTTATTGTTCGAAGGCGCTGATTGCCTTCCTCCTGGGTTGGTGCAAATCGGGAAGTGGTTATATACTGACCAATTATTGCCGATCGGAGTGAGGGAGATGGCATGCCGCGTAGACGTGCTTGCCGACCTGAGCCTTCTGCTTGTTGTCCTCTATGATGAGGTCTCGTTCGATGACCTCTCCAGGATAAGGACTGAGCAGGCGGCTGATCCCGTATTCGATGCTAGCTTCGACCAACTGGTGATCTTCCCGCCGAACGCCACCATGATTTTTCTCCCGATGAGTTCCGGACCCATACCAAACCTGATATTTCCAAAATCCTTCCTGGGTAATTACCCTTATAATAGTGAGTTACACCGTATTTCGAGCACAGGTATATCTTGAGTCTCAAACACTGGCAAACCTATTACCGTACGGGCGCCCTTGCGACCTGCCCGACAGGTCCTGACGGCACTTACGATCTTGAGGTCAAGGCGGCCTGGGTTGAGTTTTTTTCCGCTCAATCGGATGGTGCGCGAATTCTGGATATCGGTACTGGAAATGGGGCGATCGCCCTTATTGCAAAAGAGACCGCGGCTGCACTGGGCCGCCAGTACGAAATTCACGGCACCGATCTTGCTGACATTGATCCCTACCGGGATGTCCCGAACGGTGCGCAACGCTTTGAGGGCATTGAATTTCACGCTGGTATTGCCACCGAAAATCTACCGTTTGAGGCGAACTACTTCGACGGCATATGTGCGCAGTATGCCCTTGAGTATATGAAAATTGGTGAAGCCTTGACGGAAATCCAGCGAGTGCTGGCCCCAGGCGGGCAGGCGTGCTTTATTCTCCACCATACCGATTCGGTGATCGTACAAAACGCCAGGGAGTCTCTGCGTCAAACCGACCTGGTGCTCAAGGAAACCCGGATTTACCGGTTATTAGGCCGGTATCTGGCTGCTTTTCACAAGTCATCTCCCAATACCTCGCGTCACCTTGAGGCCTTAATGAACGCGGGCGAGACGCTGAAGCAGGCGGCACTGTCCTCGAACTCGACGCTGATCTTGCGGGAAACCCTTGAAGCCGTGCAACGACTGGTTAATGCACGTGCGCGCATGCCCCTGACCGTGCTTGAGCAAGAAGTGAACCGTGTCGAGGAGGAACTGCGGGCGGCGGTCACCCGTTTGAAGGATCTGTGCCAATGTGCACTCGCGGAGACGGACCTTGAAAGCATAGCGCGTGACGCGAGGGAGGCTGGCCTGCAGCTGGTCGAAACCAATCTCCAGTTACACCGTGGAGGTAACCTGGTTGGTTGGCGTCTTGAATTGGAAAAACCCGGCAATAGCGCTCACACTGCCGCGGTCACATAACCGACCGGGACCTTTCTTGTTTTGGTGGAGCCAGCTTGTTTTGGTGGAGCCAGGC
>JBBDIT010000082.1:8623-10372 GCA_040880285.1 Pseudomonadales bacterium | reverse complement strand
GGAAAGTGTGTATACGGCAACGTATCGAGGGTTCGAATCCCTCCCTCTCCGCCAAATGTCGCGAGTCCATCCTGATGACTGCGGCGGTTCTCAGAAAAGGCCACCTCGGCCACATCCCGCACACAAATGTATTGCTACCGTTGCTCCCTTCCGGGCCTGGCGGGGTTCACAACTCTTCGTTGCAAGAGGACCAAGGTGGTTGCTGCACAGTATATATCAGGTCAGGCTATTGACCCAATGCTCCTCCGAGATAATTGCAATAGCCAGCCCCTGATCGCGCAATTCAACGGCACGCTCGATCATTCGCCCAAACGTCGTGTGGGCCCAGTCCGGGCTGCACAATTCGCCAATGACAAGATAGTCTGTATCTTTCCCCAGCGTAGAAACCACACTGCCGCCGAGTTCCGCAATCGTCTCTTCGCACTCAAGGTTGGACCCGAACGCAAACCTGCCGGTCAGGCAGAAAGTCCGGTCCTTGAATACCACTACCGGCTGTGGACGATCCAGCGGCAATGAAGTGGAGCGATCCGCCTCAATGAATACCCCCGATTCCCCGGTGATCTCCCTCAAAGTCTCTAACAGATCCAGTTGCTCGTGAGCGGAAAGGACACCGTCTTTCAGCATTTCAGTCAGGCGCGCATACAGGATATTGACTGGCCAGCACTCTGCAATGTCACGGTGAGCCTCAATCCACTGACCTATGAAGATCGCTTCACGTTCATCAACAAGACCGTCGGCAATTACACCACGGCATATACCGATTAACTCATCAATGAGGCGGTCCTGTATCCGACCCGGGGTTCGCGTTTTGGCTCTGGCGGTCATTTTTCTCTCCTTACTATCTACCGGAGCATACGCGAAAGGTTACACTAATGTCATGATTCATGACCATCGACCATACCGCGCCAAGAAGTGCTATCTGTGGCTCGAATACTTCTACGCCAAACATTTTGTATTGCCACACTTCGAGATGGTTGGTGCTGGAACGCTCTTGATGAAGCCGTGGAACATCAATGTCCATGGTGCCGGCATTCGTGCCGGTAGCAACCTGCATATTATTACGGCTAGCGACCGCAAGGTTGCGCTTTCAACCTGGACTTTTGAATCCCACCAGGGCCACATTGCGTTAGGCGACAACTGTTTGCTGTGCCCGGGAGTTCGTATCGACTCCGCATCAAGCGTTGTGGTCAAGGACAACTGTATGCTGGCAGCTGGCGCCTATATTACCGATGCCGACTGGCATGATATTTATGATCGGACCCGCGCCATTGGCAGTACTGCATCTGTGACCCTGCAGCAAAATGTCTGGGTAGGAGATGGCGCAACCATCTGCAAAGGCGTCACCATCGGCGAAAACAGCGTGATCGGTGCAGGTGCCGTGGTTGTCTCGGACATACCCGATAACGTCATTGCTGCCGGGAATCCGGCCAAGGTGGTCAAGGCACTCGATTCCGAAAAGGAATTGACGACGCGGGCCATGCTATTTGCTGACCCGCAAGCGTTGGCACTGGAAATGGATCAGATAGACCAGTATGTCCTGAAACGCAACGGCTACCTGCAGTGGCTGCGAACACTCCTGTTCCCACGCACCGGTGACTGACTACTGACGCCAGAGGCGGACCTCGGTCGGTGGCGAATCATCCTGGGAACGGTAGGCACCAATATCGATACCACCACGGCGGTTAAACCACGAATGCACCGTCAATCGGTCTGGTTCGCAACGATTCATGATATCGACGAAGATGCGTT
>JBBDIT010000082.1:0-8523 GCA_040880285.1 Pseudomonadales bacterium | reverse complement strand
TGCACCGTCAATCGGTCTGGTTCGCAACGATTCATGATATCGACGAAGATGCGTTCAGTGATCTGTTCGGCAAACTCGGCATGATTACGGTAGGAGACCAGGTATTTCAACATACCCTCGTGATCGATACTACGACCATGGTACTGGATCTGCACGGTTGCAAAGTCCGGTTGGCCCGTCATGGGGCACAACGATTTGAACAGGTTAGTAACCAGCGACTCACGCACAATCGTGTTGCTTTCGAAGTTAAGATGTTCTGGATCCCAATAATAGTCTTCAATCTCCAGCTCCTGGACATCAAGGTTCACACCATGCAGTTCACCAAGGCCCGAGTGCAGGACATGCTCTGGCGTCAGCAAGCTCACATCCACCGGCGCCTGCGCCGCCAGTGACAAGTCGGCCTCAAGCGTTGAAATCACTTCTTTGCGCGTTCCGAATTTGGTATTGCTGTAAGAGCCAAGGTAGCGCTTCAACGATTTGGATTCGAGCAGGTGCGGTGACTTGGCTGGCACCTGGAACCGGGCAACCGCCACCTCCGGCTTGCCTTTCTGGTTCAGCCAGGTGAACTCATACGAGTGCCAGAAATCGACGCCGCGAAACGGCAAGTCCCCCTCGGCTATCCCGAGAGACTCTCGTTGCGGTGCTCTTGGCAGTGAAGACAACAAGGAAGGACGATAGGTAGTCACGTACTCCGTCTTTGCGCGGGCGATCGTCTCGTCGGCCATTCCTGTACGCCTGTCCCTGAAAATTAACCAATCAAGTTCACTGTATCGCTACTGAATTGTCAATAACAGCCGACCTGCGGTCATTTAGACGGAGCCGTTGGTAGGCATTGGCTATTTTGATATGGTGCGCGAACCAATTTCTCGCAATGGAATACCCATGACATCAAAACCGAGCCTGACGCTCTACGCCCTGGCGGCCCTCTCTTCAGTTCCGTTGCTGGTCAATGCGGGGGTGCTCGAGGAGGTCGTTGTCACTGCCCAGCGATCAGAGCAAAGGGTAGCGGACGTTACCACCAATATTTCGTTCGTAGGTGCCCGGTCACTGGAACAGGTCAGCCACATCCACATTAACGAAATCATGCAAAGGCTCTCCGGAACCTGGATCAGCCGTGGCAACGGCCAGGAGCATTTAACCGCGCTGCGCTCCCCCGTACTAACAGGTGCTGGTGCCTGCGGCGCCTTCCTGATGATGCAAGACGGTATTCCATTGCGTGCAAGCGGCTTTTGTAACGTCAATGAGCTGTTTGATGCGAATTCTGAACAAGCGAGTTCAATAGAAGTCATCAAGGGTCCCGCCAGTGTCGTCTATGGTTCCAACGCAATGCACGGCCTGGTCAACGTCATTACGCCCGCAGTGGGACCAACAAGACGCATCTCGATCGAAACCGGCCCGCACGATTACTTTCGATCAAAAATCTCCCACGGCACCGACCACTGGCGTTTTGATTTCAACGGAACATCTGACGGTGGTTACAAGGATGATTCAGGTTTTGACCAGCAAAAGGCAACCATCAAACACAAGGATCAACTGGGCAACTGGACAATAACCAGCGTGCTGTCAGTCACCAATCTCAACCAGGAAACCGCTGGTTTCATTGAGGGACCACTGGCCTATAAGTCTGACGCTTTGAGAAAGACCAATCCCAATCCGGAGGCGTTCCGGGATACCCAATCGGTAAGACTCTACTCACGACTTGAAACAGAGCCCCGTGATGGTGACCGCATCGTCATCACGCCTTACGCCCGTTATACGGACATGCGATTTATCCAGCATTTCCTGCCGGGTCAGGCAATCGAAGAAAACAACCAGCAGAGTATCGGTGTGCAGTCTGCTCGATATATTAATGACTGGACGCTGGGGATCGATGCAGAAATCACACGTGGTGTACTTTATGAGACGCAACCGGACCTGACCCAGGGTAGCCCCTTTCTTGTGGCAACCATCCCGCCCGGAGACCATTACGACTATGACGTCACAGCAACCGTACTGGCGGCCTTTGCCGAGAGGCGGTTTAGACTTACGCCAGGCATAGAAGCGTCCCTGGGCGCGCGCGCCGAGCGAGTCAGTTACGACTACGACAACAAAATGCGGTCAGGGCGCACCCGTGACGATGGTATCCCCTGCGGATTTGGTGGTTGCCGCTTTTCTCGCCCGGCAGACCGCACCGACACCTTTATCAATGTCTCTCCCAAACTGGGCATGACCTGGTCAACCAGTGACGACAGCCAGGTATTCGCCTTCCTCTCGCGTGGCTACAGGGCACCCCAGGCAACCGAGCTGTATCGACTGCAAGGGGAACAGCGTGTGAGCGATATTGACGCAGAGGAACTGGACAGCCTGGAAGTTGGTGTGCGTGGTGGCGATTCGGACCTCGGCTATGCCGTTTCTATGTACGCAATGAAGAAAAACAATTACATCTTCAGGGATTCCAATCGCGCCAACGTCGATAACGGCGAGACGTCCCATAAGGGCATCGAAGTCTCACTGGACTATCAATTCACCGAGGAAGTCGGTGCCAGTTTGAACTGGACCTATGCGATTCACCGCTACGACAATAATCCTGAGCTCTCTGCCGCCCCCATCAAGGGTAACGATGTGGATACGGCGCCAAGGAATCTGGGCTCGGCCACTCTCGAGTGGAAACCTTCCGGCAGTGTGGTTACTGAAATTGAATGGGTGCATCTGGGTAAATACTTTGAGGATGCGGAAAACCTTAATCCCTATGAAGGTCATGACCTGATTAACCTTCGCACCCGGGTACAACTTTCCGATCGGCTTACCGCCTTCCTGCGCATTACCAACCTGACGGATACACGATACGCAGAACGGGCAGATTTCGCATTCGGCGTTGACCGCTACTTTGTCGGTGAACCCCGCAGTGTGTACCTGGGTGTGACGGCCGACTTTTAACCACAACAGCTAACCACAACATCCTTTTTGACACGATAAGATTTAACAGGACAGGGAACATGAAATCGAGAGCAGCTGTAGCCTGGCAAGCCGGGCAACCCCTTGAGATAGAGGAAATCGAAGTTGGCGGACCTAAAGCTGGCGAGGTACTGGTGCGCAACTTCGCTACCGGAGTGTGCCACACTGATGCATTTACCCTGTCGGGCCAGGACCCTGAAGGCATCTTCCCGAGTGTCCTCGGCCATGAAGGTGGTGCCGTGGTCGAGGAAGTCGGAGCAGACGTCACTTCCGTTGGCCCTGGCGACCATGTTATCCCCCTCTACACCGCCGAATGCGGTGAGTGCAAATTCTGCAAATCCGGCAAAACCAATCTGTGTTCCGCTGTACGCGTAACCCAGGGGAAAGGCCTGATGCCCGACGGCACGACCCGCTTTGGCAAAGGCGGCAAACAGATTTTTCATTACATGGGCACTTCGACGTTTTCAGAATATTCTGTCGTCGCCGAGGTCTCCCTCGCCAAAATCAGCAAGGCGGCGCCGCTTGACAAGGTGTGCTTGCTGGGCTGTGGTGTCACCACAGGCATTGGTGCCGTACTGAATACAGCGAAAGTTGAACCAGGCGCCAGTGTCGCCGTGTTCGGACTCGGCGGCATCGGACTCAGTGTCGTCCAGGGCGCCGTGATGGCCAGGGCAGGACGAATCATCGCGATTGATGTTAATCCTGACAAGTTCGAAATGGCGAAGATGCTGGGCGCTACTGATCTTGTCAATCCAAAAGATTATAGCGACCCAATCCAGGATGTCATTATCGAGCTGACCGATGGCGGCGTCGACTATTCGTTTGAATGTGTCGGTAACGTCGACCTCATGCGCTCGGCCCTTGAGTGTTGTCACAAGGGCTGGGGTGAGTCGATCATTATCGGTGTTGCCGGGTCCGGGCAAGAAATTCGAACCCGACCGTTCCAGCTGGTAACAGGACGAGTATGGCGCGGTACCGCCTTTGGGGGAGTTAAGGGCCGGAGCCAACTACCAGGAATGGTCGAACAATATATGGCAGGTGAAATCAAACTCGATGAATTCGTCACCCATACCATGGGACTCGAAGACATCAACAAGGCATTCGACTATATGCACGAGGGCAAAAGTATTCGGTCCGTGATCATTTACTAGAGGCTAAAAGTCATGAAAACGCGCGCACTTCTACTGGAAGAAAATGGTGAACCCGAAAACCTGCGTCTGGTTGAAATGGATCTACCGGAGCCTGGTGATACACAGGTCCTGGTTGAGATGAAAGCTGCCGGTGTCAGCTATGTGGATGTCCTGATGGTAGCTGGACAATACCAGTTCAAGCCCGATTTACCATTCGTTCCGGGCCAGGAAGGCGCCGGCATCGTCAAGGCAATCGGCAATCGGGTATCCAATGTCACTGTCGGTGATCACGTCATCACATCGCATCGGACGGGTGCCTTCGCAGAGCATGCCGTGCTCGATGCAGGGCGCGTGACCGCCATGCCGGACAAAGTCGATTTCGTCGGCGCCGCATCGTTTCGCTCCAACTATGCAACGGCACTTCTTGCGATGCAGCGCGCGAACCTGAAGGCGGGTGAAGTACTTCTGGTACATGGTGCGGCCGGTGGCGTCGGTCTTGCGACCGTTCAGATCGGTAAAATGATGGGGGCAACTGTCATCGCCACCGCCAGTCGCGACGACAAACTTAACGTCGTCAAACAGCAAGGCGCAGACCACACCATCAACTATAGCAACGGCTTTCGTGACCAGGTCAAGGCGCTGACGGAGGGTAAAGGTGCGGACGTAATATTCGATCCGGTCGGTGGCGATGTATTCGACGAGTCCATGCGCTGTATCAACTATCGCGGCCGCATCGTGATCATCGGCTTTACCAGTGGCCGTGCGGCCCTTGCCAAAACCAACCACCTGCTGATAAAAGATGCCACTGTCATTGGTATGACGGTTGGCTCCTTTACTGCTCACGAGCCGGATGCAGCCGCAGAAAATGCGAGCCAGATCCTCGGATGGGTCGCCGATGGCACGTTAAAACCTTACGTCTCGCATACCTTTCCCCTGGAACGTGCGGCCGAAGCCATGCAGGTAATCAAAGACCGTCTGGTGGTGGGTAAAGTGGTTGTTACGATGAACAGCTAGGAGCGAGGGCTCAACTTCGAGACAAGGACAATCATTAAGGCAGATAAAATGAACCCGGGCAGGATTTCATAGACGTCAAACGGGCCACCCTGCAGCTGCTTCCATACCACCACCGTCAAGGCACCGGTCAACATGCCGGCAAGGGCACCGTCCCGGCTCATCCCTTGCCAGTACAGTGACAGTAATATCACCGGGCCAAAGCTCGCACCCAATCCGGCCCAGGCATAGCTCACCAGGCCAAGGACCTTGCTGCCTGGATCCAGCGCAATGACAGTCGCGATGACCGCAATCATCAATACCGTAATCCTGCCCACGATCACCAGTTCCGTTTGCCCTGCTCCAGGCCTGAGCCAGGTCTTGTAGAAATCTTCAGACAAGGCACTGGATGAAACCAGGAGTTGCGAGTCAATGGTGCTCATGACCGCCGCCAAAATACCAGCCAGTAAAATACCTGCAAGCCAGGGATTGAAGATCAGCTGGGTCGCGACGATGAATACACTTTCGGTATCGGCATCCGCCAGCACCACACCTTGTTCCGCGAGGTAGGCAATCCCAAACAGACCAACAGCCAGCGCACCAGCGGTTGATAAGATCATCCAGCTCATTCCAATCCGTTTTGCCCGTACCATATTACCGGCCTGGCCAATGGCCATGAAGCGCACCAGGATATGTGGCTGCCCAAAATAACCCAGGCCCCAGGCCATCAGACTGACAACGCCAAGCAGTGTGGCGCCGCTGAACAGGCTGGAATAGCCGGGTCGCAACTCATCAATCACCACGAGCGCCTGCCCTGGCCCGCCCAGCTCCATCAGCATCACCAAAGGCACGGCGACCAATGCAAATAACATCAGCAAGCCCTGGATAAAGTCAGTCCAGCTGACGGCAAGGAATCCACCGATCATTGTGTAAGTCACTATGACAAACGCTCCTAGCAGCAATGACGTGAGGTAGGACAGGCCGAACGAGGTTGAAAATAATGTCGCACCAGCGACCATGCCGGACGCCGCATAGAAAGTAAAAAACACAAGGATTACAACCGCCGATAAAAGCCGCAGCAGGTTCGACTTGTCTTTGAACCTGGCCTCGAAATAATCCGGTAAGGTGAGCGCTTGCAGGGATTCTGTCGACACCCGCAGCGGGTGCGCCACATAACTCCAATTGAGCCAGGCACCGATGACCAGGCCAATGACAATCCAGGCTTCCCCCAGACCCGACAGGTAAACAGCGCCCGGGACACCCAGCAGCAGCCAGCCACTCATGTCCGATGCCCCTGCACTCAGGGCCGTCACTGCAGGTCCGAGCCTGCGCCCACCAAGAATGTAATCGCCAAGACTGTTGGTCGCAAGGTATGCAAAGATACCAATAGCCAACATCCCGACAATATAGACACAAAAGGTCGTCAGTGTCGCAACTGACATCTCCAATATCAGCTATCCTCGTTTCGGCGCCGATCCGGTTTTTGACGCCGGGGGTTTTTCTCTGAGACAACCCGATCGGCAGTCCTGCGCTCGCTTCCGGGGACTCGCCGGTCATTCGACTTGCGGCGTTCGACGCGATTCTCTTTGGAATTGGATGGCACTTCTGAATCAGGCATGTGTCAGCTCTCTACCAGGTAGCGTCTAAACTAGGAAATTAACCCGGCACTGTCAAACATCGAAATACCCCGGCAAACCTTCTATTATCCGAACTATGAACAAGAAACCGAACAAGAAACCGAATGAAAAACCGGTCCAAAGTATCGAACGCATCACCCTCGGCTGGCGAGAGTGGCTCGACCTGCCGGAACTGGGTGCAAACAATGTCCTTGCCAAAATCGATACCGGCGCCAAGACCTGTGCACTCCACACCTTTTATATCGACGACTTCGATCGCAACGGCGAAGAGTGGATTCGCTTTGGCCTGCACCCCAACCGCCACAGCGACAAAGACGCGGTTCACTGCGAATCCCGGGTCAAGGAGAAGCGGGATGTCACCGATTCAGGCGGGCATACGGAAAATCGGTACGTGATCGACACCCTGATGCAATTGGGCGATGAAGTTTTCAGCGCCGAGGTCACACTGACCAATCGTGACAATATGAAGTACCGGTTTCTGCTGGGGCGCAATGCCATGCGCCGACGCTTCGTGGTAGACCCGGCGAAGTCCTATCGACTTGGCAAGAGGCAAGAACCATAGATAAGCCAACAACCAAACCCGGCGAGAAGCGCCAGGCCGGCCGCAGTAACGAGCCCTTTGAGTTTGCCGGCGAGATCGTCCGCCCCGGCGAGCGCCAGATCGTCGAGGTACCGCTGGCACCACTTGTCACCAACGCGAACCTTGCCATGTCTGCCAACATCCTCGTCGGTCGCAGGGCCGGCCCGACACTGTTGGTCAGCGCTGCCATACACGGTGATGAGATCAATGGCGTGGAAATTATCAGGCGCCTGCTGCGCCACCCGGCCCTCGCGCAAATGCGCGGTAACCTGATTGCCATTCCGGTGGTTAACGTGCACGGCTTCCTGCACCAGACGCGTTACCTGCCGGATGGCCGAGATCTCAATCGCAGTTTTCCCGGATCCAGCAAAGGTTCGCTGGCAGCAAGGGTCGCCGACAAGTTCGTCGACCAGATCTTGAGTCGATGTGACTATGCACTGGACTTGCACACGGGTGCACGCCACCGGACCAATTTACCGCAAATTCGCGTCGATCTCAGCAATCCGGAATCAAAAGCCCTCGGTATGGCATTCGGTGTGCCAGTCCTGATGCATTCTCGGCTCCGTGACGGCTCCCTTAGAGAAGAAGCCGCTGAACGCGACATTCCGTTTTTGCTGTATGAGGGTGGTGAAAGCCTGCGCTTTGATGAATTTTCTATCCGGGTCGGCGTCCACGGCATTATGAATGTAATGCGACACCTCGGCATGCTGCGGCAAACCCGCCGCAAGACGCCGGTGCCTGAACCCTTTATCTCGAAACGATCTACCTGGGTTCGCGCCAATAATAGTGGCGTGCTCCGGACCATTACCAGAATCGGCGGTAAAGTCAGCGAAGGAGACCTTCTGGGAATCATCGGCGACCCCATGGGTGCCGAGGAAACTGGCTTGTATAGCCCCGAAGACGGCATTGTCATTGGCAAACTCAATCTGCCGCTAGTCAACGAGGGTGATGCCATATTCCATATTGCCTGCTACCGCGATCGTACCGGCGATGCAGAACAGGCCATCAACGAATTGCAATTGGAAATCGGCAGCCAGGCCGAAGAAGAACCGATGCTGACAGTGCCTCCGGCGCTTGACGGAGGAGCACAAGATACATAGAATGCGCCGCTTCCCGTCCCCTTCGTCTAGAGGCCTAGGACACCGGGTTTTCATCCCGGCAACAGGGGTTCGACTCCCCTAGGGGACGCCACAATCGCGTTACAGATTTGAAAAAGTCCTCGAGCAGGGTAGAATCCTACTCAAAGCGGGTG
>JBBDIT010000081.1:7712-10690 GCA_040880285.1 Pseudomonadales bacterium | reverse complement strand
TGTGACGGTGTCCGATTCAGCACGATCACCGCTATGCAATCCAGTTCGCTACGATCTCACTGACCAGCCACTCATCGCTGCCATCACCGCATGTGGCACGATCTTGGCAAACTCACTGAGCCGGGCCACCTGATAAACTATCAGGCCGAATACAACGTATAGAGCCCAATCAGCACAAATCCTGCGCCAGCAATATACGACAGTACTTTTTCACTAATATAGGTTGACAAGAGTGTGCCGGCAGCTACGCCGAGAGCGGTCGCTACAATCAGCGCAAGCGATGCGGCACAAAATACCACAAGCTTACTTACCTCCTTGTCCGCAGCAAACAGCATGGTCGCGAGTTGGGTCTTGTCCCCCAACTCAGCGACGAATACTACTGCAAAGATCGTGAAGAATACCTTAATCCCAACTGCTTCTCCCACGACCGTCAGTAACCCTGGGTTTCACCGTAACGATCTCGATGAAATGCGCTGTTACCGAAAGTGTGTTCTGAAACGCGCGCACGTTTCATAAAGAAACCGATATCATACTCGTCCGTCATGCCGATACCGCCATGCATTTGTACGCCTTCGCTGCTCACCAGATTGTAGGTATCATTGAGTCGGGCTTTGGCAAGACTGGCAAGCTCAGCGATTTCATCTGAATCATCATCAAGTGCCGACAGGGCTTCCAGCACCACTGACTTTGATAGTTCAATCTCACAAAACATCTGGGCGGCACGGTGTTTCAGCGCCTGGAATGAGCCGATCGGTACGCCAAACTGTTCCCGCGTCTTGAGATATTCCAGTGTGCGTTCGAAACACTCCTGGCTACTACCCAGCATTTCTGCAGCAAGCAGGATCCGGCCGATATCAAGTATTTTGTCCAATACGTCAGCGGCCTTGCCTTCCTCGCCCAGCAGTACGCCTTCGGCACCCTTGAACTCAACGTTTGCGGCATTGCGACTGTCTGCCATAAATGTGCGGGTAACAGACACGCCGCTGGCATCACGATCTACCAGCACCAGGGAGAGACCGTCACGATCACCGGGATTACCTGCAGTCCTGGCAACGACGACCAGTTTATCAGCGACATGACCATCCAAAACAAAGGTCTTGTTGCCCGTTACCTTATAACCACTACCCGCCTTTTCTGCCTTGCAGGCAACGCCATGCGGATTGTGGTGCGGCGTCTCTTCCAGGGCCAGTGTCAAAAGCAGCTCACCACTCGCCACTTGTGGCAGAAGTTCGCCTTTCTGCTCATCACTGCCGCCATGGAGAATCGCTGATGCACCAGCTGCGGTCGCTAAAAGTGGTGATGCGGTCAGTGTCCGGCCACACTCTTCCATTACAACACCCAGGCCCATGTAACCGAAGCCGAGTCCACCAAAATCTTCCGGAACAACAATACCGGCCCAGCCGAGCTCGACCATCTGTTGCCAGGTTGCCTTGTCAAACCCGTTCTCGTCTTTTTCATCTCTCAGTTTACGAAGCTGGGAAATAGGCGTGTTGTTACTGCAAAAGTCTTTCGCAGCATCTTTCAGCATATTCTGTTCTTCGTTCAGTACCAATGGCATTGCTGTGTTACTCCTCGGTTAAAAATTATCTCAATTTAAAATTAGTCAATCCGGTAGTCCAAGTACGCGCTTGGCAACGATATTCAGCTGAATTTCCGAGCTGCCGCCTGCAATCGAACTCGCCTTGGAACGCAACCACGTCCTGGTCAATGTTCTTTCCTCATCTGTGAACTCATCGCCTTCCCAGCCCAACGACTGGCTACCCATGGCCTTGAGTTGTAGTTCCAGGCGTTCCTTGCCTATTTCGGATCCGTAGTACTTGAAAACCGAGGTTGCAAAGGTTGGTGTACCGCCAGATTCGTTTTCTGCCATCGCTCGTTTTTGTGTCAGGCCGAACGCGCGCTGGTTCATGTCATTGGTCACGATACTCGTCCGTAGATCTTTGTCTTTCAGCTTGCCATTTTCTAGCCCGATATATTCCTTCGCCACATCCGGCAGTTCACGCATGCCATCATAACGCCCTCGCCTGCCACCGGAGTTGAGACCCGAAATCGAACTACGCTCATGCTGAAGCAAACGTTTGCCGACGGTCCAGCCTCGATTCAGTTGGCCCACCAGGTTATTTTTTTCAACTCGCGCATTGTCAAAAAAAGTTTCGCAAAACGGTGAATTGCCACTAATCAGTTTAATCGGCCTGACCGTGACACCGGGCTGATCCATGTCAATCAGGACAAAACTAATACCTTCATGTTTGGGGGCCTGGGGTTCCGTCCTGACCAGGGTAAAAATCCAGTCCGCATATTGGGCACCGGAGGTCCAGATCTTCTGACCGTTGACCTCGAAGTAATCCCCCTTGTCTACGCACTTGGTCTGCACATTCGCCAGGTCAGAGCCTGCGCCCGGCTCACTGTATCCTTGACACCAACGGATCTCTCCCGACACGATCCTGGGCAAGTGTTCGAGCTTTTGCTCTTCGGTCCCGTAGTCGAGCAGGGTCGGCCCGATCATGGAAAAGCCCATGCCGCCTATGGGTGAGCGGGCATTGATTCGGATCATTTCATCTTGCAGGATCAGGTACTGATCCTTGGTGAGGCCACCACCACCATATTCCTTTGGCCACATAGGTGCCGTCCAGCCACGTTCAGCCATACGATCCAGCCACAGTTTTGCGTCCGGATTCCTGTACTCTTGTTTCTTGCCGCCGCCGATGGCTTCCGACTCGGCTGCAGGTGTCCGCAGACTGGCCGGGCAATTTTCTTCCAGCCAGGCCCGCGCTTCCTCACGGAATTCTTCTAACGCCCCCATCTTGGTCTCCTCTTGTTACGGCCCTTTGAAGCCTCGTTTTAACCCGGGAATTGACTCAAGCAGCTTCCGGGCCATATAGCAGGCCCCTAACAGTACCAAAAGTCTGCTACAAAAATAAATACCACGAATTATCGCAGTTGACCCCATCCATCCCAGCTATTACGGTTCAGCCTGG
>JBBDIT010000081.1:0-7612 GCA_040880285.1 Pseudomonadales bacterium | reverse complement strand
CCCGGGTGACTGGATCCGAACGTCATCATTGGAGAAAGAACACCATGCGAACCATTATCTACGGTGCCGGCGCTATCGGTGGCACTATAGGCGCTCGCCTCACCATGAGTGGCAAAGATGTACTCCTGGTCGCTCGCGGTGACCATCTTGTGAAACTGGCAAATGAAGGCCTCACTTACCGCAATCCGCAGGAGACCCAGAGGCTGCGGATTCCCGTGGTTGGACACCCAGACGCGATAGACTTTACGCCCGATGACGTTGTCATCCTGACCATGAAGTCCCAGCACACGCAATCCGCCCTGGAGGACCTCGCAAGGACTGCTCCCCCGGATATCCCCATCGTGTGCTGTCAGAACGGTGTTGCCAATGAGTCCATGGCGGCGCGCAAATTTCGTAAGGTGTATGCCATGGTGGTGTATCTACCGGCAACCCACCTGAACCCTGGTGAAGTGTTGCATTACGCTACCGGTATTGGCGGCTTCCTCGACGCCGGCTGTTTTCCGATGGGTGTCGACGATACGATAACTGAAGTCTGTGGAGCGCTCACTGCAGCCGGCTTTAGTGCGCACGCGGATCCGAAACCCTTGCGCTGGAAGTATGCCAAGTTGCTGCAGAACCTGGGCAATTCATTGCAGGCCGTATGCGATGCGGGTAGTGGTGCCCGGGACATCATGCGGCTAGCGCGCGATGAAGCACTCGCCTGCTACGGAGCAGCGGGAATTGAGTACGCCAGCCGTGATGACACCCGGGCACGCTTTACCGGCATGATTCCCGGCGACATCGAAGGTGCCGAACGCGGCGGCGGCTCCTCCTGGCAGAGCGTGTCGAGAGGTACCGGCGATATCGAGGCGGATTACTTAAACGGCGAGATTTGCCTTCTGGGTAAACTCTTCGGTGTACCGACACCGGCAAACGAAACCTTGCGCTATCTCGCCAATAGGGTCGCGGTCGAGAAGTTGCCACCCGGCCATTTTGCGCTGGAGACCGTGAAAAAAGAGATTGAACGGTTATCGTGAACACATCATCCAGTGAATTCCCCGTTGCCGGGTAGCGGCCAGGCATCAATGAGTCAACGGCAACCACAATTTCAATGAAGTGTCTGATTCAGATCAAATTGCTCGACCCGCGGTTTGATAGGCTCCATCGAACTTTCATGGATATCCGAGGTGTGGCAATGAAGCCAGGTGTTGGTGTAACGATACGAAACCGGGTACGAATGCTTCTGGTGATGGCGATTGTACCGATGGCTATCGGTTGTACCAGCCAGGTAACATCAGAAGTAACTCGCTTTCATCGGGCGCCGGCACCGCACGGGGAAACCATCACGATTGTCCCCGTCAACGACGACAAGCAGAGCAGCATCGAATTTGCGACCTACGCCACCAAAGTCGCAGAGGAACTGGCAAAGCTCGGCTATCATGTTGTTGACTCCGGCGACTCTGATCTCATTGCAAGGATGGACTATAGCGTGGGTGAAGCCCAGACCAGGATCCGATCCTGGCCTCGCAATTATGTTCATTATCACTTCCGATACGATCGTTATTATCCATACTATTTTGGCCGATATTGGGATGAGCCAAATGTCTACTCATACACCGTCTTCCCGAGACTGCTTCAACTCGATATCCTACAAACCGATGGTCAGGTCGTTTTCGAAGGACGGGTGGAAAGCGTTGGCAGGCAAGCCAACATGAATAGCGTATTTCCTTATATGCTAAAGGCAATGTTCCAGAACTTTCCCGGTGAAAGTGGCGTGACCAAAGTCGTCACAATACGCAAAGACGATGGGGAGCCTTATTGATGAACCAGGCAGACGCCGGTATCGTGGGCTAGTGGGACCCTGACCAACGCACCGGCGGTCTCACGGATGTGGTTAGCCGTGTTATACCGCCAGCGCGGCCGAATCGGTGGCCAGATTTCGCATGCTGGCCTGGCCAAGTGCAATCTGCCACAACGCGGCCGGATTCTCGAGGTCAATGGTGCGCTGCTGCCTTTGGATCGTTCGAGTCTGCTGCAGACGCGTCAAAACCCGACAAACCGTCTCAACGCTAAGGCCAAGGTAGTTTGCGATGTCCTGACGGCTCATCGGCAAATCGAAGTGTTTTGCTGAACAACCGATAGCCAGATAGCGTTTTGAGAGCGACAAGAGGAAATTCGCAACCCTGGACTCGGCACCACCATGTGCAATTGAAAGCAACAGGCGCTGTTTTGACGCAATTTCTCGTGACGCCTGTAACCATAGATAACGCTGGAGTCCATTAGAAGTCTTCGATATTTCCATTAAAGTCTTGAATGAAAAGATACAAATACTCGTGGTCTCCATGGCAACAGCGTCATTCTGGTACTGGAGTGTTTCAATGCCATCGAGACCCACCATATCTCCTGACAGGTAAAATCCACTCACATGCTCGGTACCTTCCTCGTTGACAAACGATGTCTTGACGCTACCGGAACGAATCGTATAAACGGCATCAAAATCCATCGCCATGCGATAAATGTGCTGACCCTTTTGCAACACCCGCACCTGTGCACTTGTGCCCCGAAGCGGCTCATCACATTGGCGCTCAATGGTTGCGATCAAACAATGCGATTCGGTGGGACAAACTTCACAACGCTTGGTTGTCGCATCTAACTTACTGGTCATGATTCCATCTCCCTGCCACACTTACCCGAAGAAATATTCGTGTTCCTGTTGAGTGGACACTAAGACTCTACGAAAGATGACGCCGACTGGATATACGTATTTCTACGTAGTTGTAGTTAGTTGTGGGTAGTTGTAGGTAGTTGTAGTTAGTCGTGGGCAGCTGTGGGTAGTTATGGCTTTGGCGCACCGACGCTGCCAGACAGAGCGAGAGCACTCCGGACATGCTGCAATAATTCCTTGTCATCGAATGGCTTATGCAGAATTGCCAACGCTCCGTTGGCCAGGGCTCGCCTACTCAATGGGCTGTCAGTATGGCTTGTGACAACAATCACCGGTATTGACATCTCTTTGCTCTCGAGCAGATCCACGCCTGATTGCCCCGGCATATTAAGATCCAGGACCAGGCAGCTACGCCCGGAAGGCACATGAAGATCTTTCAGGAAATCAACCGTAGAGGCATAAAGAGCGGCCTTCCAGTCACAGGATTCTATCAGCATACCGATGGCATTCCGGACTGCCTCATCGTCATCGACGACATATACCGTAGAGTAACTCTCTCTCATTACACCTGCCGGAAAAGGGTTCTGGGCGGATACTATTCGTTACGCACCCGTCTCGCGTGATGTGAATCAACTTTGTCCAATTTCGCGCTGAGCGGAATCCCTGAGGTGGATGAGTTCAGCGATGGACCGGGCGCCCATTTTCTTCATTACATGGGATCGATGCAATTCTACTGTACGCTCACTGATGCCCAACTCAATGCCGATAACCTTGTTGGCCATACCCTGACAGAGGAATTCAAAGACCTGGGCTTCCCGACGGGTTAGCAATGCGATCACTGATTTCGCAGCGTCTTCCCGGGCCAGTCTTGCCTTGGCTGCTGCATCAATCGCCAGCGCTTCACGGACGCGTTGGAGCAACTGCTCGTCACTCCGCAGTGGCTTCTCAAGAAAATCTATTGCACCAAGTTTTAAAGCGCTGACCGCGTTTGGAACGTTCCCGTGCCCGGTGAGAAATATAACAGGCAATTCATCACTGCCTTGATTCAATCGCTCCTGCAATTCGATACCGCTCGTTGAGGGCATGTGGATATCAAGAATGAGACACGCGGGTTTATCAGTCCGTGGCGCGGCAAGGAATGCCTCAGCACTTGGAAACTCAATCACCGTGTGCCCCACAGACTCCAGCAACATTCCAAGCGCACGGCGGACATCCTCATCATCGTCTACGACGTAAACGACCGCGTCTTCAACCATTAAAGACATTTCGTAATTCAACTCCTGTATTCTGAAACTGACTCTTACTGGTTGACCACAGCTTGACCGAACGAACACCTTGATTCTGCCTTCAATCTATCGCAGGCAATCGAATCCTGAAACAGGTACCACGTTGTTCAATGGGTGCAGAGATACTACCACCACATGCCTCGACAATTGAACGGCAGATGGACAAGCCTTGCCCCATACCTTTCACCTTGGTGGTCACAAACGGCATAAAAAGCCTCGCACGAACCTCGTCAGAAATACCGGGGCCGTTATCCCTGACACAGATTTCAACCATGCCGGGTTCATCGGCGCAGGTTCTAGTGGATAAGAGAATCCACGCATCATTGACTGACCTGTCACTATCGTCAAAAGCTTCTATGGCATTACGAACCAGGTTAAACACCACCTGTTCCAGCTGTATGCCATTAATACAAACCAGCGGCAGGTCAGGCGCGAGGTCGAGCTCGATTGCCACCGCGCGGCTTTGTGCATCATGACCAAACAACTCGAGTATCGTCACGATATGTTCGTTGGTATCTTCCGGGCCAAAATCGCTCTGGTCCGTTTTCTTAAGGAATCGGCGCATTTCATGGATCACGTCGCTGGCCCGCTGGCCTTGCTTGATGATTTGATTCAGGCTTTGCTCAAGCTGCCCCGGGGCAAGGCGATTTCCCGCCAACAAACGAATCAGCGCCTGCGCCGTAGTGACGATTGCAGTCAGGGGTTGATTGATCTCATGCGCAATACCCGAGGCCATTTCTCCCATGGAGCTAAGACGCGTGACATGAGTCAACTCATCCAGATGTTCTCGTGCGGTTTTCTCAGCCTCACGCCGATCACTGATATCCTTGATGAACCCAGTGAACCGAATCTGCCCCTCCTCTTCAAACTCACCAATGGACAACTCAGCCGGGAAACCGCTGCCGTCGCTGCAACGGCACATCACCTCGCGGCCGATTCCAATGACTCGCTTTTTACCTGTGGCAAGATAGCGCGCCACAAATTCGTCGTGCCGGGAGGCATAGGGTTCTGGCATAAGCATGGAGACATTCTTGCCGATCACCTCTTCCGGCCGGTAACCAAACATATTGACCGCCCCATGGTTAAATGAGTCCACCAGTCCATGTTGATCAATGGTGACGATGGCGTCCGCCGCCGTCGCCAACATGGCATCACTGCGATGACGAGCCGCTTCAAGCTTTCTCGATAGCCGATATTGCTCACTCAGGTCGACAGCCGTGATAATGCAACCCTCAACTCTGCCCACTTCATCATACTGGGGCACATAGATGCCGTGGATAAACCGTATTCCTCCATAGGCATAAGGCACCTCGCCATCGTAGACGGAAAGTTGGCCGGACAACGCCCGGGCGAAGTGGGGTTGCAGTATCTCAAACGCTGCCTCGCCCAGAATCTCTTTCACATGCCGGCCCACAATTTCGGACGCGTCCAGCCCAAACCATTCCTTATATGCCAGATTGGTAAAGATGAAGCGATATTGAAGGTCTAGCCTCGCGATCAGGGCCGGGACATAATCCACGATAGTTTTAAGTGAATGTTCAGACTCCCTTTGATCGGTGACGTCGATGCCAGTTCCAATCACGCGGCTGACACGACCGTCCGGGCCCGTCTCAGCAGTATTGTGCCAATGAATTTGGCGGTGATCGCCCTCGCGAGTTACCCAGATGTTTTCGTGTTCGTTCGGGAAGTCTCCGGCCTTCAGCTGCTCGAAAACCAGTCGTACCGACTCACGTTGTTCGACAGGCAGGAGTAAACCAAACATCTCTTGATCAAGAACCTCTTCATGATCATAGCCAGTCAGGCGTTCGCAGGCTGGATTAAAGTATTGGATTCTGCCGGAGAGGTCCAGGATAACAACCAACAGATCCGAAGCGCCAAGTATTCGCTGGAGTCTATCCAGCATCTTCTGGTCCACACGGTTTGCAATTCCAGACGATGTTTTAGACATGGGGGTGCCAGGGAGACGCCGAACAACAATTGGTGATTCTAGGTTATGTGCACGGGCAAAGCGACCCGGTAACCCGTCACGATGTTGATAGAGATCAAGACCCTTCTTGATCAATGCTCTACGATGAAATCCACCTGTGGCAGTATGCTACGACGGATTAATGCCAGTTAAGGAGGCTTACCATGGCAACAGAGAACAATCTAAAAGATGAAATGGATGTACTGAAGGCAGACCTTGCGAAACTACGAGGTGATGTAGGTGAGCTTGTGGATCTACTCAAGTCACTGGGTGAGGAAAAGGTCAGCGACGCCAAATCATCCCTGGACGACGAGCTGGAGCGACGGCGTGCGGAGCTACGCGCCGCGTTATCAGGTGCGCGGGTACGAGGTGAAAAAGCAGTGGATGCGCTTGAGGGTGAGATCGCGCAACATCCTTTCTCCACTGTATTGGCTGCATTCGGTATCGGGTTCCTGGTTTCGAAGCTGCTTGATGTAGGGAGGCACCACTGAACCAACTGGCAAACTTGATCCTTGCCTTCATCAATTTGATAGAGGCAGAGGGCCGTTCCTTAAGACAGGCTGTCACCGAGACCGCAACGGACCTGCTGCTCGTACTCTTTGCAGGAATCCTCTTCACTGTAGGTGTGCTTCTCGTCAGCTGGGCCCTGTATCAATATCTCCTGACATTTCTGGGTGCCGCGGTTTCGGCCCTGATTATTGGGCTCCTGGTCTCTTTGATTGGCGGAGTAATCCTATGGCGGGTTCGGCGCAAAAACTGAAAAGCGTGGCTGAAGCAAAGTGTGAATTTCGGCTGGCGGCTGAGAGCCTGTCCGTTGGGGGGCTAATCCGTCGGCACCCATTACGCTATGCGAGTCTTGCCTTTTGCGCCGGGATGCTACTTGCGAATAACCCCAAACTGCGCTCGTTCCTGCTGCGCAAGGTAACAACGAGTTATCTCTTTGCGCTACCTTTCCTGCTCGATGAAGAGAGATTTCCACCCATCGAAAAGTGATTTCAGACATAATAATCAACAGCTTTAGGCATCCGCAGAGTGCTTTCGAAAAAAGGCCGTTCGAAATGACTGCCCCACTTCAGAGGAAACATATTTTCAAAGACATGTTCAATCTCGCTTAGAGAAGACCCCGGACTCAATCAGCCTGAAGGAACAGGCCATCACATGGGTAATGGCATTGGTGTCATATTCATCATCTGACCGGTACGCTTCAAAGAACGTATTGAGCGAGTCAACCCGTGCGGACCAACGCCCAACCGACTGCAGGCCCAGACTGATCCCGTAGTTCGTAAACGCGAACTTCATATCATTCCAGCTCTCCTGCCGGCAGAAGTAACCTGGCGGATGAATCCATAATCGCTCCAGCTGAACCAGGCAGCGGGAACGCTGGACTACCGCCCATTCTTCATCCGGGAAGAAATGGGTCAGCCAAAGCATCATGCCAAGGCCAAGGTCCTGATCAATAGTCAGCCGCCCATAGCTATCATGGACCAACTCTCGCATCTGGTGTATCTCGTGTGTGAGCTGCTCCAGCGCCAGCAACTGGTACACCACATAACCATCGTATGCGTCCATCGCGCCTAATCCATAGCCCGGATAGGGAGCCGAAAGGTCCTCTGTCATTTTCCAGATGACTCCACGCCCCGGAATAACAAATGCATCATGAATTTCCCTGACCAGTTTGATGGCCACTTGCCTATAAGACGAGTCGATTTGTCCAAA
>JBBDIT010000080.1:0-10897 GCA_040880285.1 Pseudomonadales bacterium | reverse complement strand
CTTGAGGTGGTACTACTTTTATCGCGGTATAATTGATAGTGCCCTGCACAATAAGCGAGACCTCGCCAGCATAAATGGCTATACTCGCGCCCCCGCGTGGCCATGGCCACGTTCTCCCATTCAGGAACCGACGTGTCTCAGTCTCCCACCACAGTTACCAGCTTTCATGACCTTGAACTGCCAGCCAGTCTGTTAAAAGCCCTGGAGGGTGTAGGTTATGAGATTCCGACGCCCATCCAGGCGCAAACGATACCGCACCTGATTGCCGGGCTGGACGTCCTCGGCCATGCCCCGACAGGGACCGGTAAGACCGCCGCGTTCGCACTTCCGTTGCTGTCTCGCATCAATCTCAACAGCAGGCAAGTCCAGTTGATGGTCCTTACGCCAACCAGGGAGCTGGCTATTCAGGTGGCAGAGGCCTTGCAGAAGTATGCAGCGCATATGACAGGTTTCCATGTGCTGCCCATATATGGAGGGCAGGAATATGGTGGTCAGATCCGGCAGCTAAATCGTGGTGTCCATGCAGTTGTAGGAACACCAGGCCGGGTTATGGATCATATGCGCAAGGGAACCCTCAAGTTGGGTAGCCTGCAGGCGCTGGTTCTGGACGAGGCCGATGAGATGCTTCGAATGGGCTTTATCGACGATGTGGAGTGGATTCTCGAACAGTTGCCGGGCCAGCGCCAGATGGCGTTGTTTTCTGCGACCATGCCAAAGGAAATCCAACGAATCGCGGGCCGGTTCCTCCGTGATCCAAAGTTGATCGCCATTCGGTCCCGCACCGCCACCGCGGCGACCATCAGACAGCGGTATTGGTCCGTCAATAACTTGCATAAACTCGATGCACTCACCCGCATCCTCGAAGTCGAGCCGTTTGACGCCATGCTGATCTTCGTGCGAACAAAGATTTCGACCACGGAACTTGCGGATCGTCTCGCTGCCAGAGGATATTCCGTCGCTGCCCTCAACGGCGACATGGTACAAAAGCAAAGGGAGCAGATGATCCAGCGGCTGACCAAAGGCGGACTGGATATCCTGGTCGCGACCGACGTCGCCGCCCGTGGGCTCGATGTGGATCGCATTAGTCATGTAGTTAACTATGACATTCCTTATGACACGGAAGCTTATATCCATCGTATCGGTCGAACCGGTCGGGCCGGCCGACAGGGGGACGCGATTTTATTCGTCGCTCCGAGAGAACAGCGTATGCTCGCCGCCATCGAAAGAGCGACCCGACAGAAAATCGAGAAATTGACATTACCGACAACGGAAATGGTCAACAACAAACGGATAGCCGACTTCAAGCAAACCATCAGTGATACCCTGGCTAGCGGCGAACTCGATTTCATGCGAGGCATGCTTGAGCAGTACCAGCGTGAACATGATGTACCTTCGCTGGACATCGCCTCGGCACTGGCCAAGCTTGCCATCGGTGACAGTCCTTTGCTGCTGGTGGAAGACAGGGCCAGTGAACCGGCGCATAGCGCACCCCGTGAATCGAGAACGAAGCGGGATGATAGGGGGGCCAGACGAAAAGGGCCTGCGACCCCGGCAGAAGGTATGGAAAGGTTTCGAATCGAAGTGGGTCGCCAACATGATGTGAAACCCGGCAATATCGTCGGCGCCATCGCCAATGAAGCGGGTCTCGATGGAGAACACATCGGGCACATCGAAATCCATGAGACGTTTTGCCTGGTGGACTTGCCAACGGGAATGCCGCGGGACGTCTTCAATGAATTGAAGAAAGTGAGGGTTTGCGGCCAGGCGCTCAATATATCCCGACTCGCGTCCTTTAAAATGGAACGCAAGCGCAAGAACGACAAGACCAGTGATACGGGTAAGGAACGCAAGGCCGGGAAACGCAATCCGGGAGCCCGTAAATCATCGGGTAGGCCAGCAAAGCGGAAACCGTCAGCTCAGGAGAAGTAACTGCCTCGCTTGTAGTTGAGAACCATTATCATTCGCGTTAATATCTGTGGTCTGGATTGGAGGAATTACTTGATGACGAAGGTCGAGCGCACCGTGAGCGTCGAAAGGAGAGAGCAGTTGTCTCCCAACATGATCAGGATGGTACTTACGGGAGAACCCCTGGCCGATTTCCCAGAGGGCTTTGAGAGTGGCTACGTCAAATTGTTGTTGCCCGGCGTTGCCGCTAAGCCCACGGTTCGTTCTTATACCATTCGTGCTTTTTCACCGGAAGCCCGGGAGCTGACCCTCGATATGGTGGCACATGGTGATGCCGGACCGGCCACGAGTTGGGCGAATCGAGCCGGGCCAGGTACAGAGATCACGATCACGGGTCCCGGAGCGGTTAAGAAAATTAATCCCGATGCCGACTGGTTCTTACTGGCGGGTGATATGAGTGCGTTTCCCGCGATCAGCGTCAACCTCGAGAGTTTGCCGGCGGATGCTGAGGGTCATGTTGTACTTGAAGTGATCAGCGAGGCCGACAAGTTGGCGCTTGAACTCCCCGGGGGGCTCAAGGTGCACTGGATTGTGAATCCGGAGCCGGAATCACCCAATACAATGTTGGAGGATACGGTGATGGCGTTGCCCTGGTCAGATGGTATGGCTTCGGTCTGGGTTGCTGGCGAATTCAGCGCTTCACGCAGGTTGCGGCAGTACTTTCGCCACGAACGTGGCCTCGACAAGGACTATATGTACGTCAGTTGCTACTGGAAAGTCGGGGCCACCGACGAAGGCATGAAAGCGGCCAAGCGTGCTGATCCCGAGCCCTGGTAAACGACGATTCTGCGGCATGTCGTGATACCGGGCAGCAGGCGTGAGATCATCGTCGTCTCGAAGCTTTTGTAGTCTCCAGATGCGTGTCAACCTCGTCCAAAGATGTGCCTTGTTGGTATTTGCGGTGCTAGCCAGCGCTAATAAGTTGCCAGCGGCTGTGGTCATCGAGGGGGTCAGCGACGATATCAGCGACGCGATTTCCGCCCAACTGACGCTTGGCGACAATTGTGAGCTCGCGGATTGGCTGGTGCGCTACCGATTCCTTGGCAGCGACAGGGAAATCAAGCAATCACTTGAGACCTTCGGTTATTACAATCCGGTAATAGACAAACAGCTTGACCTTGCCGGTGAGTGTTGGCTGGCAATATTCCGTATTGATCCCGGACCACCTGCGATGATCCAGACCGCCAATGTGGCAATACTGGGCGAGGGGCGCGAACTACCGGAGCTTGATCGCGTCATTGCAACATCGTCTGTGCAGGTTGGTACGAGGTTTGACCATGAAACCTATGAATCGTTGAAATCCGGTATTGAGAATGTCGCCGCGCACTTTGGTTTTCTGGAGGGCAGGTTTGCCAGTCACCGGGTTGAAGTCGATATCGAGAGTAATGCGGTGCGGGTGGATCTGGTGTACGACACTGGCCCACGGTTTCAATTTGGGGCTGTGACCTTCAATTCAGATCACTTGAGTGAAGACGTATTGAAACGTTACGTTCCGTTTGAAGAAGGTGATGTCTATGATGTGGAAAAACTCGGTGAGCTATACCAGTCACTGCTGGCCAGCGGGTACTTCGATGATGTCATCCTCGACACGAGTCGGGTAGATGGCAAAACGGTGCCTGTCAATGTCACGCTGGTATTCGGTAAAACGTCCGTAACCAGGATCGGCATTGGCTACTCCACCGATCTTGGGCCCAGGCTCTTTATCGACAGGAACCGACGCCTGGTCAATGCGCGTGGTCATCAGTTTCAGATTGATGCCTCGGTCTCACCGGTAGAACGTCAGGTGGGCGGCTTCTATCGCATCCCCCAGGGCGAGGACAAAGACGGCTGGGTGAGTCTGTACGGTGGGTATCGGGTAACCGATACGGATACCAGTTACCAAAAAAAAGCCACAATGGGTATTCGCCAGATCGTACCCCGTGGTGGAGGTTGGATTGAGACTCGTTTTTTCGAGATCGTCAACGAACAATTTGAAGTAGCCGATGAAAGCAATTCGAACCTTTCGTTTGTGCCTGGCCTGAACTACTCCCACACCCGTACCGACAGCCTGGCGGCCCGGGTGCGACGGGCCCATCGCATATCGTTTGAAGTTTCCGGAACCAGTCGCAGCCTGGGTTCAACGCTGGACTTCGTGAGCGCAACCAGTAGCGCGAAGATGATCCGGCCACTGGGTGACAACTTACGGGTGATCGCCCGTGGCCGGGTCGGAATTACCAGGACTGAAGACTTTGATCGCCTGCCACCCAATGTGCGGTTTTTCTCGGGTGGTGATGATCGTGTGCGAGGATTTGATTTCGAATCCATTGGTCCGCTCGATGAATCCGGTAATGTGATAGGTGGCAACCGGCTATTGGAATTGAGTACAGAATTAGACTATCGCATCGGCACCAATTGGGGGCTGGCCGCTTTCTTGGATGCAGCCAGTGTCTCCCAATCTGAATTTTCGAGTGATTTCGAGCGTGGTGCGGGAATCGGATTTCGCTGGTACTCGCCGATCGGGCCAGTTCGATTCGATATTGCAAAACCGCTGGACCGTGACGACCGAAGTGTGAGAATCCATATTAGCCTCGGACCAGACCTGTGAAGCCGGGTTTACTGATCAGACTTTTGGTGTACCCGGTAGTGGTTGTTGCACTGACCATGTTATTGGCATTGCATCTTGTCTGGTATACAGAAGGTGGCAGTGGTTTTGTCATCGAGCAGATCGTGGAACGGGTACCGGGCCTGGGGCTTGAGTTTGAATCCGGTAGCGCCAGTAGGGGCGTCGTTCTCGCTGATGTTCGATATGATGCCGACGGGCTGTCGCTGGCTGCCGCCAGACTGAGCATCAGGCTGGATGGTTGGGCGCTGCTGGGGTTAAAGGTTGGTATTCGTGAGGCGATCTTCCAGTCACTTTCTATCAGTTATGACGACACGGAAAATGATAACGAGCAGTCGACCGCTCCGGTCAAGATCCCCGTCAATGTAAAGATACCCATATTGTTCAGTTCAACTCGAGCCTACGACGTTACCATCCGGCTCGGGTCTGCAGCGCCGGTTCAACTTGTATCGATTGAGACGTCGGGCGAGCTCAAGGGGCAAGCCCTTGAGCTCAAACGTGTAAGGGTTGTGCATGCGCTGGGCGAACTTTACGCGTCCTCATTGGTTACATTGAATTCACCCTATGAATTTACCGGCGACCTTCGGCTGTTACGGAACGGAATTTCCGTTGCGGGCAGGTTAGCAGGTTCAACCGCCGGTATTGCCCTGGACGGCTCTGCCAACTTACCCGATCGCGTTGACATTGCCGCCCGGTTTTTGCCAGGTGAGGTGCCAACTTTTTATGTGGGCGCCAGCTCGGATCGTGTCGACCTCAAGGAATTGACCGGCCTGGATCTGGCATTGCGGCATATGAAATTCGAATCCGAAGGCACAATGGATGACTATCGTTTTGAAATTGAGTCAGTCGTAGACTCCGCTATACCTGGTGCCATAACTGGTTTGATGAATTTCCAGCTTTCCGGTTCCGGTTCATCGTCGGAATTGCGATTCAATAGCGTCAAATTGCAGGGGACTGACGCGCGTATCAGCGGCACTGGCCACTATGGATTTTCGCCAGTTCGTATCCGGGTAAATCTGGAGGGCAACTGGGGCCTGAATCCGATAGTGATTGCTGCTGACTTGATCGGCAGTGATCTACGCAGTCTTGGTGGCGATGCCAACATTCAGGTTGCCGACAACCGGTTGACGCTAAACGCAAGTGACACTGGTCAATATTCGTTGGATCTCGATGCGCGGAATCTTGCGTCAATCTTTGCGCCACTTGAAGGATCGCTCGAATTGAATGGCCAGGTTGGATTTACCAAAGACGCCGGTATCGATACTGTACTGAATGTGCGTCAGTTGACCCTTTACGATAATGTACTGGGGCAGGGTGAATTGCGGTTTAACGGTAGTGTGAATGGTGGGGTGCTTTCACTCGATTGGCGGCATGCATTGGCCAGCGTGGTGCTGACTTCCACAGTTTCACAAGTTGATGGCCGATTGAGCGGTAGTCTGGATGAGAGCGAGGTAAGCGCCTTCGACCAACGTTGGACTTTGGTTGAACCGGCGAACTTCACTGTGGTTGCGCCAGACGTGGCAGTGAATGACCATTGCTGGCAACAAGCGGATGCTTATTTGTGCTTCTCGGGCCTGCGCCTTGACAAAGGTGATCTGCACGCCAACGCCACGCTTGCCGGTCTCCTTACCGGACTGGGCCCGCCGGTTACATTGAGAGATCGGGTCGAATTGGATCTGGTCTATCGCGCAGGTAAATTGAGTGTGTCGTTGTACGCCGCGGGTATGGATGTCGTGGACCAGGGTGTGTCCATTGAACACATTGAGCTTACACTCGATGGTACGCCTGCCCAATACGAACTGCAGGGTGGTTGGGATTTGACCACACCTGCCACTGGTGCAATCTCCCTTGACCTGCTGGGTCACTTTACGTCCTCTGTATTTGTGCTGGAGCGATTGGGAATGACCGGTATGGATAGTGAGCTCTCGGTCAGCGGCGATTACGAATTTGAAACTGCGCAGGTTAACGCAAAAGTTGGCGGTAAATTGCGCAACCATGATGTCACCGGCTCGGTAAACTTGTCCGGTAACACCCTGGAATTACTGGCAGGTGAAGGAAGGCTGTCGGTCGCAAACAATACGTTTGACTTTAATGCAGATGGTGCCGGGCTGGTAGCGTTTGGTCTGGATGCGCGCAATCTCGGGGCGGTCTATCAGGATCTGCAGGGGCAAATCCATGTCGAGGGAGTGTTGCATGGGAGCACGATGCAATATGAAGTTTCAGCATCGAGTGATTCGCTCACGCTTGCCGGACACGAGGTGCTGACGCTGGATCTGCGCGTCGCTGGTCGTGGCCAGCAGTTAGCAGGTTCCCTGCGTGCAGGGCACTGGCAATTTGGTTCTTATTACCTGGGTCAAGGTGAAGTTTCAGTCGATGGTGAGTTGAACGATGGTCGGCTCGCGCTCGCATGGATGCATCCGAATGGTCACTTGAATTTGAATGTGAGCTTCGGTTATGTCGATGGTGTCGTCGAAGGCAGTTTGACTGAAGGCACCATCCAAATCGGTACCCAAACGTGGTTGCTTGAGTCATCAGTTGACTATCGGTTCGCGTCGGAACGAATGTACCTGGATGATCACTGTTGGAGCTATGAGTCGGCACATGCATGTGTGAAGGAAGCCGGATTCCGGCAGGGTCTTGGGAGTTTGAAGCTGGACTTGACCGATGTGCCGTTTGGACTTGAAAGCCCCGGTCTCGCACCGGAAGTCGATATTCATGGCCAGGTCAATCTGCATCTGGAAGGCACGCTGGATTCGACCGGTGAGTCGATGCTGTGGGGCGGCCGTCTTAATCTCGATATGCCAGCGACGGTCATCAGCTACTTTGATGAGCAGGAGCTGGTCGTTAGCGCTGCAGTGACCGGGGAAGTTCTGAACAATAATTTATCAGCAAGACTGATGGCACAAAGCGGTGCAACCAATGTCTGGTCGGTCGACGTCAATGTTCCGAGCCTGCCTGATTTCCGGCAGTTTACCGCGACTACCGATTTTACAACCAGTGAACTGGGGATTGTTACGGCTTTTATTCCGCAACTGGACAAGGCCACGGGTGCCCTTCATACAGCGGCCAGTGTTAGTACCCTGGGTAGCGAGCCGCAGATTTCCTTAACCGCGAGGATAAGTGAGGATGCCAGTGTAGTGATTCCTGCCGCTGGCATTACGCTTTCCAGGCTCGGGATGAACGCGCACACTGAGGACGGTGACATTTTGATCGGCCTGACGGCGGCGTCAGGTGGCGGCGAACTTTCAGTGCAGGGCGCACTATTGTCACCACTCAGCCCGTCTCGATCTGTCAAGTTGTCCATTACAGGTAACGAATTTTTGTTAATGCAGCGTCCCGATGTGTCGATCGTGACGTCGCCTGACTTGCAAATTGTCTACACGGATCAGCGCCAGTTGAACATAAGCGGGAAGCTCGATGTCGTCGATGGCAATTTTACGCTAAAAGATAATGGCGTTCAGCTCCGCCGACAGTCCAGCGACGTGGTGGTTGTATCAAGAGAAGCCGGGTCGGGATTATTACAACGGGTTGATATTGACCTGGACGTGGGTCTCCAGCGTTTTTTGGTAGAGATGTACGGGCTCAAAGTGGAAGTAGACGGAAGCGTTCGTCTCACGCAAAGACCAGGTTTCCCACGCCGTGGCGTGGGCAATGTGGACCTTGTTTCCGGCAGTTTCTCCCGCTATGGGCAGTCATTTGATGTGGAGCGCGGTCGTCTCTTTTTTACGGGGCCATTGAATAATCCTGTCGTGGATGTTGTCAGCTCGCGCACCATCAATGAACGTGGCGGCACGGTCAAGGTCAGCTTGTTGTTGTCGGGGCCGGCCAATAATCTTCGTTCATCGATCATTTCCTCGCCTGCGATGAGCGAGGCACGGGCTTTATCCTATCTTATACTGGGTCGCTCGCTTGATTCAGCCGATGCCGATGAAGGCCGGGGGCTCACGTCAGCGGCCCTTGCGCTCGGTCTCAAGCAGGCAGCACCAGTGACTGAAGAAATCAGGAGCTCGCTCGGGCTCAGTGAGCTGACACTCGTCCCAAGTGGTGTGGATTCAACCGCTGTAATTGCCGGAAAGCGAATCAACCCGAAGCTGTATGTTGAATACAATTATGATGTATTTTCTCGGATAGGAGGCATCCTGTTTAATTACCAGCTAACGGACCGGCTGAGTCTTGAGACGCGTTCTGGTGAATCCAAATCCATGCAGCTAATCTATACGATGGAGTAGAGATGAAGTCAGGACCGAAAAAGTGAGTAGTGCCTAACCTTGTTGTTCCAGTTCTTCCCAGCGGGCATAGAGGTCCACTTGTTCTGCCCTGGCCTTCGAAAGGCGCGCATGTACTTCGCGCTGTTCGCTCACTGGACTCTCATAAAATGAGGATGCCGCCATCTCCTCATAAAGCGTTGCGATCAGCTGTTCGATTGCTTCAATTTTTTCGGGTAGGCTCGCCAGTTCCCGTTCCAGTTTCTGTTTGGTTCGCTTCTGGTGCTTCGAGTTATCTTGTGTGACCTGTGGTTCCTTGCGCTTTTTGTTCCATCGGTCAAAACTGCCGCCAGCCTCAATCCAGTCGGTATAGCCACCGACATATTCTGTAACGATTCCATCACCTTCGAACACCAGCAGGCTGGATACCACATTATCGAGAAAGGATCGGTCATGGGTAACCAGTAATACAGTTCCTTTATAGTCGAGCAACAGTTCTTCCAGTAGTTCAAGGCTTTCAATGTCCAGATCATTGGTGGGTTCATCCATGACCAGCAGGTTGGCTGGCAACGAGAAAAGCTTTGCCAGTAATAGCCGGTTTTTCTCACCGCCGGAAAGGACTCGAACCGGAGCCCGGGACTGCTCGGGAGTAAACAGGAAATTATTGAGCCAGGTGACCACGTGGGTGTCTTTACCATTGATGCTGACGTACTCACGCCCCTCAGCGATAGTATCGGCAACGGTTTGTTGCGGATTGATCTGGTCGCGGATCTGGTCAAAGTAGGCGATCTCGAGTCGCGTACCCGTTTTGACGTGGCCGGAGTCGGGTTGTATTTGTCCTAACATAAGCTTGAGTAGTGTGCTCTTGCCTGCACCATTGGGGCCAAGAATTCCGATTCGGTCACCTCGCATGATGATGAGGTCAAGATCCTTGATGACAGGGGTCTCCTCATAGGATTTGGTGACCTGCTCGAGTTCCTTGACGATGTTACCGGAGCGATTGCCTGCGTCCACTTCGAGCTTCAGGTTTTTACTGATACGCCTTTTTTGACGTTCTGCCCGCATGCTTTGTAAAGCCCGAACCCGTCCTTCGTTGCGCGTGCGCCGGGCTTCGATACCTTTTCGAATCCACGCTTCTTCTTTTTGTAGCTGTTTGTCGAACTCACGGTTGTGTGCCTGTTCAATTTCCAGTTGGTGGGCGCGTCGTTCCACAAAAGTCTTGTAATCGCAGTCGAAGCGGGACAATTTTCCCCGGTCCAGATCAATGATTGAAGTGGCGACAGCCTGCATCAATTGGCGGTCGTGGGTGACAAAGACAATGGTGCCGTCGAATGTGACGAGTTCGGATTCGAGCCAGGTGATCGTGGGAATGTCCAGATGGTTGGTGGGTTCGTCCAGGAGCCAGACGTCCGGTTCGACCACAAGAGATCGGGCAATAGCAACCCGTCGCAGCCAGCCACCGGAGAGTTGGTCCAGGCTACGCGTACCGTCCAGCTTAAAGCGGTCCAGGATTCCCTGAATTTTGTGATCGAATGACCAGCCCCCGGCGTGATCGATAGCCTCTTGCAAGCGTGCTAACTGGTCCTGTTGCTCCTGCCCAAAAGTACTCTGGTTGATTTCCCCAAGCAGGTGATGGTAGCTCGCCAGCAGGTTACCGGTATCCTTGAATGCCAGGGCGATCGCATCGTAGACACTGGCCTTTGTACCAAGAGGTAACGTTTGTTCCAGCGTTGTGATGCGGATACCGGGGCTCCTCCAGATGTTGCCTTCGTCCGGGTCCAGATCACCGGCGATCAATCCCAGGAGCGTGCTTTTACCAGAGCCGTTGCGGCCAGTAATGCACAACCGCTCGCCTTTTGTGATATCAAGGTCGACGCCACGCAGTACCTGGCTTGCACCAAATGCGATGGACAAATTGTTGCAGGCGATAATGGCCATTTGTGGCTCAGGCTGGTGAAAATCGGCGCCATTATGGCAGGTACCTGGAAATCCTTAAGCATTTTCCTACAAATTTTCGAAGAAATTCCCAACCTATGTATCCAGTCGGACCTGTAACTTGACAACACTCGCATCGCAATAGATTTGAGATCATTCACGGTGGTGTGCAGGCAATAACGGCACTGACATA
>JBBDIT010000079.1:0-10995 GCA_040880285.1 Pseudomonadales bacterium | reverse complement strand
TCATCAGGACTCTATGTGATGGTACCGGCCTTGCACCGATCCGACTCACTTTCACTAGTTCGTGTTACGAGGTTACCGATCGGTCAAGTGAGAAGTCAGGGACCTGTTTTGGAAGGCTAGGTACAGGGATGTAACGGGACCGGGCCAAGGACGGTCGGGGGCGCCCAGCCCATGCCTGGAGAAACAGGTCCCTGACTTCTCACTCGCGCTGTCGAGGCGGACTTGTTCAGAGGTTTCCTGGTGCAGGGCTGCAGCGATGCTCGTCCGCTTTAGGCGATGCAGTTCGGGACCGGGGTTCCCGGACCCGTGACCGGTCCTTCGGACTGCCCTCGCTGGCCGCGGAGCCTTTCGTCTCCGCGGGAACGCTCGGCGATCACGGCACTATCGTGTTTAGTGTCCGCTCACCCCGGTACCGAACTTTCATCAGGACTCTATGTGATGGTACCGGCCTTGCACCGATCCGACTCACTTTCACCAGTTCGTGTTACGAGGTTACCGATCGGTCTGATTCACGTCAGTCCGCGGCCCTTCAATAGTGGATTGACGTCCGGCTCTCGGCCACGAAAAGCCTGGTACAAGGACATCGGATCGGCGGTGCCACCACGCTCAAGAATGTTTTCGCGGAAGGATTTTGCGGTCTCCTGATCGAAGATACCCTTTTCCCGGAAGGCTTCGTAGGCATCTGCGTCCAATACCTCCGCCCAGATGTAGGAGTAGTAACCTGCCGAGTAACCACCTGAGAAGATGTGCTGGAAGTAAGTTGAGCGGTAGCGCGGCGCAATCTCGTCCATCAGTTGGATGCCCTGCAATGTTTTTGATTCGAATTCTGCGACCGTCGATCCATCGGAGATCATCTTGTTGCCATGCCATTTCATATCGAGGTAGGAGGCTGCAAGATACTCGGTGGTGGCAAAGCCCTGGTTGAAGGTCTGGGTCGCAAGCAGTTTTTCAATCAGTTCGTCCGGGATAGGTTCGCCAGTTTTGTAGTGTCTGGCATAAGTCTTGAGCACTTCCGGTTCTACCGCCCAGTG
This sequence comes from Pseudomonadales bacterium, assembly GCA_040880285.1. Taxonomy (GTDB): domain Bacteria; phylum Pseudomonadota; class Gammaproteobacteria; order Pseudomonadales; family Azotimanducaceae; genus JANQJA01. Next base: position 9,964 of record JBBDIT010000079.1, on the reverse strand, counting down.
TTCCATAATCTGTGAAGGTAACTCGACAAAATCACGTTTGACCGATGTGCCGCTCAGGCTCCGATATTTCGCCTTGCTGAGTAGGCCATGCAAGCCATGGCCGAACTCATGGAACAGGGTGCGGACTTCATCCATACCTAATAGGGCCGGATCGCCTTTTGGAAAGTTGCAGGTGTTGAACACTACGGGATAGTCATGCCCACCATGGGTCGAGTGTTTTCGTATCGAGTTCATCCAGGCGCCGGAGCGTTTGGAGGGGCGCATAAAGTAATCTGTGTAGAATATGCCTATCAGGCTGCCATCATTGTCGATGACCTCGAACGCTTCTACATCTTCGTGGTATTTAGGTAGGTTGTTCGAGGGTTGAAAGGAAATACCATAAAGTTTACCGGCGACGTCGAATGCACCTTGCCGGACGCGTTCCATCGGGAAGTAGGCTTTGACGGCTTCCGGATCCAGGGAAAAACGCTCGGCGCGTACTTTTTCGGTGTAATACCACCAGTCCCAGGGCGCGAGTTTAAAGTTGCCGCCTTCTGCCTGTATTCGGTCTTGCATGTCCCTGCGTTCTTCTATTGCCTTTTGCCTCGCGGGTGCCCATACCTGGTCCAGGAGTCCGGTGACAGCCTCTGGTGTCCCGGCCATGCGATCGTCGAGGACATAGGCCGCGTGGGAATCATATCCGAGAAGTCGGGCGCGCTTTAGTCGCAGCGTGGCGACTTTTGCCACGGTTTCATTATTGTCAAAGTCATTGCCGTTGTCGGCACAGCCGGTATAGGCGCGCCAAATGACTTCACGCAGGTCGCGTCGCGTCGAATATTGCAGGAATGGCGTAATCGATGATCGTGAAATCGTAAAAACATACTTCCCGGGCTTGCCACGTCGCTCTGCTTCGCTGGCGGCGCTTTCTCTAACGGATGCAGGCAGTCCTGCGAGTTCTTCCGTGGATTCGAGGGTGAGTTCGAAGGCATTGGCATCTTTGAGGATATTCTGGCCAAACGCAGTCTGCAGGCTTGCAAGCTCTTCATCCAATGCGACCACTTCTGCCCTGGCTGCCTCGTCAAGGCTGGCGCCCGCGCGTATGAATCTGTTCCAGGTTTCGAGCAAGAGCTGTCGGGGTTCGCCGGCCAGAGAAGACAATGACGCTTGATAGACGGCGTCGACTCGCTCGAACAGTGCTGGATTGGTGAATATTCGTGCAAAGTGGCGACTGAGCTCGGGCGAGAATCTCTTCTGGATTGTCAATAGTTCATCATTCGAATGCGCCGCGATCAACAGGTTGCAGGTGACGCTTACCCTTTCCAGCATCTGGCCTGAAGCTTCCAGCGCTTCGATGGTATTTTCAAAATCTGGTGGCGTCGGGTTGGCAATGATGGCTTGAATTTCAGCATTCTGTTCAGCAAATGCCCGCTCAAAAGCTGGTGGGAAGTGGCCAGGCTCAATGACTTCAAATGGCGGAATGTTGTGCGGTGTATCCCAGTGTTCAAGGAGCGGATTTGACATGGCGATGATCCAGTGCGTGTGCCTGGTATGGATACTAGCAAAAATCAGAAATTGGTGGGGCGTGATGGATTCGAACCATCGACCAATTGGTTAAAAGCCAACTGCTCTACCGACTGAGCTAACGCCCCAAAAAGGGAAGGGCGCTATGATACCGATATATCCCTAAAACTCAAGGTGAAACCGGCACCCTGTCAGGTGATTATCTGGTCCAGGATCGTACCGGTAATATCGGTGCCGGTTAGCTGGTCTATGGTGGTGATGCCGCCCGGATTGATGACGTTGAATTCAATTACCCAGGGAAATGCCAGATCCATCCCGACATACTCTGCGCCGAACGAAAGCAGTCTTTTACCGATTCTTTCGCAATAGTTCCTTTCTTCGGGAGTCAACTGGCACGCTGCTACATTTGCGCCTTGCCAGACGTTGGTTCGGTGATCCCGGCCAACGGTGCGCAAATACTGTCCGACGGGATTGCCACCGGCAAGAATGACGCGTTTTTCACCTTGCGCTATTTCTTCGACGTAACGCTGCAGCATGCAAAATTCGTTCTCTTCAATGCCGCACATGGATTCGAGGATCACATGGGCATTAGGGTCATTGTGGGTTAACAGGTAAACGTTGCGACCAAAGCTGGAAGCCGGAGGTTTGACTATCCATTTCCCTCCTTTTGTCTGCATTACATCGTACAAGACATCCGGATGGGTCGATGCCCAGGTCTCCGGATGTTTGAAAATATCAGAATGGCTGGCAGTAAAGTATTTGCTCTTGAAGTGCATGATGGCATCGAGAGAATTAATGAGCCGGCACTGCTCCTGTAACGTAAACAGCAGCTGCATCTTGTCAAGAAAGCTGTGGCGCATGCCAAGAGAGAGTATCCAGACCACATCGAAAGTATCGAGGTAAATGTTATTCATCTCTGCAAAGAGTTCATCGGCATAGATCTTTTCGGTGACCTCGCAACCGCTCGCGACTACACGTGATTTCGCCATGCCCAACGATTCCATGAAACACAAGGTCACCCTATGGTGGCGTTCGTAAAGGGCGTTAGCAAAACGCAGGTAGTTGCCGTCCTGGACCTGGTCGGTTTCCGCAATCAGAAATGCAATGCGTGCCATAGGGTAAGTAGTACCTCGTGTACGGACCGCGCGAGTTTAACGGCATTTGCGCGTCACGCCTAGCTTGCGCGTCACGGTGAACCGATGCCTGGCGGGGATTTAAGCCTCGATAGGCACATTTGGCGTGTGGACTTGTTTCGATGGGCCTTGGATTAACAGGAATAAGACCCATATAAATTATATAAGGGCTGCCAGGCAAAGAAATGCGGCAGTCTTGCGCTATAATTGTAAGTTCACGTGAGAGCTAATGACCAGTATGGGTAACATTGCATTCGAGATACCGCTGCATCAGAGTCACACGCTGAGTGAAGACGAGATTGCCGGGTATAAAGCGCGTATCAAGAAACTGCTTAAGGCGCAGGACGCGGTACTGGTCGCTCATTACTACACAGACGACGCTATTCAGGCACTTGCAGAAGATACCGGTGGTTGCGTTTCCGACTCATTGGAAATGGCACGGTTCGGGAACAAACATCCGGCAAAGACGCTTGTCGTTGCTGGTGTCAAGTTCATGGGTGAGACCGCGAAAATCCTGAACCCGGAAAAGCGTGTCATCATGCCAACGCTCGAAGCAACCTGTTCACTTGACCTTGGATGCCCGGTTGACGAGTTTTCAGCTTTTTGTGACGCTCATCCTGACCGTACAGTTGTGGTTTATGCCAATACGTCGGCAGCTGTCAAGGCTCGTTCAGACTGGGTAGTCACATCAAGCATTGCGCTCGAAGTAGCTGAATACCTTATGGATAAGGGCGAAAAGATATTGTGGGCACCGGACAAATATTTGGGTGGTTACATCCAGAAGCAAACCGGTGCTGACATGGTGCTGTGGGACGGTGCCTGCATTGTGCATGAGGAGTTCAAGGCCAAGGGTGTTGCCGATCTCAAACAGGTGCATCCAGATGCGGCCGTGCTGGTGCACCCTGAGTCGCCCCAATCCGTTGTAGACCTTGCAGACATTGTGGGTTCAACCAGCCAGTTAATCAAGGCGGCGCAGGAGTTGCCTAACGAGAAATTCATTGTCGCGACTGACAAGGGAATCTTTTACAAAATGCGTGCCATGGCGCCAAATAAGATGTTCCTCGAAGCGCCTACCGCGGGGAACGGTGCTACCTGCAGAAGCTGTGCTCACTGTCCATGGATGGGTATGAATGCGCTTGAAAACTTGCAGCAGACGCTTGAGGAAGGTGGTAATGAGATTTTTGTTGATCCGGAAATCGGACGCCGGGCTTTGATACCACTTGAGCGAATGGTTTCGTTTGCCAATTCGGAGAACTTTCGTGTCCAAGGCAACGCCTGACAGCTGTGCAGAGATACACTTGTTCAAAGGTCCCTAGCTGTTTCGCTGCTCCCGCTTCATCCGCATCTGGTGGATTTCTTCAATTCTTGTTCTGATGCTTGCAGTCTTCTGGAAGTTGTCGGTTACAAGTGGAATCGCGTATCCCAGTTGTGTAATGGCCTGGTCAAAATTTCCCACCAGAACAAAATACTCAGCGCGTGCCTCATGCACCCCTACAATATTGTTAGCAAGGCCGTAGGTTTCTGCAAGCGTATACCACAAGTGCACATCATTGGGACGCTTTGAGGTCAAAGGTACCAGTACGTTTTGCGCCCTCTCCGGCTTGCCTTGTTTGAGCAATACATCTGCATAGGCCATCGTCAAAGGATAGTTGCCCGGTGACAAGCGCAGCGCGTCCTTGAGAATGCTACCGGCTTCATCATAGCGAGCGGCTTTGTTGTGTAGGCTTGCCTCGGCAAGCATCACAGCTATCTTGCCGTTGTGTGTTTTCTTCAAAGCATTGAGATAGTCCATCGCTCGCTCGAATTGCCCTGACTCGGTATAAGCCAGCGTGAGTCCATACTGGGATGCTGCTCGTTTGACGGGGTCGGCAGAATCCAGATCTGCTTGCATTCGTGATATGGCGTCGCGTGGTGACCTTGACGTATTCACAATCACCCGGGCACGCATCAACTGGTAGTCGAGGCTGGACTGATACTCCCTGTTGGGGTATTGGAGGGCTTGATTATAGGAATCGGCTATCCGGTCGCGTGTGACCGGGTGGGTCAGCAGGAATTCGGGGATCCGGCTGGTCTGGAATCGATTGGCACGCTCCAGGCGCTCGAACATTGCGGCCATGGCGCGGGGGTCCTTGCCGGCATCCACCAGGGTGCGAATACCGACCCGGTCGGCTTCAGATTCCCAGGCTCGACTATAACGCAGCATTTCTCCCTGGGTTGCTGCCTGGCCTGCGGTCATTGCTGCGAGGCCAGCATCTCCGCTGCCTGCTGCGATCAAAACGATGCCTGCAAGCAGGCCAGCAAGACTGGTCATGGAGGCTTGACGGCCCGCATCACTCCTTCTGGCGAAATGGCGTTGGCTCAGATGGGCTAATTCGTGAGCCAGGATTGCCGAGATCTCATCTTCGGTCTCTGCATAGACAAAAAGGCCGTCGTGAACGCCGACGATGCCGCCCGGTGCAGCAAATGCGTTGATGGAGTCTGCATCAATGATGATGAGTTCAAGGCTTCGGTCCTGCAGTTCGCTGTTCAGAGCAAGTTTGTAGATGAGATGTTCCAGGTACTCTTGAAGAATGGGATCAGAAATGGTCGGTGCCTGGGCACGCAGTGAGCGCAAGAAGTCCTGGCCGAGCTCCCGCTCCTGTTCGAGCGAAATGATGGAAGATGCCCGATCACCGAGCTGGGGTAGATTGCGAGTGTCTGCTGCCTTGCCGGAAGCGGCGACAAACAGTGTCACGATCAATAACGTCCCGGCCAGAATGCGCGACGTTATCTGGAAGCAGATCGGAATGGCTGAAGCTAGTAGCATTTGGGAAACATATTTGAAAAACATGGAGCAGGCTCGCGCCCTCCAACTCACTTTTTCGCTAAGGATTGGGGGAGTAAAGAACAGCAAATTGGACCACATGCAGGCGCCCGCGTTCCATCTGAGTTTGTTGCCACGATAGGGTCAGCCATCAGTTATAATCCGTACTCTGTTGGAGACTATTATGACTGCTGAAACGGTTATTGACGAGAAGCTGGATGCGAGCGGCCTGACGTGCCCGTTGCCTCTGTTGAAAGCCAAACAGGCGTTGAACCGTATGGATAGCGGGCGAGTGCTCGAAATCACCTGCACTGATCCCGGTTCGGTTCGGGATTTTACCGTATTTTCAAACCAGAGCGGGCATCAGCTCCTGAAATCCGACGAACAGGACGGCACCTACATTTACTGGCTGAAAAAAGTCTAGGCTTTCAGGATAGCAGACCATGTTTGAAGTGATGCGAGGTTGGGTGGACCGGTTTCTTTCAGAAGAAGAGGCTGTTTTGCTGGCCGTGATCCTGATCGTCTCATCAATTGTGATTGTGACCATGGGTAGAATTCTGGCACCGCTGCTGACGGGTGTGATACTCGCCTATGTTATGCAAGGTACCATCAAGGCGCTCAGGCGCCTCAACTTACCTAATTCCGTTGCGGTGTGGTGCACCTTTATGTTGTTTCTGGGTGGGTTTGTGTCACTGCTGTTTTTTGTGATCCCAAGGGTATGGCGCCAGATGCGGAGTCTGTTTGAGGACCTGCCGCAGATGGTGAACGAGACAGAACTACTGCTTTCAAGATTACCGGAAAGGTTTCCCCAATTTATTTCAGAGCAGATGGTCAGTAGTTGGGGTGACTTGCTGAGCGCCGAAGTCGGCGAAATAGGGCAATGGTTACTGTCAGTTTCCCTGTCTCAGCTGCCGTTGGTGTTGGGTGTCGCCGTATACACGATGCTGGTACCACTGCTGGTGTTTTTCCTACTGAAAGACCAGGATCGTATCATTGCCTGGTGTATGTCCTTCTTACCTGACAAAAGACCGCTGCTGGATCGTATTGGAACGGAAATGAACCTTAAGATGGCGGGCTATATCCGTGGCAAGGTTGTCGAGATCATTGTGGTAGGGGTTGTGACCTATGTGTTCTTCAAATTGTCCGGTCTTGATTATGCGGTGTTGTTGGCGTTCCTTGTGGGCCTGTCGGTCATTGTGCCGTATGTGGGATTTGTGGCTGTCACCTTTCCGGTCCTCATTATTGCCTATCTTCAGTTCGGTTGGACCACTGAATTTTTCTATTTGGTGACTGGTTATACGATCATCCAGACTATTGATGGGTTTGTAATTGTTCCGCTGCTGTTTTCCGAGGCTGTAAACCTCCATCCTATCGCGATCATTACCGCGATCCTGGTGTTTGGTAGCTGGTGGGGCTTGTGGGGAGTATTCTTTGCCATCCCTTTGGCGACCCTGGTCAAGGCAGTCATGACTTCCTGGCCCCGGGGCGCGCTGGGGGAACCCGATATAGTGCAACGCTAGACTCCCCGCCTTGAGGCTCTGGCAGGCATGGCGGTTGTTATCGACATCCCGGGCCAGTAAGATTGTGCGTTTGTTTTTCCGGGCTTTTTGGGGAATTTCCTTATCCGGATGCTTCTTTAGGGCAGGTCCATGATTTCTGGCAGCATAGTTGCTTTAGTAACACCCATGCACGTCGATGGCAGTATCGACTGGACACGTCTCGATGAGTTGCTCGAGTGGCACATTGAGATGGGTACCAATGCCATCGTACCGGTCGGTACAACCGGTGAATCCGCAACGGTGACACCCGAAGAGCATTGTGACATTGTCAAACGAGTGATCACGGTCGTGGGTGGCAGGATACCGGTCATTGCCGGCACCGGTGCCAATTCAACCAGCGAGGCTATTGAATTGACCCGGGAAGCAAAGGAAGCTGGTGCAGATGCGTGCTTGTTGGTTACACCTTATTACAATAAGCCGACCCAGGAAGGACTGTATCAGCACTACAAGGCGATTGCGGCTGCGGTCGACCTTCCACAGGTTCTTTACAATGTGCCGGGCCGTACGGCCTGCGATATGTTATCGGCAACCGTTGCAAGGCTCGCAGAAATACCACAGGTAATAGCGATCAAGGAAGCAACCGGCGATGTAAACCGGACCCTCGAAATTTTGGAACTTTGTGGCTCACGGCTGGTCGTTTATTCAGGTGATGATGCGACAGCGGTTGACCTGATGCTGAACGGTGCCAAAGGGACTATCAGCGTAACCGCCAATGTGGCGCCGAAACAGATGGCAGCGGTATGTCATAGTGCAGTGGCGGGGCAAGCCGATGAGGCGCGCTCGCTTAACAGCCAACTAATGGGCCTGCATACCGGTTTGTTCCTGGAATCCAACCCGATTCCGGTAAAGTGGGCCCTTTCGGAAATGGGTAAAATTGAGCGTGGTATTCGTCTGCCGCTAACGGAGCTTTCCGAGCAGTACCGGGACGCGGTTCGCGAGGCGCTCCGACAAGCAGGAGTAGTTAACTGAAATTCATGAACACCAGAGTGCTGGCATCGTCATTGGTGCTGTTGTTGTCCGGTTGCGGTTGGGCTACGTATGACCGGAGTGAGCAATACATTAATGCGCAGACAATTGATCGCGTTACGATTCCCGAACAGCTTGATGAGCCAGCGTTCGACGACCTGCTTGAAATTCCCGAGGCTCGTGATGTGCGTGAGCTTGCCGGTGAGAAATTGGAGATCGGACTTCCCGAACCGTTGGCTTCTGCCGTTAGTGTGGACCAGATTGTAATCAAGCGGCTGGGGGACTCAAGGTGGGTATTTGTGGATGCGCCACCAGCGATGGTTTGGCCAAGACTTCGACAGTTCTGGGAAGATGCCAATATGAATCTTGCCTATGCAGATCCCAGCCGCGGTGTTATGGAATCTGAATGGATGGCGGGGCGCGACGGCGAAGCGGAAGCCATCTTCGACTCGCTCAAGTCACTTACCGTGTTTGCAAACTCAGGTGCATCGATGCGGCACAAGTTCAGGCTGCGGGTTGAGCCGGGAATTCGTGCCGGCAGCACTGAAGTCTATATGGAACACAAGAGTCTACCTCTCGGAGTGCCGGTGCTGGAGGAAGCGGTGACCTGGTCTACCGGTTCCGATGATCTGGAGCTTGAGGGTGTGGCTCTCAATAGCCTGGCGTTTTATCTGGGCGATCATCTCAATACTTCCACACAGGTATCAAAGCTAGCCGCAATGATTGGCGGTCAGCGTGCGGAACTCATACCTGATCGCCAGAAACCGGTTCTCAAATACAAGTTGAAGTTTGATCGGGCCTGGGCAACAGTGGGCAATGCCCTTGAAGATGCGCGCATCAACGTTGAGGATCTGGATCGAAATTCTGCCATCTATTATGTCTATTACGATGACAGTCGCGCGGATGAACCAGGATTTTTCTCGCGTCTTTTTTCAGGTGACGCCGAAATGGCTCAAGGTTCGGCCAATCGATATCTTGTCCATCTGGATCGTCATGAGGATGAGGTACACGTGACGGTTCTAAAAGACAGTGCGACTCTTGCCAATGCGCTTGTCGCGGAGAGACTTTTGAAGATCATCAAGCAATATTCAACTTAAGAGAGCTTCGTTCGTGCGAATCGCATCGCTGGGTAGTGGGTCTCGTGGTAACGCAACACTCATCGAGGACGAGGATACGACAATCCTCGTCGATCTTGGATTTTCGATTAAAGAGACGATCCGGCGTATGGATCGATTAGGGCGAGCACCGGATGATATTGCCGCAATCCTGGTGACGCATGAACATGCAGACCATATCCATGGCGTTGCTGCATTTGCTCGCAAATTCAATACGCCGGTTTACCTGACACCAGGCACCTATAATCGAAAGAAGATGGGCCTGATGCCGCTTATGAAAGAAGTCAACTGTCACAGGGCGTTTCGTATCGGTGGCTTCAAAGTTGAGCCTGTGCCGGTTCCCCATGATGCAAGGGAACCCTGCCAGTACATTGTCTCAGGCCACGGACGTAAAGTTGGAGTGCTAACTGATCTTGGCCACATTTCGCCGTATGTTGAACAGCAATATGCCGCGTGTGATGCCTTGCTTCTCGAATGTAACCATGACGTTGAAATGCTAGCCAACGGTCCCTATCCCTGGGCGCTCAAGCAACGTGTTGGTGGTATGCATGGACACTTGAGTAATCAGCAAGCCGCGGGTCTCCTGTCGAAAATCCAGGTAGAACGACTCCAGCACCTGATTATTTGTCACGTCAGTGAAAAGAACAATCATCCAGACCTGGCGCTGGCTGCAGTGCAGGAGCCGGTCAGGAACTGGGCTGGTGAACTGCATGTGGCTGACCAGGGTGCAGGCTTCGACTGGCTGGAAGTTCACTAGGGAACCTTTGACAAGTCCACCTCAATCGGTCCAGTGAGAAGTCAGGGGCCTGGTTTGGAAGGTCAGGTACAGGGACTTTATGTGACGGTGTCAGGACCGGGAACGGGTTTCCGGACCCGTGACCGGTCCTC
>JBBDIT010000078.1:0-63532 GCA_040880285.1 Pseudomonadales bacterium | reverse complement strand
AAGCGCGTGTTTGTCATCGATATCGAGAAATGCGAAAAGTGTGGTGGACCGGTGCCGCCATGCGCAAACTGGTCCACATTTGCTACGGCGTCCTGAAGCACCAGCAACCATACACGGCCCAGGCAACCATCGAATAGCACATCATAGCGGGAGGAACTAAAGATATTCACCTACGCGGTTTCCTGACTCCAGCCAATCCGCGCAGGCAATCGCTGTATCACTCAACCCGGGAATAATGCACGATCACTTCCGGGGGTGTTGTCGCGCCCGGTAGGAAAACTCAGCCCAAAAAAATCTTCGAAAAACGATTGCAATATTGTTTGACATCAAAGACGGTATCTATCCCCGGCGGGCAAGTTCGAGCTGAAGCAGGAGCAGGTATTTGGGGGCCATTGCTGGCCGAGCAGGGGCGGCGGAGTTGTCTGTCCCGTGATTCACCGGGATGCTTCCTCCTGCGGTTTCCATTGGTTCAACAGGACACGAACCAGACGTCTTGATTCTTCGACGAAATGCGTGTTGTCGTCGTTGAGCCAGAATTCGACTGCAAAGTGCTCATCAACAAGATCCTGGTATTCGCAACGCTTGTAGGGAATTGACCGAGGTTCCAGGTCGTGATCGGCGATAATGCAGACTTCTCTCAGGTCCGCACGACGTTCACGCCGTCTGGTTGGCGTGAGTGCTTCCACCACGACAAGCATGTCCTGGGTGACAAAGTTCAGGTTGGCGGCATAACCGTCGATCTGCGTGCTCAAATAGTCAGCCGGAATACGTGTCGTGAAGTAATTTGTGCTGTAGGGTTCATGATTCATGGTACGCCAGACATTGATGGGTGCAAATTGTCGAGGCACCATGAACGTGCCGTGGATCGTTATGAATTGGATGGGGGGCTTTTCGCGCGGTACTTGCTCTGTGGACATTTCATTCCCGCAAGAAACGCAGAGTATCGCGGTGACCAGGCTCACTATCAGCCACTTGGCGCTAATCATCATCGCCAGGCCTGCTGATTATCCATTGAGCGATTTCTGCCGCGAGATAGGATGTGATGTTGTCCTTGATGCGCAGGTTTTCACTCCTGATGCTGAACTCGAACGCGATGTCTTCGTTGACCTCCGTACGTGGCGTGCACGTAGTGTAGGGCTTTGCATCCTTGATGATAGGCGGTGGGTGGTCACGACTGCAGAACAGAGGGTCCCAGAAATTTCCAGGGAAAGGCTTTGAACGGTCGGGCAAATAGGGCACCAGTTGCCATTGCTGCCAGACTGCATCTTCATTGGGTGTCATCCTGATGATGTAAAGCCCCGTATTTGCGTCCGTGTCATTAGTGACTACACGGTCAGCAAACGGATGCTCCCCCTTCCACAGAGCACGGGCTTTCTTCGCTTTGTTTTCGCGCATTTCCTCATTGTGGCCAAAGTAAATCAATACTGAAACGCCCTGTAGTGCATTGTTGAGAACGGGCTGATACCAGTCTATATGTGCGGCCAGCCACGCCCCCGAAAAGAAGACGATAACACTCGAGGTGTCCTCGTCAGTGTTCGCGGCCATATATGAGGGGGGCAAACTTCCCATAAGATGGTCCTCGGGCACTGCAATGGTGTATTCGCCTATGACCGTGTTATACACCCTGCGGCCCGGAGGCTCCTGCCCCCGGGCGGTAACACTCAGCAATACAGCGAGTAGCAGAACTATTCGCAACTGGGACACCATATGAATTTCGTGCGCGCGGCTTCGGCTGTGCTGCCGCTCATTGGTGATCCGCCGAATGCCCTTCTGGGCAAATTGTATTGTACAAATGCGTCGAAGTGATACTGCGCCACTTGTTCTGCGCTTAACTTACCAATAAAGCCATCATTATCAAGGTCGACCGAATTGGCGTGTCCCCTCATTATCTGCACACCCAAGTCTGTTAAATTAACATCTTCACCTTGCTGTGCGCCATACGCAAGAACTCGTTGATTGGCGAGGCACCCCAGCATAAAGGCGTTGCGAACAACGTCAACACCCAGTGGCCCCAGTGGATCCTTGCTAATACTCCATCGGTTGTTCCAGAACGCGGAGCGATGAGAGTCTGAATTACCTTGGCTGTAGGTTCGCTGGAGGCTTGTCAATGCAAAGTTTTGAGTGTTTCCGTGAGGCACTTCGTCTGCAAAAAAGTTACTGCTGCTGACAGAGGAGGGTGTCAGTCCCACCAAATATTGGGCCAAACAACTTCCGCCGTTGCTGATGCCAGCGTCAAGTTCCTCGTTAAAATTCAGATTACACTCGTCAGCTCCCAATCCGTCACACAAGTGTAGTATGGCTATCCAGATCTCTGTAATGGTGGGATTTGGATCCCGGCCGATTTGAACGTTCAGTACGTCATAGACCACGTTTCTGATTTCTTCCAGTGCATTGCTATCGCCTCTGTTTTGCTCAAGAGTTGACCAGGCGGAATCTACGATATAGGCCTCAACTGAAGAAACTACCGAGCTGTCCAGCACCTCATAACAGCTGCCTGCCGTCAAATAAACCGCCAGATAGTAAAATCCAGGTTGGCTTATGTAAATCCAGTTCAAATAGCTGTCAAGGTACCAGCCAGGAACAGATACATAAGTCAATACGACGTAGAAGCCGGTATACGAGACGCATACCTGATAGGTCGCATTGTCGTAGTAATGCGGGTCGGCTTGAGACAGCGAATATTCTTGTAGGAAGTTCGTCCTGTTCGTGTTGAATCCGACGGCAGTAGACGGGTGCCCATATGAACTTCCCTGGCTCCAAACAACGTGTTCTTGGGCGCCTGGAATCGCCTGATTAAAGTTCGTAATGACCACGTCATAGTATCCGTCGAGACTAAGATCCGCTACTTTCGCTGTTGCGGTTGATTGTGGCCAAAGGCGCGCAGCACTAATCTGCCCGCTGGTCGGGTTCGTCACCACTGCGAAAGTTCCACTACCTAATCCCCGCATAATGAAGTCGTTTATGAGGCGATTGTTAGAGTTCTTGGCGACCACTGCGGCATCGGTGATTCCATCGGAATTATAATCTCCCGTGGTAACGACATGTTCCGCCGAACCGGAAGGCGGTTGCGAACCCGTAGAAACGGTAACTGTGTGCGTGTCTGTCACCCAACAATAGTTAATACCGATCTCCGGCTCAATAATGCAAGAATGTTCTTCAAAACCGTATGTTCCGCTTGGCTTGTTGAAGATGACTGGGCTGACGTAATAGGTTTGATTAGTATCCAAATCCACCAGCCATCCGAGACTACCCTCGGGTGAGAAAGACAGCGTAAATTCAGCACTTGATGAGGTTGGGCCCGTGATCAGGGCTGATACGTGGCAGGTGAATAATAGAAGAGCTAACAACGTTAGAATCCTCATTATTTAACCCCACCGCTTGACGCGCGACGCCAATGAGCCATTAGAATGGCGTCGGCCTTCCCCAACACTGGTTTGACAAAGGACTGTGGCAGGTATCCAGCCAGTGCCGCTCTCTCAGTTTCACATTGGTCCTTGGCCGCTTCGAGGTTTGACCTGTAGATTGCTTGCCCGGTTACGCACACCAAATAGTCGCGTACTGCTTGATTCGGACCGTTTTGAGGTATCGTCTGTCGGAGTTCGGCAATATTTTGCGTTTCTTCCGCAAACGCGTGGTTTGGTCTTGCTGACGCTCCCGCTGCCTCAGCTTTTTCAAGTGCATCCACGACCCGGGTACCAAGTTGTTCCCCTAGTCTTGCCTCTATGGCCTTTCGTGCTGCATCGCAATTAGACTTGTTGTCAATGATGCATGCGTGATACTGGCGGAAAAGGCGATTCGCTGAGTCCAGCGTGTCCGTTAATTTCGCTGGATCGGCGTCCGCCAGAATAGAATTCGCCAAACCAAATGAACAGATGACGAATGTTATGACCTTGATTAACTGGTAGATACGTTCCATTTGTCTCACACCCTCCATGTACTTGATTTTGGTGGTTTGAGTCACCGCGAACCACACAGCAGGACCCACAATAAAGATAGGCGATTTTGCACGTGGTATCTGTAAGCTATGTCTGCAAAGCATGTAGGAGATCTCCCACACGAAGCTATCTGACCAGATGCTTGCTGACCAGATGCTTGAATCGATGTTTGTCGGCGATCACAGCGGGGTAATCGAGGAGGGTGCCGTAAATAGTGATGAACTGGACACTTCATTCCCGCAAGAAACGGAGAGTATCGCGGCCAGGCTTGCTATCAGCCACTTGGCGCTAATCGTCATCGCCAGGCCTACTGATTATCCATTGAGCCCCTACAATGATGGCACCACCCTCGTCGTACTGAGCCCACTGGATTTCATCGGGCGGCTGGCGGCGCTGGTGCCGAGACCCCGGGTCAACCTCACGAGATTTCATGGGGTGTTCTCGCCCAATAGCAAGCTTCGTGAACACGTGGTGCCGAAGCGACCCCCAGTCCAGCATTGACAGCCCACCGACAAGCAGACGAAGCCAAACGAGTTGGTCAGTCGCCAAGCAGGCTTTTCACTGCATGCCGGGGTGGCTTGCAAGTCAACCGGGCCGCGCAGGCCAGCGCAAGAAGCTCGAGCGCTTGTGCCGCTACATCACCAGGCCTGCGATCGCTGAGCAGCGCCTGTCACTGGCGAGCAACGGCAATGTCATCGTCGGATTGAAGACGCCTTACGATGACGGGACCACGCATGTGGTGCTGAAGCCATTGGAATTCATCGGCCGACTGGCGGCGCTGGTACCGCGACCCCGAGTCAATCTCACGAGATTTCACGGCGTCTTCTCTCGGGGCGGCCTTCCGCCCAACAGTAAGCTTCGTGACCATGTCGTTCCTCAACAACCGGTCGAACAAGAAGAACGGCAGAAGCCCAAGGCCTACTCGATGACCTGGGCGGATGGCCGCCCCGCACAACGGCTCAAGCGCGTCTTCTCTATTGATCCGAACGCGGCCCGATAGAGAAGTGCGAGAAATGCGGCGCGCGAGTCCGGGTCATCGCTTGTATTGAGGATCCCGAGGTGATCCGGAAAATCCTGAAACATCTGGGGCTGGACTCGGCCGCATCCCCCCAGCTTCGCTCACCACCCGAGGGGCTGTTTAATCACTCCCCGAATCTATTCTGACGCCAACTCGCTCTTTGACGGAGTCACACTCGACTCCAGTCAGGCAATCGACACTTTCTGCCTACTTTTTGGTCAAAGCAACGGTACTCAGCCCGCTGCTATCGCAGCCATGCCTTACTGGAAACCCGGCCAAGTGCCTTGACGACCGCCACGGCATGTCGTTTATTCTCCCTAAACCCTGCCATCTTTACCGTTTCCGGCCACCCCTGGCTGTACTTGCTCTGGATCGGCGCCTTTATGACAAGTCATATGCTGGTCACCCGGATTCGTCAGATCGCGGAACATGCGGCAGTTCTTGATCAATTCAGGCTGGACCCCAGGGGAAATACACGAACCTTGCTGATCAATCCCATTGAGCGTTTTTTTTATCGCACCTCACCAGGTGAATTTTCACCTGGAACATCATCTGCTGCCGTCGGTGCCGATCTACAGGCTGGAGCGCCTGCACGAGATTCTGAAGTCAAAAAACTATTATGAGAATGTAGAATTCCAGCGAGGATATTTGAACCTGCTTCGGCAGGTGACTCGTCCTGATCAGGAGCGGGCTACCACACGATAATCCGGCTTTAGTATTGGGAACGGTAAGGGAGGCTAGTCGTTGGTTCCGTTCATGGAATCGTCTTCAGACTGGATGCGTTGATAGATTTCTTCCCGGTGGACGGCAACTTCCTTCGGCGCATTGACACCGATTCTGACCTGGTTACCCTTGACGCCCAGTACGGTCACTGTCACGTCATCACCACTCATCAACGTTTCACCAACTCTCCGAGTCAAAATAAGCATTGCTATCTCCTTTTAGTCCAGGCCGCTCTATGGTGCAAAACGCGCACCCGGCGCAATATAATGCAACTATAAGATACGCGCAGGGGAAACAGTTACCGAACCATGTGACGACAGAGTTCGATGACTATCTGAAGTGCGGTTGCCTGGAACACGGTTTCCCGCGCGTTCGCTGTGAATCCTGCCGTCATGAGAAACTCGTAGCCTTCAGCTGCAAACGCCGCGCATATGCGGAGTAGATAGATATGTGGAGCTGGAGGTTTGAGCATCGGCCACCATGGCAGTTCAAAGCCATCCAACTCCGCATATTATTCAGGCTCTCAGGGCGGCTATCAGCTTGTTCGGCGGCCGGAACTTGCCCGGCTTCAGTTGGGGTGGTGATGCGGCATCGAGGAGACCGATTCGCTGTGTAACGTCGACCCGCAGATAGTCCTCGGTCGTCTGGATGCTCTCGTGGCCAAGCCACAATGCCACCTTGCGCACGTCGCCGGTCGCTTGAAGAACGTTCAGTGCACACGTGTGCCTCAACACATGCGGCGATACGCGTTTGTCGCGCAATGTGGGACAGCATTCGGCGGCGGCGAACGTATGCTTGCGCAAGATGTACTCGAAGCCGGCACGGGTTATGGCCTGGGCACGTGCATTGAGAAACAACTCGGGTACTGATGCAGGACCGCGAACGGCGAGCCAAGCGCGTATCGTATCGGCGACCGGACGCCAGAGCGTGAGCAGACGATGCTTTCGGCCTTTGCCACAAACGTGAAGGTTCACGTACTGGGACTCGAAGGACACATCGTCGAGTCGAAGACCGATCAGTTCTGAGACGCGCACTCCAGCAGTGATGCTGACGTGGATCATGGCGCGGTCACGAATGCCGAGGCGGGTCGTGGGCGTTGGACTATTCAGGATAGCCTGACACTGCTCGGTCGTCAGGTGCTCGACCATTTGCATATCCGTTTTCTGGTAGGGAATCGCCAGTATCCGATTGATCTGCTCAAGTGCACTGGGAACCCGGTGTTCGACAAAGTGCATAAACGACTTGATCGCCGTCAGCCGGGCGTTGCGGGTTCGCGGTGGTTGCCTCGCGCACGTTGCAGATCCTCGAGAAATGCGAGCACCAGAAGTGCATCGATGTGCTTGATCTGCAATGCCGATGGCGGGACGCCAACTCGCCGACTGGCAAAATCGAGCAGCAACTGAAAGGCATAGGTGTAGGTGTCACAGGTATGCTGACTTGCAGCTTGTTCGATCGGGAGCCGTTGCCGCAGCCACGCCGTGATGTGCGGAGCGATGTCGGTCATGGCGCACCTCCTGCCTCGCAAGCGGCGCAGGCGTCGGCGATGTCACACATGAGGTGAGGAGTGGCATGCAGATACCAGTAGGTGTCTGCGACGTGTCGTGTCCCAGCTAGGTCGCTGGGACCCCGTCTTTTCAATACCTTCGTACTAGCGGGTGTATCGCTGATCGTTGCGCTCTTGGTGGCGATACCATTGGGTGTCTGGGCGGCGCTGCGTAAAAATTCCTGGGTCGACTATACCGTGAACATGTTTGCGTTCGCGGGCATCAGCGTGCCCTCGTTCTGGATCGCTATCGTCCTGATCCTTGTGTTTGCAGTTTACATCCCGATATTCCCTGCCGGCGGCACCAGCAGCATTGCCTTCGGCTTGACGCCCTGGGAGTCGTTTCTTGACCGGGTCAACCACCTCGTCTTGCCCGTCTTGTCGCTGTCTTTTCTCAGCATCGGTACTTACGTTCGCTACACGCGGGCATCCATGCTCGAAGCCATGGAGAACGACTACATTCGCACGGCGCGAGCCAAGGGTTTGAGCTGGCGCCGCATCTACCTGATGCACGGTTTCCGGAATGCGCTGATCCCGCTCATTACGGTGACCGCACTCAGCTTCTCGACATTATTCTCCGGCGCCATCATTACCGAGACAGTGTTCGCCTACCGGGGCGTGGGGCAACTCGTGTTTGAGTCGATACAGAGTAACGACTTTAATGTGGCGATGGTCGCGTTCATGATTTCTGTGTCCATGGTACTGCTCATGAATCTTGCTGCCGATCTTCTCTACGGTGTTGCCGATCCCCGGATTACGTACGTATGACGCAAGCCCAACCACTCTGGAAAATCCTGCTTGCCCAGTTTCTCGAGCACCGAATGGCGGTTGTTGGCCTCGGTGTCATCGTTTTATTCCTCATCATCTCCCTGATGGCGCCGCTCATTGCATGGGTCACCGGTCTCGATCCGGATCGCCAGAATGTGTTCAATCGCTACCAGCCACCCGGCTCCGTGCTCGATATGTCCGTGCTGGAACGTGAATTACGCGTGGAGTCGTATCTTGCGAGCGAAGACCGATCCGATCTCATCGACTTCCTTTCGCGTCAGCAGCTACTTGAGTTTGAGGTCGCGAGGCAAGACCTGATGTTTGAACTCGTCAGCGCGTATACGCCAGTTGAACTTGCCGTGAAACTCGAAACCCTGGCTGCAGAAGCGGATGATGCGGTGGCAAAGAGCGGTGTGCAATCAGACCTGTTGGTGCTGGCACAACTGTCACGTGATTCCCGCACCTTCCATCTGCTGGGTACGGATGAGCTTGGCCGGGACGTACTGATTCGGCTCGTGTTTGGTACGCGGGTGTCGGTCAGTGTGGGGCTGCTGGTTGCTATCGTGGCTGGCATGATCGGCCTGCTGGTAGGTAGCCTTGCCGGCTACTACGGTGGACGCACCGATGCGATCCTGATGCGGATTACGGATGCCTTGTTGTCACTACCCATCCTGGTCGTGCTGATCGTGGTGTCAGCCATTGACCTGGGTAAGGTATTCGGCGACACACCTCTGGCGTTCATCGTTCAGTCGCAGTACGAGAGCGTGATTAAGATGGTGTTGATCCTGTGCCTGTTTTCGTGGATGCAGGCTGCGCGTCTGGTGCGCGGCAGTATTCTTTCCATCAAGGAACAGGAGTTCATTCTGGCGGCCCGTGTGCTCGGCGCCAGGGATCGCACCATTATCGGCACTCACATTGTGCCCAATGTGATTGCGCCACTGCTGGTGGCAGTGACCCTGGGGATTGGTAACGCAATCTTGTTCGAAGCTGCGCTGAGCTTTTTGGGCCTCGGTATACAACCGCCGACCCCGAGTTGGGGGAACATGCTGAACAACGCACAAGAGATGGTCCAACATGCCCCGACCCTCGCCATCCTGCCGGGCATGCTGATCCTGTTTACCGTGATCAGCTTCAACTATGTGGGTGATGGCCTGCGTGACGCGATTGACCCGAGGTCGATCCGTCGCTGATCGCTCGCGTCGATGCTTCAAGCCTTTGCCTGTTTTGCTGTTGTGTCGCAGCGATCATTTCGAGTTCGTATCCTCGCAGGAACACGTCAGACTCCAGCGGTCGGCTCCTGTCCAGTACGCGGAACGTTTCTTCATAGTTTCCTTGTTCGAGATTCACGCGGTGCCCGGTGAACAGGACTCTGGTAAACGACTTTAGCGATCACCTATCATAAAAGCGCCGATACCAGCCGATAAATTGTTCGATCCCGTCATCAATCGATGTCTTGGGCTGAAAACCGACCCAATCATTGAGGGCAACAGTACTGGCGCTGGTGGCTGGAACATCGCCGGATTCCATCGGCAACCTATTCATTTTTGCGTCCTTACCAAGCACTTTCTCGAGTGTCGCAATGAAATCCATCAGCGCAATGGGGGTACTGTTGCCGACGTTGAAGATTCGATAGGGCGCGGTACTGGTTGCTGGATCCGGACTGTTGGAGTCGAAGTCTGAACTTGCGGTAGCGGGCTTATCCAATACACGAATAACAGCCTCTACGACGTCGTCGATGTAGGTGAAGTCTCGCAGCATCTTGCCGTGATTGAAGACGTTGAGTGGGGTCCCGGCTAGAATCGCGGCCGCAAACAGTGACGGGGCCATATCGGGACGTCCCCAGGGGCCATAAACTGTAAAGAATCGCAAACCAGTCGTCGGGATTCGATAAAGGTGGCTGTAGGTATGCGCCATCAGTTCGTTGGCTTTCTTGGTTGCGGCGTACAGACTCACCGGGTGATCCACATTATCGTGCTCGCTAAAAGGTAACCTGGTGTTTCCACCATATACACTCGAACTACTCGCATATACGAGATGTTCAATCGCCTGCTGCCTGCAATACTCGAGGATCCCGGCGAACCCATGCAAATTTGTATCAATGTATGACTGTGGGTTTTGCTTGGAGTATCGAACGCCAACCTGTGCGGCGAGATGGATGATGCGCTGGGGTTTATGTTTCCTCAACACATCTGCCGTGGTTTCATGATCCACAATATCGACGAGATCAAAGTGAAAGTTCGCCTTCGAAGACAATCGTTCCAGCCTGGCGCGTTTGAGACTGACGTCGTAGTAGGTACTCAGGTTGTCAATGCCGACAACATCGTCGCCTCTTGCGAGAAGTTTCTCGATTGTATGCATGCCAATAAAACCGGCGGCGCCTGTAACCAGTACTTTCATAGGAGTCTTGTGTATTTTGATGTATCGAGAGTCTAAAGGAACTGAAAGCGTTTTTGCACGAATGATTCTCTTAAGGTACTCGAGCGGCTAGATTCACCAGGTGCCGCATGCTAAATTTTATTAAAGTAAACGGCCATTTGGTCATGAATATATCAGTTGTACTGTCTACTTATAACTCCCCGGCCTGGCTGGAAAAAGTGCTGTGGGGGTATCACTATCAGAGGTTTCGGGATTTTGAGATCGTCGTGGCTGACGACGGCTCGGATGAACGAACCCGAGCGTTGATTGACCAAATGCGGGAGTCCACACGCCTTCAAATTAGGCATGTCTGGCAGCACGACGACGGTTTTCGAAAATGCCGTATTCTCAACAAGGCGATTCTTGAAACGCGGGAGGAGTACATCGTCTTTTCCGACGGCGATTGTATTCCGCGTTCCGACTTTCTCGAGGTGCATGCAAAGCGTGCAGAGCCTGGATACTACCTTTCGGGCAGCTACTTCAAATTGCCGATGGAAACCAGCAAAGTTATCTCTCAAGAGCACATTGCGAGCGGAGTCTGCTTTCAGGTACCCTGGCTGCGCCAGCATGGATTAGGCTTGTGGCGTAAGACATGGAAGATCAACGCCGGTCCCAGGCGCGCACGCGTAATGAACCGGATAACGACGACGCGGTGCAATTTCAAGGGATCAAATGCGTCTGCCTGGAAGTCGGATATTCTTGCAGTGAACGGTTTTGATGAGCGCATGGGCTGGGGCGGCGAAGATCGTGAGTTTGGGGTTCGACTGCTTAACTATGGTGTCAACTCACGTCATGTGCGTTACGATGCGATTGTCATTCACCTTGATCATGCCCGGGGCTACGTGGATCGGGAAGAGGTTGAGCGCAATCGCCGCCTGCGTATCGCCAACACCGATGGAACCTGTTGGACCGATTACGGCATTTCCCGATCGGGTGATTCAAATTGAGCAATGTCCTGCTCACCTCTTGCGAAGGCGTCGCTCAACAGAGTCCAGTGCCTTGTACAGGCGCTCGTTTTGTAGTGGATGATACTGCCAGGGTTCGCTCAAATTCTGTTGATACAATTCCAGATAGTCTTCTGCTACCGGAAGCTGATGTGGTGACCGTTCCAGGAATTCGGTCTCCTCTTTGGTGGACATGAACCGGATCGGATAAAAGCCGCTACGATGTTTTCGTTCTGCACGACGTAGGGCAAGCGTTCGGGTTCGACCGCGCCACGCGGGTACATTGGGTAACCAGGCGACAAAGGGGTTGCGCAGGATGAGCATCTGCTGCAACGTTCCCCTGGCTTGCTGCTCGTTCAGGGCTTCCTTGTCGAGAAAGCACCATTCGGTCAGTCTCAGTTGCGCCACCGAGGAAATGTGGATATCGGAATAATGGGCGCCGGCGCTGCGCCCAAAGCGATTACAAAGGTATCCGCCCAATTCCTGCTCATAGCGCATCTCTTCAGAGTCAGCTGCCCGGTTGCAGCCCTTTAGAAATGCCGGGTGCAGGAAGCGTGGACCCCGCTGTTCCAGTTGCATCGCCATCAGCTCGATTTCACTTTCACTGAGCTTTCTAACAAGCTGCATATCATCTTGAATGAAGCAGACAATACCGTTTCCCGGTTGATCTTCAAACGCCCGCTGCATGTTGCTGTAGAGTCCGCCGTGCTTGCCGTTTCGGGTATCCGCAGTGCTTTTGACGACGCTATGCCTTGATCCCAGGTCGGCCAGAACCTGCCGCGTTTCTCGATCGTCACTGGCATCATCGTAGATGCTGACAGTTGAAGTTGGTGCGCAACGTTCAATACTTTCGACGCAATGCTTCAGGAACTGTCCGCGATTAAAAGAAAAGACGCAAAAGTCCATCATGGAGAGGCTAGTCGCTCTTGCCATGTCGAGACCAGTCTGCGCAGCCCACCGCGAATCCACGTAAGTATTGGATGGCCCGTGTAGCGCCCTTTGCTCGCGTGGCGAATGCGATATACGCCCGGTACAGCGAGTGGCGTTCCCTGGGTTTGCAACAGCCAGCGAAACGCACGGTCTTCATGGGCTTTGCGCCAGGTCGATGCCGGTTTCTGGTAATAGGGCAGAGCGTTGCAATAGCCACAGGCACGAGCGACGTCTCCGTGAGTGATCTGTAGCGGACCCGTGGCACGAGTACGTCTGTATTCGGCAAAGGCCGTCAAGTCCGGACAAAGCGGTAGCGTTGAGTCGATATCCGGGTTGAGCATGGGATGTTCGGCCGGCAGCAGAGAGGTAACGTGTTCAACTTGCGGAAAGCAAAGCGCATCACGGCTTCCTTGTAGCCTTTCGGCCAGTGTGTCAAGGCACCCCTCCGCGAACATCAAGTCACAGTCGGTAAACCAGATCCAGTCTGCTGTGGAATGGAGCGCGGTATGGTTTCGACCAATGGCCCGCCGGAAAAGGGAAGATTGTGGTATTGCGCACCAGTTCCATTGAACCCCGTTGACCGAAAGGGCGGCAAATCTCTTCAACAACTTGTGGGTGTCGACATCTTCCTCGTTGTAGTAGACGGTCATGATCACGTCGAGCTGTTGCGGCGGATATCGGACCAGGGAACTAAGTTGGTAGATGAGCAGTTGAGCGTACTGCCAGCAATGGCTGACAATCTCAAGCGTCAGGCGTCCCCGCCGTGCGGCCCTCAGTTCCGGTGGCGGCAAATCGGGCTCGAAAAGGCGAGGGGATATCCAGCCACTGGCAGCAAACTTCAGGAAGAGACCAGTAATTCGTTCCTGCCAATGCCCGGTGCGATTGCGAGACGTTCGAGGATCAGCCATTCGGTTCTTTACTGGAAAATTGCCGAGTCTAGACCATCAGGATAATATTTACCATTGGATGCAAAGGCGTAAGTCGGAAGGTGGCCGTTGAAGTCTCACATAATAGTTAACCATCGCGTATTTGAAACCCTCCCTGAGGAGATGTTTGAAAAAGACACTCACGAAGGTGGAGAAGTAGTCGTCAGTGGTAGAGGTGCTGTGATCATGTTTCACTATGATGATGAGAGTCTGGCGCTCAAGCCATACGTGCGCGGAGGACTGCCACGACGTTTTATCAAAGAGACTTATCTGTACATCGGACTTGAGAAAACCAGAATGTGGCGGGAATTTCGATTGCTGGAGCAGATGCGAGATTACAATCTTCCGGTTCCTGTCCCCGTCGCGGCTCGCTGCCAGGTGTTGACTCCTTTCAGCTATCGAGGTGACCTGATTACGCGCCGGATTCCGGGCGCTTCTTCCCTTTCAGATATTATCTCTGCTCAATCGCTGTCGGACTTCACCTGGTCACGCATCGGAGAGAAAATCGCACTGTTTCACCAGCATCAAGTGTTTCATATTGATCTCAATGCGCACAATATTCTCCTAACGGCTGACGGTAAGATTTACCTCGTTGATTTTGATAAATGCTACTTTCGTCGCCGTTCTGCGTCAGATACCCGAAGATGGAACCAGGCGACTTTGAAACGGCTGCACCGCTCTCTTCGAAAACTCAAAACTCGTCAGAATGAGTTCTACTTTGACGAACGCAAATGGACAGTGCTGCTTGACGGTTACAACAATAGCTCCGCATCGACAACCTATATGCAACACCCATTGCAGAACAATGAAGCTGTCGGCTAGCGGTGGGTGATTTCATAGACGGTATTCATGCGCGTTCTAAGCGCGGCACTGTAACCGCGTTTGTGTAGCCAGCCGACAAGATCAAGCCGCCAGCGGTCGGCGGAATTCTCTAGCAGGACGCATCGTGGCAGCTGCGACTCGGGGGCATCGCGAAGAAAAGGTATCAGCGCGATGTCTTCCGCACCTTCAATATCAATTTTCAACAGGTCCATGCGTTTGATGTCGTGGTCGTTGAGGATCCGCGAAAGTGGCAGGCACTTGATTCGCTCATGTTGACCTTGACCCCCGCCAGCCGGGACGAGGCTGTTCTCTCCGAGATTGCCGGGATGAATGTGGAGATCGAATTCGCCCTCTTCGTCAGCAACGCCGAGCTGTAGTGGAGTGATCTGCGGCCACCGCTCACGTGACTGCTCCGTTGCGCTGATATTGAAGCAAAGGCGTGCAAAAATCGGAGCGTACGGCTCGATCGCCAATACGCGCGCGCCGGAGCGCATGTGGTTGGCCGCCAAAAGCGTGTATACGCCCACGTTGGCACCAATATCGACGACGACACCGTCTGCCGGGAGAGATGCAAAGAGGTACTTTCGTTCGCGTACATCGAATCGCCACGGCATAAATACAAACTTTCGTTCCGTGTAGTTATCCCACAAGAAACATCGTAGCCTCAACTGCTCTACCTGGAGGTCAATCGGTGTCTCTGCTGATCGTCGTACGAAACCAATCGCCATTTTTGCGATCAGTCGCCCGATGGGATTATTGCCGGCAGCCTGGGCCATCGTGATCGCAGATCGAACAGAAGTGGTTGGTCGGTAGTACCCAAAGGGCCTTTCCACATCAATTGTCACAGTAACTCCATAGATTGCAGGTTGGACGAATGCTGTATTCACCCGGCTTTGGAATCGCACACTCAACAAATGTAGTGAAGAGTGTCGATGTGTTTGCGTTCACCCCCGGGACTTCTTCCCGCAAGTGTGCGGTATATGGACAGTAGCGCGTGTGCATTCGAAGCTTGTATAGACTTGGCCGCCGTTAGCGCGACCCTACTGCAACCTTCGGGACTGTTTGCAAATACTTGTACAGCCCCTCAACCTCGTCGTCTGATAATTGTGTGGTGAAGGCGACCGGCATGGAGGCATCGAGTTTGCGGCCGTCAGGACGGGTGCCATCGCGGAGTGCGACGCTGAATTCATCCAGAGTCCAGTTGGCCAGGCCCGAGTCGTGAAAGGTGAGATTGGCGGCGGCAGGCCAGGACGGGTCACCACCAGCAATGGGCCCACCACTTAAGTTGTTGCCATGGCAGCCGGTGCAGGTATTGGCAAGATGGGCGCCGAGCTCAAGCGTTGGTGCGATGGCAGGTGGATACACGGGTCGGGGCGCGGTATGGTCGATGACCTCGGCGCTCACAGCCATCTCGCCGTTCAGGATCATGATGGCCATGGCCGGGCCGAGCACCGTGGGCGGCATGACGCGATCAATGGCAGGTAAGCTTTCGATGTAAGTCACGATGTCGCTGATTTCCTGGTCAGAAAAGTTGGTGAAGTCGCCGGATGGCATCGTTGCCGGGCGGCCGTCGGGTTTGACGCCGTGGCGAATCAGGCGCACCCAGTCCTCACTGGTATAGTCGGCGGTGACGCCACCACGAGTAATATTGGGCGCTACCCATCTGCCCAGCACCGGGTTGTCGGCAATCACGTCGCCACCATAGTCGGCGCCGTGGCAGTCGGCGCAGGCCGCGCGGCTTTTGAGATAGTGTTCACCGCGTTGCAGAGCACGCCGGTAGGCTATCTCGGCAACATCAACGAGCTCGTCGGCGCCCACCGCAGCCAGCTCTTGTGGCGACAGTGGAAAAGGAACCGGTAGATCTTTGACCGGGATATCAAACTGCTGGTCAAAGCGTGCCATCGCTTTTGATTTCAATACTGGCAGACCAGCGACAGCTACGACGGCCAGGGTCACGACCACAACACCGACCCATTTGATAATGCGCAAGAACTCTGTCCCCCATCAGTGATGGCAAGATTTTAGCCAATCACACAGCGAGGTCAATCCTTGCGTTCACGTGCGCGTTTGATGGCGGCGTGCACCTGCGCCGGTGCGGTGCCACCAATATGATTGCGGGCGGCAACCGAGCCTTCCAGCGTCAGGACGTCGAACACATCCGGCTCGATCAGGTTTGATTCGGTTTGCAGGGTTGCCAGTGGCAGCTCTGCCAGGTCATTGCCTTGTTTAATAGCGATTGCGACCAGTTTGCCCACTACCTCGTGGGCGTCGCGAAAGGCCAGGCCCTTGCGAACCAGATAGTCGGCCAGATCTGTCGCGGTAGCGTAGCCCTTGAGAGCAGCGCCACGCATATTGTCGCGTTTGGCGGTGATTGCGGGGATCATGTCGGCAAATGCCATGGTACAATCGCGCAGGCTGCTGACAAGGTCAAACAGGGGCTCCTTGTCTTCCTGGTTATCCTTGTTGTAGGCAAGTGGTTGGCCTTTCATCAAGGTCAGGAGTGACACCAGGTGGCCGAAGGTGCGGCCGGATTTGCCGCGCACCAGCTCGGCGACGTCAGGGTTTTTCTTCTGCGGCATGATGGATGAGCCGGTGCAGAAGCGGTCCGGCAAGTCGATAAAGTCAAACTGGGGAGACGCCCACAACACCATTTCCTCGGCCCAACGAGACAGGTGCATCATGGCGATACTGGCGCAGCCGGCAAATTCAATGGCAAAGTCTCGATCACTCACCGCATCGAGGGAATTCTCCGCGACACTGTCAAAACCCAGCAACGTGGCCGCATACTCGCGGTCGATGGGGTAGCTGGTACCGGCAAGTGCGGCGGCACCGAGGGGCATGACATTGACGCGTTTGCGGCAGTCCGCCAGGCGTTCAGCATCACGCGCCGCCATGGCATACCAGGCCATCAGATGGTGGCCAAAGGTCACTGGTTGCGCGACTTGCAGGTGGGTAAAGCCGGGCATGATGGTATCGGCTTCGGCCGAAGCCAGATTCAGGATACCGGTTTGAAGGCGCGACAGCTGCGCCAGAATCTGGTCGATACTGTCGCGCAGGTACAGCCGAATGTCCGTTGCGACCTGGTCGTTGCGGGAGCGGCCTGTGTGTAATTTTTTACCCACCTCACCGATCTTTTGGATCAAGGCGTGTTCGATGTTCATGTGCACATCTTCCAGTCGCACCGACCACTGGAACTGGCCCGCCGCGATGTCGTTGCGAATCGCCTCAAGGCCCCCGGTAATCGCGCCCAGTTCGTTGCTGGTTAATACACCGACTTTCTCCAACATGCGCGCATGGGCGATGGAGCCGTCAATGTCATGGTTGGCCAGTACCTGGTCAAAACCGACCGAAGCGGTAAATATTTCGACAAACGCATCGGTGGCCTCGGTAAATCGGCCGGTCCAGGGTTTGTCGGTGGCGTTGGTGCTGTCGTTGCTTTCGTCAGTGCTCATCGGCGGGATTATAGCAGCATAGTTCGCTGCTCATCTCGGCTATACTTGCTGGTTGGTGAGCAGACAGTTGGCGACGAAGACCAACGGGGATGGCCAATGACGGACAAGCTGGACCGCGAACGACCAGGCTCGGCAGAAGATGACTTTTTCCTGCCGGACCTGTGCCAGACCCAAAGCATATTGTTTCTGGTGCTGGTTGCAGAATTGCTGGTGGTGGTGGCGGTAGTGGTGCCGACGCGGCTGATTGATTTTGATTGGGCAAGACTTGGGCTGGCATCCTTGTTCGTGCAATGGGTAGTGCTGTCGTCGGCCGGCCTCTTGTGCAACCTGCGCCCGGTGCTGTCGCGTATGTCGACCCTGGGCGCCACTCTCACTGCCTATGCCCTGATTCTGGCAGTGACGCTGGGCTATAGTGTGGTGGCCGAATACATCCTGATGGCGGATACCTGGAGTATCAAGCAAACCGGCGCGGTGGGCCGCAATATGGTGGTGGCGGCAGTCATGGCGGGCATCGCGTTTCGTTATTTTTTCCTGCAGCACCGGCTACGCAGCCAGGAGCAGGCAGAACTCAATTCGCGTATCCAGGCGTTGCAGTCACGCATCCGGCCCCACTTCCTGTTCAATTCGATGAACATTATCGCCAGCCTCATCAGCATCGACCCGGAGGCGGCAGAGGAAGTGGTGGAGGACCTGTCGGCCCTGTTTCGGGCGAGCCTGGATGACAGTTCCAACCAGCCGGTGCTGTTGGCGGAAGAACTGGACCTGTGTGAGAAGTATGTCCATATCGAGTCGTTGCGTCTGGATGACCGCCTGACAGTGCTTTGGGATATCGACCTGGATATCGATCAGGTCCGCATTCCCATGCTGACACTGCAGCCGTTGATTGAAAATTCGATCTACCACGGCATCCAGCCTAACCCGGCTGGAGGTGTTGTGAGGATTGCCATCCGTAGCGATGACGACCAGATTGTTGTCGAGATCACCAACCCGCTGGCGCCCAAAGCTTTCTCCCACGAAAGTGGCAATCGGATGGCGCTCGACAATATCCGTGGTCGCCTGCAGGCAATTTATGGCGCCGAGGCGGGGGTGACCACGGCCCAGGATGAGACCACGTTCAGCACACGGATCTTCTATCCGTGGAAGAATGAATCACCAAATTTGTGACGGCCATCACAATCCTTGACCGTTTTTCCGACGAGATAGCCGAAAGTGTGCGCTACGTCGCAGTTTTGTAGCGTGAACGGCGTAATTTAGCCTCTGATGGGGTCGTATTGGCCCTTTCACCCCGACCAAAAAAATGCAAGAACATGGAGAGAGGAATTCAGACATGAGAGTGCTAGTAGTCGATGACGAAAAGCTGGCCCGGGAGAGACTGAATCGGATGGTGGGTACTATTCATAACTACGAAGTGGTTGGTGAAGCGACCTGTGGTAACGAAGCGGTATCCAAGTCGATGGAACTGGAGCCAGATATAGTGTTATTGGACATCCGCATGCCAGGAATGGACGGAATGGAAGCGGGCCGAAAAATTTCAGAACTGCCTTCACCACCGGCGGTAGTATTTTGTACCGCGTTTGGTGAGCACGCGGTGGATGCGTTTGACGTCAATGCAGCGGGCTATTTGTTAAAGCCGGTGCGACGCGAATCGCTGGTTGAGACGCTGGGTAAGATCGGGCGTGTCCACAAGGTGCAGATGCAATCAGTTGCCGATGACAAGGACAGTGACGCAGAGCGTGCCAGGACCCACATCAGCGCCAAGACAAGACGTGGCATCGAGTTGATTCCGCTCAAGGAGATCCGGTTCTTCCTGGCTGATCACAAATATGTGACGGTGCGGCACGAGAACGGCGAGGTGCTGATCGATGACACCCTGCGTGACCTGGAAAATGAATTCGGTGATCGCGTGGTGCGAATTCACCGCAATGCACTGGTGATGATGGATCACCTCGAAGGTCTGGAACGTGACCCGCGTGGTCATTACCGGGTGCGGATGCGTGGTGTGGAAGACCGTCTGGATGTTAGCCGGCGGCATGTGTCCGGGCTGCGCCGGCTGGTGCAATCCTTGTAGTACGCTTTCAGGAGGGCTCTTGGAATAGGACAAGGGAGGGTGGCCAGGCCGCCCTTTTTTGTGCCTGGTTTGTGCCTGTTTTGCGCGTATGAGTCAGACTTTTGAGTTGAAGTTTGGGCGCCAGCCACCTACTGTCCTCTTTTTCAATAGCAGTAGGCCAACCGGATGCCGGATAAAATTCGAGTCGCCACCCGTGAAAGTGCGCTTGCCCTGTGGCAAGCCCGTCATGTCAAAGTATGCCTTGAAGCCGCGCACCCCGGACTTGAGGTTGAGATCTGTGGCATGACCACCGAGGGCGACCGCAACAAGGTAACGCCCCTTAAAAGCATTGGCGGCAAGGGGGTTTTTGTCAAGGAGCTCGAAGTGGCTTTATTGGCAGACCGGGTCGATATCGCTGTCCATTCAATGAAAGACGTACCGGCCGATTTGCCTGAGGGGCTCGGTATTCACGCCATCTGTGAGCGCGAGGACCCGCGTGATGCCTTTGTATCGAACCGTTATGCGACCCTGGCTGATATGCCGGCGGGGTCGCGGGTCGGAACTTCCAGTTTACGGCGACGATTACAAATCCAGAAGGCGCACCCGGCGCTGACTTATCCGGACCTGCGCGGCAATGTCGATACACGCCTTGCCAAACTTGACAGCGGTGACTATGACGCCATCATCCTTGCCACTGCCGGACTGAAACGATTGCAGCTGGCGCACAGAATTACCGCCAGTATCGAGGTCAGCGTGTGCCTACCTTCTGCCGGTCAGGGCGCGGTAGGAATCGAGTGCCGCAGTGACCGGGAAGAGCTGCGTGGATTATTGGCGGCGATTAATCACGAAGCGACGGCGCTGCGGGTGCACACAGAGCGCACGGTTTCCGCTGGATTGGGTGCCGACTGTACACTGCCTATCGCGTCCTATGCCGAAATCAACGGAGATGACATTAGTCTGTCGGCCTTTGTCAGTAACGACGACGGTAGCCTGGTGATAACGGCGGTACGTACCGGCGCGGTGACACAGGCCGCAACCATTGCAAAACAGGTGGTGGATGAGCTGATTGACAAGGGTGCCCGTGACCTGATCGGGGTTGATTAGCCGATGGCGCGCCGGGTCTTGCTGGTCCGCCCGCAAGGGCAAAACGAAGCCATGGCAGCGGCCTTACGGCAAGCTGGTACTGAGCCGCTCATTTGCCCATTGCTTGAAGTTACCGGGCGCAATCTCAACGCGGCAGACCGCGAAACCATCAGGCGTCTCGACCATTATGATCATCTCATCTTTATCAGTAGGAACGCGGTGCGGCTGGGGATGGCCGCCATTGATCAGTACTGGCCACAATTGCCGGTGAAACTCGCTTTTTATGCAGTGGGCCAGGCCACCGCGCGTGAACTGGGCAACTGGGACCTGCAGCCGATTCTGCCGGATGAGGCCACATCGGAGGGGCTGCTGGCGTTACCGGCGCTCACCGATGTGGCCGGGCAACGGGTCCTGATTGTGCGTGGTGTCGGTGGTCGCCCGACGCTGGCGGATACACTTACTGAACGCGGTGCCCTGGTCGATTATCTCGAGGTGTACGAACGCCGGTCAATGGTACCCGGCGCAGCTGCCCGCCGCGAGCTTATGGCGTTTGATGGCGCCGTTGTGCTGATCTACAGTGGTGAAACCCTTGCGGCATTCAGCGCCGCATTCGGTGCCGCATCGGGTAATGCGCGAGCGATTCGCGCCCGGTTTGCGCTCGTGGTACCGTCAAAACGAATCGAGGATTTGGCAAGGGACGCGGGCTTTGATCTGGTTCAAGTGGCGGAGTCAGCCGAAGACCCTGCCATGCTTGAGGCGGCCCTTTCGGTATTGGGGCATTAGACTGCAATTGAGCGGGTGGTAGAATGGCAAATCAGGACAGAGCGACAGAGAATCAATCAGCCAACGAGCCCGAAGAAGGGCGCGAAGAAGGAAGCCCCACCATAGAAACTGAACACCAGTCGGCACCATTTAATTTTGTGAGCACCTTGCTCGCCCTCGTTGCCCTTGGCGTCGCCAGTTACGCCGCCTTTATGATCCATACCAGTTTGTCCGGGGATGTGGATAGCGAACTTCGTGGTGTCAAGGGCCGACTGGCGGAGGTCGAGTTGCGATTCGACCGGGAACTGCAACAGGTCGCCAGCGTGCGCTCGCAATTGGACAAAGTAACCGCAGAGCTTGCTCAACTGGACACAACGGAGCCTGTTACGCTTGCGAGCTTCGAGACTTTTAAAGCGCAGGTTGACGACAGGCTCGCCGATATCCGTGATCGTATCGGTACCGGCAGTCAGGACTGGCTGCTGGCGGAAGTGGAATACTTGCTGCGTCTTGGCGCACAACGGGTGATTATGGAAGGCGACGCCAAAGGGGCAGCGGCGCTGTTCAGGGCGGCGGATGAAATTATCCGTGATACCGAAGGCATAGCCGCATTCGATTTGCGCAAGGCCCTCGCGCTTGACATTGCCGCGCTCGATGCCGTCGCCGACGTGGATGTAGACGGCATCTATGTGCGCCTCAATGCCCTCGCCAGTCAGGTGACGCGCCTGTCGCAGAAACAGCAAAAATTCGAGTCGGCGCCGCCGGAACCAGTTGCGATACCTGATGCGGACATGGGATATACCACGAGATTGCTGACATTACTTGAGAGTGCCGGCGAGCGTCTTGCGACGCTGGTGGATTATCGCGCCGCCGATGAAAGTATCACGCCCATCTTGCCACCGAAAGAAGAGTACTACTTGCGACAAAACCTGGTGCTGAAACTGCAAATGGCCCAGCTTGGGTTATTGCGAGCCGATCAGGTCGTGTTCTACAACAGTTTGACAGAGGCGCAAAGCTGGATAGTCCAGTATTTTGATGCCGATGATCCGGCGACGACTGCCATGTTAGTTGCACTTACCGAGCTCGAGGGCATTAACGTCGAAAAAGAGCGGCCGGATGTCACGCAATCCCTGCGCGAGGTCCGGGCGCTGTTACGTAACTTCCACCAGTCCGCGCCCAGGGGTGGTGACACCCAATGAAACGCGGGCTGGTTTACTTTCTTCTCGCCATTGTTTTCGCTGGCTGGCTTGGCACCCTGATCGCGCGAGATTCCGGTTACGTACTGGTGTCCTATAACGGTGCCACATTGCAGACCAGCCTGTGGATTGCTCTCGCGCTGATATTGATTGTAGTTGTGGCGGGCTATTACCTGCTGCGACTGATCAAAATTATTGGCCAGAGCACTGGTTACTTCCAGACCTGGCGCGGCGAACGCAAACGCAGCCGCGCCGAAGAGCTCACCGTGAAGGGCCTCACCTTCTTTCAGGCGGGTGAGTTTGATCGTGCTGAGCGATTCCTCAAAGATGGCGCCGCGAGTTTCAAGACCGCGGCCGTGAATTACATCTTTGCCGCCCAGGCGGCAGAGCGGCAAGGCAAGGCGGAAGAACGGGAGGCGTATTTACGCAAGGCCGTTGGCGGTGACGCCGCCGTCAGGCAAGCGGTCGCCGTTGCCGGCGCTGAGATGGCCCTTGCACGCGGCGAATTCAAGCGCGCGCTGGATCAATTGCAGGACGCAGGCGCAAACGAACGCACCGCACTTTTAAAGAGTAAAGCGCTTATCGGCGCCAAAGACTGGCAAGGACTTGCCGACATCATGCCGCAGATTCGTAAGGCGTATTCGCCTGACGAGTATAATCAGTTGCAAAAAGAAATCGCGCGCGAGCGATTGTCTGCAGAGGCTATGACCGATGACGGGCTCGCCATTGTATTCAAGAAGCTGCCCGATGAAGTACGCACTGACCCGGACATTATTGCGCTGTACTGTTCAAGACTCGGTAGTGAAAAGGAAGCGGAGGTCGCCATCCGAACCGCGCTAAAAAAGCGGTGGAACCCGGATCTGCTGGTTCAATATGGCGGCCTTGGCGTCGAAACACTGACACACCGGCTGAAAGCCGCGGAAGGCTGGCTGAAACAGCATGCCGATGATGCCGCATTGCAACTGTGTCTGGGCGAGTTGTATGAAGCAAGCGGCGATAAAGAGAAAGCCAAAACTGCTTACCAGAAGAGTGTTGACCTGGCAGACTTGCCCGTTGCCAACGCCAATCTCGGTCGCCTCATCGCCTTCGACGGCGATTACAAACTCGGTACCCAGCACCTGCTTCGCGCTCTGGCTAAATGAGGCGGGTTTCAAACCGTACGTGGCGCGTAAGAAAAAATATCCGAGCGCATGCTGGCCTCGCTCATGCCATTTGCAACAAAAGCATCGAGGGTAGCGTAGACCATGGCCGGGCCGCCGCTGACAAAAACCGTGACATCGCTCAAGTTGGGAAAGTCGGTGAGCGCGACCTGGCCGACCAGTCCGGTGCGCCCGGTCCAGTCCGGTGACAATGCCGGTTCGCTGACCACAGGAATATATTTGAAGTTCGGATACTGTGCCTGCCAGGATTCGCACAAAGGCGAGAGGTACAGGTCGCTGTCTTTCAAAACGCCCCAGTACAGATAAATCGGTGTTTTCACTCCGGCTGGAAGCAGGTGTTCGATAATGCTCTTCATCTGCGTGATACCGGTACTGGCCGCGATCAGGACCAGGCTATTGGCAGGCGGAGAGTCAATGAAACAGTCGCCTTTGGGAATTTCGATGATAACTTCTGATGTGGTGTCGAGCAGCGCTTCGATCTCAACTGAATCCTCGGAGCCAGGTGTTGGTCGAACGTGTAGTTCGATCAAATCTTCTAAATCCGGTGCGCTTGCAATTGAGAAAGGACATTTCTTGGTTGGCAGCACGATTTCAAGATACTGCCCGGCTTTGAAATGAAGCTGCTCACCTGGCGGGATCTTCAAGAACACGCGCCGGGTGTCTTCATTCAAATAATCAATTGAATCTATCTGGCAGGTAAGACGTTTCAACGATCGCGTCTAGCTCCGCTTCATAGAAGAAAAGAATTCCTCGTTGGTCTTGGTTTTCTTCATCCGCTCCAACAGGAACTCAATGGCGGCAAGGTCGTCCATCTCGTGCAGGATCTTGCGCAGTATCCAGACCTTCTGCAGATCCTCTTCGGACATGAGCAGGTCTTCACGACGGGTACCGGAGCGGCGAATGTTGATGGCCGGGTACACCCGCTTTTCAGCGATCTTGCGTTCAAGGTGTAATTCCATATTACCGGTACCCTTGAATTCCTCGTAGATCACCTCGTCCATCTTGGAACCGGTATCAACCAGGCAGGTCGCGATAATCGTCAGGCTACCGCCTTCTTCAATGTTTCGGGCGGCACCAAAGAATCGCTTCGGACGCTCCAGCGCATGGGCATCCACACCACCGGTCAGGACCTTACCAGATGCTGGAATCACGGTGTTGTAAGCGCGAGCAAGACGGGTAACGGAGTCCAGCAGGATAATCACGTCGGCCTTGTGTTCTACCAGGCGTTTTGCTTTTTCAATCACCATTTCGGCGACCTGGACATGGCGTGACGGTGGTTCGTCAAAAGTACTGGCAACCACTTCGCCGCGGACCGAGCGTTGCATTTCTGTAACTTCTTCCGGGCGCTCGTCAATCAACAGGACGATCAGGTGGCATTCGGGATTATTGCGCATGATGGATTGTGCAATATTCTGCAGGATTAAGGTTTTACCGGCCTTGGGCGGCGACACGATCAGGCCGCGCTGACCTTTACCAATCGGCGAAGTCAGGTCGATGATGCGTGAAGTCAAATCTTCGGTGCTGCCGTTACCGGCTTCGAGCGTCAGTGGCTCATCAGGAAACAGCGGTGTCAGGTTTTCGAACAGGATTTTATTTTTGGATTCTGCCGGATCGGTAAAGTTGATCTGGTCGACCTTGAGCAACGCAAAGTAACGCTCATTGTCCTTGGGTGGCCTGATCTTGCCGGAGACACTGTCGCCGGTCCTTAAATTAAAGCGCCTGATCTGGCTTGGCGACACGTAGATGTCATCCGGGCCGGCGAGATACGAGCTGTCTGCCGAGCGCAGGAAGCCGAATCCGTCCTGGAGAATCTCCAGCGTGCCATCACCGTAGATGTCCTCTCCGCCCTTGGCGTGTTTGCGCAGGACGCTGGCGATGATTTCTTGTTTGCGGGAACGTCCCAGGTTATCCATGCCCATTTCGTGGGCGATTTCAAGGAGTTCGGGTATTGGTTTGGTCTTAAGATCAGTCAGGTTCATAGAGTTACTTAGGTTTATCTCTGATAGGAGTCAACGCACTTTGGCGTTGGGATGTTCTGGAAGTATTTTTGTCTGGAAAGAGATGGGTCAACCTGGGTTTGTTGACCTGGAACTACTGCGGATTTTTGTCGCTTCGTTCATTTCGTAAAATTGGTATGGCGATAAAATGTCCGTTTTTAGTGACGATGTCAACTGTTTTTTGTATTTAAAAAGCGCTCGCAGGCTCTTATCTGCGGGCACAGCTCGTTACTGGTTCTTGATTGGTGCCTACTTTGGCGCTTTCGGCCAGCATGGGTGCAACAGCGAATCAGTAAGCTTGTTGGTGACCCCGACTGTTGTCATTCCATTATTCTTCGACGGTGTTAAATATTGCTGTCCAAAAATGCAGTCAACTGCGACTTTGACAGGGCGCCAACTTTGGTCGCCTCAACCGCGCCGCCCTTGAACAACATCAATGTAGGGATACCGCGAATACCGTATTTCGGTGGTGTTTCCTCGTTTGCGTCGATGTCCAGTTTGCAAATTTTCATTTTGCCGTCGTATTCTCCGGCGATTTCTTCGAGGACCGGTGCGATGACTTTGCAGGGTCCACACCACTCAGCCCAGTAATCAACCAGTACGGGAACGTCGGATTGCAACACTTCAGATTCGAAGCTGTCGTCAGTCACGTGAGTGATTTCTGTCATATCAATAGATCTCCTGGATCGTGTCTTGCTGGAAGGGATTTACGCGTTAGCAAAAGTGGCTATCCTAAGCCGCAAGCGAAATTTTCACAAGATCAAAACGCCTGATTGGGTAACAAGATTGATGACGCAAATGGTGTGTCAGGTCTTGAATCAATTGTCAGGATTTATTCCGGGCCGCCAGATCTGCGGCTACACGCTTGGCGAAGTAGGTAAGGATGGCATCGGCGCCAGCGCGTTTCATCGCCAATAAACTTTCCTCAATGACCGCCTCGGACAGCCAGCCGTTGTCGATGGCGGCCATCAGCATCGCGTATTCGCCGCTGACCTGGTACACCATGGTCGGTACCCCGAATTTATCCCTGGCGCGGCGGACAATATCAAGGTACGGCATGCCCGGTTTGACCATCACCATATCGGCACCCTCGGCAAGATCGAGGGCAATTTCCTGCATGGCCTCGTCCGAGTTGGCCGGGTCCATCTGGTAGCTGAACTTGTCACCGCCAGCGAGGTTCGAGGCAGAACCCACCGCATCACGAAAAGGGCCGTAAAATGCCGACGCATACTTGGCGGAGTACGCCATAATCTTTGTATTCACCTGTCCTGCGGCCTCGAGCGCATCCCGAATGGCGCCGATACGGCCATCCATCATGTCCGAGGGCGCGACAATATCAACGCCGGCATCGGCTTGCGAAAGGGCTTGTTTGACCAGAGTGGCGACTGTGCGGTCATTGGTGACATAGCCATTGTCATCCAGGATGCCGTCCTGACCGTGGGTGGTAAACGGATCGAGGGCGACGTCGGTCATAATGCCGAGGTCCGGCAGTTCTGATTTGAGTGCCCGTACCGCACGCTGGGCCAGACCCTCAGGATTAAAGGCCTCGTCACCTGTGAGTGATTTTTTTTCCATCGGCACCACCGGGAACAAAGCCAGTGCCGGGATTCCCAGTTCGTAAACTTCCCAGGCGTCTTCTATCAGGCGATCGATGCTCATCCGCTTGATACCGGGCATGCTGGGCACGCTCTCGGTCTTGCCGTCCCCTTCGATTACGAACACCGGGTAGATCAGATCAGCGGCCGTGAGGTGGTGTTCCTGCATCAGGCGGCGGCTGAAACCGGCACTGCGCATCCGTCGCATTCGGGTTCTGGGATATTCTCGGCTCATGGGTACATCGCTGGGACATCAAGAGGCGGCATTATAAACTGCTGGTGGCGAATGACAATTTGTCATTCAATTTGACACGCAATTACTGCACGGGTTTAATCGACTGACAAATTGTCATTTGGTTCAATTTTATCGACCATGCCCGAAGCTGCACCCAGGACCCAGTCCAATTCGCTCGACCGGTTGCGAGAAGCGGCGCGCAGCCTGTTTGTCCGCAATGGTTACCATTATACGCGGCCACAGGACATCGTGCGTGAGGCGGGCGTTGCGAACGGTACCTTCTATCTGCACTTCAAGGACAAACGCGAAGCCTTCCTGGATTTTGCAGAGCAGGCCCAAAATGAGCTGCTGGCGCTGTACCTTGAGCGCCTGGCCGGGGTCAGCGATCGCAGGCAGCGTTGGCGTATCATTTTCAACACGGTGATTGATTTTTCGATCCAGCATCCCGGCCTCTTGCACGCCGCGTTCTTCGATCCCTTGTTCATTGCCCCGGATGACCCGGAGGCGTGGCGCCTGTATGACCGCCTCGGTCAACTCATTCGCCTCGCGGTGGGCGACGAGGCAGCCGCAGAACGGCTGGGGCAACAATACGACCTGGAACTGATCAGTCATGCATTGACGGGTATGTTTCGCAACGCCCTGATATTCGGGGCCAGGAAAGGCATCGACCGGGACAAACTGATCGATGAGCTATCGACTTTTATCGACCGGGCCCTGGAGCTCGAGTCCGACCGCCCGGATGAAATTCACGAGGACTAACGGATGACCAAACTGAACTACACCAAAGCAGAGCTGGAGGCCGAACATGAATATGCGACGCCGCATATCGAGTGTGGCCTCCAGCTGCACGGCGGTTTCGACGACGCCTGTAATTACATCTCGCCCCGGACCCGCTATCGCTGGGAAGCCATCAATGCCTGGACGGCGCGGCTCAATGCCCGTGGTGTACCGGTTGTTGAGGCGACGACAGAGCTCCTGACGGAACCCAATTACCCGTCGGTAGCGCAAGAGATACTCCTTTTGAAAAACGATATTGGCCAGCCCTTCTGGGACTCCCTTACGATTACCGGCCTGATCGAGGCCAGGGGCAAAGCCCTGGCGGATCTGGTGGCGCCGGACTTTCAAAACATCATCGTGGAAGACATCGCCGACACCACGCTTGGCCATATGAACAAAGGCCTTCTGACTTCACACGGCTGGGACGAGGGCGGCAATCCCGCAACCGATAAGGGTGGTCACGACATCATGTGGTTTGCGGTGCGCGACCTGGTCTTTGGCAAGGACCGGTACCCTGTTCCCGAACCGCCGGCGAGTATCGGCCGCGACAAGGATACGCGTGAAATGGAGCAGATCCCGCCGGAGTATGAGGGCGTCATCGCATTTTTGATGAATCTGCTGATGATCGAAGTGCGGGCGGAGCGCGCATTTGATTTTTACGAGCGCGTCATCTCATCGCCGGAGGTGTTCATCAATAAACGCAAGGAAGCCGCCCACGCGGTGCAACTGATCAACCGCATCCGGCAAGATGAATCCGTGCATGTTGCCTGGCTGAAGGCGGCCATCTCGGAATTTCGTGATGTCACGGTGAAGACTGTTGACGGCAAAGAGGTCAAGGGCGCTGAGATCCTGAATCCCGTATGGGAGAAGATGGTGCACTGGCACGCTGTCGAAATGCATGAGACTAACCGTGACAATAATCGCGCCGAATTAAAACGCAAAATCCTGGAGGCACCCAACGGGCAGGCCGTGTTCGAAGCATTCGAGAAACTGGCCGCGTAGCAAGGGCCGAAGAGGAAGATGGTATGAAATTTGGTATTTTTTACGAGCATCAATTACCCAGGCCCTGGAGCGACGGGGTTGAGCAGAAGTTGTTCCAGGATGCCCTGAACCAGGTGGAACTCGCCGACAAGCTGGGCATCGATTACGCCTGGGAGGTTGAACACCACTTCCTGGAAGAGTACTCACATTCCTCCGCGCCTGAAATCTTCCTTGCAGCTGCATCCCAGCGCACCAGGAATATCCGCCTTGGCCATGGTATCCGCCAGGTCATTGCCGGCTATAACCACCCTGCCAGGACCGCCGAATGCATCGCGACGCTTGACCTGGTGTCGAACGGGCGGGTCGATTTCGGTACCGGTGAGTCATCGGCGATACTGGAACTGGGTGGGTTTGGTATTCCGGTTGCAACCAAGCGTGAACAGTATCTCGAAGCCACCGAGCAAATCGCCAACATGCTTGCCATGGATCCTTATCCGGGTTTCAAAGGCAAATATTTTGAAATGCCTTGCCGCAATATCGTTCCCAAACCCGTGCAATTACCGCACCCGCCACTTTGGGTTGCATGTTCCAACCGGGAGACTATCAAGATGGCGGCTCGGCTCGGTATAGGCGCACTTACCTTCGCCTTTGTTGACCCGTCAGAGGCAAAGCATTGGGTTGATGAGTATTACAATATTATCAAGAGTGACGAGTGTGTCCCGATTGGCCACGCCGTCAATGCCAATATTTGCATGGTGACCAGTTTTTCGTTACATGAAGATCGCCAAACCGCTATAGAACGTGGCCTGGAAGGCTTTGAGTTTTTCGGCTATGCGCTTGGGTCATTGTACGGTTTTGGTGAGCATAAGCCGGGCCGCACTAACCTGTTTGAAGAATTCCGTGCCATGCGAGAGAAGAAACTAGCCGATAGCCCCATTGATATGTCCCGTGCGCTAACAGCAGAACGAGGGGGCATCGGCACGCCTGATGACATGAAGGTTCACCTTAAAAAGTTCGAAGATGTTGGTGTTGACCAGGTTACGTTTATTCAACAAGCCGGTATGAACAAACACGAACATATTTGTGAATCGCTTGAACTGTTTGCTGAAAAAGTGATGCCTGAATTCAAGGCGCGTGGCAAGCAACGTGAAGCGAAGAAACAGGCAGAACTCGCGCCCTATATTGAAGCGGCGATGCAACGCAAAACGTACATGCCGCGGCTGGCAGATGAGGATATTCCCACCTTCCCGGCGCTGGGCCGATCAATTGTTGAAGGTGAGGCAGATCCCAATAAATCTGCTGGCAACTCGTGAAAGTTAGCCGGGATTAATCCTCTGCATAGTGGTCCGGGTCAGGCTCGTCGAATTCCATTTCTTCCAGCTCGGTTTCTTCGAGTTGCTCGATTAGTGTGATCGCAACCGCAACATAGTCGGTATCGGTGATGATGCCAACCAATTTATCACCCCTGAGTACCGGCAGGGAACCGATCTTGTGCTTTTGCATCAAAAGCGCCGCAGCGCGTAAGCTCTCGTGTTCCGATGTAGTTCGAACTTTGCGCCGCATTACATCCTTTAGCTGGTATTTGCCGGCGCCGCCGCTGGTTGCAAGCAAATCTCTTTGGGTGATCAGGCCGAGAAACTCTGTAGCGGCCCCAACAATCGGGATGTGTCGAATTCTGTGGCTGTTCATTAAACGGGCCGCCTTGTCCAGACTGTCGTTTGGCCCCAACGTAACCGGGTGGCGTGTCATGATTTCTTCGACCTGGATCATAATGCTTTCCTTTGATCTGCCTTGAGTCAGGGCCCCTGAATCAACAACACCAGGACACCCGATACGACGGTGCCGAGACCCGCCGAGCCATACAATAGCCAGCGTTGCCAGTTGCGCTTTTCAATACCGAAGTCGTGCAGGGACAAAAAGATTCTGTGAACACCGTGCCAGAGGCACAGGCTGATCACAAGAAAGAAGAATAGCTTGCCCGGCCAACTGGCCACGATCGCACTGACGCGATCATAGGAAAGCGCGTCGTCAGGGAGCCAGCCCATCGGCGTCGCGATCCCGGTGATGAAGATCAACATCGGCAGTACAAATGCGACCACCACTCCGCCGGCGCCAAACAGGGACCAAAAAATCGGTTCATGGGTTCTTGCCTTCATCGCCATCTCCATATGATGAAAATCATCAGGGCCGCATAACAAACGGCAGCGATCACATATTGTACGCCGGTGATCACGCTGTCCGGAATGCGCCGGGTACCGAAATAGACATGAGGCACGACCTTGGGAGAAACGTGAAACCAGGTGTAGGTGTGGTAGCCAGCCGCCGCCATGGCGACGAGGTGAAAGCCGATTACAAGTGGATGCTGCAGGCTTGCAAGCCATGACTCATAGTGGGTCTTACCCTGTGCCAGGTTCCAGATGCCGTTTAACAGGACCAGTGCATACACGGCGACGAACACGGCAGTGGATTCGCGGATCATATACTTGACGTAATAAGGATGTTTAAGCCACCAGCCTTTCATACTTCGCACATAAGGGCCCTGCCTATTCACGACCTGTCTCCTTTGGTGTGGGCCTTGTCCTTTGGTATCAGCCAGTGAGTGAAGTAGTCGACGGTGCTGGCAATTTTGTTGCGATTGACCGCATTTGCCGGGTCGACGCCTTTGGGGCAGACCTCGGAACACCGGCCCACCAGCGTGCAACCCCAGACACCATCCTCACTGTTGACGATCTTCATGCGCTCATTACGGCCGAAATCCCTTGAGTCCGCGTTGTAGCGGTGCAAAAGCGCCAGAATACCGGGACCGGTGAATTCCGAATTCAGGCCATACTGGGGGCATGCGGCATAGCACAACATACAGTTGATACAGGAACTGAATTGTTCGTACTGCGCCAGCTGTTTCGGTGTTTGCAAGTATTCGCCTTCCGCCAGGGGTTTATCCTCTTTTGGCACGATGTAAGGCGTGATGCTCTCGAGTTTGGTGACAAAATCACTGACGTCGGTCACCAGATCCCGCTCAATAGGGAAGTGATTGAGTGCCTGTACCCTGACCTTTTTGGGATAAATATCTCGCAAGAACGTTTGACAGGACAACGAAGGGGTATCATTGATGGTCATACCACAACTGCCACAGATCGCCATGCGGCAGGACCAACGATAGCTCAAACTGCCATCCAGGAAATCCTTGATGTATTGCAGCCCCTGCAACACGGACATGTCGTCAGAGAACGGCACGGAATAGCTTTTCCAGGCGGGGGCATCGTCTCGTTCTGGCGAGTAACGCAGCACTTCTATCTCAATCGTTCGTTCTTCCACCATCAGCGATCTCCCTTCGCTGCCGCGCGATTACGTTCGGCCTCTTCCCCGAGGGCACCATAGGCCCTGACCGCTGGTTGCGATTTGGTAATTGTAACCTCCCTATACTCGATTCGAGGTGCATCCTCACCCGCATAGTAGGCCAGTGAGTGCTTGAGATAATTTTCGTCGTCGCGCTCCTCGAACCCGTCGAGGCGCTGGTGTGACCCTCTTGATTCCTTTCGGTTGATGGCCGAGTGCACCATGGCCTCGGCAACGTCCAGTTGATAGCCAAGCTCAATGGCAAGTAGCCACTCGGTATTCCAGGCACTGGAATGATCATCGAGGTGCAGATCCTTGTAGCGCTGCCTGAGTTCGGCAATTTTGTCGCAGGTTGCCTGCATCTCGGCGGCGGTTCGATAAATACCGCAGCCGTCTTCCATGGTCTTGGCCATTTCCGTTCGCAACACGGCAACACGTTCATTGCCACGTGATTCGCGAATCGCGATGGCCACTGCTTGTTGCTCACCTGCCATGCGCTGCAGGATGTCGGTATTTGCATAATCCGTTTGAGAGGCATAGCGGGCTGCTTCAGCCCCGGCAACCTTACCGAATACGACGAGTTCCGACAGGGAATTGGAGCCAAGGCGATTAGCGCCGTGGATGCCGACGCTGGAACATTCGCCGACAGAGTAAAGCCCTTTGATGGTCGCCGACGTGTTGCGGCCGGCAAGGATACCGCCCATTGTATAGTGCACTGCCGGTAAGACCGGGATGCATTCTTTCGCCGCATCAACGCCGAGATACATCTCTGCCATTTCATAAATCTGTGGTAACCGTTCCTTCAATTTTTTCTCGCCCAGATGCCGCAGATCCAGGTTTACACAGGCTCCGTGGGGTCCGTCGATGGTGCGACCCGCCTGCTTCTCATGCCAGAAGGCCTGGCTTAACCGATCCCTCGGCCCGAGTTCCATGGCTTTATTACGGGGGCTGGGTTCCGCCGGGCCGAGACCATAGTCCTGCAGGTAGCGATAGCCATCCTTGTTGAGCAGAAAGCCGCCTTCACCCCGACACGCCTCAGTAAATAAAAGACCGGTTCCGGGCATGCAGGTCGGGTGATACTGGACGAACTCCATGTCCTGGAGTGGTACGCCCTGCCGGTATGCGAGCGCCATACCGTCACCTGTGACAATGCCACCATTGGTGTTTTCGCGAAACACCCGGCCGGCACCACCGGTTGCGATCACCACCGCCTTGGCCTGGATCATGACGAATTCGCCGGTGGCCACGCGAATAGCCAGTACGCCACAGCACTGTCCGTCTTCGAC
Organism: Pseudomonadales bacterium; assembly: GCA_040880285.1. Classification (GTDB taxonomy): domain Bacteria; phylum Pseudomonadota; class Gammaproteobacteria; order Pseudomonadales; family Azotimanducaceae; genus JANQJA01. The sequence continues at coordinate 29,604 of JBBDIT010000078.1, read as the reverse complement.
CAGAAGGTCAGTACAGAAGTATTCATCGAACCGGCGGATTGCCTGGTACTTTATCGAAGTCTGGAACAGGGTATGCAACATATGAAACCCGGTCTTGTCAGCTGCAAACCAGGTTCGCTCGACCTTCATGCCACCGAATGAACGCACATTGATGTGTCCGTCCGGTTTCCTGCTCCACGGACAGCCCCAGTGTTCCATCTGGGTCAGTTCCGTCAGGCATTGGGATACGAAATACTCCACCACATCCTGTTCGCACAACCAGTCGCCACCCGAAACTGTATCGTTGAAGTGATAATCCAGGTTGTCGTGGGCCTGGGTGACAGCAGCGCTACCGCCCTCAGCAGCGACCGTGTGGCTGCGCATGGGCAATACTTTGGAAATGAGCCCTATGGAAAGGTTCGGATCAGCCTCGGCTGCTGCGATGGCGGCTCGCAGGCCCCCGCCGCCCCCACCGACGATCGCAATGTCTACTTTCACCGTTTCCAAATGTTGGCCCCTTTTGTGAACCCTGTTTGAATCCTGTTTGATCATGTTATTCGAGAACACCCGGGGCTGTCTTGACCGGGATCATGCAAAATCAGCCTTCTCGCTGGCCGCGCAAGGCACTGGTTAGTTCGTCCGATGAAACTCCGGATGCGGTTGTAGTGTCAACAACGACGCGATGGCGTGCTTCTTCAACGCTGAATGCATCGAAGCGCTCTCGTTGGGCCAGGTATTGTTCAAAGCCAGCCTCCGAGGCATCATCACGGCGAAGGTGTAGTCGCTTCCGGGTTGTTTCTTCGTCGCAAATACATTCGACGATGGCCCAGGGAACACTCAACTCGTCCGACAACGCCTCAAAGCGTTGACGTTCATTCTGCTTGATAAAAGTTGCGTCCACGACAACCGGGTAACCCTGTCTTGCGATGTCGCCCGCAAGTCGTGCCAGTTCCGAAAACGTCTGCTCATTGGCGTCCTCGCTGTAGATATCAATGCCGCGGTCATGGCTGGATTCGGTGAGGCGAAGGCCGAACAGCCGTTTGCGCTCGACATCAGATCGGATGTGGATTGCGCCGGGCCCGGCGGAGAGCTCGCGGCCGACAGTGGTTTTACCGGAACCGGAAAGCCCACACATCATAACCAGAAAAGGTTCCCGCGGCCGGGTAAAGCTGCTCGCAAGCTCAAGATAGTGAGTGCACTCACTGCCAAGTGCCCCGGCCTGTGATGGGTCCTGGCTTGCACGAATTGCGGCGACCTTGGCGCGCACCATGGCCCGGTAAACCAGATAGAACACCATAACCGATAGCGAATCATAGTCACCCGTATGCTGCAGGTATTCATTCATCAACTGGTGGGCAAGACGTGGTTCTCCATGGTGTTCCAGATCCATAATGGTAAATGCAACGTCATTGGCAACATCGATATAACGCAGCTCTTCGCTGAATTCTATACAGTCGAACAGAGTGCACTTGCCGGCTTCGTAGAAGATATTGGCAAGATGCAGGTCGCCGTGACAATTGCGAATTGCGCCATGCCGTGACCTCTTTTCAAAGTCGCTCCGGTGCGCCTCGAAGTAATTGTCCGACCATGTCTGCAAGGTTCCAAGTAATCGTTGGTCTTTTGTAACTTCATCAAACTGATTGAGAGTTGTGAAATTATCGTCAACGGGCTGTTTCACTCGATCCATGGCGATGAATGCCGGATCAACAGCTTCTGCCCTGATGGTGTCATGAAAGTGAGCGATGGCCGAGGCAAGTTTGAGGATAATGCCTTTGTCCAACCGTCCTCGTGCCACCATCTCCGCAAGGATATTTTCGTTGCGAAAGCGGTTCATTTTGACGGCATATTCAAACGGGACCTGACTTTCATCGGCTTGACTGACAACTACCGGCTGATCTTCTGTGCCCGCAATGCTGACAACTTCGAGGTAAATGTGCGGTGCAGTCCGCTGGTTCAGGTGAAGTTCTGCCTCGCAGTAAGTCTGGCGCTTCTCCAGTGTGCTGAAATCAACAAACCCAAGGTCCACCGGCTTTTTGATCTTGTACACAAACTGACCCAGCATCACCAGCCAGGAAATGTGTGTCTCGACGAATTGTGGATTGTCGCAGGGGTGGGAAAGACCAATGCCTGCCAGCATCGCCTTTGCCAGTCGTTCACTCACAAGACCCTCCTGACTTCCCAGTCGACCGGTTGAGGCGGACTTGTTCAGAGGTTCCCTGGCTCATTGATTCACTGCTTGATTTGCGTGTGAGTGAGTGTGCCGTTAACCGCCGCAGATTGCAGTAGCGTTCAATTACTCTTCGTCCAGCTCGAAAATGATCTTGTGACGAACATGATAAGTTGCAATCGGGACGCCGTCTTCGACTTTGGGTTTGTACTTGAATTTAACCGCCGCACGCAAGGCGGAGTGATCGAAAAGGCTACCGGGTTGATCTTCACACTCTTCATCGAACTTGAACAGGGAGACACAATTGTCGATTACAACCGGATCCACGACTCGACCAATCTTGTCCACAGTAAATTCGAGCACCACCCAACCACCGAGTCCGCGCATCAGTGCGGTTCGTGGATACACAGGTTGCACTTTGACGATAGGCAGGTAGTTACCGTCTGAAATAAATCCAAAAGTACCTGACATGTCTGTCGATGTACTGACGTCCATCCCGCTTGTGCTCCAGCCCTGATCGTTAACCGCAACATTGAATTGCGGTGTCTCGACGACTGGTGGCACTTCCTCGGGTTCGGGGGGCTTGGGCGGTTTGCGATCTTTCACCATGACCTCGGTGGCCTCGGCGACCCTGACAAAGTCAACCAGGTTGATGCTCTTGCCTTGATCGAGGTCTACACCCTCGGAAGAGATCAATGATTGCATGAGGTAAAGCAAAAAGACGGTCATTGCACCGCCGGACAAAAAAGGTACAAGGATCCGGGCGATACGGAAAAAAAAGTGCGACCCTTTCGAATCCGTTTCGTCAGGCTCGGAATAGATAATCAGGCTCATTGTCATTCTGTCCCTGTTTTCTTGGTACTCCCGTCATCATAAGAGCCGGAGTGGCCAAGTCTTATTGACTCAAGACAAAGGATTGACAGGTTTTTTCCACATGTTATTAGTGGTCTTTTTTTGATCCTGATCAACGTCAAACCGGGTCAGGAGGAGTACAAAGGTAAAATCAAAAGGGGAAATTAGCGGTACCCAAAAGCAAATTTGAATGGATGTACGCGTATGGATCATCGGATAGCACTTTCGGGCGTAATCATGATGGTTCTTTTGTGGATATCCGGACCGCTTGAAGCCAACTCAGAATGCCTTGAATGCCATGATTCTGGTGAGGCCATGCTGGGTTTCGTACATGATACCCATAATACCCAGTGTGTGGATTGTCACGGCCAGAGCGCCGAGCATGTGGATCGTCCCAGGAATGCGCCGACGATTGTATTTGACAAGTGGGGCGATGGCTCGCTGCTAAACGAAACCTGTCTTGGTTGTCACGACGATGGGGGCAGGATTCATTGGGAGTCGGGTGTCCATGGTGATGCCAATATTTCCTGTACGGGTTGTCACTCGGTTCACGAGAAGCGAGACGCGGTTCTGGTTGATCGAATGCAAATGGATGTCTGTGTCGACTGTCACAAGGGACTGGTAGCGCAACTCAATTACCCGTCTCATCACCCGGTCGAGGAAGGCGCGAGCCAATGTTCCAACTGCCACGCCACTCACGGCAGTGCCAACGAGGCTTCCCTGACCAGGGCCAGCGTGACCGAGACCTGTGTTAGCTGCCACAAGGAAAAACGCGGGCCCTTCCTGTTTGAGCATGATCCGGTCACCGAAGATTGTGGTCTGTGCCACAAGCCACACGGTTCTATTTTGCCGTCCCTGCTAACTTCCAGACCACCCTTCTTGTGCCAGCAGTGCCACCAGGCAGCGGGCCACCCCAGTCGCCTGCCGGATGGTACTGCGCTCAACGTCAATGACACTAACTTAAAAGGCATGGGCTGTGTCAATTGCCACAGCCAGGTACATGGGTCCAATCACCCTTCCGGCGCGAGGCTTACGAGGTAGTAGCATGAAAAATCTCGTGAAAAAATTCAGTTTACTGGCAGTGTTGGGTACTTTCGCTGCAACCCCGGTCACATCGCTGGCTGAGGATGAGTTATTTGATCCATTCTCACTGGATGATGAAGAGTTAGCGCCTGAAGTCATCTACTACAATGTTGCGAGGCTCAAGCTTGGCTACGTATCGCGAGATAACTTTCAGTTCAGCAAGTATAGCGACTATACCGATGACGGGGCTTATGTCACGGGTGATCTATTTTTCACTACAACCGGTGACACCAGCCACTGGTCATTGGACATCAATGATCTCGGTCTCGATTCTCAATCGCTTGGTGTGCTTTATCGGACAGACCAGAATCTCGGTATAAGGTTCGATTATTCCGAATCACCGATACGACGAAACAATACAGGGATTTCTCCGTTTCTCGGTAGCGATCAACTGGTCTTGCCAGCATCATGGGTGGCGGGGGTCAACACCAGTGACTTTTCCCTGGATCAGTTTACCAGGCAAGTCAAAAACGAAGTCTTGCGGAAACAACTTGAGATTGACGTGAGTAAATTATTCACGTCGGGACTAAAACTGGGCGGCTCGGTCAACCTGGAAGAAAAGACTGGCACGATGCTCAAGGGCATGGCCATCTATTCCAATGCCGCCAATCCCCAGGCAGTGCTCTTGCCTGCACCTGTCGACCAGGAAACGCTCGAATTTGAATTCCGTGGTGGGTTCAGTAATGACCGGCTTGCGGTCAGCGCCAGGCTGGGCTACACGGACTTTAGTAACGACGATCTGGTGACCTGGCAGAATCCATACGCCAGTGGCCTTGGTGTGGCCGACTATCCTACGGGTATCGGCGGCTATGCGCCGGCACCGGATTATGAAATGTTGTCGCTGTCAGGGAGCCTGGGTTATCGAATTGGCGACACCATGCATTTCACCCTGGATGGTATGACCAGTGAGACCGAGCAACAAGAGGCGTTGCAGGGATACACCACAAGACCCGATACTGTGACCACACCACTGCCCGCTGATGCCCTGTTTGCGGGTCTTAAGGTCAATATGCTGGCAACGTCGCTGCGCGCCAAACCAACCAGCCGCCTTAGCCTCAAATTGAACTATCGCTTCAATGAGCGTGAAAATACTTTCGCTCGCCACGCCTGGCAATATGTCAGGGGCGACGGCGCCGAACAGCAAGGGCCCGAATTTGCGGTCTTCAATCGCCCATTACACATCCAGAAGGATACCTATACGGTTGAGGGTAAGTATCGCTTCCCGAATCGTACTTCACTTTCGCTGATCTACGACTATGAAGAAACACAACGGGATGTCGCTGCGGTAACGGATACGGAAGAAGATACCGTCACTGTGAAGGTTAACCTGCCGCGGACTGCGCAGTTCAGCCAGCGTTTCGAGATGTCGGCTTCCAATCTTGCCGGCTCAACCTACGAGTGGTCCGAGTCCTTCTTCCAGCAGCAGGCCGTTACATTGATTAACCAGGTGCCGGATGACCAGCGCTGGACCAATCACCCGCTGCTTCGTCAATATCATTTGGCCAACCAGGAGAAGATCTCGGCAAATTGGAACGCCTCCTGGTTTCCCAATGAAAGCTGGATCGTCCAGGGGAACTTGTCTACCTACTCGGTCACCTTCGACAAGAGTGAGCTTGGCTTGACCGATGTCCTGACTTCGAATGTCAACGTCAACCTGCATTACACGGGGAGCGAAACCTACAGTAGCTGGGTGTGGGCCGACTACACCGCGGATGAAAGAAAGCAGTGGGGTCGGGATTTCCGGGGCGGCGTTCAAAAGCCGGCCAACCGAATTTATCCGCCATTGCCCCAGGGTAGTGACCCGACTCGAAACTATGAGGTCGAGCAGGATGGCAACAGTTTTTCACTTGGATTCGGTACCAAATGGCAAGTTTCTGATCACTGGGCTCTTGATTTGTCTTACGCCTATCTGAGGGCAGATGAAAAATACGATATCACGACGCTTGGCGCACGCGATCTTGCTGGTACCGACTTCCCCGACACGCGCTATGTCCTGCACAACCTGACGACATCGCTGGAGTACGAACTTCAAAGCGGACTGTTGCTCTCACTGGAGCATCAGTACTTCAGGTATACCGATTCAAGTTGGCAGTACGACGAGTTTACGATCGGCGACATTAATAAACTGTTAGGTACGGGCCAGGTCAATCCGAACGAAGCCGTTAATATGCTATTGCTCGGCATGAGCTATAGGTTCTAGAGGAGATCGATGTGAAGACTTTACACAAGCAATATCCCGGCCACAGGAACCTGTGGACTATAATGCTCCTCAGTTTGCTGCTCGCCATTGGGGCTTGTAGTGATGGTGGAGGCGGCAGCGCAGCACCTGATGTGGATCCCGGGCCGCCGCCATCAAATGGTAGTGTCCCGGCGCCAGCGCCGACACCGGCGCCGCCGCAACCCAATACATTTACTGAAGCGACTGAGGCGTCTGCCACCATTACTGGCGTCACGATTGACTCGCCGCCCGTCGTAAACTTCTCGCTGGTTGATGGCGACGGCGTCGCCTTGACTGGATTGACGTCCAGCAATGTGCGATTTCATATTGCCAAGCTGGTACCGGCCAGCAACGGGGATTCATCCCACTGGCAGTCTTATATCAACCGCTTGAAGACTCCTGCGGTCAATCCTGACAATGACCCGGCGGTGCAGGCAACTTCCGAGTCAGGTGGCTCCCTGGTCGACAATGGTGATGGCACCTATACCTATACATTTAGCACCGACATTGCGGCCATAACATCGCCCCTGGCGGTAGAATATGAACCCTTGCTGACTCATCGGGTGGGTATCCAGTTCAGTGGTGGGATCCCGCTCAATGCAACCTATGATTGGGTTCCTTCTTCCAATGCGACCAGTGGTATCGAGACCCGCGAGGTGGTCGCCACCGAAACCTGCAATACCTGCCATAACCCGCTTGCACTGCACGGTGGTGGACGCGTTGATACCAAACTTTGTGTCATGTGTCATAACCCGGGTACTACAGAGCCAAATTCGCTCGAGAGTGTGGACTTTAAGGTCATGATTCACCGCATCCATGCGGGATCACAACTGCCCAGTGTTGAGGCCGGGGGTCAATTTGCCATTTACGGTTACCGTGACCGTATCCATGATTATAGTGATGTCAATTTTCCGCAGGACATCAACAATTGCGCCAGATGCCATGCTGGTACGGCAACCAGTGATGAGCCAGTGGTCGCGCCCGCACTCACCAGTCACGGTGATAACTGGGCCGAGGTGCCAACCATGCAGGCTTGTGGCTCCTGTCACGATGATGTCGACTTCTCGGCGCATATGGGTGGGCAGACCGATAACAGCGGTTGCCAGAGCTGTCATAATTCAAGCGGTATCGCAGGTAGTGTAGTCGACAAGCACCGCAATGAAACCTTGCTTGCGTCATCCACCATTGCAATCAATGTGATTTCAATCACCGATACTGCCCCAGGCCAGTTCCCGGTCATCGCGTTCAGCGTCACAGATCCAACCAATGCCGATGCACCTTATGACATTAAGACGGATCCGTTCTGGACTAATGGCACACTGCGGGCCGCGCTCGCCTGGAACTCTGATGATTTTACCAATACTGGCGTATCAACGACTGCAAAGCCTTTCTACGCAGCGACTGACGCGCTGGTGAATGCGGTCGATAATGGTGACGGTACTTACACGGTAACATCCGGCGTGGCCATACCCGATGGCACGGCGGCACCGTTTCGGGCAGCGTCTGGCAGCGGTATGCTGACGTTTGAAGGTCGGGCCAGAATTGATGAAGGTACTGTGGCTTTCTTTATGGATCCGGTGTATTTCTCGATCGATGAGGCAGACGGTGTGGCGGTGCCCCGTCGTCAGGTAGTGGCGGTGGAAAACTGTAACCAATGTCACGCCCAGCTTGCACTCCACGGCAATAACCGAACCAACCCGGAAGGACAATGCCAGGGCTGCCATAATCCGCGCATTGCAACCGATGCCGGAGAGTCGATCGATTTCAAGCGTATGATCCACGGTATTCATGGTGCCGGGTTCCGCGAGGAGGCGCTGGTTATCAGGGGTGAGCCGTTTGATACCAGTGTGGTGCACTTCCCGGGTGAGATCGCCGATTGTCATACCTGCCACGTGAATGAATCGTTCACGTTACCGTTGGCGAGCACGGTACTCGCGTCGACTCATGACATGGGGATTGATCTGGCAGACCCGGCTGATGACGTCATGACTTCTCCAGCAGGGGCGGTGTGTTCTTCCTGTCATGACAGCTCACTGGCACAAACGCATATGGAACAAAATGGTGCTGACTTCTTTGCTACAGAAGCAACGTCTGCCAACAACTCCGAGACTTGTTCAATCTGCCATGGGCCCGGCAGTATCGTAGACGTTCAGAGCGTCCATCACGATCCGGCATTCGATGATTGAACAGATCACAGAAATCCCCCTTGGGGAGGCGGCTGATTCGCCTCCCCGGTTTTTTTGTAAGTCAGGAACTGGCCGTTGAACACGCGTTGATACAAGTCATGTGCAAGCACTCGTCTTGCTGATCTAATAGCATTAAAGTGATTAAAAGTATCGGGCGGTAGTAACCAGGAAGATCAATATGCAAACAATCAAAAGACTGTGGCGAGCATTCTGGAGTCCGGCAGCACGAATTTCACTTGGAGCCCTGATTATCATCGGGATGGTCTCAGGTATTATCTTGTGGGGCGGGTTCAACTGGGCGATGGAGCTCAGTAATACCGAGCAATTCTGTACTTCCTGCCACGAGATGCGCGACAACGTCTTTGAAGAATCCAAGCAGTTCGTACATTACAGCAACCGAAGTGGTGTAAGAGCCACCTGCTCTGATTGCCATGTTCCAAAAGACTGGACAGGGAAGGTGATTCGCAAGATCAAAGCGTCACGTGAGGTATATCACAAGATCCTCGGGACCATCGATACCCCTGAAAAGTTTGAGGCGCATCGACTGGAGCTGGCCCAACGTGTCTGGGACACAATGGAAAGCAATGATTCCCGTGAATGTCGCAACTGTCACCAGGAAGAGTACATGAGTGAAGATGCCCAAAAACGACGGGCATGGACCCAACATGAAAGCGCCAAAGAAACTGGCGAAACTTGTATCGACTGTCACAAGGGTATCGCCCACAAGGCAGTGCATGAAGAAACTGAAGAAGTGATCGAAGAAGATCTGGACTTCACTTTTTAGCCCTGAGCGGAGGATTAGGTAATGAAAATGTATGCGGGAATTTTCAGGTATGTCACCCTTGTATTGTTGATGGTGGGATATAGTGCATCGAGTCTGGCCGTTAGCTGGGAGGGTATCGAGGGCAAGGATATTGTCCTGTTCTATCCTGGCCAGTCCGCCTGGGAGTGGGTGCTGGTGCCGTCAGATCACAGTGGTGCAAAGCGCATGCGTGAGGGAAAAAGTTGCCGTGATTGCCACGAGGGTGAAGAGAAAGAGATTGGCAGTCTCATCGTTTCCGGTGAAAAGCTTGAGCCGGAGCCAACCAAAGGCAAGCCCGGGTCAATCCCGCTCAATGTCGCTATGACTCGCGATGCGGATACGCTTTACGTCAAGTTCGAATGGACGGACCCGGGTGTCAGTTCCGGCGCTACCGGAAAATTCGAGTCCAGGGTCACGATGATGATCGGTGATGAAGCGATAAAAGAGTCGGTGCTTTTCGGCTGTTGGGGTACCTGCCACAATGATGTCAAAGGGATGCCTGATGCCGGCGACCTGAATATGAATAAGTATCTGGCTGCTTCTCGTACCAAACTTGGAAGAACGGGTGGGGGTGAAAACTACAAGTCGGGTGACGATCTCTCGGCTCTCATGGCGGACGGTTACTATATGGAGTACATGCAAGCGAAGCTGAATCCGGGTGAGCCAGCGGTTGCAGCTGACGGCTATGTCTTGAGGGATCGTCATAGAAACGAGCCGCCCCTGGTACAGGCGGATGCTACCTTCGAAGGTGGTAAGTGGACAGTCATACTGAGCAGGAAGTTGGACGGTGGTGATGGCCACAAGACACTCGAGCCGGGAATCAAATATCCGGTGGGGTTTGCGATTCATGATGACTACGCTGAGCACAGGCACCACCACGTTTCTCTCGAATATTCGTTCGCCATTGATGATGATGTGGCAGATTTTGTTGCTACATCGAATTGAGCGAAGGTGACCTTCAGGGGTAATTAACACTATGTTTAAGTCGATAAGAACGGACATCAAACAGTTGGACGAGGAACGAGAGTTTCTCGAAGCAGACTGGAAGGCCGCAGAGCACAGATTGTTACAGTTTTATGTCAAGGTGGTACCCAAAGTTCTGGATGTTGAGCGCTGTAGCATTTTTGTGGCGGATCGCGATGCGGAAGGTATGTGGCTTCGTGCGGGTACTGGCGTCAGGGAACGATCGATCGAAATGGACGAGTTGAGTGAGTCTGTTTTGGGTGAAGCTGTAGCGGCGAAGAAGACCATTTATAAGGACAATTTGCAGGACGTCCAGGGTAGTCATCAAGCGATTGATACTTTGGTCGGGTTCGAAACCCGGGACATCCTGTGCATGCCAATTTTTTCGCTTGATGGCAAACGGTTGACGGGTGCGGTACAACTGCTGAATAAAAAAGATGGTGCGCCCTACTCTGAAGACGACCTGATTTTGCTTGAAGAGATGCTGCATTATCTTGAACTGTCGATCGAAAACATCTACTACCAACAGGAAGCGAGTGGCGTGATGGGCAAGGCCTATCAACTGCTGCGCAAAACGACCATGGGCGCCACCCTCGCATTCTTTGGTTTACTAGTTGCTTTCTCTTTGTACTGGACCATATTTTTCCTTCTAGGATAAGGATAACCAGGACATGTCCCTGGAGTTGTTTCACCCTGACAGGGTTGCATCCAAGTGGCCCAAATTATCTATTCGATCTACCCAGGCGCTAGCGGCGATCCTGCTGCTTGCGGGTAGCCCGGCGGCGTTGGCGATGGCGGGTGAAATTTCCCTGACCAATACTGGTGTGGGTTATTTAGCGCTGACGATATTTGTCATTGCCTATGCCGTGGTGATGCTTGAAGAGAAGCTGAAACTACGCAAGTCCAAACCAGTGCTGGTAGCTGCCGGTTTCATCTGGGTTTTGCTCGGATATGTCTATGCGGCCGAGGGCATGAGTACTTCAGTCGAACACGCGTTCCAGGAGACTTTGCTCGAATTCAGCGAACTCATGTTGTTCCTTCTGGTGGCGATGACCTACATCAATGCCCTCGATGAACGGCGGGTATTCTCGGCGCTCAGGGAGTGGATGCTCAAGAGGAATTTCAGTTACAAGAACCTGTTCTGGCTGACAGGCTTGCTGGCCTTTGTCATTTCGCCCATCGCCGACAACCTTACGACGGCGCTCTTGATGTGTGCGGTTGTGCTCAAAGTCGGGGAGGACGACCCGAAGTTCGTCAGTATTGCTTGTGTCAATATCGTGGTTGCAGCCAATGCCGGTGGTGCCTTTAGTCCATTCGGTGATATCACAACATTAATGGTATGGCAGGCGGGCATTGTCCACTTCGAAGAATTTTTTTCGTTGTTGGTACCGTCCATGGTGAACTTTTTGGTGCCCGCGGTAGTGATGAGCTTTTTTATCAGCAACAAGCGGCCTGTAGCATCACATGAGTATGTTGAGTTAAAAAGGGGTGCGCGCCGGATCATGCTGCTGTTTTTGCTGACCATCGCAACTGCCGTTAGCTGCCATACTTTCTTCCACCTGCCGCCAGTACTCGGCATGATGACCGGTCTTGGCTACCTGCAATTCTTCGGTTACTACCTGCGCATGAGCCTGCCGCGCTCTCTGGCACGCAAACGTGTCATTGCGGTACAGCACCATGATGAAAGGGCGCTTCGAAGACTGGGGAGCGTGGTACCGTTTGACGTTTTCGACCGGGTCGCCCATGCGGAGTGGGATACCTTATTGTTTTTCTATGGTGTGGTGATGTGTGTTGGTGGACTCGGTTTTATGGGCTACCTCACCATGATGTCAGAGGCCCTCTACGCCGGATGGAATCCGACGTACGCCAACATATTGCTGGGGATGATTTCCGCCGTCGTGGATAATATCCCTGTGATGTTTGCGGTCATTACCATGGAGCCGGAGATGTCCCATGGCCATTGGTTGCTGATTACTTTGACGGCCGGTGTTGGTGGTAGTCTACTGTCCATTGGATCGGCGGCCGGTGTTGCCCTGATGGGCCAGGCGCGGGGTATTTACACATTTTCGAGTCACTTGAAGTGGACCCCGGTGATCGCCCTGGGTTACTTTGCAAGTATATTTACGCACCTTTGGTTGAACTCGGGTAGTTTTCAGATTGCGCCTTGAGCCGCTAATAAAAGATTAAAAGGATCAGATCATGGCCAATGGAACTACAAGTGATCGCTTTTCTGAAAAAGAGAACGAGCGCAACGACCAGTTTGAACATGTATGGACTGACGAACTTGATCTGGTATTTAAAGACGTTGCTCCTTACTACGATTCCGCCAATTACATCGCCAGTCTGGGGCTATGGGGCTATTTTGAACGCAGCTTTTTGTCGATCATAAGGCTCAAGGAAAATCAGCAGGTGCTTGATGTGTGTGCCGGTACCAACGCAGTCGGCATCGCCATGTTGAAAAAAGAGCCGACTGTTGCTGTGACTGCTATTGACCGCAGCCCGGACATGCAGGAGGTTGGCGAGAAGCGCGCCAGAGCAGCGGGCGTTAGGATCGACAGTACTATTGGCGACGTCCACCACCTGCCCTTTCCTGACGAATCATTCGATGTGGTCACCTTGCAATTTGCCTCCCGTCACTTACGGGTGATGCAAGTCTTCAAAGAAATCCATCGTGTGCTGAAACCCGGTGGTCACTTCTATCACAGTGATATGCTCCGGCCCGCCAACCCCCTAATTGCAAAACTCTATTTCGGTTACCTTAAGATCTGCCTGACTACAACAGCAAAGATGTTCAACAGCAGTGAAGCGGCATTGAACTGCAGAAAGTATTTCGTAGAAACGCTCAGCATGTTTTACTCAGCGGCCGAGCTATCCAAATTGATGGAGTCGGTGGGATTCGAACAGGTTGAGTGTAAAAAAATATTTGCCGGCATGTTGGGTTTTCATCGAGGGGTCAAGTCTCTCGGATAGGACCCAGATACAATTATGGTACCGGTAACAATTCATCGCTAGGGGCCAGGGCCGAAGGAGCGCCGTTTAATGAATCTGGAAAAAGTCGTTTTTGCATTCACTATTATCCTGGCGCTCACGCTGAACTTCGGGTTTTTTGTGGGCGAGATAGACAATCCTGCGCATCACCACGTGTATGAATTTTATGCTGCCATGTTCGTCAATGCAGTGGCGACGATTCTCAAGTTTGGTGACCGGTCCCATATGGGAGCGGTGCTTCTGGCTACCAGCCTGGTGGCGGATATCCAGCTCATTGCGGCGGCGTCCGTGTGGGCATTTGCCGTACACGTTAGCGGCACCGGTCTGACACCGAATGTGATGGCCAGCATTGTATCCCTCGCCGGTGGTGCATTGGTTGCCAACATGATCTCCGTGGCGTTGCTGACGATCGAAACTGTGTTACTGCGCCGTTAGGATTGCACCTTGAACACGGTTGTCTTCATCATACTGCGCCGGATGCGGATGCCGCTGCTGCTGCTTTCGAGTGTTTATGCGATCGCAACTTTCGGGCTCACCCTTATTCCGGGTGTAGACGACCAGGGTAACGTCTGGTACATGGATTTTTTCCATGCGTTCTATTTTGTTTCTTTCATGGGCACAACCATCGGTTTCGGAGAGATACCTTACCCATTTACCCAGGCGCAACGAATGTGGGCGCTGGTATTTCTATACCTGACGGTCGCGACCTGGATCTACGCCCTGGGGTCGCTCCTTAGCCTGCTGGGAAACGAGTCGCTGAGAAGGGCATTTACGGACCATCGATTCGGACGCCAGGTTCGTGCACTAAAGGATCCATTCTTCCTGATTTGTGGTTATGGTGATACCGGTAGCAAGCTGGTACGTTCCTTGCGGCGAAGACTTATTCAGGCGACCGTTATTGATATCAAGCAGGATCGGCTGGACGCCCTCCTGTTTGATGATGACCCGATGTACATACCCGGATTGTGTGTGGATGCCGGTGATCCGGATCATCTGATTCTTGCGGGTATTACCCATCCGATGTGCCGTGCTGTGGTTGCAATCACCAATGACAATGCGGTGAACTTACACGTTGCGATCTCGGCTCGGGTGCTAAACCCTGAGCTACAGGTGATCTGTCGAGCCGACGCCCATGCAGTTGAATCGAACATGGCGTCTTTTGGCACCGACCACGTGATTAACCCTTATGACACCTTTGCAAAGAACCTGGCACTCGCTACTTATGCCCCGTACCAGTTCCTGCTGGTTGAGTGGTTCCGAAAGGCGCGGGGGGAACCCCTTTCGCGCCTGACCAAGATGCCAAAAGGACTATGGGTCATCTGCGGATTTGGTCGCTTCGGCCGGGCGATCTATAAAGAGATGACCAGGCATGACATTCCCGTCCGTGTCATCGAGACAGATTCTGCGATGCCGGACTTACCCCCTGATGTCATTGTTGGCCAAAGTACCGAAGCGCCGGCACTGCTGGATGCAGGCATCGAGCACGCGGCCGGTATCATCGCAGGGACAGATGATGACTCCAATAACCTTTCGATTATCGTCACCGCGCGGCAACTCAACCCCGATCTGTTTGTCATTGTGCGCCAGACAGAAAATGCCAACGGCCCGCTGTTCGACAGTTCGCATGCGCATATCGTGATGGAGCCGAGTGAAGTAATTGCCAGCAAAATCAGGACCTTGTTGACCAATCCCTTGATTGATGAGTTCTTGAGTCTCGCCCGGGCCCATGACGACAATTGGGCCAGGATATTGACTGAAGAGCTCAGGTCAATATCAAGAGACGTCCTGCCCGATACCTGGAGTACTATCATTGATGAACAGAGCGCCAGCGCGGTCACAACTGCAATCAACCTAGGCCAGATGGTCAGGATAGAACACCTGGTGCAAGACCATACCGACCGGTCCTTGGCATTGCCGCTCGTCGCCCTGTATCACTCCAATGAAGCGGGCGCTTATTGTATGCCTGACAAACAGGCGCCGCTCGCGGTCGGTGACAAGCTGCTGTTTGCCGGTACCAGGGCGAGCCGCTCGAAAATGTTGTGGAATCTTTCGAACGAGGTCGCGCTTCACTATGTTCGGACCGGAAAGACACTGCCGCAGACATCAATTGGGCGATGGGCGAGTGCTCGATTCGGCAGTTAAAAATTAAGCGCCAGAATTAGCAGAAAAGACTTCTCAAGTGCGTAAATTCTGGGTAAGATTCGCGCCCTCAAAAAGGTGAATGGCCCGCGAGGCCTTGTATGACGGGGAGTCTGCAAGGTCTCTCAAAGGTACACACCTTGGATCCCAGCCCGATTCAACGGTCCGGGATCACCAGCTCCGCCAGAACCGTGCAGATGGGAAGTCTCACGGTTCCGGCGAGTCTGTCAGCCGCTCTGCTAATGCGTACCTCAAGCACAACCCTCATCTTTATGGCAGCATAGCCTCTTTGGGAAACGGCAAACGGATCCACCTCCTGCATGAGCCATTCTTTACTATCGACTGCGATAAATATCCTGCAATGGCTGGAAGAGGACAATGATCTTCCTTACCAGGATCGGGTGGAACGAGACAGGCTCATCGGCAAGTCACTTCAGACCGGAACAATCGAACCGGCCCCCGGGCAAGTACTGGCCTGGTGGCAGGCGATTGAAGACGCGAATCAAGCGCCGGACTCAAAACAATCCGGCGAGCGGCTGGTGGCCCTCATCAGCCTTGCGACGGGCGTTCTGGTACTGCTGGGTATCGTCTTTGGTATTGGAGTGGCGGGGGCACTATTCACCTATCAGGGTGATGACCCTGTGAACTTGTTCGCGCTGCTGGGTGTGCTGGTGGGCTTGCCGTTACTCTTTATGATCGGCTCGCTCATGCTACTCAAGGTACGCGCATTTATCCCTGCTTCCATGCGTCATGCGATGGCTGTGCTGAGCCCGGGGCGCTGGGTAGGCAATTATCTTGCCAGGCATACCTCGGTCAACTTGTTCGAAACTGTGTCACAACGACCCTTGCGTGGTGCGTTTGCGCGCTGGCAATTGCTCGCATTCGGCCAGTCGTTCGCGATCGGTTACTTTGTTGGCGTTTTGATTGTTGCGCTCCTGCTGGTGGTATTTACGGACCTTGCGTTTGGCTGGAGCACCACCCTCGAGACAGACGCGCAATTTGTGTGGCGCATCTTCAATGTCCTGGCCTTGCCGTGGTCAGCCTGGTTGCCGTTGGCTACTCCGGATCTTGCGCTGGTGGAAGCCTCAAGGTTTTACCGACTGGAGAATAATGTGATCGATGTGGCTACCGCGGCGGAGCTGGGACGTTGGTGGCCCTTCGTTTTGATGACGATTCTGGTATATGGACTGGTGCCAAGGGTTTTACTTGCGGTTGTTTCGGGTTGGCAAGTGTCTCGGGCCACTCGCAGGTTGCTGGCTGAAGGGCCTCAAATAACCGCATTACTCGATCGCCTGCGTGCACCGGCGGTTTCTTTTGACGGACCGGAAGAAGGTGAGACGGGGACAGATCCACAAGCGACCGCATTACTCGCCCAACTGGACCTGTCAGAAGCCGGCGTGGTCATTATATGGAACGGTGTTCTGGCGGAAAGTGAGGCACAGGCCTGGTTGGCGGGCAAGGGCGTTGGTGATGCAGCGAATATCGACGCGGCAGAGCGGCAATCGGCAGCGATACAGCGAGAAAATTTGCAAGCGTACGCACAATCGCGGCGGGGATCAGCGAGCCGTGTGGTTATCTTCACAAAGGGTTGGGAACCGCCGCTGCTGGCGTTTTTTGATTATCTGGAACGAGTGCGAGAGGTCATCGGTAATGATCCCGTTATCATGATTGTACCGCTGGATCTGGAGCGACAATCTATTACCGAAGAAGACCGCGAGATTTGGGCGCGTGCCCTGGCCGCACGTGACGATCCCCGGCTCTATGTGGCGAGTGCGGTATGACGGCTTTGTCGGTCCCCACATTTGCAGTTGTCGGTCATCCCAACAAGGGCAAGAGTTCTATCGTTGCAACCCTGGCCGAGGATGACCGGGTTGCGATTTCACGAACTCCTGGCACAACCCGCAAGGCGCGTCGCCACACGTTTACGCTCGACGGCGAGGCGCTCTACACGCTGGTGGATACCCCGGGATTCCAGCGTCCTGGTGAAGTCCTTGACTGGTTAAAGCAACATGCCGGTAGCGCCAGTGATCGACCGGAAGCCGTTGCAGCCTTTGTTGAACGCCACCGGGAGGACCCAAGGTTCGCTGATGAATGTGAACTGCTCACGCCCCTGATAGAGGGTGCCGGTATTCTCTATGTGGTCGATGGTGCCAAGCCCTATGGTCCTGAATATGAGATTGAAATGGAAATTCTGCAATGGACCGGTCGTCCAAGAATGGCACTGATTAATCTGATCGGCGCAGGTGACTACCAGGAAGAGTGGCGCCATGCCCTTGGCCAGTACTTCTCACTGGTGAGGGTATTTGATGCCATGCATGCAGACTTCGACAAGCGCATCTCGCTGCTTCGTGGCTTCGGGGAACTCGACCAGGCCTGGCAAGGCAAACTGGAGGCAGCGGTGTCGGGCCTGCAAAGCGAACGGCGATCACGGGTAACCCGTAGCGCGCGCGAAATTGCCGGATGTCTTTCAGATAACCTGACCCGGGTTGAACGCGGTACGTTGAAAGATTCCGATGACGTTGACCAGTTAAAAGAAAAGCTCGGACAGAAATTGCGAAAGAAGATCAGTGAACGCGAACAGGCATCCTTCAAACGGGTTGAACGAATTTATCGCCATGAGCACCTGGACCGGGATACACCGGTCACCGAAATTATTGAGTCGGATCTCTTCACGCGGGCCAACTGGGAGGTATTCGGTTTATCCCAGGGTCAACTTGCAATCACCGGCGCAATTTCCGGTGCGGCTGCCGGTAGTGGCGTCGACCTTGTCCTCGGCGGTACCTCACTGCTGATGGGTGCCGGCGTCGGAGCGCTCCTGGGTGGCCTCGGGGCCTGGTTTGGGACGGGAGAGCTGGCCAGGGTCAAGGTTTTAGGTGGTACCCTGGGGGATCGCGTGCTGCAGGTTGGCCCCATCAGGGCGCAGAATTTTCCGTGGGTGCTGCTGGGCCGTGCCTGGCTGCACCATCATCTGGTGGCGGAGCGAAACCACGCCAGGCGCGAGGCAGTTGTAATGACCGTGGGAGCAGATAATAACCTGATGGATGTCGTTCCCGATGCACTCAGGAAACAGCTCGCCATTTCGCTTCGTCGGCTATCGCGTGGTGAAGTTGACGGTACTAATTACGAGCAGCTGATTGGACAAATTGAAGCACTGCTCAATTCAGCCGTAACAGAATAATACCTGCCGCCACGACACAGGCGGCAGTCAGCGCCCTGGGGCCCAGGCGCTCTTTCAGGACCAGACCGGAAATCAGGGCGCCAAACACCACACTTGTTTCGCGCAGCGCCGAGACAGGACCGAGTGGCGCATTGCTCATCGCCCAAATCACGATGCCATAGGCGATCATCGACATCACTGCGCCACCGATACCCTGCGTAATGATCGTTCGGTCAGCAAAGACCTTCTGCGGGCCCCGCCGCACCAGCGTAATGAATGTGATCGGTATACCGTGAAGCAGGAACAACCAAACGATGTAAGCTTGTGGAGTCGCTGCCGTGCGCCCGCCCAGGCCGTCGACGACAGAATAGGCGGCGATGGCAAGGCCGGTCGCAAGCGCATAGCCGACACCGCGTAGATCACGTGAAGCGGTGATCGTGTCGGAACTTCGCCAGGCCAGGCTGATGATGCCACCGACGATCAGGATAATGCCGATAACCGCATAGAAAACTAGCTGTTCACCGACCAGCGTGAATCCGACAATCGTGACAACCAACGGTGCGAAACCACGTGCCAGTGGATACACCTGACCGAAGTCTCCATGGCCATACGCGCGAACCAGTAACAACATATAGGCGGTATGGATGCAAAGGGTAACGAGCAGGAACGCCCAGACTTCTTTCGTGGGGAGTTCAACAAAGAATGCCAGGGGAGCCGCAATCAAACTGGTTGAAGCAGCGATCCATGCCATCAAAATGAGGCGATCACCACTGGCTTTAACCATCGCATTCCAGACTGCGTGCAATAGCGCCGCGAGCAGAACTAACAAGGTAACATTCAGGGGCACAGCGTTTCCTGAAGGCCCGAATGCAGGCCGGTAGAATCGCGAGCAATGCTATCACATGTGATCATGAGGGGTTAGGATTGGGCCGGTTGTATTATCGAAAACGCAGTATGTTGACAAACACGAGCGGGATTCCGCCACACCTGACGAAGGCCGAGCTTGAGCGCTGTCCACTAGTCTTTCAGCGAGATGACTTTCATCTTCCATTCGCGCAAGGTCAGAAGCCCGGTGACGTGGCTGGTGATACCCACATCATCGTCTCCCCGGTGCAGATTGACGACATAGACAATTGTCAATGTGCCCGCCACTCAGATAAATGCCAGGCCCAGGACCAGTGACCCGAACTGCTCGGCAAGAAGGGCCATACTGCCGCCCAGCAACCCGATGGCCAGCGCCAAACCGAGATAATAAAAGACCTGTTGTCCCTCGTTCATAGCAGGAACAGTGTCGCCAATCCCAAAAAGCAGGAGAAGCCGACAACATCTGTCGTCGCGGTTAGCACCACGCTGCGAGCTCTTCGGCCTGTATATTAATGAAGCGGCCATCGCGTTTCACCATGGCTTGGAGTGTGAAGCGCTTTCATGCACTTTTTAAAAAATACGTATCATTAAGAGCTAATAGTTTTAAGCTTCTGATACGATTCAAAATGAACCCGCGTTAGTTTTGCCCTGTACCGGCAGGACGCGCTTTATGATTCAGCCAGACAAAACCTGTGAAAAGCGCAAGCCAGACGACGGTTCTCAGAGTCATTGCCTGTACACTATCGATTGCGACGGAACTTCCTGTTCTGTAGAGGTATATAATTACCAGAAACACGATTGTGTTAAGAGAAAAGATGGTGCCGCCCATGGCTCTGGCTATAAACAGATTGCGCCACGCAATGACACCCGTAGCAACATAGGCAAAGCCCATAACTGTGTTGTAGATCACCAGCGGTTTATAGACGACATAGCCTGGATCAGACCCGCCAAGAACTCGCGATCCGGCTATAATGGTTAACGCCCCGAACAGAATAGCAATGAACACCAGAGTGTTTTGTACAATTTTGTTTGTCTTCACTGGTTCCTCGCGAGATCCCAACAGGCGTCCTGTCATGTAATAGCAATCTGGTAACCGTCAATTGAGTCAACCCTGTCGTTCCCTCGTATGGTAAAAGCAATATGCATGCTGTCGACAAGCGCTTCCCAGCTGTCTATGGCGTGTTGTTCTCCTGCTCTTCCCAAAGTGAAAAAATGTTCCAGAATGTCGTGAACAAAAACTGACGTATTAATTTGCTGGCCCGCCTCAACGTGCTCGCTATGATCTGAGGGTCTCCGATTGTGGCATCCAGCTTCCATCCTCTGGCGCTAAATCCATCGTCCCACGAGTTTTGCAGGTAACCGAAAGACAAACGCCTCCTGAATGTAACTGCAGAAACCGTGCAAGATATTGCCTGACACCAGTCGTAATTTGTCCGCATGCGCATTAAAAGCGAACAGTCCAAGGCACAGAAAAATCAGCGTAGTGAGTTTTGTCATTTTCATATCAAGCCATTAGTTGTTTTTAATAAACAGAACGTCGCATGTCAGCCGCGCCATTTTAATGTAGTGTACTGAGTCCGGTGCGACAACGCTCACGTGCCTTCGCGGTCGCCACCGGCCTTGCGTGCCCAGCCCCAGTCGTCAAACAGCACATAGAGTGCCGGGATCACCAGCAGCACCAGCACCGTGGCACTGAGCAGGCCGAACACCACCGAGATCACCAGTGGTTTGATCGCGGCGGCCTGGGTGCTGGTCTCCGCCAGCAGTGGCAGCAGCCCGGCGATCGTGGTCGAGGACGAGATCAGTATTGCGCGCAGGCGATCTCGACTGGCCTGGCCGGCGGCTTCGATCGCCGACAGCCCCCGTTCGCGATGCACCTTTATAAAGTGGATGAGCAGAATAGCATTGTTGACCACGATACCGGCCAGGCCGGCGGCACCGATCATTGACGGCATCGAAAGGTAATAGCCCATCAGCACGTGACCCCAAAGTGCGCCGATAAACGCCAGCGGAATCGATAGCATGACAATCAGCGGTTCGACATAGCTTCTGAACTGAAAGGAGAGAATCACGAAGATGCCGACCAGGCCGATGAGCAGGCCGCGGCTGATTGAGGCGCCGGTCTCGGCGGAGCGAGCCACCTGTCCTTCGAATACCACATCGACCTGCGGGTGACGCGCCCGGAAATCCGCCAGCCAGCCGGCGCGCAGATCGTTGACGATAGCCTGGCCGCTACTAAGTCGCGCATCCACGTTGGCCTCGACAGTGACGGTACGCCGTCCGTCAATGTGGGTGATGCGCGCCCAGTCGCGTTGCATGCGTATGTCCACCGCTTCGCTCAGTGGTACCCGGCTGCCATCGGGCAGCGTAATGGTCTGGTCAGCCAGGTCATCGAAGCTGTTGCGGTCGTCCGCGGCCTGGCGCACCAGAATTTCGACATCGTGGTCACCGATGCGCAGGGTGTCAGCAATCTCGCCCAGCCATGCGGTGCGTAACTGGCCGGCCACTTCCTCTGCGGTCAGTCCCAGTCCATGGGCCCCGACGGCGAGCGAGAAAGTCCGTTGCGGCCGGCCCGGACGCAGGTCGTCCATGACATTGTAGGCGGCGGTATAGCCTGCGAGCTGTTCCGCTGCATCTATGGCGGCAGCCTTGAGTTCCTCAAGGTCCTCGCCCTGCAGGCGCAGCTCGACCGGAATGCCGGCGGGTCCAAAGCCCGGCTCCTGGATGATCAGACTGTGGATGCCGGTAATCGCGCCGATTTCTTCACGCCAGCTTTCAGTCAGCTCGTTGAGCGTGACCGTGCGCTGCTCGGCAGTGAGTAGATCTACCATGACCGTGGCGACATGCGTGCCCAGCTCGCGCGCACTGGGGTTGTGGTTGAAACGCACCTGAATGGCCTCCACCAGCGGCGCCCCGCCCGGCTGCTCCGGTGTGAGGCGCTGGTCAAGGTGCCGCATGGCCGCTTCGACCTGTCCGGCCACCACTTCAGTGCGCGCCAGCGGTGTGCCCTGTGGCATCAGAATGCGCGCCTCGAGTGTGTCACCGTCGATATCGGGCATGGCCTCACTGCCGATGTGTCCACCGACCATGAACCCGGCGGAACCCAGGATCAGTGCCAGCACCAGTCCGAGTACAGCGTGGCGCTGGTGGATGGCGGCATCGGCGGCGCGGCCAACCATGTCACGGAACGCGACAAAGTGACGTTCGAAAGCGACGCGAAACCGGGAATCATGGCCTTCGCGCAATCGCGTTACACTGCCCCTGAGATGGTGGGGCAGGATCCAGAATGCCTCGATCAGGCTGGCTGCCAGCGCCGCGACCAGTACCACCGGCAGCACTTCGAGCACGGCGCCCAGCTCACCGGCCAGGAACGACAGCGGCACGAACACCGAAACCGTGGTCAGGAACGACGACAGCACGCCCGGCAGCACCTGACGGGCACCGGCAACCACTGCATCCACGGGCGAGTTGTGCTCGCCGGCGTGGGCAGCGATATTATCGGTAATGACCACAGCATCATCCATGACGATACCGATCGCCATCAGCAGTGCGACCAGGGTGATCATGTTCAGCGACAGCCCAGCCACGCCCATGACGAAAAACGCGCCCATAAAGGCCACCGGCAGGCCCAGCACCGCCCACAGTGCGAGCCGGGGCCGGAAGAACAGGCTCATCACCAGCACCACAAGCACGAGCCCCATCAGACCGTTGTTGACCAGCATCTGCAGGCGGTCGCGCACGATGTTGGTCATGTCCTGGGTCAGGCTCAGGCGCACACCGACGCCCAGCCTCTGGCGCTCGCGTTCCACCAGCGCTGTCAACGCATCCATGACTCGCAGGGAGTCGTCGCGCAGCGTTTTGCTGACTTCCAGCACCAGGGCCCGCTCACTATTAAAGTGTATCTTCTCCTCATCCTGCTCGCCGATCTGGTTCAGGGTGGCGATGTCGCCGAGGGTCAGCTCGCCGCCCTGCGGGTTCGAGATCACGATCAGGCGGCGGAGCTCATCCAGCGAGCGGCGCTGATCGGTGAAGCGCAACTGGATATTCTGCTCACGGGTTTCCAGGGTGCCCAGCGGCATATCGATGTTCTGGCGCGCCACACGTGCAGCGAGCTCGCGCGCGGACAGCCCGTGTTGACCGAGCACCTCGCGTGGCACCTCCACCTGCCATTGCCGCTGCGACAACCCATGGATGGTGACGGCGGCGACACCGGGCAGGGCCATGATGTATCGCTCGAGCACAAGGGCGTAGTCTTCCAGTTGGTCCAGCGGCATGTCACCGGCGATCGCCACCGCTGCTACCAGATCGCTGCGGTGCAGCTCACGCACCACCGGCGCCTCGGCGCGTGCGGGCAGATCGGTGATGGCGTTGACCTCGGTGTCGATGTCGCTGATGAAACGGACCGGGTCGCCGCCCGCCTTCATGGTCGCGGTGGCGCTGGCCGCATTATCCTGCGCCACGCAGATCAGCTCGTCGAGATAATCCACGCTTTTGATGGCGTCGTGCAGCCGGCGGCAAATAGCGTCCTCGACATCGCCGGCACTGGCACCGCGGTAGATGACCTCGATGCCTGCCTCGACAGGGCGGTAGTCGGGAAAGGTCTCGCGCTTGAGCGATGGGGCGGTGAATAGCCCCATGGCCAGCAGCACGATCAGTAACAGGTTGGCCGCGGTGGGATGACCGGCAAACCAGCGGATCACGGTGCCTCGCCCAGAGCGCGGGCGCGCAGGCGCTGCTCCAGCACCTCGTCACGCCGCGGCGCGATCGCCATGCCGTCGAGCGCCGGGACAGGATCGTCGACGATAACCTGATCGCCGGGCGTGAGGCCGCTCTCGATCACCGCCAGATTGTTCTGCTGGAACGCCACCGTCACCGGCCGGCGCTCAAGGCGGTCGCCGTCCGCGACCCGGTACACCTCACCGTTGTGCACGGCCGCGGCCAGCACCACCAGCAGCGGCTCGCGGCTTTTGGTCGTCAGGCGCACCTGCACGTACATACCCGGTTGCAGCGCAGGACGCGCGGGTGGCGCGATGCTCTGGTAAGGAGCGTCGACCATGACCACTACGCGTACCGTTCGTGTGGCGGGGTCCAGCCCGCTGGCAACCCGTGTTACTCGCGCCGACCAGCGCACGTCCGGCGCCCCGGCGAGCTGCACTTCGGCGTCAATGGCTGCGAAGTCCAGCCACTCACTGATGTCCATGGCCTCGACCGGCGGCACCTCGCGCAGCGCGCTGCCCATCAGCCGGCGCAGTATAGGCAGCGGGATGTGGGCTTCGATCTCGGCGGCTTCAATGCTGTCGGCCCGAAACAGCCGCTGGCCTACCGCGGCATGCTGGTGCAGATTGATTTCGACCTCGCCGATGCGCAGGTCATAGGGTGCCTCGAAGCGGGTGTCCGCCAGATCCTGCCTGGCCTGTTCGAGCCGTGTGGCGGCGCGTTGGAGCTGCGCCTTCAGGTACTCGCGGCGCGCGGGCAGTAAATTCAGTTCATTCTCCAGTGCAGCTACAGCCTGACGCTGTGCGACCGTGGCACGGTATTGCTCATCGCGCTGTGAGTGCGAGATGGAGCTGCTTTTTACCAGTTGTTCGATGCGCGCAAGCTCCTGCTCGGACAGGGTAAGCCGCTCTCTTTCCAGGCTGAGCATGCGACGGGTATTCGCCTCCTCGGTATCGAGCCGGCCCCGCTCCGTCGACAGCGAGGCCTGTTCCGCTTCCACTTCGGCGATGGCCAGCCTGTAGCGGCTTGGATCCAGCACCAGCAGCAATGTGCCTTCCCGCACCAGGGTGCCGCTGTTCAAATCCGGGTGCCGCTCGACCACACGGCCGGACACATTGGCGATCGCCTGCCATGAGTTCGCGGCACGGCTGACGCCATAACCGCGCGCCTCCAGCCGAAACGCCACCGGCTGCACCTCGATGACCTTCAGCGCGGGAACAATCGGTTCGATCTCACCGTAACTCGGCGTCTGGCGATTGATGACAAACAACACCAGCAAACCAGCACCCACGATCAGGCCGACCGCGATCAGGGACATTCGACCCATACGCCTGAATAATGTTCTTATCACAATACTCTCTGCAGCTGGTTACCGAATCGAAAGCCACCCATGACTGTTCGCGTACAGTGCATCTTCTGCGCCGATCCGATTAAGCGGTATGTTGCGTGTCTTTTCGATATCTAATTTCTTTGTTTCTGACTCGAGCATTTAGCATTTGAACCCTTCCTGAAGGCCCGAATGCAGGCCGGTAGAATCGCGAGCAATGCTATCACATGTGATCATGAGGGGTTAGGATTGGGCCGGTTGTATTATCGAAAACGCAGTATGTTGACAAACACGAGCGGGATTCCGCCACACCTGACGAAGGCCGAGCTTGAGCGCTATGCGCGCGACGGTTTTTTAGTTCGAACGGCAGTATTTACGAATTCCGAATTGCCTGTGCTGCAGGAAGCGGTCGAATCGGCGGCGCAGCGAGCGCTTTGCCTTGCTGACGAAGGCAAAACCTACTGGCTCGATAACAAACGTTTTGTCGATATCGACTCCGTCATCAATACCATGACTGTCCAGTTCGAACACACGCCCACCAGCAACACCATTCGTGTGATCGAGCCTGTCCATCATCTGCACCCGATACTCGAGCAACTGATTGATGAGAAACGGATTACCGGGCCCATCAGGGACATCCTCGGCTGCACACGGATCTCGGTGTGGACTAACAAATTGAACTTGAAGCGTCCCTATGAAGGATCCGGGTTCGGCTGGCATCAGGATTCACCTTACTGGATACATAACAGCCCTCATGTGGACCTGCTACCCAATGTCATGGTTACGCTCGATGATGCTTCAATCGATAACGGCTGTTTCCAGGTGATTCGTGGCAGCCATAAGAACGGCCTGCTGCCAGGAACTGATGACGGCAGCCAACTGGGAGGTTTTTTTACTGACCCTGCGTGTTTTGACCTGGCTTGCGCCGTGCCCATGCAAGTCCCGGCCGGCTCACTGGTGTTCTTCAGTCCGCACAGCGTTCATGGTTCAGGACCTAACCAGTCGCCTGAGTCGCGGCGTGCACTGGTTTTGACTTATCAGCCAGCCGATTTTCCGATGTTGAAAACCGGCACTATCCGAAACGTACCAGAGATCGCGATGAACGCGATCGGGGAATGAAGCAGGTGTTCTAAGCAGGGTCGTCAAGCCGCCTCGCCCTTGATGATGTAGGTGGTGAAGCGATCGCCATTGGTGATGTTGTAAATCTGGATCTGCTCAAACTCGCGCAATCCCGTCAGTTCAAGCAGGTGCGATACGGGACGCGAATCGTCGATTGGTCGCTAAGCTACTGCTTAAATCCGAGAGTGCGTGGCAGCGTGGTGACATTTCATCGCTCACCAATATCACGCTGGCCAGTGTTGCTCGACCAGTTGGTAGAGCAACGTCGTCTCCGGACGGTGGCGCAGGACAGCTATGATGCAGGTGGTCACGGGATCGCCGAACAATTCTATGGCTGCTCTGCGGGTGACTGCGCTCGCTTCTGCATGGATGGGAAGCGCAAAGGGACAATCATCGGCACTTCGCGCCGGTACGCACGATAGTCTTCGCCCAGGGCGGTTACCAGGTCTCGCTCCTCCCAGCGGATCGCCAGCAGAATGTACGCAGTCGTCACCAGTGCGAACACCAGGTGCGTAATCGTCATCACTGGTATGCACCAGAACGCAAAGAGCCAGCCCAGGTACAAAGGGTGGCGTACCAACTTGTAAGGCCCCGGCGTCCCGAACCTTAGAGGTGTGTATAACTGACCGCGAAAATACGTCCACACCTGGCGCAATCCAAACAAATCAAAATGATTGATCAAAAAAGTCGAAATCAAGACCAACAGCCAGCCAAAGCCAAAACCAGTCCAGAGCGCGAACACACCTATCGGGTTATCCACCTGCCAGACGACGCCGCCAAGTGGTTGCCAGAAAACAAACAATACAATTAGCGCAAGGCTTGAAAACAAGGTATAGGTGCTGCGCTCAACGGCAGCCGGAATGAGCCGCGTCCACCAGCGTTTGAATGCAGGCCGCGCCATAATACTGTGCTGCAAGGCAAACAGCGCGAGAAGCAATACATCAATGGCAAGCGCAATAGGCGTGCTCAGCTGAGGCTCGGAATCGATGCCCTTGGGTACAATGAAGTTTCCCACAAAGCCAAGCGCATAAAGAAATGTGCCCAAGAAAACTACGTAACTGAAAATACCGTACGTTAACAGCAAGCTGCGTTTCATGCTGATGCTCCTCTTGGATGGAACAACCAGCGTACCGGAGCCAACGCGAGCAGCACATGAGGCGGAAGTCCCAGTCATCCGCACGATCCAGGCAAAAACTCCGAATTACCGGGACATAGGTCCCATTACCGCTTATCACCTATGCCGAGGCCCGCTTCGCGCGCCATTATGATAGCTTCAGCGCGTCGACTGACTTCCAGCTTGCTGTAAATACTCGTGATGTGATTGCGCACTGTCTTTTCAGAGATCTTGCAATGCTCTGCAATCTGATCATTGCTTTTGCCTTGCGCAATATTATCCAGGATATCCAGTTCCCTCGTCGACAAATCACCCAACCCTGCTATGCCCTTGCCTTGCTCAGTTGTGGATTGCAAGAACCTGTCTACTTCTCGGCGGAACACAGTCCATGCTGGTTCCTCCTCCAGAAGGATGTGATTGTTGCTGTCCAATGGCACAAATTCAGCGCGCGGGATCAGGGCCGCCAGGTGTCGACCCTCTTCAAAGGGGATACACATATCATTGCGGGCATGCAGAACCAGGGTAGGGACGGATATGAGTGCGGCCAGAGCTTCCACATTGATGTCATAGAATGCGGCTTCCATACGCGCCGCGGTCTCAGGCGCTGCGGACACGCTTGCCAATTCATTTAGCTGCTGATGCTGTTGCGTCGTTCCTTCAGGCATTAACAGCGATGAAAATAGTTGCCGGAATGCCGGGTTCGGTCGTCCCCAGCCCAAACGTATCGCATTTATCATAGTTTCCGCTTCGAGAAACTCATCGGGTGTCAAATTGCGGTGAGAGCGGCCGCGCGCGTAGCCACCATAAAGGATCAACCGCGAAACCCGTTCTGGATAGCGCAGCGCGTAAGCGACTGCCACCGACGCGCCCTGTGATATTCCCAGAATCGGGAAACGCTCATATCCCGCGGCAATGCTGACCGCATGAAGATCGTCCACCCAGGCATCCATGGTGAAGGACTTCGCATTCCGATCTGACAGACCACTACCCCGTTGATCATATCGAAGCAGCGTGTGCTGGCGTGAAAAGCTCTCAAGCCAATGTCGCCAAACCGGCCAGTCGTGCTCAAGATGCGTCAGATAATTGGCCGCCTTCAACAAGGGCGGACCGCTTCCTGTTATAGCGTAAGCCAGGCGCACCCCCTCGCAGGATGTACACAGGCGAATCTTCTGGGAAAGGGCTTTCATCTCAAAATATAGACGCCGTAAAGGAAGGGCCAAGTTATAAGACGAATTAACCACATGCCTGGACGGCCGTCAAAGCGTTCACGGGCCACTCGTCGAGTATCGGCAGAATAAAACCCAAGCTTCCGGGGCTGTCAATGCGCGGTTGGCGAATGAAGACATCGCGCTGGCAGAGGTGGCGTCTGAACCATCCCTGGAACTGGCCGAAAAGTGGGCTGTGTACGGCTGGAATTCAGACGCCGGACGAGTGTGTCCACGCCGCTGGCGATCGGCGTCAGAAAAGGTCCGGCGAATGCTCGAACAGAGCCCCGGGTGGTGAGCGATTGTTGGGTTGCGAGGCCTGATCCAATCCCAGGTGCTCAAGAATCCTCGCAATAACATCCGGGGAGATTACCCAATGATCGCCCGATAGGTAGCGCCAACAGTCAGGAAACTCGTCGCAAGCACCTGTTCACAATGACTCGCAAGGACGATGCCCTGTGTTCCGGAACTTGTTCGCTGAACCAGGCTTCGTCCTGCCAGGTCCAGATTGAGTAATTGAGATGGCGAGTCTCTAAAGTCATAGCCCAAAGCCAAATGCGCCTTCCGGCCACGAGCCAACGACCAAATAACCCCTCGCTATATCCACCCCCTTTTTATCCCAAATTACTCTATAAAAATCATTGTCTTATAGTCCCAATACTGTACATTAATAAGGGGTATCCATTTAGCTCCACCTTTGTCAATATGTAGTGGTGCCGCATCCT
>JBBDIT010000077.1:45743-64766 GCA_040880285.1 Pseudomonadales bacterium | reverse complement strand
GGCCTGGCGCGATCTCACAACGTTGACACTGGGAGGTGTCGGGCAGGGAATGCAGAGTCAGGCGAATACGTCCATGCTGGCCCTCCTGCTGGAGCTAGCTTAACCGTTCTTAGGCGATGTTTAAACTTGCAATCGTCGGCGCCGGGATCATTTGCGGGGGTCCGGCCCCTTGATGTTAACGGCGTACCCATGGGTGAAAGGCAGGGACGCTTTCGATCCCAGGTTATGCGCCATGGTCCACAAACAGCTTGATGATGGCGACCAGGGCACCGATGACGGCGATCCAGATCGGGATGAGAACAGTCCAGCGTTGGCTGCGACGTAATTGCCGGTCGTGCAGCTCGATGGCGGCATTCAGCAGGGCCTGGGTGTTCTCCGGCGAGAGTGGCGGGCGCTTCTCCCCCGCTTCTTCCGAGACATGCCGCACCACTAACGAGATCGGATGGTTCTTGCCTTCAACAACGCGGAAGAATTCCTGGTGTTCCTTGCTCAGCTGCAGCCAGCTCTCGGCAGATGCAGGCCGCTCCGGGAGTTCGGCGGCAAGGCCGGTCTCGCTCCGGTGCGAATCCTTATCCAGCGCCAGCACCTGGATCAGTGAAAGCACATCCTCCAGCCGGCCTTCTTTTAAGTATTTGCTCCGGGTCATCACTGCCTCCTTGCACATTCGGTTACTGGTGAATGAGGATACCGCCAAAAGCGACGCCACCCAAACCTTCTGTCAGGTAAAGGACAGGCACATGGTCGTGCGGCCTGGACAACATCTGACCCGTGAGCTCAGAAACCCTGGCCGCCTCCAACGCCAGGGTCGCTTCGTCAGCCAATGACCGCTGCTCGATAGCGCAAATTCGGGGTTTGAAAGGGGACGAGATCCGGGCTTATCCGCGTCTTGCAAGTGTGGCCGCGGATGTCTAACGTTAGGCTTTTTACGCCTGATGTCTTATGGGAAGAAGGAGTCAGAATGGCTAGCCCTGAACTGTGGACCCCGGCCGGCGTGGAGTATTCGGAAACCCGGCAGCACGAGGTTCGCAAAACCCGCATCGTGATGATCGATGGAAACCTTACGTCAAACGCGGAAACCACGGAAGGTGGCACCAGCGCCCGGGTATTCAATAATGGTTATTGGGGATTTGCTTCCGTACCTGCCATGGATCAGGCCAGTGCAAATAGGGTAGCCAAAAAGGCGGCCGAAAATGCCACAGCCATGGGACAGTTCGGTCATCAGCCTCGACTGGATTTGCCGCAGGATAACCACCGGGGTGAACACGGATACAACGGGCGCCCGCCGCTATCGCAGACAAAGTGTATCGAACTGCTGGAATCGTTGAACGCCTACTGTCGTAACAAATTTCCAGACATCAAATCCGCATCGTTCATGTTGCACGAAGAAACGCATTCGAAGCGATTTGCGACGAGTACAGGCAGCGCAGGGCTATCGTCGATCAATCGGGCGATCTGTTATCTGACGCTGACGATGGAAGACCAGCATGGAGAACCCATTGAGTTGACGGAACCTGTGTCAGGCAAGGGAAACCTCGCTGATCTGAACCTGTCACTGGAGACCCTGACCCCGCGGTTGGAACAGCTGCGCCAGCATTTGCAGGCCAAACGTGTCGCTGTTCCGCCGAAAGGGGGCACGCATACGATCGTTCTGTCGCCGGAATTGACCGGAATGCTGGCCCATGAAGCAATGGGGCATCCCTGTGAAGCCGATATGGTGCTTGGCGGATCCGTGACCGGCAAGTTAGTGAGTCAGCAGGTCGCGAGCCCACTGGTCACGATGATCGATTTCGCCCACAGTTATAATGGTGAAGAATTAATGATCCCTGTCTACGCGGACGATGAAGGCACGACCGCCAGAGATGCCGTGTTGATTGAAAACGGCATATTGAAAAATTTTATGACCAGTCGCGAAACGGCGGCAAGACTGGGCATTCCCTCTACCGGCAATGCCCGCGCTTATAATTACAACGATGAGCCACTGGTGCGCATGCGAAATACCGCGATTCTCCCGGGTACCAGCAAACTGGAAGACATGATTGCGGATGTCGAGGACGGTTACTTTCTGATGAGAACAGGT
Source organism: Pseudomonadales bacterium (assembly GCA_040880285.1). GTDB lineage: Bacteria > Pseudomonadota > Gammaproteobacteria > Pseudomonadales > Azotimanducaceae > JANQJA01. The sequence continues at coordinate 62,689 of JBBDIT010000077.1, read as the reverse complement.
AACGGCCAGGCGGATTCCACCAGCGAGTTCATGTTCGGTATCGATCTGGCCTACGAGATTAAAAACGGCAAACTGGGCAATGCCATCAGGAACACCACCGTGTCCGGCACGGCGATCGACATGCTGAAGACGGTTGATGCCGTGTCGGATGACATGTATTGGGAGTGCAACGGCTATTGCGGCAAGAAACAGCTAATGGTGGTTTCTTCGGGTGGGCCGGCGCTACGCGTCAAGGCCCATTTGGGTGGTGAATAAACCTATGGCCATCGATCTGAAGCAGTATGCCACATCAGCACTGGAGCGAATGAATCAGGCAGGTTTCGATAGCGCTCAGGTGGCGGTATCCGTACTGATGCAGGATGAACTGAATATCGCCAACAATGAGGCCAGCTTGCTGCGAAGTACCGAGGATTACACGGTATCTCTGATTGGCATTATCGATGGCCGTAATGCCACGACAACGCTTTCCGAATTAAATGACGATGCCATCGCCCATGGGGTTCAAGCGCTGTACGACAGAACGCTGCTTGCGCCGCAAGACGAGGCCAATGCGGTTTCCAGAAACCAGGAAGGACACTTTGAGCAAGGTCCGCAGAAAGCCAGCCTTGACGTACTTGTCAGAAAGACGAAAGAACTGCTCGAATTTCGCGGCACAAAGACGCCAAGAATGACCCTGGAGGAGGGCCGCGCATCTCACGGTCTGTTTCGGGAGCAAGTCCTCACCAGTGAGGGTACCGATTTATCCTGTTCGACGGGATGTTATTCCCTGTCCGCATTCGGGACTGCGTCCGACGGCGACAAGTGCAGTTCGTTTAATGTCGCCGGCGGTAATGCTGACGATATTTCCGGTGCCCATGCCACGGAATATTTCGGCATTGGCGAGATGTTGCAGGATACAGAGCGACAGATCGACACCAGGGCACTCGATGGAAACTTTGTGGGTGAAGTTATCCTGGCGCCCGGTGCCGTATCCGATCTGTTGGGCTGGCTATTGGGCCAGCTTGGTGACCGTGCACTGATTTCGGATGCCTCGCTGTACAAGCATCGAACCGGGGAGCAAATTGCCTCGCCCTTGTTGACCATTCAGAGTCGATTCGATGGACCAGGCGATGCGCCTTATTCCAGCGATGCGTTTGTGGCCAATCCGATTACGCTTGTCAGTGAAGGTACGCTTGGCATGTTGCTCCCAAGCTATTACGGCAGTCTGAAAACCGGCATTGCACATACGCCTGTGGGAGATGGCTGGCGAATCGATCCCGGTGCCACGCCGAAGGATGAATTGATTGGCAGCGTGGAGAAAGGCGCACTGGTGACGCGGTTGTCCATGGGCGAACCCAGCGCCAACGGCGACTTCTCCGCGGTCATCAAGAACAGCTTCCTGATCGAAAACGGAGAAGCCGGTACTGCGCTTGCCGAGACCATGATCACCGGCAACATGGCTCGAATGCTGAAAGATATCAGCGGCATATCACGGGAACACCTTGATACGGGCAGTGAAGATTTCCCCTGGATTCGAATTCCCAATCTGCATTTTTCCTGAACCTAATCCGCCAGGGACGACGCAGACCGTCCGGGGTATTTCAAACAGGGTCAGGCGGCATCAAACGGTCAAAGCGCGCAGGCGTTCGACACGCTCGTCATCGACGCCGAGGTACTTGATCAGGACTGCAAGCGTACGCTCGACATCGAGCGTACCGGCGATTTTCATTTCTTCGAGGTCAACCCAGTCCTTGGAACGATTGAAGAAGGCCTTGAACACCGCCAGATCGAGACACGACAGAAACGGCAAAGTGTCGCCACCAAACTGCTCCCAGCGAATCCGGTCTTCGATACCGTCATGGAAATCGGTGGAATTCAGGAACAGATCAATCGGCGTTTTATCCCACCAGATCCGGACCTGTCCTTCTTTCTTCAACAGCTGGCGATCTTTTCTGGTGATCTTCACACGCTCCGGCATTGCGTCGAGTGCGCGTTCGAACTCATCGGTCGGGATCAGGACGTTAACATCGATATCGATGGTGCCGCGTGCTCTTTGCGTGCACCAGGCCAATGCCAATGCACCGCCAAATGCATGCGGTAGCCCTGCTTTCTTGAGTACTCCGTGCAGCGCAACGATCTTGTCGACGAGGCTTTCCATTTCAGTCTCTACATTTCAACCCATCGATGCGCCTGATGCATCAGCCGGGAACCGGGGCAGGTCGAGATGGCGACTCATACGGTGGGGGAATTGCTCGGCCAACTCGAGTACCGCTTCGAGTTCCTCACCTCGCGGAATGCCATCTCGCTCCCTGATCCTGGGTTCAATCCGAATGTCCACGGCATTGCCACATGCTTCCAAAATACGGAGATAGTTGGTGGCCGAGGGTACTTTCTTGCCTTGTTCGTAAGCCGACAAGGTCGCATGCGATGTGCCGGCGCGCTCTGCCAGCTCACGCAAGGACAGACCAGCGGCAATGCGGGCCGCGCGCAGGGTTTCGGCGACCATCTCTTGATGGGTCTTGGGCTCAGTTGTTCTCATGCACGATATGGTATCCGATTGGATACCACTTCACAACTAGATCGAATGGACACTCACTGACCCGGAACCAAGCCTTATGCTAACCCGCAGACGACTCATTCTTGGTGGCGCAAGGCGCATGCGATCCTTCAGCGCGGCTGCGTCGCGAAAAGTCTTCGATAAGTAGCTTTGACCCGACTCCGTCGTTGATATCCGTAGCCTGCTTACCCGCAATGTTACCAAACGATCATCCCGGTATACTCTTCTCTAACCCCCAAGCGGAGGCTCTCCATGCACCAGTATCGTTCAATCCTGTCGCTGCTCGTTCTTGCCTCTTCTTTCGCCTATGGTGAACTCAATGTAGCGCCGATCACGTGTCGATACGGGGAACCCTCGCAATCTGCACCCGCCGAGACGAAGCAATTCTCTTTCCTGATCGGTGACTACCTAATTCACCTCCACGCCTGGCGCGATGGCGCATGGACGCCGCCACAACCCAAAGTCACGGCTCGATGGAACGGTCGTTATGGCTTGAACGGCATGGTGATTGAAGATGAATGGTACAACCCTGACCCTGCTCAAGACCCGAACGGCAACGCCGGCATCAATGTTCGTATGTATGATCCGGAAGAAAAGTTGTGGAAGATGATGTGGATCGCAACCTCGGGCAAGACGGTGCAGGATCTTCGTGCCGAAATGCGCGATGGCGTCCTGACGATGTGGCAGGTGCATCCGCCTCGCCCGGACTTTAAGGCCACGTTTCATGTCGCGGACGAAGACCACTGGCACCGTATCTCCTATGTTCCAAGTGAGGACGGCGAGTGGGTACCGCAGTACAAGTTGGCCGCGACGCGGTTGCCCTGTCCGGAGTAGTCAAATCGGAAGAGACCCGTGAAAGGGTTCGCGGCAGGCTCACCACTGCAAACAGGCGTTACATTCACGGCATTTATGACCATCGCACCTTCCCCTGGCCGGTCTATACTAGTACCGCTGCCGCAGTCTGCAGCAATTCTCAGGGCGGGGTGAAATTCCCCACCGGCGGTAATCGCGCATGCGTAGCCCGCGGGCGCCTCCCGAACACGGAGGGACGAGCAGATCCGGTGAGATTCCGGAGCCGACAGTCAAAGTCTGGTTATGAGAATAAAGGGGGTCGATCATGACCTCCTTGTTGCCCTGTTGTTTAAACCTGTTAGCTAACGAGGAAACAACAGATGACTATCCCATTTGAAACCAATACTGAAAGCGTGACCAAAAGGCCAAGGGTGGCACTCATCCAGGCGTGCTGGCACAAAGACATCGTTGATCAGTTTCGCGATGCATTCATCGAAAACTTCGCGCGATCGGATGGACGCCCGGTCGATGTCTTTGAAGTGCCGGGCGCGTTTGAGATTCCGCTCAAAGCGAAAGCGCTGGCAATGACCGGGCAATATGCGGGTGTTGTCGCCACGGCACTGGTTGTTGACGGTGGCACCTATCGCCACGACTTTGTTGCCACTGCCGTCATTGATGGCTTGATGCGCGCGCAACTCGATACGGGTGTGCCGGTATTCTCGGGTGTGCTGACACCACACGACTTTTTGAGTGAGGGGCGTCCCGAGTTTTTCCGGCGTCATTTTGGGATGAAGGGCAAAGAAGTGGCTGAGGCCTGTGCAACGGTGCTGAAACCGGAGCAGTCGGTCGCAGCCTAGCGGAGACCGGCTTTCGGGTAACGCCTTGGACTCGCTGGTTTCAGCTTTATGCTTCAGGTGATCGAGAATCTGTTTGATCACGTCGCGCCCCGCGCGGGCGTGTGGATTGAAACGTCGTGTACGCTATTGTCGACGACGAGAGATTTGAGTCGCACAATCCTGTGTTGCAAGTCGCTAACGGATCGGTTCAGGTGGTCGATGTAGACAATCGCCGCTGCCGCAAAAATTCCGATCAATACACCGCCAACGCCGAAGATCGAACCGACAATATCCGGGTACGGGCGCGAAGGCAACCGGCCTATGGAGAAGGACGATTAACCTGCCGAGACCACAATGCGCGCGTCAACGGCAACAGCGCCCTCGGGGTAAACGAGCATCGGGTTCAGATCCAGCTCCTGAACCTCCGGATGCTGTTCGATGAATTCTGCAACCTTGAGAATCGCGCTACGAATGGCCGCCTTGTCAGCCGGTGGCTGACCGCGAACGCCGTCGAGTATAACGCGCGCCTTTATCTCGTCGATCATCTGGGTGGCATCCCGCTCGGTTAATGGCACGACCCGGAATGAGACATCCTTTAGCACTTCGACGAGTATGCCGCCGAGACCAAACATCACGACGGGCCCGAATTGCGGGTCCGTGGTCATGCCGACGATGACCTCGATACCTTCGGGTGCCATCCTTTGAACCGCAACACCTGTAATGTTGGCGTCGGGTACCGCCTTCTCTACATTGGCGATGATTTCGTCAAACGCGGCATGAGCGGCGTTGCCGTCCATCAGGCCGACTTTTACGCCGCCGATATCACTCTTGTGGGAAATATCGGGTGAAACGATCTTGAGAACGACGGGGTAACCGAGTTCATCGGACCGGGCTCTCGCTTCTTCCGCGGTGGTTGCGAGCACGGTGGCCACGACCGGCACGCCGGCGTCATTTAAGAGTTGCTTTGCCTCGACCTCGTTGAGGAGGTTTCTGCCCTCCGAACGGGCCCGCGACAATACGGATTCAAAGCTCATACATCTGCCTCTTATATAAAGGTATGGAAACTATCATCGGCAATATCAAAAAATGTCAGGTAACCCCTCGCGGTATCTGCGCCACTCGAGTATCTGCGCCACCGTCCTGGCCGCTCTTGTCACGCTCGGAAAACTGCCGATACCTTCGCGATAAGTTGCCAGCAGGAAAGACGATGTGTTCACGCCCATCATGCGCGCCATGCCACCGCCGCGAATGATGCCGATGACCGGTGTACCCGTATCTTCCTGAAGACGCCGCATAAGCTGGGCGGCAGCGGTCGCTGCCTCTTCCATCTCCTTTTCGCTTTCCGGATCGGTGGCGGGGTCATTACTCGTCCCGCGAAATCGCCGTCGTCCTGTCAGCGGCGACATGAACACCATATCAATACCTTCTGCGGTTGCGACCGTTCGCAGCATCTCGTCCATCCGGTCTTCTGGCGGAAACGCATCAATCGGGTTGTTCACACTACTTCCTGCAACCGGTATGTATTCGCGCATCTTGTCGACGGCATGCTTTGGCATAGGTGGTACCAGCAAGCCTTCCCGGTCGATTGCATCGGCAGAGAGCACGGCAAAACCGCCGCCACCGCCGCCAAACAAGGCAACGCCACGGCCCTTGATCAGGCGCGCATTGGTCGAGGTTGCCACCGTGAGATCGAGGAGTTCATCCATCGTTTCGGCTTGCAGTGCACCGGTCTGCCGGCAGACGGCATCGAAGACCGCAACCGAGCCGGCCAGCGATCCCGTATGCGAATGCGCGGCCTGGGACCCGGATTGGGTACGCCCGCCCTTGAGCACAATAACCGGTTTTACTCTGGCGCAGCGCTGCAAGGCTTCGAAAAATTTTCGGCCGTCCTGTACACCTTCTATATAGGCCGTCACTACTTTCGTCTCATCATCCTGTGCGGCGTAATCGAGAAAGTCGTGCGCACGCAGATCGGCGCCATTACCGTACGAGACCACTTTTGAGAAACGGACGCCGCGGTTCGTCAGTTCACGAACCACTTCACCCGCATTGGCACCGGACTGCGATAACAGAAAGACGTTGCCGGCTTCCATGGGGAAACCTGCCATAAAGGCGAGGCGACTACCGGGTACATAAAGGCCCATGCAGTTGGGGCCGATCGCCCTGATGCCGGCGTCACGGAGCTTCCCGATCATTTCCTGCTCCATGGACGCCATCTTTGCATCACCGGTTTCGGAAAATCCTGCCGTGAAAAAGTGAATCGAACGGACCTTCTTCTGGATGCACTGATCGACCAGCTCCGGCACCGCCTGCGCTGGTACCTGTGAGATCACATGATCCACCGGGTCCGGCGTATCCAGGAGCGTGTGATAGCAGCGCGCACCATTAATCTCATCAACCTTGGGATTTACCGGATAAAGGCCGCCCACCTCGTCGAATCCCGCGTCCAAAAGCGAGTTGTAAAATCCGCCCATCCCGGTCGGGTTCGGATTGGAAGAAACGCCAATGACGGCGACAGCGCGTGGATGAAACACAGCATCCAGTGGATGTTCTGACACGTAAAATTACTCCAGAAATAAAAGAGGCACTTTCACGTAAGCGTATCAATATCTCGCTCCCCGGCGATTGACCTGGATCACAGTAACCGAAGCCGGGTCATTGCTTGCATTGAAGACCCGGGCGTTGCTGGGCCATTGAAGTCAAGTCCAGTGTCGCTCCCAACGTAGATCGAGGCTTTCACTTGGCCGAAGAATCTCGATTCTTGGGGGTGCAACATCCTGTCATATAAAGGGAGTGCAAGGTGCATGAGATCCTTCAGCGCGGCTTCGCCGCGCTTCAGGATGACAGAGTGCAGGTGAAGCGCTTCAGGATGACAGACTGCAGGTGGAGTGCTTCAGGATGACCGACTGGATTGTCGGCGGTCAGACTCAGCGTTTGCTAAACGCCTCTGTCAACGGGTTGTAACGATAGAGCCAGTCCATGACGTTATCGCCAGCGGTCTGGGCGAATTGGTTGCGCAGCCACGCGCCTGGGCCGGAAAGATGGAAGATGGTGGCGTTGCGGCGTGAGGCGCGCTGGATGCGCGCGGTCCGTTTCTGTCTTGCGGTTTCATATTGCCCCAGCGCCTTTGGAATATCGTCGGTTTTCGCCATCAGGTGGGCCAGCACGGCGGCATCTTCGATCGCCATGGCGGCGCCCTGGGCCATAAACGGTAAGGTGGGGTGGCAGGCATCACCCAATAAGGTGATACGGCCCTTGCTCCAGTGCCGCATGGGGGCGCGATCAAACAGTGCCCATTTGAACAGGGTTGATTCATCCAGTTGATCGACAATGGTTTCAACCGTCGGGTGCCAGCCTTTGAAGTCGGCTTTTATTTCGTCGTGGTCACCGGGTTCCGTCCAGGATTCCGTTTCCCAACCACGCTTTTCAACCACGCCGACACAATTGAGCAACTCACCGCCACGCACAAAGTAATGCACGAAATGGCGATGCGGCCCCCACCAGGCGGTGGTCACCGGCGCAACCAGGTCTTGCGGTAATCGCACGGCCGGTACCAGGGCACGCCAGGCAATGTTGCCGGTAAAGCGGGCGTGGTCGCTGCCGAACAGAAACTGCCGCACGCTGGAATGAATGCCATCGGCACCAATGAGCGCATCCGCCTCAAGCTCGTCGTGATTGGCAACAAAGCGCACGCCCTGGGCGAGCGCCTCGATATGGGACACGCGTGAATGGGTGTGCACGCCAATGTTGGGCAGCGTGGCCGCCGTGGTAACCAGTGCGCGCATCAGGTCGGCGCGATGCAAGTGGTAATAAGGTGCGCCATATTTGTCGATGGCCGTCTGGCCGAGGGCGGTCGATGCCAGCAGCTGGCCGCGGCGCCAGTCTCGTATTTCCGTTGCCGCCGGCAGGCACGCGAATTGGCGCAGTTGCGGCTCGAGCCCGAGGGCGTGTAAAACGCCGGTGCAGTTGGGACTGAGCTGGATACCCGCCCCGACCTCTTCGATCACATCGGCTTGCTCAAAGATATCCACGGCAAAATCTTCTTTGGCAAGGCACAGTGCGGTGACCAGTCCACCGATCCCGCCCCCCACGATTGCAACCCGGCGCCTGGTCATGGGGTTTAGTCGAATAACCCGGCGATGCCGTAAAAGCGGTCCCAGATATAGTCCACTTCATTAACCGGGGTGCGGCCGCACCGGACGATCACCAGATCCTGGCGTGGAAAACAGGCGATGCGCTGGCCGTCATAACCGCCGCAGTAGAATACGTCCGGGTCATCCGGCTTCATCCACCAGTGGGCGCCATAACAGGAAGTCTCATCGCGATAGGTCGGTGTGCGGGCATAGTCGACCCATTCACGCGGCAGGATTTCCTTGCCGTCCCAGCTGCCGCCGCGCAGGTAAAGTAGCCCGAACCTGGCAAAGTCCTGCGGCGTCGCCAACAGAAACGAGGAGCCGATAAAGGTGCCGGAGGTATCAAACCTGGGAGTGGCAGAGCGAATCCCGATGGGTTCAAACAGTTCGTCATTCATAAACTGCAACATGCCGGAAGCACCACCTCCGATGGTCTCTTTGAGTAGCCGGCAAATGATGTTGGTGGTGCCACTACTATAGGACCAGAAGCTACCGGGCGGGTGGATCAGCGGTTTGGCGGCCGCAAAGGCGCCGGTATCGTGGCGCCCGTCAAATTGCAGCATGGGGATGACATCGGAAACCTGGCCATCGACATAATCCTCGTTGAATGCAAGTCCGCTCGACATGCGTAGCAGTTGGTCGAGGGTGATCCCGGCGCGTTCATCCTGCTGCCATTCCGGTACCGCTGCCGGCGCATAGATATCGAGCCGGCCTTGCCTGGCGAGGATGCCCACCAGTGCCTGGGTCACGCTCTTTGCCATCGACCAGGAGTATTGCAGGTAAAAAGCATTGGCACCGGCGTCATAGCGTTCATACACCAGCTTGCCGTCCTTGACGACCAGCAACGCATAGGTGACGCCCTGGGCCGCGGTCAGGTCGAAGATTTCATTGGTGAGACGGGTCCATTGCGCCGGGTCGCGCACGCCCGGCTCCGCCCTGTCCCAACTTTCGGTGGGCCAGGCCACATCGGCCGGTTGCGGTGGCAGCGGCGGCAATCCCGTGGCGATGGATTCTGGTTTCAACAGGGCGCGGGGGTTATTCATTGTCGATCCTCAATTGCTGTCTGTCTGCTGTCTATCTGCGGTCAGAGTGCTGTCGGTATCATGATCACCTGATCACCTGGTCAGCTGAGCATGCTTGCATGGCAGTGTTCGGGTCAAGCCTGCAAAATACTCGACTGATATCATGGCGGCGGCGAATGATTTTGCCCAGGATAGACTCTAATACTCCATAAAACGGCCGACAGGACGCGCATTGCGACACGAAAAGGATCTGGCTCTGGCCCGGTCACTCGTAAAGGGTGATGAGGCCCAGTTCAATGCATTTTTCGATGACTTCTTCCCGAGGTTATATCGCTTTGCGCTTACCCGGCTCGAATCGGATGAGCAGGCCGCAAAGGATGTGGTCCAGGCAACACTGATGAATGCGGTCCGTGCCATGTCGAGCTACCGTGGAGAAGCAGCAATGTTTACCTGGTTGTGCCAGATTTGTAGAAATGAAATTAACGGCCACTTTCGTCGCCTCGCACGATCTGTCCCGGTGGTCCCCCAGGATGACGATGCCATTCGTCCGATACTGGAATCGCTGGAGACTGCCGATGCGGACAGTCCGGAAGCCGGTTACCAGGGCCTGCAATTAAGGCGGTTGATCCAGGAAGTTCTCGACTTCTTGCCCAGTAACTATGGCCAGGCGCTGGAGTGGAAATATATCGAAGGCGTCTCGGTCACAGAAATTGCGCAGCGCCTCAATGTAACGGAGCTCGCTGCACAGTCGATGCTGGCCCGGGCGCGTAACGCGTTTCGCGACGCATTGAAAAAACTCTCACCTCAACTTTTTAGCGAGGGGGGCTACCTGAATGTCTGAACAAGACGATAGCCAGAACCATCCAATGAACGAACAGCAGCTCGCAAGGTTGTTACAGCAAGTTGGCAAACGCCAGGCACCACCGACTGGCGTCGAAGCCGACGTCCGGCAGGCTGTCAAAGCCGCCTGGCGCCAGGAAGTCGATCGCAGGAAATCATTTCGTGTGCGCGGGTTGGCCATTGCCGCATCGATTCTGGTCACCATGGCGGCTGGCTGGTACCTGCTTGTGCCCGCCCCTGCACCTGAGGCCATTGCGGTGGTCGAAACGGCAATCGGCCAGGTTCAGTACCTTGACGCTGATGGTAACTGGCAGCCACTTGACCCGGCGCGCGGACTCGACGCGACATCACTTCGCACAGAACGTGACAGCTTCGTCAACCTGAAACTCGCAACCGGATCCAACGTACGAATTGACCAGGATTCCAGTATCAGGCTGGACAGTACGCAGCGCATATCTCTTGCAGCTGGCGCCGTATACATTGATTCCAATGCCAAAGCAGATGCAAATGTCGATATCCATACGCGCTACGGTGTCGCCCGCGAAATCGGCACACGATTTGAAGTGAGGCTGGTACCCAACGCCTGGCGAGTACAGGTCCGCGACGGCCGGGTCAGGGTCAGCAACGATCGAATCGACCAGGTCGCTGCCGCCGGTGAGCGTATCCAGATGAGTGCCGAAAACCGGTTGACTTTCTCTACGGTACCGGCCAACGATCCCAGTTGGCAATGGGCACAGCGCGCCGCGGCGCCTTTCCGGATTGAAGGCGCATCGCTGCACGATTACCTCACCTGGGTTGCCCACGAGACCGGCGAGGCGCTTTTATATGATTCACCACAAGCTGAGCAGCAGGCCGGCAGGACAATCCTGCATGGTTCCATTGCCGGCTTGACGCCACGCGAGTCGCTGGATGTGGTGCTTGCGACCACTGACTTTCGACGCGTGTCTTCCAACGCGATCACGATTACTATAGCCAGGTAATCCACATCAGGTTGTCACATCCCAAGGCGAATCATTGGCTTTTGTATCCCGTCGACTCATTTTCTTGCTGGCACTCGTATCGACCTTTGCGATTCACGCGGATGAGACAATCTCACTTGCTGAATACCTGACCCGCGCTAACGAGGCCGGGCTGCAAGTTCTGTTCAGCACCGACGCGGTTTCTTCGCAGTATTCGGTGACGTTCGATCCCGAACTTGAAATCACGCTGGCCAAGGTCAAACACGCCCTCGCCGCTTTCAATTTAACCTTGCGCCTGGCGGCACCGAATGTCTGGGTCGTAGAGCGCAAGGCTATTCCCCCAATGGCGCCGGTCGAACCGGTCGAGCCAGGGTTCGATGCACCGCGTCCACGCCTTGAAGAACTTATCGTCACATCGAGTCGTTACCGTTTACTGATGCGCGACCAGACTCGTTCAAGCCTTCTGGCACGGGATGACCTGTCACTGCGTCCGGCCACAGGTAATGATGCCATTCGCATTGTTAACCAACTGCCAGGCAGTGCGTCGGTGGGAGTTTCTGCAAAACCACGGGTTCGCGGCGGCAATGAAGATGAAACCCTGATCCTGTTTGATGGCATCCGGTTGTACGAGCCATTTCACTTCGCACGCTTCAGCAGCCTCTTTAGCGGCTTCGATGCCCGGGTGATCGACTCCGTCGACTTCTACTCCGGCGGCTTTCCGGTTGAACTGGGCGATCGATTAAGCGCGGCAATGGTGATCGAGCCACTGCAGTTATCAGACGAGGCGCGCATCGCCGGATTTGGTGTTTTGAATGCGTCGTATTTCCAGTCTCGGCCCGGTGCGCACAAGCGCTGGCTCGTTAGCGCACGCCAGAGTACGCTCAACCTGTTCACGCGGCTCGCCAGTCACAATCCCGGCTCACCAGGTTTTGCCGATTTTTATGGGCGATACGAATTTGAGCCAGGCGATGGCGACACGCTCTCGCTTAATCTGCTCTGGTTTGGCGATGACATCGAAATCAACAATTCGACTGGCTCCGAGATCGCAACCAGTCATACCAGCAATACTTACTTGTGGCTCAAATGGTCGCACGACTGGTCCGAGTCCACTTATATGGATACCTGGTTTAGCGTCGGCGGCGTCAACGACGACCGCCAGGGTGTAGTCGATAAGGCTGGCCAGGTCATCGGTGCACTCGATGATCGCAGCGAACTTACGGTGTACAACATCAAGCAGGCTCTCGAAGCACTGCCAGCGGACTGGATGCATCTCAAGGTGGGGTGGGATTACCGTTACGTTAATGCTGCATACGACTATGCTGCCACGCGTGCGGTTGACCCCGCGTTTGCAATGCTTGGCAATACTGGCGTCTTGGCCGCGCAGTCAATCAATTTACTCAAGCGAGGACACCAGGGCGCAATCTATACCAATCTACGGCTGCGCCTCATGAGTACCGCGACCATCGAGACCGGCGTCCGGTTCGATCTCCAGCATTACGAGCATGACATCCACGCCAGCCAACTCAGCCCGCGCATCAATCTGCTGTATGAACCTGGCCAACGCACACAGTTGCGAATCGGTTGGGGCGAATTCACCCAGGCAGAAGGTTTGCACGAACTCAAAGTCAGCGACGGTATTGAGACCTTCCAGTTGCCGCAAAAGGCCGAGCATGCGATCGCAGGTGTCCGCTACATCTTTGATACCGGCGTCGAAGTCAGGCTGGACCTGTACCGAAAACGCGGCACTGATACCAACGACTATTTTGAAAATCTGACAAATCCGCTTAGCCTGCTACCGGAGTTGCAGGTCGACCGGGTCCGTATCTCACCTCAAAGCTTTGTGGCCAAAGGCGTTGAAATATCGGCGACAGGCCAGCTTGCCGATTATGAGTGGTGGGCCAATTACAGCTATGCCACCGTCAAGGACACGGTCGATGGCATCGAGGTGTACAGAAGCTGGGACCAGACCCGCAGCGCCAACCTGGGCGCGCTGAAACGGTTTGGGCAATGGGATGTCGCCGTCACGGCGAGTTACCACAATGGCTGGCTTACCACGCCGTTGACCTATGATGGTTCAAGTGTCTCTGCGCCAGATCGTAACTCACAACGATTCGGGAACTACGGCAGCCTTGATATCAAGTTGTCACGAACCTGGCAGGTTGGCAATGACGAGATTCAGCTGGACCTGGGTGCGACCAACCTGCTGAATCGTGACAATACCATTGGTTTTGAATATCAGTTGGTGAACAATGCGCTGGTAGCAAGACCACGGCATGGCCCCACCATCTTGCCGTTTGTTGAGATCTTCTGGCAGTTCTGATGCCAGCCCCTCAGCTTTCGCCGTCGATTCTTGCCAGCAGCTGCCTGATTTCGTTGCGCCGGCCATTGTCAGCCAATTCGCGGCCGGGGCGTGCGTCTGCAGCCAGGGCCTTGATCAATACCAGCCTGGCACGGTCGTATTCCTTCTGGTTGACCAGAAAATCCGCATAAAAGTAATTGGGGTCGATTCCGTCAGGATTGATTTGCAGCGCGGCCTCCAGCAGTTCCTGCGCCTTCTTGGCGCTACCGAACGCAATCGGCCAACCGGGCACCTGATAGTAGAGCGCGCCAAGACTGGTGTAGGCGGAGCCTTGCAAGGCCATTGCATCAATCTCCATTGCCTGCTCAAGGGATTTCCTGGCCGCCTTGACCCACTTAAGCGCACCAAGACCACCGACGGTACCGGCATAAGTGCTCTGGATAATACCCTGCCAGATATAGACACCGGCATCATCGGGATACTGTGCGACACTTCGCTGCGCATCCACAATCAATTGTTCGAATGCGGCAATTTGCTCGTCACCTTCGAGTTCATAGTTGGCCACCGCCCAGCCTTGCTGTAGCGGATCGATCGGTGCCGCAACCACGGCTGCTGTCGCAAACAGTAACGCTAGCAGGGGCAGCAGGTATTTCATCGTCGGTTTCATTAGCGGGGCTCCTTGAGTGTCGCAAATTGTTTGATGATGGGTAGCTGTTTTGAAATAACCCGGTCAACGGTGGCAGGCAGCAAGGCGTTCAGGTGAATCTGCAGATTTTCGATCAACCCTAATTGCGACCGGCGCTCGCCATTGTCCATGGCACGCAGGATACGATTGGCGACACGCCCGGCGGTGTCTGACTTCACACCCAGCGCCATATTGGCGTGCCGGGCTGCTAACGAATTCATTTTGGTGTCAGTGGCGCGAGGCGATACGTAGAGCACTTTCACTTTCGTATCTGACAGTTCCCTGCCCAGTGCTTCCGAGAAGCCTTTGACCGCATGTTTGGTGGCGCAATAAGTGACGTAGCCGGGAAAGCCGATGGCGCCAAAGGCAGAGCCGATATTGACAATCAGCGCGTTGCCAAGTGATTTGAAATACCCGAGCAGCAGCTGCGTCAGCTGCATGGGTCCGGTAACGTTGACGGCAAACGTATTGGCCAGGTTCGATGTTTCAAACATAGTGAATTCGTTGACCCCGGCATTATTAACCAACACATTGACTCGCTGACTGCGTGCCTCTTCCGCCACTGATTCCACTTGCCTGGAACAGGTGAGATCACCGCACACGATGGCAGTATTGGCCTGTCCGAGACTGTCTGCCAGCAATTCCAGCGCCGACTGATTGCGTCCCTGCAATACCACAAATGCCCCGGCAGCCACCAAATCACGCGCCAGTGCCGCGCCGATACCTCCGGTCGCTCCGGTTAGCAATACGCGTCGGTCCTTCATGCCGCCCGCCGCGCAATGTCTTCAGCTGCCGCCGGAATAGCCCGATACACGTTACCGTAGAGCTGGTAGACGACACGCGCCACGTTGATGATTGCGGCCTGATCTGCGGCATCTTCAACCTGGTTCATGGCCCGCTCAAAATAATTGATGTGATGCTGGTCCAGCTCGCCGTGGGTGCGTAGGTAGGTCATGGCAGCGTCCGTCAGCGCCAGTTTTTCCTGCACAATGTCGGCGACTACAGGCGCCAGGCTGGAACTTGTTCCTTCCAGCACCAGCACCATGCCGAAAATGCCCAGTGGATTTTTTCGTGCCACATAGTCATACAAGTAGGCCACCATAACGTCAGAAGTCAGCGGTGCATCAGCCTGCTCATAGACCTTGCGATCACAACCACAAGCAGCTAAATCATCCAGAATCCATGCTTCGTGGCCTGCCTCTTCATCCATGTATTCAAGCAGCGTTGACCGTATCCACGCCTGGTGCGGCCGCAAGTTGTCGGCAGCATTCGACAAGAGCGGCACCGTATGCCGCACATGATGATAAGCCTGGTTAAGGAACGCGATGTAGGTTTCAAGCGTGAATCGCCCCTCAAACACATCATTAATAATCGGCGCGGACAGCAGATATTGTTTGTCATCTTCAGTTGCCACCAAAAGATCGTCATAAAAGGCCATGGGTTATTTCCCTGCTCTTTGTTGGTAATGTTGCGCGATCAATGGCCAGTAGCGTTTTACAACCACCTCACGTTTCAGGCGACCGTTCGCGGTCACTTCTTCGGATAAGAGCGCATCATCCACGACGATAAAATCGTGGACTTGTGCATAGTCAGGCAGCTCGCCGTTGGCGATCGCAACCAGTTCTTGCAACTGTTCTCTGGTCTGGGGAGACCGCGGCCAGATCAACGCAAGGTTGGTGGGTTCGCCTTCACCGTAAACCAGCGCCTGGGCAATACCCGGTTGCTGCGCCAATGCGGCTTCGACCCATTCCGGATTTACGTTACGACCGTAGGCGGTGATAAAAACATTACGTCGCCTGCCATCGATAAATAGGTAGCCGTCAGCATCCAGGTGGCCAAGGTCACCGGTTGGGTACCAGCCCTCGGCAGTCAGGGCATCCCCCAGATAGCCGTGCATGACCGGGCCCTTCACCAGGATTTCTCCGCTTTCGCTGATCTGCAGCCGTGCATGCGGCAGCGCCCTGCCGACTGAACCTCGCCGATTCGCACCCGGCAGGTTCAGTGACACTACCGAGGCACATTCAGACAGGCCATAACCCTGGTAGACCGGCAGGCCCAGGGTTTCTGCGGATTCCAGCAGATGGTCACTGACCCGGCCACCGCCGACCGCGATCATCGTAAATTGCGAAGCGTCCACCAGGCCAAATTGAACCAGTGCCACCAGCGCCGTCAGTAGCTGCGGCACAATGATAATACTGTCTGGCCCGGTCTCCTTGAGCGCTGCTGTAAATTGCGCAAGGTCGATAGTATTGGTTCCGATGCCGAGGCTGACGCCAGGCAGTGTATTGATTTCAACGCCACGTATCAGCGGTGCATACAGACCGGCGACATTCTCCAACAACGTGGCAAGTGGCAGGCAGCACAGGTGCCGGGTAACCGTGAGGTTTGCCATCGCCTCGACAATGCTCGAAGCAACACCCGCCAGCGTCTCATGGTTCAGGCACACCCCTCTTGGATGTCCCGTACTCCCCGATGTATAGGTGATTTTCATCGGGTTGTCGGGCGTCGCCGTGGTTTGCGGCAATGTTACATACGCAAGACCTGGTGCCACTGGCGACGCCACTGCAGACTGGTTATTTACGCCGATATCAAACCCTTGTTCAGCGAACCCTTGTTCAGAGAAGCCTTGTTCAGAGAAGCCTTGTTCAGAGAAGCCTTGTTCAGAGAACTCTTGCTCAAACAGGTACAAATCGGCACTGGCATCCTTGAGCACGTGTTTGACTTGTTGGCCAGAGAAGAAAGTCGGCACCGGGACCGCGTGAATCCCGGCTTTCATGATGGCAAGATCGCACACCACCCAATCCAGGCCGTTTTCGATTCGGTACGCGACCGATTTGACGCGTA
>JBBDIT010000077.1:37963-45643 GCA_040880285.1 Pseudomonadales bacterium | reverse complement strand
CACACCACCCAATCCAGGCCGTTTTCGATTCGGTACGCGACCGATTTGACGCGTAAAGACACCAGCCACTCGCAGCATTGAGCTACACGCGATTCCAGCTCCCGATAAGTCAGTGACTCGACGCCCGACCGGACGGCGATCGCATCCGGCTCGTCGCAGGCGTGTTGCGCAAGGGCTGTGATGATCTGGTTCATCCTGCCCCCGTACAGGCATCGTAATGGCCCTTGATGGATTGCACACCGGCGGCGATATCGCCGCCCAGCACCACCGGGTCAAGAGCGTAATAACTACCCCATTGATTCGCATCAGGAATACGGCTCGCATCGGCCCTGGCGAGTCTTACATGTGCAATGCCCAGCTTGCCGAGGCAACCGGCCACGGGTCCGGTGGCCGTACAAACAGCGGTGGTAAATCCCCGCGCCAGCATTGCCTGCGCCATTTCGATCATCAGCGGCAAGGCATATTGACGCCGCCTCACCGCAAACGAGCCAATTTCCACGATCTCCTCACGAAACACCGCCGCACCGCCGCGCATGGTGGCCGCGATCATTGATTCAATCGGCTCGTCCAGATATTGCTCAAGGAACAGCGTGTCATCGAGAGCCGGTGAAAAGCCCATACAGCCCACCAGCTCATCATCCTGATGCAGGTTCAGGCTATAGGCCAGCGGGTGTGACACCGCGCTGCCGAAGTGGCGCCGATACTCCTCAGCCACCAGATTTTGCGCCAGGATATGGTCAGACGTACCGGGAGCGGCAATGCGAAACAGGGAATCAGCCATGGCTACAGCAACTTCTACTTCTACAGGTGATCGGTGCAACGTTGGATGCCGATCCCGGCAAAATCATTCGCCGGTACACTAACAATTGATTCGCCTGGCGCAGGATTGCCCTGGCGCCTGGCCACCGGCAGCAAATTTCGCCTCAGCGACCAGGCCGACGGGGAAGAAAACGCAGTATTGTGTTGTAGATGGTGCCGCCTATCCGGGTTTTATGATTTTTGTTATTGCGCGATCTGTTGAGGATACAGTCGGTCGCGGTAAGCCAACTGGGCAAACAACGAATGGGCCAGCGCCTTTTCCAACAGCGACTGTTTCGCCTGCTGGGCCTCGATCAGCACGTTGTCCTTATAGGTCATGAACAATGGCGGCATATCAGTACGCAGCACGACCACGTCATCACCTTCCCGATAGGCCTGGGTGTCATAGAATTGCATAATGGACCGGCCCGGCCCGAACCGGTTTGCAGGCACAGTCAAGTCCCGGCCGATCATCGGATGCACGCCGGAAATCCCCAGAAGAGATAGCAAGGTTGGCGGGATATCAATTTGACTGGCCTGAACCTCTATAACGTCAGGCTCGATTGTTCCGCCAAGTATCAGGCCGGGAATGCGAAACCGATGAATCGGTACCAGTGAGTCACCATACACTCTCGAATTGTGATCGGCGATCACGACAAACACTGTATTGTGCCAATAAGGGGAAAGTTTCGCCGTTTCGAAGAATTTCCCGAGCGCATAGTCGGCATACTTCACTGCATTGTTAACGGTGTGCACTTCAGCATCATATTGCTCAATTCGTTTTTCCGGATACTCAAACGGTGAGTGATTGGAAGACGTAAACACCAACGCGAAGAATGGCTGGTCATCGGCGCGGGAACGAAATTGTGCATCCGCCTTGTTCAGCAGGTCTTCATCCGATACACCCCAGCTGCCGGTGAATACAGCATCCTCGTAGTCCGCCTGGTCAATGACATAGTCAAAACCGTTGCCCATGAAGAATCCGCGCATGTTGTCAAAGTGGGACTCGCCACCATAGACAAAGCCGGTCTCATAGCCATATTGCTTGAGATAGCCGGCGAGTGTGAAAAAGCCGTGCTGGGCCTTGCTCTGTTTGACGATACTGACTGAAGGCGTTGGCAGAAAGCCGGTAGTTACCGCTTCGATACCACGCACTGAGCGCGTCCCTGTGGCATATAGTTGATCAAACCAGATACCCTCTTCCGCCAGTCGATCAATATTCGGCGTCAAGGGCAAGCCACCCAGCTTACCCACAAATTCGGCACCCAGGCTCTCTTCGAGAATGATGACCAGGTTGAGCGGTTTTTTTTGTTCCCGGGTGCTTTGTTGCCGGTGCCAGGTAGGATACCGGGTTGAGACGAATCGCATGGGGCTGATATGTGACTCGCGCCTGACGACTTCGATAACTTTCTCTGCTGGTAAATCGCCATAAGGGCGACCACCGGCTTCATCATAGCGGGATTGGTAAATTGCATACAAAAGCGTATAGGCAGAACTGAGCGGTAATTCGTTCACGAGGTGGTCACTTGTGACGGCAACCGTCGCCGGATTTACCGGGCGATGGTCCAGCGTCGACCGCGCCGCCATGAGGAGACCAGAAAATAGCAAAGGTACCAACAGCAGGGCAGTTGCCCAGTGCAAAGGCCGATGCCACACCAATAAGCGTTTGTGTGCCTGCAGGTGCAGCCACCCCAGCATCGGCACAAAGAGGCCCCCTGCCAACAGTTGCTGTGGATACGCCAGCAGCAAGGTCGCGCCCACTTCACGATAATGTTGCAGATACTCTATAAACAGGTAATTGGGCCGTGAATCGTATTCATTGATAAATGAAGGCGTCGCCAGCTCCATGAAGCAGATAAAGACAAAGCAAAAGGTGGCATAGCCGAGCATCATTGGCCGCCAGACCCGAAACAGCCTGGTATGAGTCAAAAAAAGCGGCGCCAGGGACACAGGCACAATCATCAGCAATGCCATCAACACCAGGTCGAAGCGCAGCCCCTGCAGCAAAATGAAACCGGCCTGGCCGGTTGCAGCCACACGCTCGTAATGCCACAGCATGTAGGCAAGGCGTGTGCAGGAAAGAAATAACACTGAGAACCCGATTGGCGCCAGCACCATGCCGAGGAGTCCCGCCACGCGCGCGCCGCTTCTTATTGACGCTCCACCAGTTGTGCCAACCGAATTTCCTTCCGGGATATTCAATTCCATGGGTTACTAATCGCTACAAGTAACCTCGTGAGATGCAGCTCCGCGCAAAATCATTCGCTGGCTGAAAGCAGCCTCGTTACTACCTGGTACCAGACCGACTCTCGGAATTACGCACCTGTTCGCCCGCGAGGCTGGACTCCATCAGGCGGCATGGTTATTATTCATCGCGGTACATCCTCGCTAAACCATCAATACCAATAATCCTGCATCCACGAACCTGGATCAGCTTTAGCGTTTTACCCTGGTCACTGCAATCACCGCGCGGACATCGACCGTCCCGGCGCATGATTGAGTGCGAACTGAAAACAAATCACTGAGTTTATCCATGATTAGCATTCGAATACTCCTTAGCAGCCTGCTCACGCTTGCGTCAGCGGCACAGGCGGAAGAGCAATCTGCTGTCGAAATTTTCGTCGGCGTCGGACCCAACAGTATTGTTGAGAAGGTCGCCATTTCTGATGATGGCAAGTTGGTGTTAACCGCGGCTTCGAACTCGGTCATGATCTGGGATTATGAATCCGGTGAGCGCATCCAGAGAATTGCGTTTACGGGCGATGATGATTATCACCCAACCTGCAATGACATCACGCTTGCGCTCGACAATACGCGTTTGTTGTGCCGACAATCTTCGGTTGAATCTGACCCCGGCCATCATCGGATTTCGGTCGCTGACGTGGCAACCGGCCAGCGCTATGGCGATCAGGTTGTGATACCGAAGAACGGGTTGGCACTAGCCAACACCATCAGTCACGACGGTCGATTCAGCGCGCTCGATACCGGTGGCAAGATCGTTATCTTTGATATCGAGGCAGGCCAGGTCATCGGCGAGGTCTCTGTTAACGGCACGGTGACGCAGCTGTCGTATTCACCGGACAACAAGACATTGTATCTGGTGGCGTTCAAGGAGGAGTTGCTGGACGGGCTGTACGCGGTCGATCTTTCGACGTGGCAGGCATCCCGGCCCCATAGCAAAAAGCTGCGCCGAGTCGACCGGGTGGCACTGAGCGGCGATGGTACCAAAGCCCTGGCAGTCAGTGACAATCGGCGCTACGAATTGTTTGACCTCGAGACCGGCGACGGGATCAATCAGGGAAGGCGCAAGGAAACAACGCTCAAAAAGACGCGTGGCCTGGAGGACGTATGGCTGTCCCATGATGCCAGTGTGGCCATCGCCGAGTTCTACAATACGCAAAAATACAGTATCCAGTACCAGTACGAATATCCCACCTGGAATCCGCTTACCGACGAGCTGCTTTCCTTGACCGCCAGTGAACCGGAATTCGGCAGGAGTACACATCAACAAGTCTCGCTATCGCGGGACAGCCGCTTTGTCTCGTTTCAAGTTGGCATCGGCAACCATAAGGCAGTCAACGTGTATCGCGTTGACCCGGACGACTTTCAATCCGTCCAGTTCGGTGAAATCCTGAAGGATTTCGTGTTCACGCCGGACGACCAGGTGCTGGCTTCGATGATTGCAAGGTACAAGAGCGCTTACCGTACGGAAAGGCGCGTTATCGATACCGGTGAAGTTGCCAAACGATACACCGGGGCAATCATGGCACCGCTCGGCCGGGTATTTGTTTTCACAGGGGGCAAACGCGCATTGGTCGGCAATCAGTTATGGGATCTGCGCACCGGCGCGCGGGAGAAATCGGTGGACAAGATTTACCGTGATCCCAAATGGCATCGGGTCAACGCATTCGCGACCGCGCCCAATGGCAGGCATATCCTGACCCAATCGGAAGACGGCACCTTGATGCTGCTGGATACTGAGACTGCCGCAACCATCGACGCTGAAACGCCAAATCTAACGCAACTCCAATTGTTGGGCGGCTACTACCAGTTCACGCCGGACGGCAGGCAATTCGCCGCCACGCCCCTGAACCCCGCCAATGTCACGGCCCCCCGATCCGAGGTCGAATCCACCATCCAGTTCTGGAATGTAGCCACCGGCCAGTACTCGCACCGAATTAGGATTGAAGGCGGCACGGTTGCCGGGTTCGATATTTCTGCCGATGGCAAGTCGCTGCTGGTTGCTACCGCGTTCCAGCAGCTGATGAACGGGAACTGGCAGGCGCACAACGAACTTGTCGTCTACGACCTTGTCTCCGGCGTGAAACAGCAGGTGATCAGCAAGAACGACACGCGGGGCGCAATCTATGGTGCACCGCGCTTTCTGCCAGGCGGCGGGTTCTACGCCGGCGGTGTCCTACTGGACGAGCAGGGTAATGAGCGTCTCAACCTTGAGATCAATGCCGCTATCCTCTCACATCACGTGACGGCATCTCCAGACGGCAAGACCCTGGTAACCCATGAATTCGGCTACCTCGAGGGCTTTACCGCGACCTATTTCAAGCGGTTGATCGACATCAAGAGCGGTGAAACGCTCCGGAAGTTCGGTGGCTCCACCGGAATCGCAGTTTATTCCCCGGACAGTACGCGGATCTATACTACCGGCGGTAACGGTGAACTCGAGACTTACGACGCGACTAGCGGTGAGTTGTTGGCGACTTCTTATGCGTTTGAAGATGGGCAGTGGGCTACAGTGACGCCGGATGGCTACTATACTGCCAGTAATGGCGCATCCAGTTACCTGAACATCAGGTTTGCCGGTGAAACCCTGCCAATCGATAATTTCTTTGAAACCTATTACCGGCCTGCCGTTGTCAGTGCGGCCATGGGTACCCGGGTTACCGATGACGCAGAGGATAGCGGCCTTGCCACCGCCAATATCCGTGAAGATTTTAAGCTACCACCGCAAGTTAAGTTTACGTCGCCAGCAAACACCAGCCAGAGCAGCAAGCCCAGTGTCACGTTGACCGCCGAGATCGTCGATCGTGGTGGCGGCATTGATGAAATTCGGCTCTACCACAATGGCAAGCTGATCGAGGGCGGCAGTCGTGGCATTACCATTACAAGCGATCATACAGACGACAATCAGTTACTGACTCGCGCGTTCCAGGTGAACCTGTTGCCCGGGGAAAACGCTTTTCGACTGACCGCGTTCAGTACCGGCCAACGCATCGAGTCCAAATCGGCGAACCTTTTGATCAATTATGACGGCAGGCAAGCAACATCGGACCTGTTTGTATTGGCGGTCGGTGTCAATGAGTACAAAAACGCATCACTTAATTTGAACTATGGCAGGCCCGATGCCGAAGCATTCGTCGATACCATCCGGAATCGGAGCCAGGGGATTTTTAACAACATCAAGGTCACCGCAATCTACGACCAGGATGCAACCCGATCCAATATGATGGCCGCATTCGATGCCATTGCCGCACAAGCCGGCCCCGAGGACGCGTTTCTCTTTTTCTACGCCGGCCATGGTGTCATGAGTGAACCCGAAGACGGCAAGCGCGCCGATTTTTATATGGCATTGAGCGAAGTCGTCCGTTTATATGGCGACAATCCTGGTCTTGAAGTCGGCGGAATTTCGGCAACGGAAATGACAGAGCTGACTCGCAACATCCAGGCGCGCAAACAGATGATCGTACTGGACGCCTGCCAGAGCGGCGGCGCGGTCCAGATGTTTGCCATGCGCGGTGCCGCCGAACAAAAGGCGATTTTACAACTTGCGCGTAGCGCGGGCCTGGTCGTGCTGGCATCCACAGGCACGGAACAGTACGCCACCGAGTTTGCGTCATTGGGTCACGGCGTTTTTACCTATGCCCTGCTGCAAGGGCTTGCCGGTAGCGCTGATGGTGGCCGCAAGGACGGCAAGATCACAGTCAAGGAACTCGAGGCATTTATTAATGACGAGGTTCCGTATCTGACCGAAAAGCACCGCGGCCAGGCCCAGTACCCCAATAGTTATGCAAGGGGCCAGGACTTCCCCCTCGGCGTGATCAACTAGGGACGAGGCCCGGGCCCATTACAATCGGCCCTTGTCGCCATTTCGACAACAGCATCAGATTGACAGGTTGAATAGTCCAATCAAGCCGATAACGATCAGGTAGCCTGCAACGATATAGTTGAGCAGCTTGGGCACGAACAGTATCAGGATACCGGCAATCAGTGAAACGAGTGGAGTTAAGCTAAGGGTCAGGTTCATGGTGCTTCCTCATGGCGATTGATGAAAAGTTAACCTGTATTTCGGTAATGTTCTGTGCGGCAGCGCGCAATGGGGTCGGCACACCTGGCGCAGTCAATTACAATAGTGCCAGGCCATTCAGGTAAGCCGCAGTAATCATGCAGAAGTCAAAAATGTTCCAGGGCATCGCAATATTTCTTTTGGGCCTGGGACTACTGGTCGCTACGATGTTCGTGTTACCCGTCAAGGATAGGAGTGCCTACACTCCGCCGATAAGAGATGCGGCCCGACTGCAGGTTTTCGTATTCGGTGACCAGGGTGAAGGCAATTATCGCCAGCGACGTGTCGCCGCAATGCTCGAGTCTCACTGTCGTGCTGCCAGCGCAGAAGTCATTGTGCAGACCGTGGGCGATAATTTTTATTCCGACGGCGTCACCGGCATTGACGACCCCAAGTGGCAAACCCGGTTCGAAGCCATGTACGACACGCCGTGCCTGATGCAAGCCCGATTTTATGGTGCCCTGGGTAATCACGACTATGGCCTCTCACCCGACGCCCAGGTGGACTATACGTTTGCCGGTGCCGGCACAGGTCGCTGGCACATGCCGGCAAAGTTTTATGCCTATGACTATGGTGCGGCG
>JBBDIT010000077.1:4703-37863 GCA_040880285.1 Pseudomonadales bacterium | reverse complement strand
TTGAACTGCTGGAACAGACGTTTGCCGATGCCGATGCAGCGCATTGGCGCATTGTGGTTGGCCACCGCAATGTCAGGTCCTACTCACGCAAGTACCATGATGACGACAGTTTATTGCAAGCGCTATTACCGACCTTGCTGGCATACCAGGTGCACTTCTACGTCAGTGGTCACTCCCACAGCCTGCAATTGATTGAGTCGCCGGAAGAACCCGTCTATGTCATCGCTGGTGGTGGTGGCGCCTCGCCCCGGGAACTGGTACCAGGTTCAACGGATGTCCTCAAACTTTCGATCCAGCGCCTTGGGTTTGCCGCCATCGACCTGTCACCGACCCATGCGAAAGTCACATTTGTCGAAACCAGCGGCGAGTTGCTCTCCACTTTCGGTGTCACCGAACACGGTTTCAGCGTTGCCCGTGCCTGCCTTGAGGGCGCGCCTGCCGAGCCCTGCGTCATACCCCAGTGAAGATTTTTGATTCTGTACCTGACCCGGTATCATCAAGGCATCAAACGGAGTGAACCATCATGATCAAAGTTATGCCCGATTCAGGACGTCCCTGGCCAGAGCTGCAGGATGAGATGATTGCTCGAGGTGCCGGTGATGCTAAATGGCGCGATGGCAAGACGGCAGTTTATGTATTCAATGCCGGTGAGGACGTGGCCCAGGTTCAAAAGGAAGCCTACACCCTGTACATGTCAGAGAACGGTCTCGGTCCCCTTGCCTTCCCCAGTCTCAAGCAAATGGAAGATGAAGTGGTGGGTATGGGGCTTTACCTGTTGCATGCACCGGACGGCGCGATCGGCAATATTACTTCCGGCGGCACGGATTCCATCACCATGGCGGTCAAGGCCGCACGCGACTATGCCATCAGCAAGGGCGCGTCGGGACAACTCAACATTGTCGTGCCCTGGTCAGCACACCCGGCGTTCGACAAGGCATCTATCATGATGAGCCTCGAGATCCGGCGCATCCCACTGCGTGATGATCTGCTCGCTGACGTCGCCGCCATGGCGCGGGCCATGGATGACAAGACGATTATGATCGTCGGCTCTGCGCCCAACTTTCCCTATGGCTTAATTGATCCCATCGAGGAACTGGGCAAACTGGCACAGGAAAAACACGCCTGGCTACATGTGGATGCCTGCGTGGGTGGCTACATCGCGCCCTTTGTGCGTATGAACGGCGGTAAGGTGCCACCTTTTGATTTTGAGGTAGAAGGCGTGCATTCGATCTCGGCTGACCTGCACAAGTACGGCTACTGTGCCAAAGGGGCATCGACGGTCCTGTTCCGCTCGCAAACGCTGCATCAACATATGATTTTTGACTGCGACAATTGGCCCGGCGGTCGGATGATCACGCCGACGTTGGCAGGTACCAGGCCAGGGGGTGCGATCTCCGCTGCCTGGGCGGTGATGAACTATCTTGGCGTTGAGGGCTATCGCGCCAAACACAAATTGGTCACCGACGCGCGCGAATCTGTGGAAGCGGGTGTCAAGGCACTGGGGTTTGAAGTGCTGGGCACACCGCAGCTTGGTATCGTCGCCTTCTCACATCCGGATGTGGATGTGTTTGCGGTTTACAAGAAAATGTACAAGCGCGGCTGGTTTACCAGTCTCACCACCGAGCCGAAAGCGTTACACCTGATGTTATCGCCGTTTCACGCCCAGGTGACGGCGACCTATCTTGAGGATCTCGCCGCCAGTGTCAATGAAGTCAAAGCCGGTGATACCGACGCGGTCACCGAAGCACGCTACTCTTAACGCGTCCTCTTAAACAAAACACAGGCGGGCAGGCATGCGCTATCGAGCGTTTGGCAATACAGGGCTTGAAGTCTCCGAACTGGTCTTTGGTGGCGGCGCCGTTGGTGGGCTGCTCATAAACCAGGACGATGACACCAAACGTGAAGCAATAACCAGGGCATTAGCCGGCGGTATCAACTGGATCGATACGGCGCCCTCCTACGGCCAGGGAAAATCCGAGACCGCACTGGGCTGGTTACTACAAGAAGTTGAGGCGCAACCTTATATTTCTACCAAGTTCCGCATCGACACGACTGACCTGTTTGATATAAGCGGCCAGATTGAACGCAGCCTGCATGAGAGCCTGGAGCGATTGCAGAAAGACAAGGTGACGTTACTGCAACTCCATAACCCGATTGGCGCACAGACCACGGATCGAATGATCGGGTTGAGCGACGTATTAAAACCGCACGGCGTGCTGGATGCCCTCGAGAATCTACGCCATCAAGGCCTGTTCGATCATTTCGGCATCACCGCACTGGGTGATACCCCTTCGATAATCAAAGTATTGAAGAGCAACCGTATCGCCTCGGCGCAGGTGTATTTCAATCTGCTGAATCCATCAGCCGGGATGGTCCTGCCACCTTCATGGCCGGTCTACAATTTCACTGGCATTATCGACACTTGCATAGAACATGGCGTTGCCCCCATGAACATTCGTGTATTTTCTGCCGGGGTGATCGCAACACAAGCGCGCCATGGCCGCGAACGCCCGTTGACGCCCGGTGATACCGTTGATAGTGAGACTGCCAAGGCCACGGCCATTTTTGATGTCATCGCTGATCGATTTGGCAGCCGCGCCCAGACTGCGATCCGGTTCGCATTGGCGCAACCCAGGCTCGCCTGCATTGTCTTCGGTCTTGCCGAACTCGAACATCTTACCGAAGCGCTGGCAGCAGAAGACATGGGGCCACTATCGAGCGATGACCTGGCGCTCATTGCCGATGTCTATGCACATTTCAATGGCGGATAGAAGAGAAAAACAACGACGGGGTTCAATAGTCCGGATCACGCCGCAGTTTTTTGGTGCTGCCACGTTTGGTTTTGGTATCCAGGCGCCGCCTGATTGACGCCTTTGACGGTCTTGTCGGACGCCTGGGTTTGCGTCTGGCCTGTGCCTTACGCAGCAGATCATCGAGGCGGGACAAGGCTTCTTCGCGGTTCTTCTCCTGGCTGCGTGTCCTTTGCGCCTTGATAACAACCATGCCGTCATCGGTAATACGCCGGTCCCGTAATTTCTTCAGACGCGCTTTCAGTTCGTCCGGCAGCGACGAGGCGCCAATATCAAACCGCAAGTGAATCGCCGTTGAGACCTTGTTCACGTTCTGGCCCCCAGGGCCGGATGCACGGACTGCAGTCAGTTCAATCTCGGCCTCGGGTATGTCATTTACGGTAATCATCCGGCACGCGACATGAATTTGCCGTTAGTCGTATTGATCTTGATAGCCTCACCTTGCTCGATATATTCCGGTACCTGCACCGTAAGTCCGGTGGCCACCGTGGCCGGCTTCGTCCTGGCATTGGCACTGGCGCCTTTTATGGCCGGTGCGGTTTCGACAATTTCCATTACCACGGATTGTGGTAAATCGACCGCTACCAGCTTGTCCTCAACCACGAGCGCGGTCATACCGTCGAGCCCATCGGTCAGGTATTCCAGTTGACCGTCGAGCTTCTGGGCATCGAGGCTGTATTGCGAAAAGTCTTCAGTATTCATAAACACAAACTGTTCACCGTCCCTATACGAGAACTGGACGGGTACCCGCTGGCAATCCGCCTCGGCCAGCATCACGTCGCCCTTTAACGATTCATCCAGCTTCTGGCCGTTCACCAGGTTGTTCAGTCGCACCTTGTAGAGCGTCGATGCACCACGCGCAGACGGGCTCTTCGACTCAATCTGGCGCACGATATGCGGCACGCCGTCAATATCGACGACGTCACCTTTCTTTAATTCACTGGCCCTTGGCATTTCAACCTCGTTACACTGGCAATCAAACACTGGCAATCAAAATAGTGGTTTCATCTTGCGATTGAGCCACTCGATCAAAATCTCGTTGGTCTCGTCGGGTTTTTCCTGCTGGATCCAGTGACCACAGTCGAGGGTATGGATCTCGAGATCGTCCACATAACCCGTCATGTCCGTCTGTGGCACCATATCGTGGCGGCCATAGATCATCAGCGCCGGATGCCTGACCTTCTGTGGCACATCCGCTGTGGTTTCCCAGTTTCGGGTGAAATTGCGGTACCAGTTGCAAGGTGCGGTAAAGCCGCCTTGCTTGAACGTATCTACAAAGACCTTGAGTTCCGCTTCCGTCATCATAAGATCGCCACGATCAAAGTCCTGTTCGGCAAACTGCACAATCGAGGTACCGGCTGGCTGGTTGCCACGAGTCTCCTTGTCGAGCCATTGCCTGGTACGATACATATTACGCAGGAATCGGTCGGGATTACGATCGAACGCGGCCGCGGCAACACCCGGTTGGCGATTGAAGTGAACGATGTAGAAGTCCTGCCCCAGGTGTTGTTCCCAAAATGCAACCGGGTCAGCCGGTTCACGCGGGCGAAACGGCACTGACAGGTTCGCTATCCCAACGACTCGATCCGGGTGCAATAGCGCCTGATGCCAAAGGACAATGGCACCCCAGTCGTGGCCCACATGAATGGCTTTCTCGATACCAAGCGCGTCCAGCAGGCCGCACAGGTCGCCAGTCAATTGATGACAGTCATAGGCTTCAACCGCGACCGGTTTATCTGACTCGCCGTAGCCACGTTGGTCCGGCGCAATAACATGGTAGCCGGCGTCAACCAGTGCCGGAATCTGATAACGCCAACTATAGGCGAGTTCCGGCCAACCGTGTGCCAAAAGCACCGGGATACCCCCCTGCCCTGCCTGGTGCACGGCAAGCTTGATGCCATTGGTTTCGATCATAGTGGCGGGTGGTAAGCCCATCTATTCCTCCCGGTTCAGGATCAGTTGACTGGTTGACTCGACTCGCCAGTCTAGCAAGAATGGCCAACTCAATTAAAATCAGCCGGAGACCTACATGGCCATTGGACTAATCGCACGTCTTAAAATTCAGTCTGGAAAAAACGCCGAGTTCGAAGCGATCTTCTCAGAACTCGAGGCCGCCGTCCGGGCGAATGAACCCGGCAACAATTTCTACGCCTGCCACCGCACCGATGACCCGGATGTCTACGTTGTCATGGAACAATACGCTGACCAGGCTGCGGTGGATGCTCACCGGGCATCAGACCATTTCAAGACCATCGGCGCAAAGCTCGGCGATGTCATGGCCGGTCGACCCGAACTCGAGACGTTGACCAGTATACGTTAAGACGCGACCCTCCCGTAGAGATACGGTAAATAGACAGCAACCTGGCGCCTGGCAGGATCACCCAGCAGGTTTCCTGCCAACGCCGTCGATTCGATCTCGATGATTTCTAGTCGGCCTTTGGGCGGGCTGAAATTATGTAGCGGCATAAGACTTTCCTGGTAATTGGTTAAAAGTCCTTATGAATTCGATCATGAATCTGGCCGAGGCAATCGATCATGGCATCGCTGGACCTTGCACCTGATTGAAAAATACCGGTCATGTTGACGGTGGCCCACTCGAAACCCAGTTTATGAACTCGCGCGGCGGCTTTCGACACCCGGTCCATATCGGAATAAAAAGAACGTCCGGCTTCAGTGGTTGGCGGCACATCGAGCATCATTTGAAATCCAATGTCATCCGGATTTCTGCCAGCACGCTCGGCATGGCTGCGAATCTTGTCACGTGCGGCCATCAGCTGTTCATCGGTTCCCCTTGAAGTGGCCAGCCAACCGTCACCCAATTCACCAACCCGGCGCAATGCTACCGGTGCATGGCCACCGATCCAGATCGGCAACTTCGCACCTTGCGGCGGTTTCGGTTCCATCGCAATCGCATCAAGCTGGTAATACTCGGACTGAAAGTCAATTTTCTCGTCGCCCCAGTAGCTACGCAGAATGTGGATGGCTTCATCCATACGTTTACCGCGGTTGTCAAATTCCTCGCCAAGTGCCTGGTATTCAGCCTCCTGCCAGCCAACGCCAACACCAAGGCGCACGCGACCACCGGACAAGGTATCCAGTGTGCTGATCTGTTTGGCCACGAGCGTCGGGTTACGCTGGGGCAGTACCAGCACCTCGGTCCCAAGGCCGATCTTCGAGGTCGCAGCGGCGACAAACGACAATGTCATCAGGGCTTCGAGAATTGGCATTTGCGGCGGATACATGGGCGCCGGGCGCGACTCGGTAGGAAGCCCCATTACCACATGATCAAACATATCCAGCTGGTCATAACCAATACGTTCAACTTCTCTTGCGAGCTTAAGCACATTCTCTGGTCCATCCCGGTAACTCACCGATGGAAATTCTACCGCTAACTTCATAAGCGTCTCTCCTTTCCCAGCGCAAGAGAATACCAGAATAAAAAAAGAGGCGGAGGCAACTCCGAGAGGAGCAGACCTCCGCCAAAGGGAAGCTCGCTAAACCTGAAGCTTTCCTGGGGGGAACTTTTTCTGGGGGAACTTTCCCTGGGATAAAGGATTACTTGAATCGTCTAAACCACCACTAACCGGTAACTAGCCAACAACCCGCTGGAACAATCGATTTATGCGGTGCACCGCAATGTCGATACTGCTGGCGAGTCCACCGGCAATCATCAGTCCGGTCACCTTGATGCGATCCAGCACACTGACATGACCCATACGCTCGAAACGGGACGACACGGAGCGATAGGTGTGGTTATTCTGGCCCCATCGCCTGACTCGCCGCGATACCTTGCCAAGGACATAGACCGCAGCAATCAGGAACAGGATTCCCGGAATGATGGGGATGACCAATCCAATAAGGCCCAGCGCCAACAATAGGGCACCGACGACCAGATAGATGACCTTCATGGGTGAATTGACCTTTCTCGCCCGTGCCCGTGACGTTAAGCTTGTCGTTGATTCCATCGCTTGTTCTCCCCGATTCAGTTCTGTCCGTTTCCTGCGATCCATACGCTGGTCTACACCTGTGGATTGCAGCATTCGTGCCAAAAAGATAACTTATTGTTTTATAACGGTTTCGTGCACCATTACAGGGAGACCGGCGAGCAGTCCCACCAAAGGTTGGTCAAATTCACCGGCGCCCACCGGGAGCTTAGCGTGAACCAGTTCACATTCCGCAACCCCCTTTTTGTTACTATGTTGGTCTTTTTCGACCAGAGTGAATCGGGGAATGCCAGACCCACTCGCTAGTATCAAGCCGGAGAGCTTAAACGCGGCCCTCAAGGGTTTTTATACGCCACCAAAACCCGGTGGCTCTGTGGTGTCCGGCACAGACCTGATCGCCCTGCTCGAAACCCTGCCCGCACTCTCGGTGGGTGAACATGTGGATCCGATTTTGGTCCAGATGCAAAAGCATCACCGTGGTACCAGCTTCCTACCGGAAGATCATGCACTGCTGGCCTTTGTCGACGACTCCATTGGCCAGATCCTGCACCAGACTGATCTCGACTTTAAGCTTGAGTCGTTCGTTCGGGATCTCGCTCCTTTTATTGCCGCCACCGCACTCAGGGACGGCGTTAAGGCAATCACCCAGGAACAGCCGGTTTACAATGTCATCGATACTTTGATGCGCGAGTGCATCGGCTGGAGCGAGGACCTTGGCATTCTTGGCGATCAGTTCATGGAAAAGATCGAGGTACCGGTCCGGTTACTGATCAAGGGTAAGTCGAGTGTTGCCGAGTGCCAGGCCGAGCTGGGTAAATTTTTCGGCAAGGAAGCGCCCATCTTTGCCAAGATGGAAGAGCGATTGTGCGCGTCCGAACTCGATGTGTTGGCGGGACAGAAAGGCAAGTATTTCGCAGCCGAATTGTTAAACCAGAAGATGGCGGGCAAGGGCCTGCCACTTTTTATCATCTTTATGTTGCAAGGATCCTGGTATGAGTTCCTGCAAAAAGTCTTTGTAACTTACGGCCTCAAATCGCAAGAGTGGAGCAGTATTTCAAAACTGACAGAAGCCTTGATCTGGTGCTTGCAAGCGCAGAAAGACCAGGAAAAACACCAGGCCCTGATGGCATCGTTGCCAGAGCAGGTGAAGGCATTTTGCGCAAAGCTCTCATTCGATACTGCACCTTATGAGTCCTGCATGGCGGATGTGGAGGCGGAGTTCGACTTGATCAGGGAAGGTAATCCATCGGATCCGTGCGACTTCGAGTTGATGGAAGTAGATACTTCTGCCGTTGATGGGAATCGCGAGATCGATCGCGAGGTACTAAAACAGATCGAGCGGTTCAAGGAAGGCCAGTGGTTCCTGTACGATGACAAACAGGAATCGAGCGAAAAGATTGCGCGTATCAAGTTGATCCTGAACTGGCATGATACGGAACGATTGTTATTCACCAACCACAACCGCCGCAAGGTCCTGCACATGAGTTATGCGGAGCTGGCGGGCTATATCTCCAGCGAAACCGTCAGTCTGTTGTCGCCGCGGGCACCCGCCCATGAAATCACTCACGCCCATTTACTGACTGTCATCAAGGGCATCCAGCAGCAGAAAAAGATTGAAGTTGGAGTCGAGGAAGAAGTCGAACGCAAGCAGGTTTCCCAGCAGTTCCTGACCAAGCGCAAGGAAGCGTTGAAGCAGGCACTCGAAGCGCACCGGGAAGAAGCCAGGGTCAAACAGGAACGGGCGATGGTGCTGCGCCAGAAGGCGGCAAGGAAACTCGAGGCCGCCACCGAGGCCGTCAAGGCCTTGAACCTCGATGCCTGGGTCAAGTTACCCATCATGGAAGGCACCCTGACGCCCTGTCGTCTGGTCGCGATTATTCCCGCCTCCGACAAATATATCTTCGCGAATCGCGGCGGTATCAAGGTGGCCGAATATACAGGCGGCCAACTGTCCCATATGATCGTCACCGAGAACTCCGAGATCCTGGATACCGGCGCAGAGTTCCAGAGTGTGTTAGCCTCTGTCGTGACCGGCCTGCGCGAGGATAAAGGCAAGAGCTACGAAGAGCTGACCGGCGATACCGCTTAAATCAACTTAACCAGATTAAGGAGACGAGCATTAACAAGCTTGCTGTCACCGATAACCCGTTTGATTTCTCAGAAATGCACAATGCCATCCAGCAGTATGTGGACGACAATATTCTTGCGGGCGCAGTGTCGATCATTATCAAGGACCAACAGATTGTCGATTTCAAAACCTGGGGGCACGCGGACATCGAAGCGGACCGACCGGTCGAAAGGGATACGATCTTTCGAATCTACTCCAATACCAAGATCATCACGTCGGTCGCCGCCATGTGCCTGTATGAAGACGGCAAGTTTGAGCTGGACGATCCCATCGAAAAGTTCCTGCCGATCTTTGCAAACCTTCAAGTCATCAAGCCGGGCGCAACAGACCCCGGCGATGTGGAACCACTGGCCAACAAACCCACGGTGCGGCAGTTAATGTGCCACAACGCTGGTTTTTCATACGGCATTTTCCAGGAGTCGATAGTCGACAAGCTGTACACAGAACGTGATGTCCTCGGTGTCACCAGCACGCTCGCCGATATGGTGGACAAACTGGCGGAAATTCCACTTTCGTACCAACCGGGAACGCGCTGGCAGTACAGTGTATCAACTGACATCCTGGCACGGCTGATCGAGGTCTGGTCTGGAAAATCCTTTTATGACTTCCTCAATGACCGTATCTTCAAGCCGCTCGGCATGGTCGATACCCACTTCTATGTGCCGACGGAAAAACACTTTCGCTTTGCCGCCAACTACCTGCCGGTGAACCCGATGGATCCGATGGCTCCAGGCCTGAATGTTGCACCAGATACACTGCTGGGCAGTTACCTTGAACCCAAGTCATTTACCTCAGGAGGTGGCGGCCTGGTCTCAACCATCACCGACTACACGGCGTTCATTCGTATGCTGGTCGGTGAAGGTGAATTCCGCGACGTACAGATTCTGCAACCGGAAACCGTTGCCATGATGCATACCAATCAATTGCCTGCTGGCGTGGGTGTGCAGTTGCCCAACTGGCACATGCCAGATACCGTGTTTGGCCTTGGCCTGGCGATCAAGACCGCGCCCCGTGAGGGTGAACCGGAAGCCGCTATCGATGAATTTCATTGGGGTGGTATGGCAGGTACACATTCATGGATTGCGCCAAGAGCCAACATCGCTGCGCTCATTTTTACGCAACGCCTGCCGGGGTTCTGGCACCCTTTCAGCCACGACTTCAAGCGTCTGGTCTACAAGGCGCTCACCTGAACCTGCGCTCACTGACAACATCAATCTCGATACGCCGGGCATCAAAATTGGCCAGCGCCAAGCCCGCCAGCCCCGGCACCTAGGAGGCGCGTTTCACAAACGCTTTCAAGTCCCTCGAAAGACTCGCCAGGCTGTCTTTGTTAACGTACATCATATGGCCGGCGTGGTAATAACCCATCTCAATATTGGCCTGCAGGCCACCACGAAGTCCCAGGTGATCAAACGTGTATTCCGTTGCAAAAAACGGCGTTGCAAGGTCATAGTAGCCATTGGCAACGAAGACTTTGAGGTTCGGGTTCTTCATCATCGCACCGCGTAACGTTTCCGCCGTATTGACGTAACTGTTCTCGAACTCATCGTATTTCCACTTTGGCAGGATCTTGAAACTCAGAATTTCATACGGCAAATCCGACTCGAACTTGAGCTCTCGCCTGACAAAGTCATTGAGGCAAGCGGAATAGACCCCATGTACAATGTCAAAGCTCGGGTCCCGTTCAAAGTTTTCTGCAACATCATCCTTGTCAATCCCAACAATCCGGCTATCGAACCGACCCAGGTTCTTGCTGTCCGTGCGCAGGAGCTCCTTGGTGAACCGCATAATTTCAATGCGAAGGTTGGAACCTTTTACATACTGCTCGCTGAGTCCTGTATAACCAGATACTTTTTTTGCAATGTGTTCCTCGTCGGCAGCCGAAAGCCGATCGCCCTGCATCAGGGCAACGTTGTATTCTGTTTCAGCAAACTGGCGGACTTCTGCAATGAATTTTTGTTCATCCATGCGCTGATATTTTGCCGCCAGTTTGCCATGGTAGCGCGCGGTTAACGCATAGCTGGGTAGATACAGCACAAACGGCAAGTCGTTGCCGGCCCGAAACAATAGCGTCTGGAAGTTCAGCACCACAGATACCAGCATGACGCCGTTCAGGAACAGGCCGTGACGATCCTGCAAGTGCCCCGACAGGCCAGCCGCGCGGGTCGTTCCATAGCTCTCGCCGATCAGGAACTTGGGAGAGGCCCAGCGTTCATTTCGACTGACAAAGAGGCGGATAAATTCACCAACGGAGTCGAGGTCACGGCGGAATGAGAAGAATTCATCCGGGTTTGACTCTTCGCCATGGATTGCTCGACTGTAACCTGTCCCGATGGGATCTATGAATACGAGATCCGATTCTTCCAGCAAAGTATATTCGTTGTCGGTGAGTTGGTACGGCGGCGCAAGGCGTTCGTTTTGGTCCTTTGAGAGTGGCACGCGCCTCGGCCCCAACAACCCCAGTAACATCCAGACCGATGAAGAGCCAGGACCACCATTAAATGAAAACGTGATAGGCCGCCTGGCCCTGTTACGGACACCGTCCCGGGTAAAGGAGACAAAGAACATCTCCGCCTTGGCCTTGTGCCCTTCCTTATCGACCTCCTCACGCAGTACCACGGTGCCCACCGTGGCAGTATATTTGAGCTCCTTGCCACGCACTTTGACGGTATGTTGCGTGGTAACCGTGCGGTCCTCCGGCTCTTTGGCCGCAGGCTTGTCGTCGCTCTTTTTATCTTCGTTTTTTTTGTCTTTTTCTGCCATAGGAGTTCTGCCTTACCACCAGTAGATTAGTGTGAAACTGTTACAACCACTCGACACCTAGTTCACAACGCCTTGTTGTCGCAACTCTTCGAGTTGTGTCTGCGTCAATCCCAATCTCGCAATCAACACGTCAGCGGTATCCTGCCCAAGCGTGGGTGGTGGTCGTTGATAATTCATTTCCGATTTCGAATACCGAATCGGGTTCGCCACAAGCGGCATGCCATCAATCGCGATTTGCAAGCCCCTGTGTATGACTTGCGGGTCATTGAATACACGATCGATAGTGTTGATGGGCCCACAAGGCACGCCTGCGGCTTCCAGGGTATCGAGCCACGCCGCCATGGTGCCAGTTGACAGGCTGGCCGCAATCTCAACGCTAAGTGCCTCCCTGTACTGCACCCTTAGCGCATTCGTCAGGTAATCTGCATGCGTGGCGAGGTCCGGTCGATCAATCGCATGACACAGTTTTACAAATTGCGCATCATTCCCTACCGCCACAATGATATAACCGTCAGAGGTCGAAAACGTCTGGTAGGGCACGACATTGGGATGGGCGTTACCAAGACGCGATGGCGCTATCCCCGAGACCAGGTAATTGGTGGCCTGGTTGGCAAGGCTTGCGGTGAGCACATCGAGCAACGCCATATCGATCTGTTGGCCCTGCCCTGATTTGACGCGATCCTGTAGTGCCGCCAGGATGGCAATGGTGCTGTAAAGGCCCGTTAACACATCGGCGAGGGCCACACCGACTTTCTGTGGACCATCGGTGGACTTTTCGTCCGGCTCGCCGGTGATACTCATCAACCCACCCATGCCCTGGATCATAAAATCGTAACCGGGTCGATGTCTGTAGGGTCCGGACTGGCCGAAACCGGTAATCGAACAGTAAATAAGGCCCGGATTAGCAGTTGATAGCGCTTCATAGTCAAGACCACGCCGCGCCATATCGCCGAATTTGAAATTCTCAATCAGGATATCGGCATCCTGCGCGAGGCGTCGCACCAGGTCTGCACCTGATTGTGTACTGATATCAATACAGACTGACTGCTTACCGCGATTGGCTGACAGGTAATAGGCAGAGAGGGAATCACCAGTGCGGGTTTCAAAGAAGGGCGGTCCCCAGGTCCGTGTATCGTCACCGACACCCGGCCTTTCAATCTTGATGACCTCTGCGCCCAGGTCAGCCAGGGTCTGGCTGGCCCAGGGCCCTGCCAGCACACGACTCAAATCAAGGACAGTAATACCTGTCAGCGGTGCACTCATTCATACAACCCGAAACCAGTACCCGCCGCAGTCTATCAGAACCACCATGGCACGGCCTGCGTCGCCGTACCCGCCACGATGTACCAGGTCACAAACAGGCTGCTCAGGAAGATACCAGTATAAAGATGGCCGGTCTTATCATGGCAAAATGTCAGCACCAGTCCCACCAGGAATAAAAGCGGTACAAACTGGAACGCAACAATGGTAAGTAGCGGTTGTGATGCAATCAGCATCGTGCCGCCCAGCAGTAACGGAATGTATTGTGCGAGCAACAGCACGACGAAACCAGCACTCAAGACGCCCCCGTTAAACAGCATTTGTCCTGACAGGGTTGCGCGCCTGGGCATTTGGGTTGTCAGTGACAGTGCAAGAATTCCAAAGAACACGGTAAACCATGGCAGGTAGATCAAAAACATCACGATCTGGTCACGAGACATCGCCTTTACGGCAACCACCCAGAAACGAAAGTCGACGTTGAAGAAAAAATCGACCCCAAGAACGATCAGGTACAGGATTGCGCAGCAGCTACCGGCAAGTACCAGGCCATTCAGGATGGGTTTTTTTGCCAGTGGCAGGCCGAGGTCCGCAAGGGTAAGTTGCTGCCCTCGATACCACAGCCAGAACGCCAATAACATAACAAGCCCGGTACCCCAGGCCCACATCAGAATACCGTTGGTAATTTGCTGCGGCAACAAGGACCATGCTGGTGCAAACACTTGCAGCGGGAAGAAGGTCACAATCGGCAGGAACATCGCAAATACCACATTCAATACGGCGCGTGGCCCCACCGGTTCGCTAAACGGCGTGGTCCGGGCACCGGTATATCCCAATACACCTACGAGCCACTCTACCAGTGGAAACATCAATCCCGCGAGGCCCAACAAGGCAATCAGGGTGCCCAGCTCCTTGAAATACCAGACTTGCTCGTCAGATGCGAGATCCGCTTTGTGGTCCAGGGTCAATTCAAACCAGTCGACTGCCGCACCGATTGCATCGCGAGACAAATGGTCACCCGGGTGAGTGACCGCCGGCATGGCAAGTTTACGCGCTGTGCCCTGTGCAATGTCACCATAAAGGACGCCCGGCTCAACACTTTGTCGGGTGCCGAACAGGTTCTTGAGCTTGTCGGTTTCGACAATATCAGCGGGTACTGGTGCGCCCCACATAAACCCGGAAAATTCGTCAAACAGGCTGAACACAACCAGCAGGTTCTTTGGCGTCGTTGGCGTGCCGGCGGGCGCACCAAAAGTGCCGGTGGAAGAGCCTTCCAGTACCATCGAGGCATAGTGATCAGGCCAGGTTGCGGCTGCCAATTGTACGGCCCATCCACCCATTGAGTGGCCCTCAAGGCCGATCCGGTCCTTATCCACGAACGCCAGCGTACGCAGGTATGCCAGTCCGTCCGGGCCACCGAAAGCGTTGGCAAACGCCGGTGGATCCGAGTAGCCATGCCCCGTCTGGTCCAGCGCCAGCACGACAAAGCCGCGCCGGGCAAATTCGATGGCAAACCCGGATTGGGTCTCACGCGTATTGATGTAACCATGGATCGCAAGAATAGCCGGTGCCGGATTAGCCGCGTCCACACCCGCCGGAATGTATAAATGACCGCTCATCAAGTTACCGGCACTTCCGGCGAAGCGCACATCCTGCACTCGAATGTTGCCACCGTCGGTCTGGACGAAAGTTGCCAGCAGGCTTCCGAACAGGATCAGTGATACCGCTACAATAAATCGATTCTTCTGCATTTTTGGATTCGCTTATTGATTCAGGCTGATATTGTACTATCGATACCTTAGCCTTCCGCGCCACGAATTAAAAGGCGCCAGATAGCAGGACAAAACGACCTGGGCCGACGCGATTGAGAAAAGCGACCGGGAAGAGATGTATGCGCAAGTGTGCCTATGAGAACATAGGGAATCATCTATTTACAGGCAACTAGAGGAGTAAACCCATGGCCACACCCGGCACTGTAGAATGGTTAGCTGAAGTCCAGGAAGAAATTATTGACCCGGACAGGCCCATCATCGACCCCCATCATCACCTCTGGCGCCGTCCCCAAGGCAGCTATTTATTGGAAGACTTGTGGAACGACACAGGCTCTGGCCACAATATCGTCAAGACGGTATTCGTCGAGTGTGGTGCCGAGTACCTGCCGGACGGCCCCGAACACTTGCGTTGTCTCGGCGAAACACGGTTTGTCGCCGAACAAGCCGCACAAAGCAAGGCGGGCGATGAGCAGTCGGCAGAAATTGCTGGAATCGTGGCACGAGCCGACCTGACGCTGGCAGACGCGGTAGTGGAGGTGCTGGAAGGTCATATGCAAGCCGGTCAAGGCTTGTTCCGTGGTATTCGCCACGCAGGCGCCCTCGATCCACACCCGGAGGCGTTGACAATCCCCGGCCGCGCCCTGCCTGACCTATACCGTCGCGATGACTTCAGGACCGGATTGGGTGTCCTCGGGAAAATGGGACTGACTTACGATACCTGGCATTATCACCACCAGAATGCGGCGTTCGCGGAACTGGCCCGGGCACTGCCGGACACTCAAATGATTCTGGACCACTTCGGCACACCACTTGGCGTCGGTCCTTATGCTGACAAACGCGAAGAAATTTACCAGGTGTGGAAAAAGGACATTCTGGAAATTTCCAAATGCGAGAACGTGGTCGCCAAAATCGGTGGCCTCGCAATGCCGGACAATGGTTTCGGTTGGGACAAGCAGGACAGGCCACCCACCTCCGATGAATTCGTCGAGGCGCAACGACGCTACTATCTTCATACGATCGAATGTTTTGGGCCAGAGCGCTGTATGTTCGAAAGTAATTTTCCGGTGGACAAACGATCGATTTCCTACCCGGTTTTATATAACGGCCTGAAAAAAATCGTGGCGGAGTTCTCGGACAACGAGAAGGACCAGATGTTTTACGGTACCGCTTCACGTATCTATAAACTGGACCCGGTGTAATCTCAAAACAGGTTGTTTCTGTGAGCCCGGTTACCTGGGGCGATCACCTGGGGCGATCACCTTGCACGATCACCCGATGCATATGGCGTCGCTTGCCGTGGTAGTCGTTGATGGCATAGTGGAATACACAGCGATTATCCCACATGGCAAGTGACCCGGGTTCCCATTTGAATCGAGTGACGTACTGATCCTGGGTCAGGTGGTTCTGCAAATACTCAAATATCGGCAAACTCTCTTCCCGTGTCATATCCTTGATCCGGTGGGTGTGGGGTTTGCTGCAGTAAATACTCTTGCGACCGGTTTCCGGATGCGTGCGAATCAGCGGATGTTCAACCTCGCTCTCGGCAAATTCCGTATCCCCGCCATAGGCGTTACCAAGGTCCGATGAGTTGGCAGCGAGCTTTGCATAGGCACCCTCCTTGCCGTGCACAACTTTCGGTGAATACACACCAATGACGCCGTCCAGCAGGTGCTTGAAGCCCTCGGACAAGTCTTCATAAGCGGCAGTAGCGTCTGCATACAGGGTGTCGCCACCCTCTTCTGGCACCTCCACGGCGTAGAGAATCGTCGCCATGGGGGGCCGCTCAATATACGAGGTATCCGTATGCCACCCGCCCCCAAAGTTTATTTTCGCGCCCGGTTCCTTGACGATGGGAATGACATTGGGATGAGAATCAACCGCCTTCATGAATGGATAGACATCAAGGGCGCCGAAGTTGGTGGCAAATTCGGCTTGTTCGGCCGGTGATAGTGACTGGTCACGGAAGAACAATACCTGGTGTTCGAGCCAGGCACGCTTGATTTCAGCATATACATCCGGCGCCAATGGCCGGGCCAGGTCCACACCACTGACCAGGGCGCCGACATGCCCAACCGACGTATCCACATTGATCTGTTGATCGCTCATAACGTCCCTCCACACTTTCATTTATACTAAGTCCCGGCAGTACTCATTTTCAACCATTGAGATAACCGCCCGCGAAAACTACTCTGGACAAGGTTGTAAACAATGCAGAATAAA
Organism: Pseudomonadales bacterium; assembly: GCA_040880285.1. Taxonomy (GTDB): domain Bacteria; phylum Pseudomonadota; class Gammaproteobacteria; order Pseudomonadales; family Azotimanducaceae; genus JANQJA01. Next base: position 20,969 of record JBBDIT010000077.1, on the reverse strand, counting down.
CGCGTCATTGTGGTGGACGGCGACGACGCCTCGCCTGAAGCCATGATCCCCGCTGTGGAACTACTTGAGTCAATGGCATTACCGATTCAATTCGAGCGGCCCTTGATCGGTGAGGCGGCAAGGGCGAAAACCGGCAGTCTGTTCCCTGACGAGACCCGGGAGGCCATTGACGCATCTGACGCCACCTTTTTCGGCTCAACCAGCGGCGCCAGCACCGCTGCCCTTTTCTATCTGCGCTGGGGCAAACAAACCTATGCCAATGTCAGGCCCTGCGAGTATGTAAAAGGCTATCGCAGCCCCATGGCCCACCCGGAAAACATCGACTTTGTCATCATCCGGGAAAACCTGGAAGATCTGTACCTCGGGATCGAAGGTGACCTTGAGGATCTTGCGGGACTCAACCTGACCTCACGCAACGCCCGGGCATCGCTGGCGAGCCTTGCACCCGGTAAATTCGCGATCAAGGCCATCACCAAAAAAGGTACTGAGCGAGTGGTACGGTATGCGTTTGATCTGGCACGCAAGCGCAATAAGAAAAAGAAGGTCACGGTAACCTGCAAGTACAACATGTTGCACGTCTCGGATGGCTACTTTCGTAGTCTGGCAGGTGAAATCGCCAAAGAATACCCCGACATTGCGTATGACACCTATATTATCGATGACTTCCTGTGCCGTATGATCACCAAACCGCAGGACTTTGATGTCGTCGTCATGCCCAACCTGTACGGTGACATCATGTCGGACGGCGCGGCCGGATTGATCGGGGGCCTCGGCCTTGCGCCTTCCGGGTGTTACGGTGACGACTACGCCTACTTCGAGTCGGCACACGGCACAGCACCGGATATCGCCGGGCAAAACATCATCAATCCCACCGCCACGCTGCTTTCGGGTGCAATGATGCTGGAGTATCTGGGCTTGGATGATGCCAGTGATGCGCTTCGCGCCGCCATTCGCAATGTCTACAGCGAGGGCAAGGTCCTGACCCCGGACCAGGGCGGCGATAGTACCACCACCCAATTCTGTCACGCGGTCAAACAACATTTGAAATAGAGATCCCATGGAAAGAAATGTCGCCAACATTAAAGTAACTCCCAGCGCGGAACTTGACGTCCTGTCGCGCAATGAAGTCAACAAGCTGCTCGATTCCAGCCAGGGTGGCCTGTACTACACTTACAGGAAGTGCTCACTGGCAGTTTTAAACAGTGGTTCCAATGTTGACAATGCCAAGCAAATGCTTGATCGCTATAGCGACTTTGACATCAAACTGGTGCAACTGGAACGTGGCGTACGGCTCGAGATTGTCAATGCACCCGGCGAGGCACTGGTCGAAGGCAAGATGATCCAGGGCATCAAGGAGCTCCTGTTTGCGGTCTTGAGAGACATTATCTATGTCAGTAACGAAATTACTGACAATCCACTGTTCGATACTGACAGTAGTGAAGGCATCACCAATGCAATTTTTCACATACTGCGTAATGCCGATATATTCAAACAGGCAAAACCGCCCAACCTTGTCGTCTGTTGGGGTGGGCACTCCATCAGTCGCCGCGAATACGACTATACCAAGGAAGTCGGTTACCAGATGGGCCTGCGGGGCCTCGATATCTGTACCGGGTGTGGTCCCGGCGCAATGAAGGGCCCAATGAAAGGCGCTGCCATCGGTCACGCGAAACAGCGAATACCCGTGGGCCGCTATGTGGGTTTCTCGGAGCCCGGCATTATTGCCGCCGAGCCACCGAATCCTATCGTCAATGAACTGGTAATTCTGCCGGACATCGAAAAACGTCTTGAGGCCTTTGTCAGGGCAGGACACGGGATTATCGTATTTCCTGGTGGCGTCGGCACAGCCGAAGAGATTTTGTATCTGCTCGGAATATTATTGAATCCCGCCAATGAAGGTATCCCTTTCCCGTTGATCTTTACGGGCCCGGCCGCGTCGGCCGAATACTTCAAGCAGATCGACAAATTCATCGGCAATGCCCTCGGCCCGGCCGCACAATCGCTGTACGAGATTGTTATCGATGATCCGGCCACGGTTTCCAGTAAGATGCTGCAGGGTATTCGCAGGGTCAGGAAATTCCGTAAAGCCAGGAACGACGCTTACTACTTTAACTGGGTGCTCAAGGTAGATCATGATTTCCAGCAGCCGTTCGTTCCCAACCACGAGAACATGCGGCAACTCGAGATTCATCGGGACCAGCCAGTCTACCGGCTAGCGGCACACTTGCGACGCGCATTTTCCGGGCTGGTCGCTGGCAATGTGAAGGAAGACGGTATCCTTGAAGTAGAGAAACACGGGCTATTTGAAATTTCCGGTGACCCGGAGATCATGGCGCAAATGGACTCGATGCTAACCTCATTTGTACAACAGCACCGAATGAAATTACCCGGCACCAAATACAAACCCTGCTACCGCATCGTCTAGACCAGGGGCGCCCGCCCAAGGCGATGTACCCAGAATAAGGTCCCGCCCGCCACTGCCGCAGGTATAAGCACCAGGTTCAGCACGGGAATTGCGAGCGCCACATAAACGATGAGCCCGAATGTGACCGTCTGCACCCGTTCACGTTCCAGCAGCCTTCGCATATCATTGAAACTGACCTCATTGTTGTCCGCGGCGTAATCGACATACTGGATTGACATCATCCACGCCCCGAACAGTACCCACAGGAAAGGGGCAAGCGTGTTGACCCCGGGAATCACCGTGACAATGACGAGCCCGATCACCCGTGGCAGGAAGTAAATGAGCTTGGCCATTTCCCGGGCCAGTGAACGTACCACGATGACTACAAGCCCGGTGTCACCGCCCGGCGTACGCCCGGTCTCTCGCTGTTCAATCTTGATCGATAAGACCGCATTGAACGGTGCCGAGATGATATTGGCAATGATAGTGAATAGATACAGCATGATGATCAATACCAGTAACGCAGCCAATACCGAAAACACGCCCGACAAAAACATCAGCCACGACGGCAGTGAATCGGTGAATGCTGTCGTCCAGGCATCGTACTGTGACACGCCGTACGCGATGACACCCGAGAGCACCATCACATTGATCCCGATGGGAATGACCACATACTGACGCAGCCCAGGTTGCGTGATCAGTTTCAGGCCATCAAGAAAGAAATTCATAAAGCGCCAATAACCCTATGCCCGCCGCAGGTAGTAATCCTTGATGGGTAATGAACGAATACGGCGACCGATAATTCTGTAGAGCGCATTACAAATCGCCGGCGCAACCGGTGGTGTCGACGGCTCACCGAGCCCACCCCACTTGTCGCCACCGGACAACGCAAAGTGCGTTTCCATGATTGGTGCCTCATTCATGGTTACCATCCGATAGGTGTCGAAATTGGTTTCCAGGATGCGACCATTTTCCACGGTTAACTTACCGTACAGCGCCGCTGTCAAACCAAAGATCACCCCGCTTTCAATTTGCATTTCCGCGGTCATCGGATTCACCAGGTTACCGCAGTCCACCACGCTGACGATACGATCAACGCTGAGGTCACCTTCCTCTGAAACCGTGACTTCCGCGACTTGTGCGCAGATCGTGCCGTAGCACTCGTGGATGGCAAGCCCTTTGGCGCTGCCAGCCGGCATCGCCTGGCGCCACTCGGCTTTTTGTTCCAGCACATCGAGCACATTGAGCATATCCGGGCGATCGGCAAGATGCTTGCGCCGGAATGCCAGCGGATCCATGCCCGCGGCGGTTGCCATCTCGTCAACAAAACACTCCATGGCATAAGCGTTTTGGGAATTGCCAACCGAGCGCCAGAACCAGCTCGTCAGGTGTGTATTTCTGATGCTGTGCGTGATGCGCTTATTGGCAACGGCGTAAGGCATGTTGGCAAGACCTTCCACCGAACTGCGATCAATGCCGCTTGCGGTAGCCGCCGGATTGATCTGCTCAAGTATGGATGGCGTGATGGAATGGTTGGTATAAGTAATCAGGTTCTTGTCGAGATCAAATCCGGCCTTGAATCGGATGGCAGTCATGGGCCGATACGCACCCTGGCGGCTGTCTTCCTCACGGGTCCAGATCATCTGGACGGGCACATCGACTTCCATGGCGATCAGGACCGCTTCACGCACAAAGTCGATGTTGCTGCGGCGACCAAATCCGCCACCCAGCATGCAGTTGTGTATATACACATCGGCTGGCGCCATGCCGGTGATTTTCGCCACCTCGTTCAGTGTCGCTTCCGGGTCCTGAACACCGGCCCACACATCCACCCGGCCGGTTTGCACATGCACAGTGCAATTGAGCGGTTCCATACAGGCATGGGAAAGGTAAGGCGCGGTATAGTCGGACTCAATGGTCTTCTCAGTGTCATCCATCAACGCCACTGCACGACCTTCATCGACAACGACGCTGCCCTCCTGATCCAGTTGGCTAACAAATTCACGCAGGATCCTGTCGGAAAACGTTTTACCCGCATCGCCAATGTTCCAGTCGACCGGCAGCAAGTCGGCGGCCGTCTTCGCCTGCCAGAAGGTGTCTGCGACAATGGCGACACCGTTATCAAGCCGAATGGCCTGGCGCACGCCCGGCCTGTTCCGGATCGCGTTGAATCGATAGCTTCGCAGGCCGCCACCGAGTACCGGGCAATGGACAACCGCTGCATAGCGCATACCTGGCACGCGTACATCCATCGAGAACATGGCAGAGCCATCAACCTTGGCCGGTACATCCAGACGCCGGGTCGGTAAACCCAGCAGATTAAACGCTTCCGGCGACTTGATAGCGACGTTGGCAACCGAGACCTTCGCCGCATCTGCCGCAATCGCGCCATAGTTGATGGAGCGACGCGTCGGCCGGTGGTAGATCTTGCCGTAATCGGCATAACACTCCGCTGGTGATACATTCCAGCGTTCCGCTGCCGCTTTGACCAGCCTTTCTCTCGCTTCTGCCCCTGCCTGCTGCAGATAAGGCCGCGACAAGCGCACCGCCCCACTACCGGCGGTCATCATGCGCTGGTAGACACGGCCATGCCGGATACTGCGATTGGCATCGGCGTATTCGGCACGCACGTTGCGGAAGTCCGCTTCCAGTTCTTCAGCGACAATCATTGGTAAGGCCGTCATCACGCCCTGGCCCATTTCCGACTGTGCGACCCGGATGGTAATGACATCGTCGCTGCCGATCGTGAGCCAGGCATTTATTTCTGCATGGCCGTCGGCATAAGGTTCAAATGAGGTTGCCCTGGCCAGCGCCGGAATATGAAATGACAACAGCATGCCACCGGCCGCGGTGGCTGCAGAGGCCCTGATAAATTGCCGCCGGCTCAGGGTCCGCTTCATCCGTTCACCTTGTTGGCCGCCTTGTGGATCGCCTTGCGAATGCGCTGGTAGGTGCCGCAACGACAGACATTGGTCATGGCCCTGTCAATCTCTTCGTCGGTAGGCCTCGCCTTTTGTCGCAACAACGCGGCAGCCGCCATTAACTGACCTGACTGGCAGTAGCCGCATTGCGGAACATCCTCTTCAATCCAGGCCTGTTGCAGCGGATGACTGCGATCCGGCGACAAGCCTTCAATCGTCGTGATTTCAAATCCCTCGGCCTCGGACGCGGAAGTCACGCATGAACGTACCGCGTGACCATTCATCATCACCGTACAGGCACCACACTGGTTGATACCACAGGCATACTTGGTGCCGGTAAGATTGAGATTGTCGCGAAGCACCCACAATAGCGGCGTTGAAGGATCGACATCGACCTCATGGACTTCACCATTAATTCGTAATCTGGCCATCACCACTCCAAGGCCAATCAGGCGGCAGGACGTTCGTTAGCGATGATGGACACACGTTCACCGTAACGGCTGTACGGGTGATAGTCCCAGACTGCATGATGCTGGGTACAGCGGTTATCCCAAAATGTCAGCGTATTAGGCTCCCACTGGACACGACAGGTTAAACGCGGCGTGGTCGCAATGTGACGGAAGAGCATCTCGAGCAGAGCGCGACTTTCCGTCTTCGACAAACCTTTAATGTGGCTGGTGAAACCGGAATTGACATACAACAACTTGCGGCCGGTTTCAGGATGGCGCGCGATGACCGGGTGCTCGTTCCTCGGATAACCTTCCTCAGGTGGTTCTACTTTATAAGAGCCAAGGTAAGGCAAGGCCCCGTCATGTACTGCCGTCAATCCTTCCAGCATATCCTTCATCGTGTCTGACAACAGCTCATAGGCCAGGTACATATCGGCATACAAGGTATCACCGCCACCACACTCCGGCGTCTCTGTGATATACAGCATGGATCCCATGGGCGGATATTCATCGCAGGTGACATCCGTATGCCAGCCATCGCCTGCAGTATAGGCTGAATCCTTCGTCGTCTTGACCACCAGGATTTCAGGGTCTCCGGAGCGGGTCTTGTTGAGCGGGTGTACGTGCAACTTTCCGAAACGCCGCCCGAATGCCTTATGGGCTTCACGATCAAGGTGTTGATCGCGAAATACCAGCACCATCCAGTCCAGGTGCGCCTGATGAATATCGGCGTACTCTTCATTGCTGAGCGGGTTTGCGAGGTCAACGCCGGTCACCTCGGCACCAATGTGGGGAGTCAGCGGTTTGATTTCCATGGTCGGTCACCTTTAATTTCTACGTCAGTGATCAGTACCATACATCCACGCCACCCGCCTGACAATCTACCCTGATTTACAAGCCGCACTCAATCATCAACAATGGGCAATACGCCAACCTGAGCGGCACAGGAAACGATTGATGCCATTTGAGCCGGAAGATGCACTAGCCCTGGGTTACATGATTTTGCTCTGGGTTTCCTATACCCAATACGCAAAATACCGGGCACGCCGGGGTGATAAACAATCCCTGTCGCACTCCATGCGTCTGCATCGGGTGAAGTGGGTGAGCCAGATGTTGATGCGGGATGTCAGGGTAACCGACGCATCGCTCCTGGCAAGCCAGGAACGGGTGGTCGGTTTTTTCGCCTCAACAACGTTGATTCTGCTGGCGGCGGTCTTCACCGCCCTGTCATCCAGCAGCCTCATCGCGGAACTGGCCAGTGGGCTGCCGCTTGCGATTGATCAATCCACTAGCCAGGTCCAGGCAAAATTTATGTTGATCGCGATCGTGTTGATTTACGCATTTTTAATGATCACCTGGAGCCTTCGCCAATATGGGTTCGCCGCTGTAATGATGGGCGCGGCACCCGTGCCGGGAGACCCTTCAACCGATGAGGAACGCGAGCGGTTCACAGTAGAAATGGCAAGGCTGATGGATATTGCCGGACACGACAACAACAGTGGCCTGCGCGCATACTATTTTTGTCTGGCGATGGTGTTCTGGATGTTACATCCCTACCTCTACATGGCAGCCAGCACCTTGATCGTCATCGTACTGGCCCGCAGGGAGTTCAAGTCTCGAGCCGTGCAGTCCCTGGAAGCCGCACTGTAATCACAATATGGGAACCTCTCAACAAGGGGTTCCTTAGAATCGGCTTACGGTCTTGACGTTAACAAACTCGCGGATTCCGAATTCACCCAGCTCTCGACCGTAGCCTGAGGACTTGATGCCACCAAAAGGGAGTCTAGGGTCCGACTGCACCTGGCCGTTTACGGCAACCGTACCCGTTTCCAGCTTGTCGCAGGCAAGTGCCCAGCCCCGGTCAGCATCGCCGGTAAAAATAGCTCCACCCAGGCCGAATTCAGAATCATTTGCCATCGCCAGGGCCTCGTCGACATTACGTGCACGAGTCACCGGCGCGACGGGTCCAAACAGCTCTTCCGAAAAGGCAACCATACCCGGGTCAACATTGATTAGAAGCGTAGGCGCGTAGTAAGCACCTTGTCGGTAGCCGTCACCGTCCATGCGCCCGCCAGTAATCATTTTGGCGCCGGCACTGACCGTTTCATCTACCTGGCGCGCAAGCTCGACTGCAAGGTCCTGCCGTGCCAGCGGTCCAATGTCGGTCTCTCGGGACATAGGATCGCCGGTCTTCAATTTTCCAAACTGGACTCGCAGCGCATCGACAAAATCTTCATAGACCGGCTCCTCGACAATAAATCGCTTCGCCGCTATGCAGCTCTGCCCGGAGTTCACCAGTCTGGCTTTGGCACAGATTTCCGCGGCCTGGCTAACATTGGCGTTGGCCAGTACCACATAGGGATCACTACCACCCAACTCAAGCACGCACTTTTTCAGCGCGCCGCCAGCGACGCTGGCCACACTCCTGCCAGCCCCGGTACTGCCTGTGAAGGTGACCGCAGCGATCCTGTCGTGTTCGATCACCCTCGCGACACGTTTGGATGACACAATGATAGTCCGCAGCAGGTCTTTTGGCAGCGCATTGGCAAAGACTTCCTCAATAGCAAGTGCACTACCAGTGACATTCGCTGCATGCTTCAGGACCACGCCGTTGCCTGCTGCAATTGCAGGTACGGCAAATCGAAAGGCTTGCCAGTAGGGAAAGTTCCACGGCATGATCGCCAGCACATTGCCGAGCGGTCGGAAGATAATCTCCGATCTCTTCGAGTCCGTCTTGACTTTGATAGGCGCAAGAAACCCCGGCGCCTCCTTGGCATAGTATTCACATACCCAGGCACACTTTTCGATTTCGGCTTCTGCCTGGGCGACAGGCTTCCCCATTTCGCGGGTCATCATTTCCGCGGTTTGTTGTTTGTTCGCGCGCAACGCACTGGCAAGCCCGGATAGCGCAAGGGCACGCTCGGTCAGCGGGCGGGCTGCCCAGGAACCCTGGGCGATGGTCACTGCATCCAGCAGGTCATCAACCTCGGCATCCGTGTGTTCGTCATAGGTCGCAATTAAATTGCCATCATGGGGATTGAGGCTTTCGAGTGTTCCTGGCTTCGCGTTCATAATTTCATTCCTCCTGCTGGACAGGGGCTGGATTCGTCCATCAGTTCCGACTCCATTACATTCCATTTTTGAATTATTAATGTGTCTTCAGTCATAAATATATAGCACCTTAGGGATCAATAGTGGGTTGTGGACCTCTCCCATCGATACTGAATCACTCTACAGGAGAACCATTCTGCGTACATTACTGATGCAATTGCTTGCCTGGCCTGGGCTGCCGGGCTCGGAATTCTACTGACGGGAGTCGAGTCAGCCATTTCGATTTGACCGATAATACCTGCGCGGCTCTGCCGAGTCATTTGGTACACTGGTGACCAGCATATCGCCGAGCAGCTACCCATGTCCGATGTCACCCCCGCCTTCTTCTCCAAAGAAAAGCAGGATCTTGATGCCATCACCAGGCGGATAGACCCTTCACTCAAATTTATTCAGGACCTGCATCCGGATGCAACCAGCTGCCGGACATTGCTGGTGGACCAAAACGGAGAAAAACGCATCCTCAAGGTTCGGAGAATTTCACAGAACATGTGGGACGATACTTACTTCCATTTCGAAATTGACGCATTGCGTCGCGTCGATGAGCGCAAACTCAATAACGTTACTCATATCGTCAAATATTACAAGGATGACGAATACGAGGCGGTCCTTAAAACCTATGCGCAAGGTACGCCTTGCAATCGCATGGACATTGACAAATTATTGTTGGACCCGGACTTCATCAAGCGACTCGATGCGCTCTACCTCAAGTTACACCTCGCCGGAATTGCCAAGATCAACTTTCTGCCACGCAAGATCGTCATATCAGAGGATGGTGAATTGACGCTGGTGGACCTCAGCACTTGTATCGTCAACACATCTTACGGCGTCCAGCGTTACGCCCAGGAGATGAAGGACGATTCCAATTTCATAACGCGACTGGAAAGAAGGGCAAGACGGGCGGCACGCAGAGCGAAAAAAAGCGCGGCATAACTGACCTAATCATTGTCGAGTCGCCGGATACGGTTGATAACAACCGGCTCGGTAGGTACATCCGGAAAACCCATTGAAATGTGTGTCTGAACGATTTCAATATCATGGACCACGTCCATCCCTTCAATTACCTTGCCGAATACGGCGTAACCGAACGTCTTGCAGGTGACGGGTTTATTTAATCCGCGCTGCCGGGCTTCGATCATGGCCTGCTCCTGTGCCCGCGTACAACTTTGATCCGAGTGGTCGAGAAATTCATTGTCACTTACGTTGATAAAAAACTGCATTGAGGCGCTGTCGATAATATTGGTCCGCGCCATGGCAAGGGTACCGGTGACGTTCTTGAGGCCATTGTCAGCTTCGTTGATGATTTCGTCCTTGCTTTCCACCTCCTTCATATCCGGCAGATGTCCGCCCCCCTGAATCATGAAGCCGGGAATCACCCGATGAAAGATGGTGCCGTCATAGGCCTCATCGTCCACATAGGACAGAAAGTTCGCCGTGGTTACCGGGGCACGGGCATCATCGAGTGCCACAATGATGTCGCCCATCGTGGTATTGATCAGCACACGCGGTGAATCCGCTTGTGCTACAGTCCCGCAGCACAGCAAGCAGAGTAGCAATCGTCGTAAAAACATCGATTAGTCCTCAAATGCTTTAGGCGCAACAAAACCGCCGAGTTGCTCGGCAACTCTTCGCGCAAATTCAATGGTGTATCGGTCTCCCATTTCGCGCGCAACAATCTGCACACCAATCGGCAGTCCTTGCTCGTTGAGGCCGGTGGGGACAATGGTCGACGGCAAGAAGCAAACACCGGTTAAACCGGCCCAGAAGATCTGTTCGAAATAGAACCTTGGTTCGTTATTGACTGTCACCCTGCGCTGACCCATCTGTGGATTTTGGTCATGGGGAAATGCCGCCGTCGAACACATCGGTGTCAGCAGTATATCGAATTCCTTGAAGAACTCATGCCAGGCCCAGCGCAGGTGAGTACGATTTTCATTGTACTGGTGCCACTCCCGATAATACAGGGACGATGCAATCGTGACCTTCGCCAGCTCGCTTTTGTCGTCGGGGGCAAGCGCCCGTCGACGGGCAAGGTTAGCTTCAAACATTTCTTCTGGCTGACGAGCGGACATGGCCGCATGTAGCAGATTTGTGTACTGCTCGTGAGAATATTCCGCTGCAAAGCCTGGCCTGGCGCCAAAGTCCACCTGGCCACCGGCATCCTCGATAAGTTTGGCGACCTTGAGCACGCGATCCTTGACGGAGTTATCGACCGGCGCCAGCGTATCATCCGCCCACACGGCAACCTTGTAATCCTTGAATGACTTGCGTGTCGGCTCCGGCAAGTCCAGGGTCCAACCTGGCTGGTGGATGGCGTCCGCGCCTTGCACAATATCCATTGCCAGTCTCAAATCCTCTGCACTTCGCGCCAGTGGCCCAATCACTGAAATGTCCGACGGCGTCAGGATGCCGGGTAACGCATGCCCACGCATGGGCAAAATCCCCCAGGTGGGTTTGTGCCCGAAAACGCCACAAAAATGAGCCGGATTTCGGATCGAGCCGCCAATATCACTGCCCATTTCCAACCCGGTCAGGCCGGCGGCGAGCGCCGCGGCAGAGCCCCCGGATGAACCGCCAGGGCCGCGCTCGAGATCATGCGGATTGTTCGTTGTTCCGTAGACCTCGTTATAACTCTGGAAGTCAGCCAGCGACAGTGGCACATTGGTCTTGCCAAATATGACAGCGCCGGCACCTTGCAATCGCTCACAGGCAACCGCATCCACTTTTGCAATATTGTCCTTCAGGCCAGGATTGCCCCAGGTACTCGGCAGCCCCTCAATATCATAGGATTCCTTGACGGTCATGGGCACACCGTGCAACGGCCCCCAATCCTCGCCCCTGGCCAACGCCTCGTCGGCTTGCCTGGCCCTCGTCCTGGCCTTGTCCAGTTGTGTGACAATAATGGCGTTAATATCCGGATTATATTTTTCCATGCGCGCAACATAGTGTTCCAGCATTTCGACGCTACTGACCTCCCTGTTCTTGATTTTGGCTGCCAGTGTTGTCGCATCTGAAAACGCAAGTTCGTCCATCGAATTTCTCCTTGTGATACTGCCCGTGGCCTAAGCTTAGGTGACTTGGCCTCGACTTGAAAGCTGGTTCGGCTTACTTTAATGGCAACCTCGAACAGGATACGATTGGGATAAATATCCCATCGAAGTTGACCACAATGAATGATGCTCTACAGGAATTCCGACTTGAGACCAGGGAGTGGCTCGAGGCGAACTGCCCCGCATCGATCCGAAAACCGGGATTTATTCCCTGGGGCAGCAGCAAGATTGAACTGGATGACGATACACGTCTGTGGCTTGAGGTCATGGCGGACAAGGGTTGGACCGTACCTACCTGGCCCAGGGAATACGGTGGGGCTGGTCTTTCCAAGGCCGAGTACATGGTACTGGGGGAAGAATTACGCCGGATTGGTGCGCGCCCACCGCTTACCGGGCGCGGCGTTAACTATATTGGGCCCACCGTGCTGGAATTCGGTACTGAGCACCAGAAAAGAAAGTGGTTACCGCGCTTCGCCCGTGGCGACGGTGGATGGTGTATGGGTTACAGTGAGCCTGCCGCCGGAAGCGACCTTGCAAATGTACAGATGCGTTGCGTCGATGAGGGCGACGTCTATCGCTTGAACGGCATGAAGACCTGGACGTCAGATGGTCGCCATGGCGACTGGATTTTTTGCCTGGTCCGGACCGACCGGGACAAACCCAAACATGAGGGCATCAGCCTGGTATTGGTCAATATGGACCAGCCGGGCGTGCGGGTCCGTCCGATTCGATTAGTCAGTGGCGCCTCACCCTTTTGTGAAACCTTCTTCGAGGATGCAGTTGCTGACAAGGACGACCTGATTGGTCCTGTCAATGGAGGCTGGAGCGTCGGCAAACGCCTGTTGCAATATGAACGCTCAGTCCATGGCGGGGTAAATACCAGTGGCCAACAGGTGGAAACCAAAGCCACCTCGTTACCGCAGATTGCAAAAACCTATATCGGCGAAAAGGCTGGCAAGATCGCCGACACAGCCTTTCGCACGCGCCTGCTCAACCTGGAAATGAACAATCGAGCCTACAAGTTGACCCAACGTCGAGTGATCGCAGAAACCGAGGCCAGCGCGCCGACGACGGCAACTTCAATTCTGAAGGTCAAGGGAGCGGAGTTCACGAAAGAACAGGCTGAAGTTGAACAGGCAGCCATGGGTATCCGTGGTGCAGGCTGGGAGGGCCCGGAATTTACCGACAAGGAAATTGAGGCGAATACCAACTGGTTGACCACTCGCGCTGTATCGATTTATGGCGGGACCAGCGAAATCCAGCGTAATATCATCGCCAAAAGAGTACTGGGTTTACCGGACTGAAGCGCTCGGAGCACCGGGGACAATTAAGTCGCAGGTCTATGACTCTGATTGCGCCCGACTGGAAATCCGGCTGACCTGTTCACGCAAACTACTGAATTGGTCTCTCAATGCTTGCGGCAGCATGAGCAGTGCCGGCGTCACAATTAACGTCAATACAGTGGCAAATGTCAGGCCCGATACGATGGCAGATGCCAGTTGCACCCAGAACGAGGCAACCGGACCACCGACTTCAACTTCCCGGGCGATCAAGTCGATCGACACCCCGCTTGCCATGGGTAACAAACCAAAACCTGTAGTAAAAGTGGTCAGGAATACGGGTCGAAGCCGCTGGCAGCCAGTCTGTATAATCACTCGCTCCAATCCCCAACCGGGATTTTCACGACGCAGGTAATTAAAGGTATCAATAAGCACGATATTGTTGTTCACAATAATGCCGGCCAGTGCAACGATCCCGACGCCCGTCATAATCGCGCTGAACGGTTGACCGAGGATCACAAGCCCAAGCAGGACTCCGATTGTCGACATGATGACGGCCGAGAGAATCAATAGCGCCTGGTAAAAACTGTTGAATTGAGTGATAAGCAGAATACCCATCATTGCAAGCGCGAGTAAAAATGCGGTTCCGATAAATGTCATTGAGTCGTTTTGCTCTTCGTTGGCTCCCCGGAAAACAACTTCGACAGACGGATCAAGTTGCGCATCGCGATCAAGCCACTGCTGGATTTCTTTTACTTTATCATCGGCCAACACACCCGGAATCGTATTGGCGCGGACATACATGATGCGATTGCCATTCTGGCGAAATATCGTACTGACCTTGGGCTTGGCCGTACGCTCCACAAAACTGCTGATAGGTACCTGGCCCTCACGCGTTGTCACTCTGAGCTCATCCAATTGTGTGATGGCGCGATATTCCTCGGAATACCGGACCCGAATATCCACCTCATCGTCCACGTCGTCAGGACGATAACGTCCCACCAGAACTCCATTGGTAACCAACTGGATTGCGGCACCGACGCTTGCAACATCCGCTCCAAGCATCGCTGCCTTGGCCCGGTCAACCTCGATTTCCCACTCGATTCCCGGGACCGGAGAAGTGTCGTCGACCCCCACCAGACCATCCATCGCAAGCAGGTGATCGCGTACTTTGCGAGTTTCCTGGGCCAGCAGGTTCAGATCCGTACCAATCAGTTGGATCTGGATATCCTTGCCGACCGGCGGCCCCATTTCCTGCTCCTGTACGTCGACACGAACACCGGGTACATCTTTGGTGGCACGCCGATAAGCTTCTTGTACTTCAAATCCATCCGCTTCCCGGATACGTCGATCAGACAACTGGATAAACATGCTACCAATACGGTCGGCAGTCGATCCGCCGCCACCACTAAAGCTGATGCCTCCCTCACCGGAGCGTGTATAGATCGACTCGATCTGGCCCACTTCCAGAATTCGGGTCTCAACGTCCGTTACAATGTTGCGAAGTTCTGCTGCTGAAAAGTTTCCCTTTGCATTCACCGTCACGTTAGTAAATGAAGGGTCAACTTCGGTGAAAAACTGCATACCGTTTCCAGCAACTCCATAAAGCCTTACGATGGAGTACAGACATACGAGAGCAAGACCAACGACGAGGATAGGATGCCGGGTCGTAAACTTCAGCACGTTGGCATAAAGTCGTATAATGCCGCGTAGCTCGCTAAACCGGCCCTCATCTACCAGGGTCGTCGTTGCATTTATGGACTTTTCCCTCTGCCGTGAAATCATGGCACCCAGCACTGGAGCAAACAATAACGCGTATAACAATGAGCCCGCCAAAACGGAGAAAACGGTGACCGGCAAGTACTTCATGAACCCGCCGGTTACTCCCGGCCAGAACATCAGTGGCAAGAATGCTGCGAGGGTTGTGCCAGTTGCAGCAACCACCGGCCAGAACATACGCCGTATGGAATAAATGTAGGCTTCCCGGGGAGACACGCCTTCGGTCATTCTGCGATCAGCCAGCTCCACGACTACTATCGCACCATCAATCAGCATACCAAGCCCGAGAAGCATCCCGAACATCACCATAAAGTTATAGGTGTAGCCCAGGTAATTGATGATGATAAATCCAAACAGGAACGAGAAAGGAATACCGAGTGCGACCAATAGCCCGGACCTGAGGCCGACGGCGGCAACGACTACTGTCAATACCAGGAACATTGCGGTAGATATATTGCCCTGGAGCGTATCAATTTGTTCGGTAGTCTCCGGCGCCTGGTCAGCCATATAACCCACCACCACGTTCGAAGGATAGTGGGCTTTGCTGGCTTCAACCACCGCCTTGACCTGGTCCACCGCCTGTACCACCGAGACACCCTTGCGCTTGGACACCTCGACGGCAACCGCTGGTGCACCATTGGCCCGCGTGTAATTCTGCGCGTCCTTGAAGGTGCGACGAATCGTGGTCACATCCTCCAACGTCACCACACCGTCGCTGGTCGCCTTGATTGGTATCGACAACACGTCGCTGGCATCTTCAATGATGCTGGGAATCTTGACTGCGAAACTGCCCTTTCCCGTATCCACAGCACCCGCTGCAATCAAACGATTATTGCGCGCTACCGCGCTGATCAGTTCCTCGTTGGTAATGCCGTAGGATTCAAGTTGTATCGGGTCGACGATCGCTTCCAGTAATTCTTCCCGATCACCGTTGACATTAGCTTCGAGAATATCCGGGATTCCTTCCAATTCATCCTTGAGATCACGGGCCAGACGGTACAGGACCCTGTCCGGTACGCCTTCACCGCCGAGCGTTATGGTAACAATGGGAAATTCAGCTGCCGAGACTTCCTGGATGACAGGTTCTTCCGCAGAATCTGGAATCTTGACTCTGGCCCGGTCTACCGCCTCCCTGACATCGACCAGCACATCCCCCGGGTCAAGGTCATAGTCAAACTCCACGACAATTGTCGCCGAACCTTCGCCGGAATAGGAATTAATTTCTTCCACGCCCTCAATGGTTTTGACTTCAAGTTCAACCGGGCGAGCTAACAG
>JBBDIT010000077.1:0-4603 GCA_040880285.1 Pseudomonadales bacterium | reverse complement strand
CTGACCACCTGCCCGTCAAATACCTCTTCTTGTCCTACCGTGATCAACCGGACACGTTCAGGCAAGCCGTTGACCCATACGCCATTGACACCCTCACTGACGATCTTGACGGGCATAAACCTGACGGTGTTTTCTGCATCGACAATGCGAACACCGATAACACCCGCATCATTCAGCACCAGCGAGGCAGGCGAGATCAGGTGAGCGCGTTCCGTCCCGACCGGTACCTTCATCTGGGCCGTCAGCCCCGCACGAATCATGTCGCCGGGTTCATCGACCGTGACTTCAACCGGGTAGGTTCTTGTGGTTGCATCCGGGACACGGCCAATGAAAGTAACCCTGCCCGTCAATTTGGCTCCAGTGATCAATGTCACTTCAGCTTCATCTTCCAGTTGAACCTGGCCAATGCGCTTTTCTGCTACCTGGCCGACGACAAGCATCGGGTCAATTTCCATCAACGTAACGCAGACCTGCCCGATACCAAGAAAGTCACCCACCTCAACTGGTTGGGAGTCAACCACACCGTTGAATGGCGCCACAATGCGGGTTTTCAATAGTGCCAGCTCAGCCCGCTTGGCTTGAGCGCGACTGCTCTCAAGTGCCGCCTTTGCCCTGGCGACATTGATTTCTGACTGGAGGCCCCGGTCCTGTAAATCCAGTACGCCATCATATTCCAATTGCGCGCTCTTCAAGTCCGCTCGCGCTTCATCAAGTTCCGTTTGCCTGGTATCAATTGCGATACGACACAACACATCACCTTCCTTGACGTGTGTACCTTTCTCTCCGGGAATCTCTTCAATTCTGCCCGCAACCTCCGTCCGCAACTGGACCATGCGATTAGCCCGGGTCTGGCCACGCACCTCAAGAAATAGCTTGCGCGTATCCGCCACACTTTCGATACCACGGACGAGCGCAATTTCCGCTTTGCGTGATTTTATCGTGGCTTCTTCAGCCACCAGCGTATCAGTGCCAAATTCACCGGAAATCAGCCACACAGTGATGCCGATAGCGAAAAGGCCAGCGATCAGCATTCTATCAGTCAATGGAATCTCCTCAGGTCCGACAACATCAGTCGATACACAATATCAACCGTATCAATCCTTGGCTGTTTTCTTATTGTCTTCTCACCCGAACCGGACGCCTGAGGAAGGCATGGCAGGGCACCTGTTTTAGGGCCCTCTTGATCCGTTCACGCGATGATTACGTGATCTTTTACGGTCGCCCAGCTTAGGTGGATCGAAATAATTTTTCAAGTCCAAATGCGTACAAGTCCCATCAAATCTACAGTTACAGCCGTTGGTACAGTAAAGTGGGAATCATTTTGCGGATTCCAGGATGATCTGGAACCCCGCTGCGACACCAGCGACTGGACATGGCTGAAGCCGGTTAAGAGCCGACAAACCGGTAGTCACCGGGCAAGCAATGCCCCTTTGAAATGGGCTACCATAGACACGGATACAAGACCCGGCACAGGTCCGGACAAAGACGGAGCGGTACATTTGGAGATTGTCAGCGCAACCCTGGTATTTTTCCTGATTATGGACCCTTTAGGAAACGTGCCCTTGTTTTTGGCAGTCTTAAAGGATGTGAATCCGGCACGCCACTTTGCGATCACGCTAAGGGAAGTCACTATCGCCTATGTTGCGCTCCTGGTATACCTCTTTGCGGGTCGGTACATTCTTGAATTCCTCGGTCTTTCCCAGGAAGCCATTGCGATCTCAGGGGGCGTCATCCTGTTTTTAATTGCACTTCGCATGATCTTCCCGTCGCCCCAGGGCATCCTGGGCGGTGATCACCATGGCGGCGAACCACTGATTGTGCCGCTGGCGATTCCCGCAGTTGCGGGACCATCGATTATGGCGGTCCTGATGCTAATGGCGACAACCGAACCGTTGCTGCCACTATTTATTGCAATCACCGTCGCCTGGCTCGCCACGGCAGCCATCTTGCTGGCGTCGACTCCTTTGCATCGAATTTTGGGAAGCAGAGGTTTGACGGCGATGGAGCGACTGATGGGTATGTTGCTGGTGATGATGTCGGTTGAAATGATGTTGGATGCAGTGCGATCGATGGAACTGACTTCGTGAACATCGAGAAGGTAGAGTCAAGCGGAGTTCCAAGCACCTCAGATGCGGCAATCGGGGTTGCCGGCGCGGAGAAACTATCCCAGGGTGTGATCTGGACCTATTCGATGCCCCGAATCGCCTTCGGCATTATGGGTGCACTGTTTGCCACCTACTTCATGAAGTTTTCAACTGATGTCCTTTTGATTGCCCCGGCAGCAATCGGATCGCTTATCGCTGCATCACGTTTATGGGACGCGATTTCTGACCCGATGGCGGGCTATCTCTCTGATCGCACCCGTTCCCGTTTTGGCAGGCGACGGGCCTGGATGTTCTACGCCGCCATCCCCATGGGCATGGGCCTGATTATGTTGTGGTCACCACCACCGGTACTGCAGGGTATTGCCCTCGTGGCATGGATGGGATTTGCCCTTTTAGTCTATGAAACTGCCAGTACCGCTTTTTTCGTCCCTCACGGTGCCATTGGCGTTGAATTGACGCCAAATTATCACGAGCGCACAAGACTCTATGGCTACAGCCATGTCATTGGAGCGATCGGTTCCATATTGGGGCTGGTTGCACTGTATTTTATGGACATCGCCGAAGACAAACGCGGCTATGCGTTTTTTATCTCTACCTTCGCCGGATGTTGCGTCATCCTTATCGTCATCTGGTCCACCAAAAAATTGCCGGAACGGATTGACTACCAGGGCCGCGGCGGCGCTTCAGCAACCGGTGCCGTTTGGGATGTCGTGAGAAACCCACATGCACGGCTATTGCTGACCGTATACGCGATCGAGACTTTCGGTGCGGCAAGCGTGGGATTACTTGTACCTTACCTGTTGGACTATGTGATCGTCGGCATGAGCGGGATGCTGGTACCGATTCTTTTGATGTATACGATTCCCCAATTTGCCTTTACACCCTTGTGGATTCGCCTGTCCAGGCGGTTCGGCAAGAAACGGCTGTGGGCCTTTGCCATGTGGCTGAACGCTGCGGTGTTTATCGGTTACTTTTTTGCACTGAACAATCCGCCGCTCATCTGGACGCTGTCGTTCCTACTCGGATTTGCCGCCGGTTGTGGTGCCGTCATCGCGCCGTCTATCAAAGCAGACATCATCGACTATGACGAGTATTTGAGTAACGAGCGAAAAGAAGGGGTGTACTATGCAGCGTGGAACTTCGTCAGGAAAGGCGCAGCCTCGCTGACGGCACTGGCAACCGGATTCATATTGCAGGTCTCCGGTTTCGAACCCAATGTTGCGCAGTCCGAAACGGTTCAGTTCGCGATGCGGGCAACCTTTGCCTTGTTACCGGCTGGTTGTTACATCATTGGCGCCCTGCTCTTCCTTCGTTTCAATTTCAATGAAGCCGAACATACCGAGATCAGGGACGCCCTTGCCAGACGCAAGATTGATGAAGCCAGGGCAGCTGGCTAGGCCAGCAGCGCGTTATACCGCTCTTGCAACTCATCCTGGTAGTCTGCCTGGCGCCACGCCAGCGCAATACCCTTGATCGCCGTAACTGTCGCCATGGGTTCATCGAACATGAAGTGATGATAGGTTTCCGGGATCGTAAAAATAGGCAGGATACCGCCGGATATCTCATTCAGGTAATCAGCGCTCTGGGCGCCGCCATCTTCGCTGTGTTCACCCAGAATAACGGCGGATCGACACGCCAGACCGACAAACTTATCCCTTTGTGCCTTGCCCATTTCAAGGTGGTCAAACAGCGACGGATCGAACTTCCAGGTCCAGCCTCCTTCGACCTTGCGCAGTGACTTTCTCCCCAGGTAGTCGATAATGTAAGGGTGCTGGCAAGGTTGCGATGGCACCAGACGAAAGCGGCCAAGCGCAGTATCAAAGTCATCATAAACACGGGTGGGTCTCGCCGGCTCATTTCCTCGCTTTTCAAACTCCAGTCCCCACTCCACATACTGTTCAGGTGGACTGACGGTAAAATCCGCAAAAATAATGCCACCAAGCTGTTCACCGAAGTAATGGCCGGTCTCAAGTGCGACAAAGCCACCGAAGCTGTGGGCGCAAACAATGGGTTGATCATCGAGTTCTGCAGCATCACAAACCGCCATGACCTCGCGCGCAAACACATCCCCACTGTATTTCTCGCGCCACTCACTATCGCCGTTACCGGAAAGGTCCAGCGCCGCAACACGGAACTGGTCAGCCAGGTATGGAGCGACAAATCGCCACCACTCCAGATGCGCATTACTACCATGGACAAGGACCATGCCCGGTTTACCCTTGTCACCCCAAACCGCATAGTGAATCCTGCAGCCTTCAACAACGACATCGCCTGCCTCCGCCTGTGCATTTATGGCACGATCAAACCAGGCGGGCTTCTCAACTTCACTCACATCAAATTCCCTGGGCTTAAATAAATTGGCAAATTTCTGGTCAATAACTCTAAAGCAAATGTTGGCTCTTGCCTATGTATCCGGCCTTCCAAAACCGGTCCCTGACTTCGACGCAAGCGTTGTGGGAAGGTGTACCCGATCCGACTCGCAATCACCTGTGGTGACG
>JBBDIT010000076.1:50081-67621 GCA_040880285.1 Pseudomonadales bacterium | reverse complement strand
AAGTGAGTCGGATCGGTGCAAGGCCGGTACCATCACATAGAGTCCTGATGAAAGTGCGGAACCGGGGTTTCAGCCTTCACGCCGGCACAACCATCGTGGTCACCTGGCTGCCGAATAGCGAGTCGGGTCAGCAACCCCAGCGCGCTCAAATCCAGCCTTGCGGATCCGGCAACTATCACATATCCCGCAAGCGCCACCATCCTCGTCCAACTGATAGCAAGAGACAGTCAAAGAGAAATCCACACCCAACTCCATGCCGACGCGAATAATTTCCTCCTTGGACAGGTCAATCAACGGCGTCCGGATCGAAAGCTTCTCACCCTCAACGCCAATCCGTGTCGCCAGATTCGCCATCTTTTCAAACGCCTCAATAAATTCCGCACGGCAGTCCGGATAGCCCGAATAGTCCACCGCATTAACACCGATAAAGATATCACCTGCACCGATAACTTCTGCAAAACCAAGGGCGTAGGACAAGAAAATCGTATTTCGTGCGGGAACATAAGTCACAGGAATGCCCGCCTCCTCGCCTGCGACAGGAACCGCGATCGCATCATCCGTCAGCGCGGAACCACCAAAGCCACCGATATCGATACGAACCACCCGGTGCGATGCAGCGCCAAGCCGAGCCGCAATGTCCTGTGCAAAGCGCACTTCCGTCAAATGCCTTTGGCCATAATCAAACGACAGACAATGACAAACGAAACCCTCTGATTGAGCCATCGCCAACGTTGTCGCTGAGTCAAGCCCACCTGACAACAGAATCACCGCATCCTCAGACACCCGGCTTATCCCCCCACAAATACTTGTGCAGCTGAATCTGGAACCTTACTGGTAACCTATCGCTGACAATCCAGTCAGCCAACTCACCTGGTGCAAGTTCTTCATGGCTTGCAGAGAAAAACACATCAGTAACTCGATCGGTAAGTTTGAATTCACCAACCTTGAATTTGGACCATTCATAATCCTGTCGATTACAGATAACAAACTTGACCTGATCGATTGCTTTTAGACGCGCAATATTCTCATAGAGATTACGGCCAACCTCGCCTGACCCAGGCGTCTTGAGATCCAGCACCACCGAAACACGCTCATCCACGTCACTCGTATCCATTGCACCACTGGTCTCAAGCGAAACCAGGTAACCGGCATCGGCCAGGCGAGCAAGCAAGGAAATACAGTTGGGTTGCGCCAATGGCTCGCCGCCCGTAACGGTCACATAACCTGTTTTAAAGGACGCTACCGCGGTGGCTATCTCATCCAGTGACATCAGACTGCCGCCGTGAAACGCATACTCCGTATCACAATATTGGCAACGCAGCGGACAACCAGTCAGACGAACAAAAACAGTCGGCCGGCCCGATGTGTTGGCCTCGCCCTGCAAAGAGTGAAAAATCTCGGTAATTCGGAGTTGTTTCATGAGTGTTGCCGTTCGACAGGCAATTTGAAGGCGTCCGGTCGTCAGCCGTCGCAGTCGCCGACCTTGTCTTTCAGGTAATTGTCAGCAAGGGTGGCGGCAGACTTACCCGCGTAATCCCTCGCCACCTGATTGAGCAACTCTCGAGCCCGCGCACAATCGCCCATAAGGTGGTATACCTTGCCGAGTTTGAACGCTGCATCAGGTACTTTACGATCATCCGGAAAGTAGGTAATCACCTGGGTCAAGGCCTGGCGAGCGCGTTCATAGTCCGGGTCCGGCTTTGCTGCATGGACCTCGCCCAGCCAGTAATAGGCATTGGCAATAAAGTCACCATCCGGGTACTGGGTAATTACCGCCTGCAATTGCGTCACTGCCAATTCAAATTGACGGTTTCGGATGAGTTCAAGGGCCGTCTCATACAAGGCCTTTTCACTCTGGCCCCCACCAACGCGTGCATCTTCATCGCCTCTCGCTACTTCAGCGAGGTCATCCTCCAGGCTGGGATCAACCAGCGCCGGACGACCACCGCGCGAGACCTGTGAATCAAGCTGCTGGAAACGACTATCGAGCTCAAGATACCTGTCGTCGGCTGTAGAACGAATCCGCTCCAGTTGATAGGTCAATTCTTCAACCAGGCCGCGCAATTCCTGAACTTCTGCCTGTAATACCTGGAGCTGGTATTGCGTCTCCATGCCCGGATATCCGTCGGCTTCTTTCACCTCATCTTCGATGGGCGGTTCAAAACGCACGCGTTCGACTGGCTCTGACCGGGACTCAACTCGCACCGGACTCTGGGCACCAAACAAAAATGATGTGCTGGCCAGAACCATCAGGCCAAACACACCATTTAATGACGGGCGAATGCTAATCATGAAGTAGCCCGTCTACGATGGTTATTTGTAGACGATCTCTACTCGTCGATTCTGTGCCCATGCTTGCTCGTTATGGCCCATCGCTGCAGGCTTTTCTTCACCGTAACTGATGACCTCCATTTGCGAGCCAAGCACGCCTTGTGCCTGCAAGTACGCTCTTATCGCATTGGCTCGACGCTCACCCAGGGCAAGGTTGTACTCTCGGGTTCCACGCTCATCAGCATGGCCCTCGAGCCGCACTCGCAATGAACGATCATCCTTCATTGCCATGGCATGCTTGTTCAACTCGGTATGGCCGACACGTTTTACGATCGCCTGGTCAAAGTCGAAGTAAAATAGTCCTTGTAACTCTTCAGTCGCGTCCCCCAATGGCACGATAAGGTTGCCACCTTGCACCATTGGCCGCCGGGGGGCTACTGTCTCCGGCTCTCTCATTTCACCAGCGGTGCCGGCAGTTGTGGTCGGCTCTACTGTTACCGGCGCTACGTCCGGTTCTTCCTGTTCTGTGCTCGTACAACCTGCGAGCAGCAATGCTGTCACGCTTACCAGCACCATACCGCGGATACTTGAAATTCCCATGATTAGCTCCTACTTAAATGCAATCTACCGATTAAACCACAAAATAAATGGCGAATTCACGTGACGAAGTTCACATTCGTCACAATTAGTCCCTTATTCCGCAATAGGTTCGAACAATACCCGCTTCTTTGGAGACCATGCCGGTTCCCGCACGTCGCCTTCACTCGATGGCAAGTTGAATTTTACCCCACCGTCGATCGACACCGCAGCCAATATTCCATTATCACCTACCTGGGTCGCATAAATTAGCATACTTCCGTTAGGCGCGATACTAGGCGATTCATCCAGGGACGTTTCCGTGAGCACTGTCATTCGTCCCCGCCTTAAATCCAGATGCCCAATGTGGAAAATCCCCTCCCGGCGATGCACCATGACAAGGCCGCTACCATCGGGAAGCATGGACGCTTTGGCATTGTAGTCGCCCTCGAATGTCAGTCGCTCAACTGAAAGGTCCGAGAGCGTTATCATATAGATCTGGGGCTTGCCGCCACGGTTAGAGGTAAAGACAATGGCCTTGTCATCGGGCGTCCAGGAAGGTTCCGTATCAATCGCATAGTGCCGGGTGATCCTGCGCAGACGCCGATTGTCAAGATTCAGTACGTAGATGTCAGGATTACCGTCCTTGGACAGGACCATGGCCAGCTGCTTGCCGTCCGATGAAAATGCAGGTGCACCATTGAGGCCCCTGAAGCTGGTCAATTGCTGCACCATACGCGTCTCAAGGTCACGCAGGTAAATTGCCGGACGACCGTCGTTCTCAAACGAGACATAGGCGACCCGGTGACCATCAGGGGCCCAGGTCGCTGACAGAATCGGTTCTCGGGATCGCAGTATCGTTTCTACCCGCGCCCCGTCGGCGTCGGCGATATTGAGTTGATACTGTCTGTCTTCTATTGGCCCGGTGGCAGTTACATACATTATTCGCGTGGAAAAGGCGCCATCTATCCCCGTCAGGTTTTCAAACACAACGTCACTGACATAGTGTCCCATATCCCTTAATTCTTCCGTCGTCCCTTGTATCGCCTGAGACAACTGGACTGACTGGTTAAATACGTTATAGAGGAAGAACTGCAATCGATATTGACCTTCACCTGCTGGCTCCATGGAACCGAGCACCAGGTACTCTACATCCAGCAAACGCCAGTCCCGGGGGAAAATTTCGTCAGGTTGGCCGGGTAAACTCAACATCTGCGAGACAGGCAAGGTTTCAAATCTGCCGCTCAAGGTCAGGTCTCTCGTAACCACTTCCGAGATATCAGTTGGTAACGCGCCTGTGCGCCGCATTTCAAACGGAACAATTGCGATTCTGACAGCGTTGTCCACACCCTTTGTGACTTCAATCCGAAGCTCCGCCCTTGCAGGCGCAACCTGCAGAACACAAACAACCAGCAACGAGACGATATACTTCATGGAACACCTTCTCCTGGAAAACTTAAATGCCCGTGTGGATGGACTAAAGCCTCAAATCCTCGGGCCGGAATAGTACTTCGAATTCCCTGAAGTTTCGTTCAAACTGACGCGACTCTGAAGGGACGAGGAACCGTTCTGCCTTCTCGACCGCTTGTATCGCGGAGCGATCGAACGCATCGTTACCGCTGGATTCGATCACCGCCACATCCACGACCTCTCCTGTGGGTACCAGACGAACCTTTAAGAGCGCCTGCATGCCGTTTCTGGCGCTCGGCGGTCGCGACCACCTCTGGACAATGTCCTGCTGGATCTGCGCAACATAGGCCATGGCTTTCTCATCGTCGGTAACCGCCCGTCGGTACTCGAGTTCATCCATGACGGCAAGCGCGAGACTCTGCTCCCTCTTCAGGCGATCTTCTTCGGACAATTCCTGCGCTGCGATCGCTTCAGCCTCAGCATCAGCTGCTTGCTGTTGGACCCGAAACTGCGCAAGGCGATCTTGCTCCTGCTTCTCTCGCTCAGCGGCTTGCTGGCGCGCCTTGGCCAACTTTTCCTCATCCAGCTTCGCACGACGCTGGGCAGCCACTCGTTCAGTTTCAATGCGCTCCCGGCGCGCCCGCTCACGCGCGGCAGCAGTAGCTGCTGCCTGTTTTGCTTTAGCGGTGTGCGGATTCTCGGCAACCACGTTCGCTTCAATGTAATAGGGCGTAACGGGTGTGACATCAATCGGCGAAGAGTTGTCCCAATTCCACATAAGCGCGGCGATCACCAGCGCATGAAATGCCGACGCGAGGATAAATGACGGAATATAAGAGCCAAGTGAATTCATAACTCAATTGTCGACAGGGGGTTCCGTAATAAGGCCCACACTATCTGCACCGGCACCTTGCAAGACATTCATGACATGGATGATCACGCCGTATTGAAGTGTCTGGTCCCCTTCGATTAGCACCTTGATATCAGGATTCGCTGCGAGAATCTTGTTCGCCCTTTCAGCGATCATGGCAAGCTCGACAGGTTCTTCCTCCTCCCCCATGTTCATATAGTAGGTATTGTCGGATTTGACAGAGACCACCAGCGTTGGTTCATTCTCATCGACATCCAGCGGACCTGAAGTAGCGTCTGGTAAATCAACCTTGATGCCCTGCGTCATCAGTGGCGCAGTCACCATGAAGATGACAAGCAAAACCAGCATCACGTCTATATAGGGCACGACGTTGATCTCTGACATCGGTTTTCTTCGTGCTGCTTTGGGCATACTGCCTCATCCTTACCTGATTCGCTGCTCCCGGGGCTAACTAGTTGTGAATCGCCCGGTAAAGAATGCTGCTGAACTCATCGGTAAACGCTTCAAATCGGTTTACGATAATTTCCACCTGCGCCGAATAACGGTTGTACGCGATGACCGCCGGAATTGCCGCAAAAAGCCCCATAGCAGTCGCCACCAACGCCTCGGAAATACCAGGCGCAACCACTGACAAACTGGCCTGGTTGACAGTCGCAAGACCTCGAAACGAATTCATAATGCCCCACACAGTCCCGAACAATCCGATATAGGGGCTGGTCGAACCGACCGTGGCAAGGAAAGAGAGGTGTGTCTCTAACCGCTCTTCTTCCCGAAACATAGAGACGCGCATGGCTCTGTGAACGTTCTGCATAACACGATCCGAGTCTGCCTCCTGCTTCCTGACCCTGGTAAATTCACGAAAGCCGGCATGAAAGATTGCCGCCGAGCCAATTGGCGTCTCTTCATTCTCTTCGATATCCTTGTAGATCTGACGCAAATCCTTACCTGACCAGAATTCACTTTCAAACTCGATTGCCTGGCGGCTGATTGCCGATAGCGAGAACCAGCGTTGGAAAATCATGATCCATGAGGCCATTGATGCCAGCACCAGTATTGCCATAACAACCTGGACCACCGGACTGGCATTTAATATCAGGTCAATGATTGAAAGCGGCTCATTCACTCGTAACGCTCCTTGGCGGTTTTAAACTAGTGAGGTGTTTTCTCACCCGAGAACAGGTCGCCGCCTCCCGGACGCGGCAATCCAAAATGCAGATAGGCATTGCTGGTGGCAATCCTGCCCCGGGGAGTACGCTGAATAAATCCCTGCTGGATCAAAAACGGTTCATACACGTCCTCGATCGTATCCCGTTCCTCACCAACAGCGGCGGCAAGGCTATCGATGCCGACCGGGCCACCATCAAATTTCTCGATCATCGCCATCAACAGCCTTCGGTCCATGTGATCGAACCCATTCTCGTCGACTTTGAGCATATCCAGCGCAGAGTCTGCGACCTGACGCGTAATAATGCCTTCAGCCTTGACTTCAGCGTAATCCCTGACTCTTTTGAGCAGGCGATTTGCAATCCGTGGTGTGCCACGCGAACGCATAGCAATTTCTCGCGCACCGCTGGCTTCGGTCATCACATCGAGCAATTTTGCTGATCGTAAAGTGATTCCCGTCAGGTCTTCGACATTGTAAAACTCAAGGCGTTGCACGATACCGAACCGATCTCGAAGTGGCGATGTCAGCAGTCCAGTCCGCGTGGTAGCCCCGACGAGGGTAAAAGGAGGGAGGTCAAGTTTGATCGAACGGGCAGCGGGCCCTTCACCTATAGTGATGTCGACCTGGTAGTCTTCCATCGCGGGATACAAGATCTCTTCAACAACAGGTGTCAGTCTGTGAATCTCATCAATGAAAAGGACATCGCCCTCCTCAAGATTTGTGAGCGCCGCGACCAGATCGCCTTTTTTTTCCATCACCGGCCCAGAGGTAGATCGGATCTGGACCCCCAACTCATTGGCAATGATATGCGCCAACGTGGTCTTTCCAAGACCCGGGGGGCCAAAGATCAAGGTGTGGTCCAACGCTTCTTTCCGAGCCAGCGCCGCGGCAATAAAAATCTGCATCTGCTCACTGACCTGGGACTGGCCACGGTATTCGCTGAAGTACCTGGGCCTGATCGCCCAGTCCTGGCTTGACTCGGCAGCCATCAATTCAGGAGATACCAAACGGTCTGATTCAATCATCGGGACATCCGCCATGTTTTGAGCAGTTTGCCATACTTAACCCAGCGCCTTTAATGCCTGCTTGATCAGGCTGGCTACATCAGCATTTTCGTCGGCTACCGTTGATAACGCACGAGCTGCTTCCTGGGGTTTGAATCCCAAACCAATCAGTGCCGACTCAGCATCAGCGAACCTGCCGCTCGATGAAGCGGGTAAATTGGCATCGTTACCGCCAAAAGCCTGAAGGAACTTGGGCAGCTTGCCTCTCAAATCTATAATCATTTGCTCAGCAGTTTTCTTGCCAACTCCCGGAAGTGCTGACAGAGACCCGGCGTCCTCATTGTGGATATACTCGGCCAGTGCACTAGCTTCCATCCCCGACATAATAGTCAGCGCAAGTTTGGGGCCAACGCGATTGACCTTGATTAACGCACGAAACAATTCACGTTCACCAGCCGTTGAGAATCCGTACAGGAGCTGTGCGTCCTCGCGTACCACCAGATGTGTATGTAGCGAGACTGTGTCAGCGTTTACGATCCGCGCATAGGTAGACAAGGGAATTTCAATCTCGTAGCCGACGCCATGGACATCAACCAGAAGATGTGTGGCGCCCATTTCGATGATCTTGCCTTCAATCCTGCCAATCATATTGGCGCCTTTACCATACGGCCACGCCGAAACTGATTCACACCGTTCACTCTGGAAATCATAGACCTGGTGTTTGCGTGACACAGTGCAATTGCCAGCGCATCGGCGGCATCGGCCTGAGGGGCACCCGGGAGCGCCAGCAACCGTTGCACCATATGCTGCACCTGGCCTTTATTGGCGGCGCCAGTACCGACGACCGCCTGTTTAACTTTACGGGCCTCATACTCGTATATCGGCAGGCCCTGGTTTACACCGGCAACGATCGCAACTCCGCGTGCATGCCCCAGCTTCAAAGCAGATTCGGCACTCTTGGCCATAAATATCTTTTCAATAGCGAGTTCCACCGGTTGATATTCATTAATGATCCCGGTAACTCCCGAGAAAATCTCTTCAAGCTTGTCGGGCAGGGAAGTACGGTCCGTCGTGCGGATACAACCGCTTGCGACATACTGATGTCTGGCTCCGGCTGATCGGATAAGGCCAAAGCCGGTGACTCTGGAACCAGGATCGATTCCCAGGATAAGGGTCATGTCTTGACCTGATGTGGGTTTTGTCTAGATTAACACACTCAAAAAAGACATCCGCCCCCTTTTTTATCAGTCCATCTGCATCTCATCGGGAAAGTCCGCGTTGGTGAAGACGTTCTGAACATCGTCAAGGTCTTCCAGTGCATCCAGCAGTCGCAGGACCTTTTCACCAGTGTCGACATCCAGTTCACTATAAGCCTGTGAAATCATCGCAACTTCGGCGGCTTCTGGATTGAGACCCGCG
Organism: Pseudomonadales bacterium; assembly: GCA_040880285.1. Lineage (GTDB taxonomy): Bacteria > Pseudomonadota > Gammaproteobacteria > Pseudomonadales > Azotimanducaceae > JANQJA01. Next base: position 58,905 of record JBBDIT010000076.1, on the reverse strand, counting down.
TTCCGAAGGGCATCTCTCACTCGATGGAAGTCCTCGGGCAAAGTCAGCACCTCAATGGAGCCATCTTCACCGGTTTCTACATCTTCGACGCCGGCCTCTATGGCAATTTCCATGATGCGATCTTCATCAGCCCCCGGCGCAAAGGTTATCTGGCCCTTTTTGTCAAACAGGTAAGCCACCGAACCGTCGGTTCCCAGGTTACCGCCGGCCCGGGTAAAGGCGTGACGTACTTCTGCAACTGTTCGATTTTTGTTGTCAGTCATGGTTTCGACCAGGATAGCCACACCGCCAGGACCATAGCCTTCATAGGTATTGGACTCAAGACTGCCCCCGTCTTCTCCACCGGCGCCACGGGCAATCGCCCGTTCCATGGTGTCTTTCGGCATCTGAGCGGCCTTGGCTTTATCCACGACGGTTCGAAGTGCCGGATTGTCTTCCACAACGGCGCCACCATCTCGTGCCGCCACGGTTAGTTCACGAATAAGCTTGGTAAAAACTTTCGCACGCTTGGCGTCCTGACCCGCCTTGCGATGTTTGATGTTGGACCATTTGCTATGACCAGCCATGTCACTCGACTCCAGGAAAAACTACTGAGGCTTTTTGTTAACGCTGATGTGTAACTCCCGCAATTGTGCAGGATCTATGTCACTGGGGGCTGCCGTCATCAAACATGCCGCGGTCTGCGTTTTGGGAAACGCAATGACATCACGAATCGCGCTGGTCCCCGCCAACAGCATAATCAATCGATCAAGACCAAGGGCGAGGCCGCCATGAGGTGGGGCACCATAGCCAAGCGCATCCAGCAGAAACCCGAACTTCACGTTAGCCTCATTTTCAGACATCTGCAGCACTTGGAAAATCTTCTGTTGCATTTCAAGCTGGTGCACACGAATTGAACCACCGCCGACTTCATGCCCATTGATTACCACATCATAGGCCCGGGACAAGGTCGCGCCGGGGTCTGCAACCATCGCATCTGGTTCACCCAGAGGACAGGTAAAGGGATGATGAATTGCCGTCCAGCCGCCAGCAGCATCCTTTTCAAACATGGGGAATTCGGTCACCCAGCAGGGTGCCCACTGCCGATCATACAAGTCCAGATCTTCTGCCAGTTTGCATCGCAATGCGCCGAGGGCATCGTTGACGACACTGGCCCTATCGGCACCAAAGAAGATGACGTCCTTGTCTTCAGCACCCACGCGTTCAAGAATGCTGGCGACGACATCGTCAGGCAGGAATTTGAGTATAGGTGACTGTAGCCCTTCGATGCCTGCAGCTATATCGTTCACGCGGATGTACGCGAGGCCCCTGGCGCCGTAGACGCCGACAAACTTCGTGTAATCATCCAGGTTTTTGCGGCTGAGGCGATCACCATCCGGTAGGCGCAAAGCAACAACCCGGGACTCATCATCATTGGCTGGTCCGCTAAAGACCTTGAATTCAACGTCTGTCATCAGGTCAGCAATTTCGACAAACGGCAAATCAAACCGGAGATCGGGCCTGTCACTGCCATAAAGTTTCATCGCGGCTGCATAAGTAATCACAGGAAACCTACCAAGATCGACGCCAATTGTTTCCTTGAACAGACACGTCAACATCGACTCAACCAGATCCATGATCTCTTGCTCTGACATGAATGTGGTTTCGATATCAATCTGAGTGAACTCAGGTTGCCGATCGGCACGTAAATCTTCGTCCCGGAAACACCTGGCAATCTGGTAATAGCGATCGAACCCGGACATCATCAGGAGCTGTTTGAACAGCTGTGGCGATTGCGGCAACGCGAAGAATTGTCCCGCATGTGTGCGGCTCGGCACCAGGTAGTCGCGCGCCCCTTCCGGCGTTGCCTTGGTCAGGATTGGTGTTTCGATGTCCACGAATCCGAGCTCACTCAGATAACCACGGATAAAGTGAACAGCATTGGAACGCATACGAAGTCGTTCTTGCATCTCCGGCCTGCGCAAGTCGATATAGCGATAGCGCAGGCGCACATCCTCACCAGCCTCGGAATATTCATCCAACTGAAAAGGGGGCGTTTCTGACCGGTTCAGGATCGTGAGTTCTTTACCCAACACCTCAATCATGCCCGTTGCCATTTTCGGATTCAGGGCAGCATCATCTCGCGCACGCACCACACCCTTGATACCAAGCACGAATTCATTGCGGACCTGGTCGGCAAGGTTAAAAGCGTCAACGGTGTCAGGATCGAATACAACCTGTACGACGCCTTCCCGGTCACGAAGATCCAAAAATATGACACCTCCATGATCACGCCTTCGATGAACCCAGCCAAACAGGGATACTTCTTCTCCAATATGAGAATCCCTGAGCTGGCCACAATAGTGGCTCCGCATCATACTACCCCTACTTTAAGTCTTTGATTGGCGCGTGCGGCAGGCACGATATTGGCATTCCTTGAGTTAACTGGCTGCCGCCGCGTCTGGTTTTGATTTGGTGCTACTGTCCCCGGACTTGCTGTCACTTGAAGACTGGTCGCTTTTGGTGTCACCGCCGGATGAGTCATTGCTGGTGCTGGTTGCACTGCCGGAATCAGAACCAGCATCGGTCCCGTTCACAACGTTCTTTTTACTGCCGGATTTAAAGTCAGTCTCATACCAGCCACTACCCTTCAGCCGAAATGCGGCTGCTGAGACCAACTTCGTCAGTTCCGGCTTCAAACATGAGGAACACTCCTTGAGGGGAGCGTCACTCATTTTTTGCAGTTTCTCAAGCTTGTGCCCACAAGCCTTACACTGATACTCATAAATAGGCATGGTTTCTTCCTTTATATTTTCCGGGTTCCCAGGTCCCCGCGATATCCTTACACAGGATCGATTTATCGCTGCCCAGGCCCAGCGGCGGCGCATTATAACCTATACGTACAAATTCGCGACACTGGCATGTCACCCATTTTGCTGAAAATAGGGCCAAAAAAGAGGAATTCAAGATTTCACATCACAGTTAGTAAACGGACTGCGTTGGTTGGCAGAAGCCAGGTCGCGCCCGCTACATGCGCTCAACCATCTCGCCGATACCGAATTTCCAATGCTTTATCAAACCTGATCCAGATTCATCGCAAGAGTAATAGGCAAGATTGAGAGGATCGCTGGAAGAAAAAGCCCGGTAATTTCATTGCTCAACTCAGGTGTTCCTGACTTGATTCCAGCTCCGACGAAAACACTTCCTTTTGTCGTAGTTTTACGGCGCTTCCTGCTTGCTACGCTGAGGGCAATCATATATAAAGACCACCACAAAAAGATCGTAATGACGCATCTTTTTTTATCGAAAACCAGTAACTTTTAACTATCGACCAACAAGGATTTACTTAAATGGCCGCAAAGAAGGCTAAATCAAAAGCCAAAACCGCCACAAGAAAAACTGCAACAAGAAAGCAACCAGCTGTTAAAGAAAAATTCACCAAGAGTGCAATCCTTTCCGAAATTGCAACAAATACTGACCTGAGCAAAAAGCAGGTCAACGCAGTTTTTGATGAATTGGGCACTTTGATCGAACGTCACGTTAAGAAAGGCGGCGTGGGTGAATTTACCTTTCCGGGTCTGTTGAAGATCAAGACCGTTAAAAAGCCGGCAAGGAAAGCACGCAAGGGTGTTCCCAACCCGTTTCGCCCAGGCGAACTCATGGATGTCGCGGCCAAACCAGCCAGCACCAAAGTCAAGGTGCTGCCGCTAAAGGGATTGAAAGAAATGGTATAAGCCTTTTATTTCAAAAGGTTAAAAAAGGCCGCTGACGTGGCCTTTTTTATTTCTGGCTTCAATTGGCGGACAGTGGCCGCGCCAGAGCTGCAACGTTAGCTGCCAATCGTTACCGCTATGATCTCCGGGATTATTCTCTTCCTGGGGTCAAGCCTCTGACACAACGACAATCGGCACCCCAACACGCGCCCCGACTCGTTTGCCGCCGGTTAAGCCTACAAGTGGAAAGCACGACGCCACGCCAAAGTGTTACTATACGAAAACCAGGGCCCAGGCAACCAGGGCCCAGGCAACCAGAGTCCAGACATCCATCATGAAAGCATCAAAATATACAATCTCAACGCTGAAGGAAACGCCGGCGGACGCCGAGATTGCAAGCCACCGATTACTTTTAAGGGCCGGCTTCATTCGCAAGCTGGCATCGGGCATATATAACTGGATGCCTGTTGGGTTGCGAGTGCTCCAGAAGGTCGAGGCGATCGTTCGCGAGGAGATGAACAAGTCCGGCGCGCAGGAACTATTGATGCCGGTGGTGCAACCTGCCGAACTCTGGCAAGAATCCGGGCGCTGGCAACAATATGACGAAGGCTTGCTCCTCAAATTCACCGACCGCAGCGACCGCGACTTTTGCTTTGGCCCTACCCATGAGGAGGTAATCACGGATATCGCGCGCAATGAATTGCGCAGCCACCGCCAGTTGCCTGTCAATTACTATCAGATCCAGACCAAATTTCGGGATGAAACCCGCCCCAGGTTCGGACTATTGAGGGCACGTGAATTCCTGATGAAAGACGCCTATTCATTCCACATTGATGAGGCCAGCCTGGACGAAACCTACCAGGAGATGCACGCGACCTACTGCCGCATCCTTGAACGAATGAAACTCGAATATCGACCCGTACTGGCTGATACCGGCAGTATTGGTGGCAAGGCATCGATCGAATTCCATGTACTCGCCGACTCGGGCGAAGACCGCATCGCGTTCAGCTCCGGCAGTGACTACGCTGCGAACGTGGAGATGGCGCAAGCCAGGGACCCCGAAAAGTCACGAATCGAGGTACGAGCCATGGCGACGGTCGCAACACCAGACGCCCATACAATTGATGCGGTATCACAACTGCTGGGTGTGGCACCCACGGAGACGGTAAAGACACTCGTCGTCAAGGGCGAATCGACACCTCTCGTGGCACTCATCTTACGTGGAGACCATCAACTAAACCCGCTCAAGGCTGAGAAATTACCAGAAGTTGCGGCACCACTTTCGATGGCGACAGAAGCCGAGATCAAGGCATCCACAGGGACCTTGCCGGGTTCCATTGGCCCTGTGGGGCTGGACATGCCCATCCTGGTGGATCGTGATGCCGCTGTGCTCGGTAACTTTATCTGTGGCGCTAACCAGGACGGGTTCCATCATACCAACGTCAACTGGGGACGAGACGCCAGTCTCGGCAACGTCTATGACCTGCGTGAAGTAGTCGAAGGTGACCTGAGTCCTGATGGCAAGGGCGTCTTGCAATTCAAACGTGGCATCGAAGTTGGACATATCTTCAAATTGGGGGACAAATATTCGAAACCGATGAATGCTTCTGTACTGGATGAGAATGGCAGAGCAGTCACGATGATCATGGGATGTTACGGCCTGGGCGTGTCACGCCTGGTCGCAGCAGTGATTGAACAATATCATGATGATAAAGGCATGGTTTGGCCAGCCGCGATCGCGCCCTTCCAGGTTGTAATTATTCCTGTCAACGCACACAAGTCACCGAATGTCGCAACTGCTGCAGACAAGCTCTATGAAGAGCTTGCGGCTTCCAACATTGACGTATTCCTGGATGACCGTGACGGACCAAGGCCAGGCGCCAAGTTTGCTGACGCAGAATTGATCGGTTTTCCCCATCGCGTGGTCGTTGGTGACCGTGGTCTGGAATCCGGTATCGTCGAGTATGCGAACCGGGGCACTGGCGAAACCAGCGAGATCCCGATCGCTGAGGCTGTCCAATTTCTTAAAGACGCAATCGCAAAAGCGCTCAACTAGGAAACCTCTGAACAAGGTCTGTTAGATCTGATCCTGGATACTAATCCGATCAACTACTTCCAGAATGGATTCGCGCGTCTGGGGTCCGATCAACTCCTCCACCAGCACCAGGCCAGGAGCAAACAGGTAAGTTGTTGGCAGCACATTTGGCTTCTCGATTCCCAATCGGCCAGACGGATCCTCGCTGTAGACCGGAAATTCAATTTTCATTTTTTTGGCCTGCTCCAAGCGCTTCTCGCCCTCCGGCTCATCCCAATTGACACCAAAGACCCGAATTCGATCTGCCTGTTCGTGCGCCAGTTCATTCAACTCCGGTATCTCCTTGATACAAGGCCCGCACCAGGTCGCCCAATAGTTCACAATGATCCATTTGTCGTCGATTTCCTCGTACCTGTGTCCCTGCCCTTCTATATCAATAAAATCCGGTGCGGGCACACAGGCGCAGAGCAGCAACAAGCAACTTAAACGGGTTAACCACCGCCTAATCGAAATCATGCGCTCTCCTCTTGTTCTATCGGCGCTGGCACATCAGGTTCATCTAGTTGAAACAGGGATTCCAGATCCAGCTTAAGATACTCCATACTACGATCCGATATTTTATATAGTCGTTCGGTAAGATTGTGTTCCCAGGACTTATCTCCACCCATCTGTTGAGGCATATCAAATGGCACGCTTCGATACAAATCCCACAGACTCACCTCTTTCAAGTCACGAGACAGTACGAGACCGCCCTTGGCCAGTGGCTTGATCAGGTTAAGGCCCATCAATATTGCCTTGTAGTCATTCCATTGAGACACGTCGATCCGTAAAGACAGTTCACGAATATTGTCCTCCCAAACAATCTCGCCACGTTTATGGGCGAGATAAAACTGTTCAAGAATCAGTAGCAGTTGTGCCATGGGCGATTCGACACGATCGTCGCCACCAAAGCGAAAGACACTCAGCCCCTTGACCAGTTCAGCGCCAATCAACACGATCGTCCATGACAGGTATATCCATAGCAAAAACAATGGAACTGCGGCAAAAGTACCGTAGACCACTTCAAAATTTGACCTCGCCACGATTGATGTGAACAAACCTTTGGCCATCTCGAAACCGAGGGCAACGCAGAAGGCGCCGATTACCGCGTACCGTATCCGGACCGTGCAGTTAGGTACTGCCACATAAAGTAACGTAAATAGAAAGATGCTCAACAGCGTGGGTACATATTGCAACGTACCTGTTGTTTTACTGACATCGCTGAGCAGTGGCAACGAGACAAGATAAGTTGAAATAATGAATCCGACACCGATCAGTATTGGCCCGAGAGTCAGGATGGCCCAATACATCAGGAATCGTTGAAATCCCCGCCTTGGCTCACGTACTCGCCAGATTTCATTGAAAGTTTTTTCGATCGTCATCAACATCAAGAAGGCTGTGATAGCCAGTAGAAGCGTGCTGGGTACCGACAAACTGCGTGCCTGGGCGGAAAAACTGCTCAGGTATTGCTGCACCACTCCCACATTCTCTGGCACGATATTAGTAAAGAGGAACTCTTCGACCATAACCGCTACACCGTCAAATGCTTCAAAGGCATTGAACATGGAGTAGGTCACTGTCAGCAACGGCACCACAGCAAACAGCGTCTGGTAGGTCAACGCCGCAGCCGTACTCTGGCAACCATCACTCACGTAGTTACCCATCAACTGGTCGGCGAATCGCCACAACGATTTGAAAAAATTCCTGACCTTTAGCATTGATTGACCTGCAACATCCATTGACCTGCCTTGTTCGTAACGAAAAGCCTGTCTACAATTCCAACACTTTTATCGCGGTGCACGGAATCATCATGAGCAAGGTCACAATTTATCACAATCCACGCTGTTCTAAATCTCGCCAGACCCTTACGTTACTACAGGACAAAGGCATCGAGCCGGATATCATCCTTTATCTGGAAACGCCTCCGACCGCCGGGACCCTTAAGACACTGGTAAAACAACTGGGTATAACACCGCGGCAGCTACTCCGCACCTCTGAGGCTGAATTCAAGGAAATGAACCTTTCCGACCCATCCCTCACGGATGATGCCATCATCCTGGCTATGACCAAAACGCCGAAGCTGATTGAGAGACCAATCGTGGTAAAGGACAACAAGGCGGTACTGGGACGACCACCGGAAAATGTACTGGTATTGATCTGACCGATTCTTCGGATTCAAGGAATACACAAATTGCTTAACCACGACCCGGGGGCGGCGCGGCGCCGGCGACTAGTGGATAATCTTCTGGCGATGTTCGTACTGCGGGCTCACCTCATGCTCCGTCTCCGCCTGTTCATCGACAAGCTCATCGGAACTGCGAACTTCATAGCGACGCGTGGAAACTTCTCCGTCGAGGACATTCGGCAACACTTTCAGGAAGTCTTCCATATGATCGGTATCGAAGTGGCCTTGCAAAGCTTCGACTGACTCCCACTCCTGGAATAGCAATAATGTATTGGGATCAGACAGGCCGATATAAAACTCATAGCTGATACATCCAACCTCTGCGCGGCTGGCAATCGCCATTTTTCGCATCAGGCCCAGCGCTTCGTCACGGGATTCGGGCTTTACAGGAAAGGTGCCGTGAACAATGATCATAAAAGAGATTTACCTCAAGAATTTACGGCGATTATACAGGGATTCAAGCGCACTGACACGCCAAACCCCCGCTCGAGGTCCACCAGAGTGTAATCAATTGTAAGTTTAACCATCCCTGTCGACAGCAAACGGTGCCCAGGCCTGCTGTGTCGGCATCACTTCCAATTGATTGACATTAATATGCGCAGGCAGTGACGTCACCCAGAAGATGACCTCAGCAACATCCGATGCCGAGAGTGGCTTCATACCCTGATAAACCTTGCGGGCTTTTTCCTCATCACCGCCGAACCGGACCAGTGAAAATTCGGTTTCACACATGCCGGGCTCCACATTAGTGACTCGAATATTTTTCCCCAGAAGATCAGCCCGCAGGTTTCTGGAGAATTGCTGCACAAATGCCTTGGTACCACCATAGACATTACCACCAGGGTACGGCCAGCTTGCCGCTACCGAACCCAG
>JBBDIT010000076.1:45707-49981 GCA_040880285.1 Pseudomonadales bacterium | reverse complement strand
TTCAGCGAACCGACGCGCACTGGCCTCACCAAAACCTGATGAAGCACCGGTAATCAATACAGTACCTGTCACAACCTACTCCTCAATTTTGGCGTTCAGAAATCAGCCCAATACCACGTGCCAATAACCGTGCCTTGATTTCATCCAAGATAGCCGGGTCATCGATGGTTGCCGGTAATTCCAGATTTATGCCGTCGGCAAGTTTTCGCATCGCCGCACGAAGGATTTTACCGGAACGTGTTTTCGGTAGACGATCAACGACTGCAATCTGTTTAAAGTTCGCAAACGCGCCAACATCTCTTCGGACTTGCCCAACCAGTTCCTGCTCAAGGGTTACCTCATCCAGGTTGGTACCATCTTTGAGTACCACAAGGCCGACGGGCACTTGTCCCTTGTCCCGATTTTCAATGCCAATCACCGCACATTCGGCAACCGCGCTGTGACCGGCGAGGATTTCTTCCAGTTCACCTGTCGATATCCGGTGCCCCGCGACATTGATGACATCATCCGTTCTGCCCATAATAAATAGATATCCATCTTCATCGAAATAACCACCATCACCGGTCTGGTAGTAACCAGGATGCGCCGACAGGTAAGATGAGAGAAATCGATCATGGTTACCCCACACCGTTGGCAGACATCCGGGTGGCAACGGTAGTTTGACCGTCACATCACCTTCTTCGCAGGGTCCGGTTTCCTCGTGCTTCTCGTTGAGAATCTTGATGGCATACCCCGGCATCGGGAATGTCGCCGACCCCGCCTTCGACGTTTGAGGTTCAATGCCTACAGGATTTGAGGCTATCGCCCAGCCCGTTTCCGTCTGCCACCAGTGGTCAATCACAGGGATCGATAAAAGATCACACAGCCAATGATACGTCGCAGGGTCCGTTCGTTCTCCGGCTACAAACAGTGTCCTTAGTGACGACACATCATATTGTTTCAGCAATTTGCCTTCCGGGTCCTCCTTTCTTATCGCACGAAACGCGGTCGGTGCCGTAAAAAAGACATTAACCTTGTGATCAGCAATCACTCGCCAGAAAGTGCCTGCATCCGGAGTACGTACCGGCTTACCTTCAAAAAGGATCGTCGTACAGCCAGCCAGCAATTGCGCATAGACTATGTATGAGTGACCTACAACCCAACCGACGTCGGAGGCGGCCCAGAACACCTCTCCTGGCCGAACGCCGTAGACCGCCGACACACTGTAGCGAAGCGCCACCGCATGACCACCATTGTCGCGAACGACGCCTTTCGGCTTACCCGTGGTCCCGGATGTGTACAGAATATACAAGGGGTCTGCCCCCAATACAGGCACACAATCAGCCGGGGCCGCATCTTCGATCAGGTCCATCCAGTCGATATCAATCTCGCCCATGGCCGCGCCACACTCTGGACGTTGAAACAAAATGCATCGTTCTATTTTGTGCTTTGATATCTTTTGCGCTTCATCCACGAGCGGCTTGTATGCAATGACATTGGCAAATTCGATTCCGCAAGACGCGGTAATCAGGACTTTCGGCTGAGCGTCATCGAGACGACTGGCAAGCTCCCGCGCGGCGAAGCCACCAAATACTACCGAATGAATGGCACCCAGACGGGCACAGGCCAGCATGGCGATTACCGCTTCTGGGATCATCGGCATATAAATGACCACCCGGTCACCTTTCTCGACGCCAAGTGCAGTCAGCCCGCCAGCGAAGCGCGCAACCTCATCGGTGAGCTCACCGTAGGTATAGGATTTTACCGTGCCCGTTACCGGTGAGTCATAGATCAGAGCTGCCTGGTTGCCACGGCCGTTTTCAACATGAACATCCAGGGTGAGATATGCCGTATTCAACTCACCGTCGGCAAACCATGCATCACGACCCTTGTCATCCTTACCGAGAATAGTTTCAGGAAATTTGTACCATGCGATTTCTTTTGCCTGCTCTCGCCAGAACCCCTCCGGGTCTTCGATAGATCGCCGGAATTCAGTTTCGTAAGACACGCCGTCTCCTCTCGTAATCAAATACTGTAAACAATTGTCAAATGTCTGTTGAAACAATACCACAAGCATAAAAAAAGGGACCATCTGGTCCCTTTTTTCGGTATCACCTGATGATTAGCGACGACGTTTGCGCTTACGCTTCATTGCTTCAAGCTGGGCTTTGGAAGGCTGGGCCTTGAGCAATTGCTTATAGATTGGTGAACGTTTTGAAATCCTTTTGTGTTCGCAGTAGAAATCAACTGCCTTTTCCCAGGCGCCTTTTAGTCCGTGTAGATTGATCGACACTGTAGTATTGACGATCTTGTCAGCTTTCGATGACATGATGCCAATCTGGAAAACCGGTGTGCGCGTACCACTCTTTTCTGTCTTCATCCGGAAAAGAATTCCGCGAACCTTACCATCCTTATCAAAAAGGGCAGTACGAGCTGCCTCAGCCCTGGCCTTGTCCTGCATCTTTTCCAGTTGGGCATCACGCTTTTCAGCTTCCGCTTTTACTCTTGCACGTGCCGGTCCGCGTAGCCGTTTACCGTCTTTTTTAAGGGAAAAATACTCCTGGTAGGTCTTGCCGGCGATCTGGCGCCGCACCCTGAACCCGTGAAATCTCGTTGTATCTAATAGCTCTACGCTCATGTGCTTCTACCTGTGTGATCTGGTTGATAGGTTGATCGCTGACCCTCATACACCTTGAGAGCGGTTTGCGGCGGCCTTGCAGGCGTTCGCCTGTTTCTAACACAATCGGCCTTACGACCAATCTGACCCCAGCCTTGTGTATCAGTTCCAAGCCGATTCTGCTATGGCGCAATTTTAACGCAATTGGATTCAAAATGGATGACCATTCAGCCATTGGCGGTCCGTTAGTCGCAACAAGAACAAGGGTACAAGCCATCGTTGGCTGGTTAGCTTGTCCGAGGCGCAGTCATAATGTTGCGTAATTTATAGGGCTTTTGTTACAAACCCCGATCATCTCGTTAGCTGGAAGCCACGGTTATAGCGCCCTGGGTAGCCAGGGCATCAATCTCTGCGTCGGTAAAACCGCTGTCCAGAAGGACCCCTCGAGTATCTTCGCCAGGAATCCTGGAACTGACCGTGAGTGCCGGTGCCGTCCTGCTAAATCTCGGTGCCGGTGCGGGTTGAATCACCCCGTCAATTTCTTCGAAAGTACCCCTGTGCCTGTTATGGGGATGGTCGGCAACCTCAGCTAACGAAAGCACTGGAGCAAAACAGACATCTGTACCTTCCATCAGGTCACACCAGGCATCGCGGGTTTTCATCTTAAACACAGCCGTGAGCTTTTCCTTGTATTCGGGCCAACGGCTCGAATCCATCTGGGCGGAAAATTCTTCCGTATCAAGACCCGCCTTCTCCAGAAGTAGGGCATAAAACTGCGGTTCAATAGAACCGATGGAAATATACCTGCCATCGCTGGTTTCGTAAGTGTCATAGAAATGCGCACCACCGTCGAGCAAATTGGTCCCACGCTCATCCTTCCAGGCGCCACCGGCATGCATCGAGAAGAACATGGCCATCAAGGTCGCTGCGCCATCCACCATGGCTGCATCGACGACCTGGCCCCGGCCCGATTTCTGTGCTTCCAGCATTGCGCAAACCATACCGAACGCCAGCAGCATGCCACCACCACCGAAGTCCCCAACCAGGTTGAGTGGTGGCACCGGCTTACCGTTCTTGTTACCAATAGCGTGTAAGGCGCCGGCGAGTGCAATGTAATTGATGTCATGCCCGGCCGCCTGCGCCATCGGCCCGTCCTGGCCCCAGCCCGTCATGCGGCCATAAACCAATTTCGGGTTCCGGGAGAGGCACTCTTCCGGACCGAGTCCGAGGCGCTCGGTCACGCCTGGACGGAATCCTTCAAACAGGCCATCCGCTGATTCACACAGTTTCAATACCACTTCCTTGCCGGCGGCGCTTTTTAAGTCGACAGCAATCGATTTGCGCCCCCGGGTCAGGACGTCACGCCCCCGCCGGGACCCACCCGCGGGGCGATCCACGCGAATGACCTCGGCGCCCATATCCGATAGCAACATACCGCAAAAAGGCCCAGGGCCAATGCCCGCCAATTCGATGACTTTTATACCTGACAGGGGTCCCACGTGTTTTTCTCCCTATTCGATTCCAGAATTTGGTCTGGTATTAAGTCACAAGACAAAGTCTTCGCGCAAACCGCCGGCTCTGCTGTCAGCGCACGGTTTATTCGCTATCATCGCGCCATGAACGAACTCCTCGAACATATTGAACTCGAACCGGAACAGCCGGCAACCGCCACGGTCAT
>JBBDIT010000076.1:0-45607 GCA_040880285.1 Pseudomonadales bacterium | reverse complement strand
AACTCCTCGAACATATTGAACTCGAACCGGAACAGCCGGCAACCGCCACGGTCATTTGGCTACACGGGCTCGGCGCCGATGGCCACGACTTCGAAGCCATCGTACCGGAACTGAATTTACCGGAATCACTCGCAATCCGGTTCATTTTCCCGCACGCGCCCATCCGCTCCATCACCATCAACGGTGGCGCGGAAATGCGAGCCTGGTATGACTTTGTGCCCCATTCAGAGAGTTCAGGTACCGATGACATTGCTCAATCCGCGGGCCAAATTGAGGCCTTTATCGATCGTGAGATGACCCGTGGCATTCCTTCCGAACGAATCGTACTGGCTGGTTTTTCCCAGGGCGGTGTCATTGCCTTGCACACTGGCTTGCGACTTCCTTTCCGGATTGGCGGGATTATTGCCCTGTCTACCTACCTGCATGACGTCAATAGCACTGGGCGTGAGAGATCCGACGCCAATCTGGCCATTCCAGTCCTCATGGTCCATGGCACCCATGACCCGATGATCCCGGTCATGCGCGCTGCTACATCGAGAGAGAATCTCATCAGGCTGGGATACGATGTGCGATGGTTCGACTATCCCATGGGTCATCAAGTCTGCCTCGAAGAAGTTGAAAATATCTCGGACTTCCTGAGCGAAGTGCTCAGGGCGAGCAGATGACCAGGCTCAGCCTCAAATCGAGCTCGCCGGCCAATTGGATTGAAACGGTGCTGACCAGATTTGACGACTTCCTGTTGGACCATGCCGCAAACGAACGCAAGGCTTCAGCCATGGCAATGTCTATGGTTGCCCATTACCCGGATCGAACCCGGCTGGTAACAGCGATGATCGAACTTGCACTGGAGGAGCTCAATCATTTTCGCCAGGTGGTCAAGCTCGCCACCTCGCGCCAGCTGACATTGCGACCGGATGAAAAGGACCCATATGTTAACCAGATACAGGTCCATATGCGCAAAGGCAAGGACGATTACTTCCTGGACCGGCTACTGTCAGCTGCCGTCATTGAGGCCCGTGGTGCTGAGCGATTTGACATCATCGCCACCACCATTACAGACCCGGAACTCGCCACCTTCTATAAGACCCTGGCGCGCTCAGAGCATAATCATCACCAGCTGTTTATTAACCTTGCAGGCGAATACTTTTCGCGGGACGCCATCGACTTACGGCTCGAAGAGTGGCTGCAGATCGAGAACACAATTATGACGGGGTTGCCAATACGCCCCCGTCTACATTAGACCAGGTTACCGTTTCAGCCGTGGATATGGATCGTGCGATCGACAAGTATCTTGCCCGCCACGCAGAACCCGAAGCCTGCCTGACCCACGGCATTTGTGACACCTGCTATCAGCACTGCCTTGTTATGCCTGCCTACCGTGAAACCCTGGGCGATATCGAGGCAGCCCTTGCCGCTGTTTGTACCCACCCCTTCCTGCTCATCCTTGTAGTAAATGCGCCAGGGGACGATGAGGCCACCCGGGCATTGCTCCACGAGGTCAGGTCCAATTCAACACAACACGCGTGCATCGGCCCACTTTCACTCCATAGGACGCGCCAGGCCTACGATGTCCTGCTGGTGGATCGTTGTTCAGTTGGACAAACGATTCCAGCGCGACGCGGCGTCGGGCTCGCGAGAAAAATCGGCGCCGACATTGCACTCTTTATGATGGCACAAGGCGCCATTGATCCAGGCCCCATTTATTCGACAGATGCTGACGTGACCCTGCCGCCTGACTATTTCACAGCGGCTGAGTCCCAAATTGGCCCAAACACCGCCGCCATCAATTTCCCGTTTGAACACATCGCGACCAAAGACCTGGCGCTCGCAGCCCAACTCTATGAGATTTCCATGCTGTACTATGTTGCGGGTCTTAAATACGCAAGGTCACCTTACGCCCACATCACAATCGGCAGCGTTCTGGCAATCAACCCGGTGCATTACGCGCGCGTTCGCGGTTTCCCCAGGCGCAACGCTGCCGAGGACTTTTACCTGCTCAACAAGCTGGCCAAGACTGGTGCAATTCGTCAACTGGCATCACCGTTGATCCGGATCTCTGCCCGGGAATCGGACCGCGTTCCTTTTGGCACGGGACCTGCACTCAGCAAAATCCTGCAAATGACAGATCCGCTCTCGGAATTTACCTTGTATGATCCACGTGTGTTCGAGTCGCTCCGAGTACTCATTGATGCCTTGAAAACGGCAGGTGAACCGGATCAATTCAAGAAAATATTGTCGCCGTCCCTGACTGGCTGGGCCGAGCGCAGTGGCTTACTGCAACAAGTGGCATCTCACAACCGGCGTATAGACGACTATCTGGACGGGTTCAGGACTCTCAAGCTAATCCACTCCCTTCGAGATGAATACTTCCCCTCTGTGCCCCTGAGAGAACTCGTTGGCAGTAAAATATTGCCCATAAGCGAATCAGAACCTCAGGCAATACGCCAATACCTTGCGCACATCTGCTTCGCGCCGGAGAAACGCTAACACCTCGATGTTATGATTCCGTCAAAGTTCGGAGTCTTCATTTCGTTCACCAGCGGTCATCTAACGATCATGCCATGCCGCTGATCATGACGCACGGATGGCCCGGTTCCGTTACCGAGTTCTCCAAAATCACCCCGATGCTGACCGAGCCCCAGATGTTTGGAGGCAACGCGGAAGATGCATTTCATCTGATCTGCCCATCGATCCCCGGGTACGGTTTTTCCGAGCCCCCCACCGAACCCGGCTTTGACCAGAAGCAGGTTGCACAAGGCCATCTCGAACTCATGCAACGACTGGGTTATTCCCGATTTGGCGCCCAGGGAGGGGATTGGGGTTCGCCCATCAGCAGTTGGACGGCCGCCCTGGCTGAGGGCGCCGGATACCAGGCAATCCAGGGCACAAGGCCGCAGACGCTGGGCTACGGACTCAATGATTCACCGGCCGGCCTTGCCGCCTGGACGGACTGCGGTGGCAACATCGAATCCAGTATCAGCAAGGACGACTTACTCACGAACATCATGGTGTATTGGGTGAATGCCTGCATAACCTCGTCCATGCGCCTTTATTACGAGTCCGCTCATGCTGATAACAATTTGTTCGAACGTGGTAGAATCGCGACGCCCACGGGTTGCGCGATGTTTCCTGGCGAACTCTACCAGCCGCCACGCGCCTGGGCCGAGGAGCTCTACAATATCCAGCATTGGACCCGCATGTCCGCGGGAGGACATTTTGCAGCGCTGGAACAGCCTGAACTGCTGGCACAAGACCTCCGGGAATTTTTCCGACAACTGCGTTAGCCAGCCAAATGATTGACGACACAAAAAGATGCACAAGATATTTATCGACGGACAGGCAGGCACCACCGGCATCAAGATCCACCAGTATCTTGAAGGTCGTGATGACCTTGAAATTCTCGAGATCGCGGCGCCTGACCGTAAAGATGAACGCGTAAAGTATGACCTCGTGAATGAGGCGGACCTGGTCATCCTTTGCCTGCCGGACGAGCCAGCAAAAAGGACTGTCAAACTGGCCGCCAACAGCAAGGCGCGGATGCTGGATGCCAGCACCGCCCACCGCGTGGACCGGGAATGGATTTATGGTTTGCCCGAGCTCAAAACCGGAACCGGGGCACGTCAGCGTGACGCGATTATCTCTGCCAACAAGGTTTCCAACCCGGGCTGTTACCCCACTGGCTTCTTACTGGCGATACGTCCCCTGGTTGCAAGCGGCATACTCAATCCTGACACGGCGCTCACGATCAGCGCAGTGTCCGGGTATACAGGCGGTGGCCGCGGCATGATCGAACGCTATGAAGCAAGAGCAAAGTCACATCCGGATTCGCTCTGGTATTCCAGACCCTATGCGCTGCCAATGAATCACAAACACGTGCCCGAAATGAAGTACTATGCGGGGCTCTCCATTGCACCCATGTTCTTGCCATCAGTGGGTCACTTCCCGCAGGGCATGCTCGTTAGCACACCTCTGTCAGAGACCTGGCTCCGCAAAAAAGTAACCCCTGCCGAAGTCAGCACATTGTTGGCCGAGGCCTATGCGGACGAGGAATGTATCAGGGTCCATGAAGCCAACGACGAGTCAGCACTGGAACAGGGACAACTTGAACCCCAGGCGAATAACGATACCAATCAGGTGGACCTTTTTGTGTTCGGGACCAAAGCGCAAATACTGCTTATCGCGCGTCTCGACAACCTTGGCAAAGGTGCTGCCGGCGCAGCGGTCCAGAATCTGAATTTGATGCTGGGTATCCCTGAATTCACCGGCATTTCGACGAAATGAGCGATGCAATGATGAAGTATGCAGACCTTTCGACAGCCGAACTGCAATCACTCCACGAGAGCATTTCCA
Source organism: Pseudomonadales bacterium (assembly GCA_040880285.1). GTDB lineage: Bacteria > Pseudomonadota > Gammaproteobacteria > Pseudomonadales > Azotimanducaceae > JANQJA01. Next base: position 41,257 of record JBBDIT010000076.1, on the reverse strand, counting down.
GCCACTATGATCAATTCAAGGCCGCCGGACTCAAACTGGACCTGACGCGGGGCAAACCATCGAAGGAGCAACTGGACCTTTCAAATGCCCTCGACGGTATTCTCGAAGGATTTTACCTGCTGCAAGACGGCACTGATGTTCGGAATTACGGCGGCATTCTCGGTATTCCAGAAGCACGGGCACTGGGTGCAGACATACTTGGGTTAGCTCCTGATGAGGTGCTTGTGGGGGGTAACAGCAGCCTCACCCTGATGTACCAGTATATTGACCTCATGCAAAACCACGCGGGCAACAGCTGGCACAGGGAGGCAAAAGCAGCAAACGGACGGGTTAAATTCCTGTGTCCTGTACCCGGTTATGATCGTCATTACACTATTTGTGAGCAATTCAATATCGAGATGATCACTGTCGCCATGACTGAAGCTGGGCCTGACATGGCCGAGGTCGAGTCACTGGTCAGCAGCGACCCGCTTATCAAAGGCATATGGTGCGTTCCCAGATACTCCAACCCGACCGGCTACACCTACAGCGATGAAACCGTCTCACGCCTTTCGAAACTGCCAATCATCGCCGGAGACAACTTCCGCATCATGTGGGACAACGCCTATGCGGTACATCATCTTGCTGATGAGCCTGATGAGTTGTCGAACCTGATGGCGCTCGCGCGCAAGCAAAGCACCCAGGACAGCGTTGTCATGCTTGCCTCTACATCCAAAATCACCTTTGCCGGAGCGGGGATCGCCTTTCTGGGTGCGTCTGTACAGAATCTGGCAATCTTCGAGCAATTCCTGTCTGGCTCCATCATTGGCTTTGACAAGGTCAACCAATTGCGTCACGTTCGATTCCTCAAGGACTCCGAGGCATTGGCGGCACATATGGCAAAACACCAGGCAATCATCAGACCCAAGTTCGATCTCGTGCTTGCGAAACTGGAAAGTGCGCTAGGCGGCACAGGCATCGCTGAGTGGACGACGCCCAGGGGAGGCTACTTTATCTCGCTTGACACCCTGCCCGGCCTTGCAAGCGAAGTTGTTCGACTTGCCGACGAGGCAGGCGTTAAGCTCACACCTGCCGGTGCGACCTTCCCTTACGGCATGGATCCTCTAGACCGTAATATCAGGATTGCACCGACTTTCCCTTCATTAGATCAACTAAGACAAGCACTGGAGGTATTTGTGGTCTGCATCCAACTGGCATCGGTTAACAAACTATTGAGCCGATGATGCGTCGTACTGCTACCAGATCATGAATTTTTTTAAACGTCTCTTCTCATCGCCTGACGATGAAACCCAAAACAAACCTGACGATGCGGCCAGACTGCCACCTGAGCTACAGCGCGATAAAGCAACCGCGCTGCAGGTAAAAAATAAAGTTGTACCTGAGGATAGGCTGCCACCAGACTTTGCAGAACTGCACTTGCCGGATGAATTGAATCGAGCGATTCTTGAACTCGGATTCCTTAACTGTACGCCGGTCCAAAAAGAGGTCCTGCCACATGCGCTCGATGGTCGTGATGTGATCGCCCAGGCCCAGACCGGAACCGGCAAGACGGCCGCTTTCCTGATTTCCACTATTGCTTTTCAACTGGAGAACCCCGAACACGAGCGACGCCCGCCGGGAACCCCATTTGCCCTGGCCATTGCACCCACCCGTGAACTAGCCCTACAGATTGCCAAGGATGCCGAACAACTGGCCGGACATACGGATTTGATCGTGGCTTCATTGGTGGGTGGCATCGACTACGAAAAGCAAAAGCAGCAGCTCCGCAAGAACGTCGATATTGTCATCGCCACACCCGGGCGCCTGCTCGACTTTTGCCGCTCACGTATTGTGGATCTGTCCCAGGTCGAAATGCTAATCATCGACGAGGCAGACCGGATGCTCAGCATGGGCTTTATTCCCGACGTTAAGGAAATAATTCGTCGAACACCAAAAAAAGAAAATCGTCAAACACAGTTGTTTAGTGCCACGTTCAGCGAAGATATCAGGCGACTCTCCGCACAATGGACCAAAGATCCGGTCCGGATCGACATAGATCCCGACCAGATCGCAGTGGACTCGGTAGACCAGCGGGTATACCTGACCAGCAGCGATCAGAAGTATGCCGTCCTTTACAACCTCATCAAGAGCGCCGAGGTTGATCGCATTCTTATCTTCGTAAACCGACGCGACGAAACAAGGAGCCTGGCCGATCGCTTGTATCGAAACGGAATAGATTGCGGACTCCTGACTGGTGAGGTACCACAAAAAAAGCGAATATCGACACTCGACAAGTTCAAGTCCGGTGAACTGAAAATCCTGGTCGCAACCGACGTCGCGGGCCGCGGTATCCACGTGGATAACATCAGCCATGTGGTCAACTACAACTTGCCAGAGGACCCGGAGGACTATATCCACAGAATCGGTCGCACCGGTCGGGCCGGTGCCACCGGTATTTCTATCTCACTTGCCTGTGAAGATGACTCGTTTATGCTACCGGGTATTGAGGCACTCCTCGGTGAGCCACTCGACTGTCAGGCACCACCTGCAGAACTGCTGGAAACACCGCCAAAGCCGGTTCGGGCAGCGCTCGCCAGGGATCGTGCACCGCAGAGACCGGCAGGAGGGCGTCGGCGATGACCGAAAAACCTTATCCCTTGATCAAGGCCAGAGACATAGCGAGGCTGACCGAAGTCGTAAGCGTGCACCAATTCAACGACAACGCCATCCGCTATACCCGATCCATTGGTGACCTGCTGGGGCTAACTGACCTCGGTATCCATCTGGTACGCCTGGAATCGGGCAATGAATCGACCCGCTATCACTTCCATCATGTTGACGAAGAATTCCTGTACATTCTCTCAGGTAAGGGAATTGCAGAGATTGGGGATGACCGGCAAGAAGTCGGGCCAGGCGACTTTATGGCATTTACGAAACACTCGTTGCCACACTCGCTGCACAATCCTTTTGACGAAGACCTGGTCTATTTGATGGGCGGAAATCGAAATGCGATCGATATCTGTGACTACCCCCGCATCAATCGCAGAATGTTTCGCGTGAATGGCGCGAAACACTATGTCGACCTGGAAAACCTGCATGAGGTTCAAAAGAAATAGTCATAGCGTCACACTCTTCCTCTCATTGGTTTGGGCCATGTCAGGCTGCTCGTTCACGGATGAAGAAATTGAACCCGGCGCAATCGGTATAGTCATAGCAGCATCGGGATCTCCTTCAGTTGTCCGGAACAATCGAACCTATATTCTTGATAACCAGTCCCGCATATTCAAAAGTGACATCGTCCAAACCGATCTCACATCAAAAGCGGCTATTGAAATGATCGACGACTCACGAATCGAAATCGGTCCTGCTTCTCACATTGTCTTTCGTCTCTACGACTATACGCCGGATGCAGGCAGCCCCAACGCACGCATTACATTGACTTCTGGCTCCCTGCGCACATCAACCCGGTTTGGGGTTAACGCCTGGCGAACCCGGTATGAAATCCAGACACCCGTAGCCCTGATCAATGTCCTCGGGGCAGATGTATGGGGAGGGTTCATATTCGCGGACAACACGCTCGATGTCGCCTTGCTGGAAGGGCGCGGCTTCATTGTCGATAACCGCCACGGCCGAACTGAAATAACAACCGCCGGCCAGGGTACCACGGTTATCGGTGGCACGGCCCCACAGCCGGCAACGCCATGGAGCATTAGCAAGTTGCAACGCGCCACGCAAGAGACCGGAATCTAGGGAGGTATTACCGTGCTATATCGCTATTTTACAATCCTGCTGGCATCCGCACTTGTGGTTGCCGGCTTGCAGGTCACGGGCTTCATCGATCAGTATGAACAACGACTAAGCGCTCACTTCTTTGAAGTAGCAAACAACCTCCAGGGATTCCAGCAGATCGCCGATCAGTACCACGGAGGCTCTCTGGCTGCACTGATTGAAAAACACCGACAAAGCCCGGAGGCAACATTTTCCAGCGAGGCGATAGTCATCGCTGATATGTACAATCGCCTCATCCAATTCGAAGCAGCAATGGCAGGGCTCAACACGTCGCTGGCTGGACGAATCATTGAGGTGTCCATCAATGCCGACCGTGAAATTTTCGACGAGACTATTTCAAACTATACCTACACAATAACACTCAATACAGACTCGGCCTTTTGCGCGGGCGGCCTTCTGGTATTCGGTATTCTGCTATCGGATACGCTGCGGCTCATAATCGGTCGAATATTTCGTCACCGCCGTGCCTGACACCGTGCCAGCCTCTACAAATACTTATTCTTGTCAGTCCCAGCGCATCGACAGCAAGTGATCTCTCAAGCTTATGGCGGTTGGAAACTTCTTTAAAATAAGCCCACGCTTTAAACCACAACAAATATACTTCACCGCATCGGGTTGTTTCGCGTAGCGTTTTGGCCCCCCCAGTGAGTCGTAGAAAACCTTGACGCAATCGACGATGTCTTCCTTGATGTTCTCTTGCCTGGGCGTATCCCAATGATAGAAATCGATCAGTTTCAGCGAAAAACCCAGGCCAAAGCGGTGCACGATTATGTTGCTTGTGTGCAAATCACCGTGATACTCGCGATGCTGGTGGATATCCTTGACGCCGTCAACCAGCGCGTACAGCAAGTGACACGCCTGGAAAGGTAGCAAATACTTACCCGGCTGGCGCGCGAGAAAATCTGCCAGTGGTTCGCCCTCGATATATTCAGAGATCATGACCGAGATCGGCGTTCGACGAAAGGTAATGGTCTCCTGATTATGGTACTGGATCAGAATAGGACAAGTCCGCAGCTTGTGTAACTTCTGCGCCAGCATTCGGATGGCGCGGCCCTTGATATTTCGATGCGGATAAAACAGCTTTGCCGCCCGGGTAATACCGGTACTCAGTTCTTCGATCTTGTAAACCTCCCCTTCATAACCTTCACCAAGTTGTTCGAGTACACGATACTTGTTGGTAAGCAACCGACCCGGAGGGAGAGCAAACTTATCGATCTTCATTTTTGCCTGGTACGCCTGAACAAAATAAAGGTCACGTCATCCGGCTTGCCTCCTGTATTCGTTTCCATTCGGTCTACTACCATCTGTGCCAGTGTCTCACCGCACTTGAGCAAAGGTCCACGTCGGATCGTATCAATAATTTCTGATTGCCGCAGGTTGTCAGTGACACCATCGGTCGCAAGCAACAACGTGTCCCACTTTGACAAGTTAACACTGCCACCCAACGTAATATGAATGTCCTGGCCACCAACGATGTTGGATACCACGTGACGGTCCTCGTGCGTGAAGGCTTCATCCTCCGACAAAATGCCCGACTCAAGTGCATAGCCCACAGGCGAGTGTGCAATGGTTTCAAATTTCAGCTTCCCTCGCTGTCCACACGCCATAACGACAGAGTCACCCGCATGTGCCGGCCGGAACATGTCCATGCCCACGTGCGCAAGCGCCACCGTCGACGCCGAGCCACTGCCTCTTGCACGGATTTCTTCGTGTGCGTCCTCAAGCGCCGTGATAACCAGGGCAGGGATGGCAACTGGCAAAGGTGGATCGGCCAGGTAAGTGGCCAGTTTATCGATCACAAGCTGGGATGCGGCAGCACCGGCTGGACTACCACCGACGCCATCGGCAACCACAAGTAAGCAATTTTCCTGATCCACCTCAAACACTGCGAGATTGTCTTCGTTCGGCGCTTCATCCTTGTAAGGCGCCTTATTGGTATAGCCGACAAGTTCTCCGAAAGGCACCCGAATGCTGTGGCAAATGCCAGATTCACGCTCCCTGAAGAGTTCAACGGTACGCACGATAGTAGGAAGGGATTTTGCCGACATCGATCTAAATTAGTGGATCAACGCCTCCGTGTCGACATACTTTCACCGGCTTTCAGGCTAGCCTAACGATTTGAACCGCGCCTTGATCTCCTCGGCACTGGCCTTGAGGTCGACGATGGGTGGAAAGTAACCCTCCGGGCGCCTATCCAGGCCATGGATGTCCCTTTCGGACCACCGGGCGAGCTCCGATACCCACCGCTTGATATACAAGGCATCAGGATCAAATTTCAGCTGTTGCCGGAACGGGTTAAAGACACGGAAATAAGGCTGTGCGTCGCAACCGGTGGATGCCACCCACTGCCAGTTGCCATTATTGACTGCCGGATCATAGTCAATGAGATGTCGGGCAAAGAAAGCCTCGCCGATGCGCCAGTCGATATGCAGGTTTTTTACCAGGAAGGATGCCGCAACCATACGAACCCGGTTGTGCATATAGCCGGTCGCAACCAGTTCCCGCATACCTGCATCGACGAGCGGGAATCCTGTACGACCCTCGCACCAGGCCTGCAACAAGTCGTCATCCTTGTTCCAGGTCAGTCTGTCATATTGGCGCCTGAAGGCATGGCCAAATACGTGTGGGTAATGGAATGCGATCTGCGTAAAGAAATCCCGCCAGTAAAGCTGGCGCAACATTGGGTGGTTACTGCCTAACGCATTGGCAGTGGCGTGCCATACTTCCCTGGGCGAAACAGTCCCGAAACGCAGATGACAGGATAATCTACTGGTACCCTCCAACGCTGGATAGTCACGCGTATGGGCATAATCCTTAAGGCTACTGATGAGTTTGAGAATTCCCTGCGCGCCTGTGCGGCCTGCAGCAACGGGTGAGGTTATTTCACACTCAGGCACCTCATCATGAATGAATCCCTGCTTGCAGAAATTAGCGGGGATTGCCGAATCCGGCGCCGGAACGGCTCGCTGGTTCGCTGACCTGAAATAAGGAGTAAATACAAGATAAGGCGAACCGTCCGCCTTCCTGACCGCTTCCGGTTCATTCAAAAGGGTGTCAGGAAGTCTATGGAAGGATATGCCGAGACGCTTGCACAAGGCTTCAATCGTCCTATCACGCCTGGCACTGAAAGGCGTGTAATCGCGATTAACAAACACCGAGTCAATCCCGGCCTTGACAATCATTCGCTCAACCGCAACTTCGGGGCGTTCATGCACAATGTTGAGCACGCCACCCTGGTCCTTCACCTGTCTCGCCAGGTCCCGCAATGAGTCAAACACAAAGGCCTTGCGATACCCGTGGCCCTCAAACCGGTTCAATATTGTATCGTCCAGGATAAAACAGGGAACGACTTCCCTGGCTGCCCGCGAGGCCGCCATCAAGCCCGTATTGTCGTGTACTCTGAGATCACGACGGAAAATGAACAAACTCCGGTTCAAGCGACTTCCCCTGGCTGAATTATCGATGGACGCCATTCATGTAACCTGTCAATAACACCATTATCATACGTTCGGAGCCGAATTCCGGATTCAGCTGAATCACAACGCAACCACTACGCAACGACAAGCGAGGTACCAGCCATGCCAACTGTACGGGTTACAAAAGATGACGCCATCACCATCATCACGATCAACCGACCCGGGGCCCGCAACGCCGTTGACGGCCCCACCGCGGCCCTGCTTGCCGATGCATTTCGTACATTTGACGCGGATGAAACCCAAAAAGTCGCCATTCTAACCGGTGCAAACGGCACCTTCTGCGCCGGTGCCGACCTGAAAGCGGTCGCAACCGGCAAGGGCAATCGGGTTCACCGGGACGGCGATGGTCCCATGGGGCCGACTCGTATGCTTTTGAATAAACCGGTCATTGCAGCGGTCGAAGGCTATGCGGTTGCGGGCGGTCTGGAACTTTCAATCTGGTGCGATTTAAGGGTCGCGGCAAGTGACGCCGTATTCGGCGTCTATTGCAGGCGCTGGGGGGTCCCCCTGATTGACGGTGGTACGATCAGGCTAACGAGGATGCTGGGCCAGAGTCACGCCATGGATCTCATCCTGACGGGCCGGGGGGTCAGCGGCGATGAAGCCAAATCCATAGGTCTCGCCAATCGCCTGACGGAACCCGGAAAGGCACTCGACGGCGCTGTCGAATTGGCGAGGTCGCTCTGTGGGTTCCCACAGCTTTGTATGCGCAGTGATCGGATGTCCGCCTATCAGCAGTGGTCCATGTCACTTGATGATGCGCTCGCCCATGAAACCCAACTCGGGCGAGAAGTCATACAATCGGGAGAAACCCGGGCGGGTGCGGCAAGATTCGCCAGTGGCAAGGGCAGGCACGGCGACTTTGACAAGATCTGATCGATAGTGCCCTGTTGGCGCCTCTGGTACCTTGAGACATACTTCAAGTTCGAACCAAAAGTACTAAGGACACCATTATGGGCTGGTCAGTCAATCGTCCAACCGGGCTTACCTATCATCAGGCCAGCCTGTCTACAAAGGGTTACACGCTGTTAACGCCCCATGGCGACAGCCATACCTACCTGATTGACCTGCAAGGTCGCATTGTCCACAGCTGGAAGTTCAGCCACATCCATCCGGGTTACGGTCGATTGCTCGATAACGGCAATCTTCTAATGACCGGTTCCGACATCCATCTGCCTGACCCTCCGAAAGACGAACCAACCAAAGCGCCACCGCCGTTTGAGCAACACATCACGCGGCTCGGTGGTTATCACACCACCCTGGTTGAAATGACATGGAATGGAGAAATCGTCTGGGAATATACCAATCGCGCACAACATCATGATTTTTTCAGGTTTGCAAACGGTAATACGATGGTGCCGGAATGGGTTGAGCTTCCAGAAGACCTGCACAAAAAAGTCAAGGGCGGATTCAGGATGCCTCGTGAACGCCTGCCCCGCCTTCTCGGAGATGACCTGGTTGAAGTGGACAAGAACGGCAAGGAAGTAAGGCGTATTCACACCTGGCAACTGCTTGATCCGGTGAAGGACCCGATCTATCCAACAACCCGCCGCTGGGAATGGACTCACCTGAACGGAATTGACGTCAATGCAGCGGGTGACATCGTATTCTCGGCGCGAAACGCAAACAGGGTCGCTATCATCAATGCCAGGACCGATACCATTGGCTGGAAATTTACCGAAACCCACGGACAGCATAATCCAACTTTTACACCAGACGGCAATATCCAGATTTTCGACAATGGCCATGCCGGCTCACGCGTCATCGAAGTTGATCCGACAACCAGCGAGATTACCTGGCATTATCATGGCCAGCCATTGCAGCAATTCTATAGTGGCCACATTTCCGGTGTATCACGCCTGGAATCCGGCAATGTCCTGGTTTGCGAAGGCACCAGCGGACGACTGTTTGAGGTCAATCGTGGCCACCAGGTCGTCTGGGAATGGATTAATCCCTTCCTCAACAACAATAAGCGCGGTGACCCTACCGTCAGTATCTACCGGGCACATCGTTACGGCCCGGATCATCCAGCCCTTGTCGACAGGGATCTGGACCCGGCACGCCACAGGAACCTGAACCGATTACATAACCTGCTGTAACTAACCAGATAAAACCGCGAGACACCATGGGACCAATAGATAAAGCCGAACCCATCAACCTCTACGGAGAGCCCATCGAGCCGTGTAGCAACGAGCCGCTGACGGGCTTTTTCAGAGATGGTTGCTGTAACACTTGCCGTGAAGATGTGGGCTCACATACGGTCTGTGTTGAGGTGACCAGCGCTTTCCTCGAGTACTCGAGATTTGCTGGCAATGACCTGTCGACACCGCACCCGGAATTCCATTTTCCGGGCCTCAAGGAAGGTGATCGATGGTGCCTTTGCGCGGGCCGTTGGCTTGAAGCACACGCCAGCGGCATGGCGCCAAGAGTTTTCCTGCGCAACACACACATCAAGGCACTTGAGATTATTCCGCTGGATCTATTGGAAGCGCATGCGGTCAAACTGAATTAGAACCACCCCATGCGATCTGCCCGCCAGACTTCTATCGGCCGTGTGCGTGCCTCTACCCTGGCCCGTCACCTCAACGCTCCTCATGGAAAACGAAAAAAGCCTACGTTTTGAAGGTGTTATAAAGTTTTTTTAATGGATTCATCACTTTCCTGCTATAGTAAGCGCATTGGAAACAACTGATATGAACCAAAGAGCCGATATTTTCTCGCGCCTGTTCGGCGAATCCTTGATCTCCCCGATCAAGAAGCACATGGCGGTATGCCACGAAACTGCCCAGACCTTGTTACCGTTCTTCGCTGAAGTCTTTCGTAAAGATTATGATGCAGCGCATCAATATCACCTGAAGATCTGCGAACTTGAGCAGCAGGCAGACAGTATCAAAAAGGAAGTCCGACTACATTTGCCGACGGGTCTTCTGATGGCAGTATCTCGCAACGACCTGCTGGAACTGATCCGGGCCCAGGACAAAATCGCCAACCGCGTTCGGGACGTGGCCGGACTGGTCTGTGGCCGCGGCATGCGAATCCCTGAAGGACTGGAGTCGGATTTCGAGCTTTGTGTTGAGCGTGCCATTGCACCGGTCAGGGACCTGAACGATACCATGCATAATCTCGATACACTGGTCGGGACCGGCTTTATCCAGAGCCGAAACAAAGCAATTGAAGCCGGGGTTGACCGCATCGATGATGGCGAGCGGTTGTCGGACCAAACCGAGCACCATGTACGCCAGAGGCTCTACCAGATTGAAGACTCGATGGATCCAATCGACGTCATGTTCCTGTACAAGGTGATTGATCTGTTGGGAGACATTGCCGACCGCACCCAGGTGGTCGCCAATCGCATCCGCATAATCATTGCAAACTAGGGAAGCCAAACACTCGTCGGCGCCAGTCTGCTAGACTTTGCGGCACAAGCAAGCACAGAAGCGTTCCACCTTGAAAACAGCTATCCACGTCTGGCATCTGGAAATTGCAGACCCGGTTCTCATCCCGCCAGAGACGGTGGACAGGCCCTACCAGTTAGATCATCTTGAAGCGCTCATGCCGGAACTGGCGCGATTTTTATATAGTACGGTGGGCGCGCCCTGGACCTGGTACATGCGCCTCCCCTGGACCTACCGACAATGGCAATCCCGGATCGACGATCCCAATGTCCAATTCTGGATGGCTACAATCAAAGGCCATCCTGCCGGCTACTTCGAATTGGAGAAAGCTTGCTCAGGTGATGTGGAGATCTGCTTTTTTGGCCTGCTGCCGGCCTACATCGGCAAGGGACTCGGCAAATCCCTGTTACAAGATGCCATCAGGGCTGCCAGGCAACTGGGAGGCAAGCGAATCTGGCTGCACACCTGCACGCTGGACCATCCCCGGGCACTATCCAACTATCAGGCCAGGGGTTTTCGGGTGTTCAGGGAAGAAGATCTTACAAGCGACATCCCCGACGCACCAATCGAGCCATGGCCCAATGCGAATGCCGGCGACTCAAGCTAGCGCCGGCAGCGTCCGATAAAAAAAGGCGCTCAATGGAGCGCCTGTACAGAGGGAAATTTTTCAGGCGACCTAGGTCCTGACGAATTCCGGGTAAGCCTCAACACCACACTCACTGACATCAACACCCTGGTACTCTTCTTCCTCCGTGACGCGAATACCTATCGTGTACTTGAGGATGGCCCAGACGATTCCGCTTGCCACGAATACCCAAACAAAGATGGTCAGGGCACCGATTAACTGTCCCGAAAAACTGGACGCATCGTTAGTGATGGGTACGAGCAGGAGCCCAAGCAGGCCGCAGGTACCGTGCACCGAAATGGCACCCACCGGATCGTCGATCTTTAGTCGATCCAATGCCAGTATGGAAAACACCACCAATACACCGCCAATCGCACCCCAGATGGTTGCCTGCAGCGCCGTGGGTGTAGAAGGTTCGGCGGTAATCGCAACCAGGCCTGCCAATGCACCGTTCAACATCATGGTCAGGTCAGCACGGCCAAACAGTATACGAGATGCCACCAGGGCCGCGATGGCACCCCCGGCGGCGGCCGTATTGGTGTTCAGGAATACCATGGCAACGGCATTGGCATTTGAGATGTCACCCAGTTTCAATACCGAGCCACCATTGAACCCAAACCAGCCCATCCACAGGATGAAAGTACCGAGCGTGGCCAGCGGCAGGTTTGCGCCCGGGATCGCGTGCACCTGTCCGTCGCTACCATACTTACCTTTACGTGCGCCCAGTAAGAGTACACCGGACAGGGCTGCCGCGGCACCAGCCATATGAACAATGCCGGAGCCTGCAAAGTCCGAAAAGCCCAGGTCACCTAAAGTGTACAGGCCAAATACGGCAGAACTGCCCCAGGTCCATGAACCTTCCATGGGATAGATAAACCCTGTCATGACCACAGCAAAGCCAAAAAATGCCCACAGTTTCATTCGTTCTGCCACGGCACCCGACACAATCGACATGGCCGTCGCGACGAATACCACCTGGAAGAAGAAATCCGAAGCGTCAGCGTACACAGAATCGCCATCGAATCCTGCTGACCGCGACTCCGCCAGTACCGTTGCTGTAAGTTCCCCGGCAGAGGCTGCCCCATCGAGTTCGATTCCGGACAGGAACAATGAACCGCCATACATGAGCATGTAACCGCAAACCAGGTACATCACGCAGGAGATGGCGAACAGGCCGACATTCTTGGTAAGAATCTCTGCCGTATTTTTTGAACGAACAAGGCCTGACTCCAACATTGCAAAGCCTGCCGCCATCCACATGACGAGTGCCCCGCAAATCAGGAAGTAAAACGTATCCAGTGCATACTGAAGTTCTAACGATTGGTCCACAATGCCTCCGATTTCTTTTGGTTAGTCCTCGGGGCAAGGAAAAGCAAAGTTGATGCCATCTCTCTCAAACAAGGCTGGCGCGGACACTTGCGGCGGACTAGACAGGTGTGGGGCTGGCGACACTGCACTAATATGAGGCGTGCAAAAACCACATGCGCCATTATGCCGCACCAGCTGCAGACTTCAGTGCAGCTCGGTTAGTAGGCCTTGTCGGGCAACCATAAGACGAGATCTTCGAATACAAAAATCAGCGCCAGACCGAGCAATTGCAACAAAATAAAGGGAATGACGCCGCGATAGATAGTACCGACGGGAATGTCACCCGGTGTCACCCCTTTCAAATAGAAGATCGCAAAACCGACGGGTGGCGTCAGGAACGAGGTCTGAAGACACACTGCAAACAACACCGTGAACCAGATCAAATCGAAACCGAGTTCGGCAACCACTGGACTCACCAGTGGCAGGATAATCAACGTGATCTCGATCCAGTCCAGGAAGAATCCCAGCAAAAAAGTGAAAAAAAGGATCGCGATAACAATTCCAACCGGTTCGAACGGTAATCCAATCAACAGTCCCTTGATCAACTCATCCCCACCGAGCCCGCGCAATACTAACGAGTATGCAGTGGCTCCAAGAAATATCGCAAAGATATAGGCTGTTGTCCGGGTTGTCTCTATACAGACTTCCCGCAGCACCGCCAGATCCAGCTGCCGATTGAACAGGGCCAGTAACAGCGCACCGAAAGCACCAACACCCGCCGCTTCGGTCGGCGTTGCAATACCGAAAAAAATTGAACCCAGAACCGCAACAATCAGTCCCGCCGGTGCCATAACGGCAATCAATACACTGACAACCAGAGCGACATCAACCGGCTCATAGTCGTCAGGTACGGGGGCGGCATCAGGATTCAGGTAGGCATAGACCAGTATGTAGCCCACAAACAACCCGCCTAGCACCAGACCGGGAAATAATGCACCCAGAAACAGATCTCCTACCGGCATGGCCAGACGATCTGCCATCAACACCAGCATAATACTGGGTGGCACCAGAATCCCAAGTGTGCCCACCGCACAGATCGTGCCAGTTGCCAACTCCGGCTTGTAGCCATGATCCAACATCTGCGGCAAACCAAGCAAGGCTAACAAAACCACTGAGGCGCCGATAATACCTGTCGAAGCCGCCAACAAAATACCAATCAAGGCAATCGTGACAGCGAGCCCTCCACGCACACCGCCAAACAGGCGCACAAAGTCGTGCATCAGTCGTTGCGCAATACCCGAGCGATCCAGCATCAGTCCCATAAAAATAAACATGGGTAATGCGACCAGGACCCAGTTATTCATAATATCCCAACTACGATCCACCACGAGCGTGCTGTAATCCCAACTCACAAAGACCGGCAGGTCAAAATCAACACGGGCGATTATGCCAATCGCAGTAAAGACGACGGCCAGGCCACCCAAAACCCACGCGACTGGAAAGCCCGAAAATATCAGCAAAATGAATGCGGCAAACATCAGGAGTGACAGCACATCACCTGCTGACATCAGCTACTCCCTCGTGCAAACAGGAAGTAGAGGACCCGGCTAAGACGCGAAATCACACTCAGCAGCAGTACCAGGAAACCGATCAATAACACGCTCTTGATCAGCCAACGAAACGGCAAGCCTCCGGGCGCCTGTGAAACCTCCGATGTCGCAAAGGAGTAGGCGATAAACGGGACGGATGCCACAACGACCAGCATAATAAACGGGAGCAGCAGAAACAGTGTACCGTAGAGTTCGATCCAGGCTTGCGTCTGGGGAGAAAGGCGCTCCCGGATCACATCAACACGGACATGCGCGTCACGCGTATAACTATACGACAGCCCCAGCAGGAACCCCAGCGAATACAGGTGCCATTGAATTTCCTCGAACTCGATTCGCCCTTCTGACAGCAGATATCGCATCAACACGTTTAGCACGATAATGCCGAGCAGCAATAGCCAGACCCAGGATACGTACTCGCCGATATGGATCACCAGCCGATCCACCCATCGCGAGAACCTGTTATGGGGTAGCTCGAGCACCGGGTTAGAAGTCCCTCGGCAGGTACGCATGATCCTTCCAGGGACGATACTCTTCCATAAAACGAGTCTGGGAAGTATGTATACGGCGGAAGAATTCATCTTTCTCCGCTTCTTCGGCCAAAACTTCCTCGGTGATCGCTTGCAGCTCTTTTAGAATCTTGTGCGAAAACCTGACCGGTGTAACACCCTTGGCCGGGAACCCACTAATCACCGCACCCTGAATTGCCTCGCCACGGGACAGGTTGCGAATAACACCGGCTGTACAAGCCATTTCAATGAGCACCTGATCCGGCTCAGATAATTGTTCCCACACATCAAGATTGACCACCAGGTGAGCGGCGGTGAACGTCTGGTGCCAGCCTGGAAAATAGTTATAGGGTGCAACCCGGTCGAATCCCAGCATCTGGTCAACTGCAGGCATCGAGAATTCGGTAGCATCGATCGCGCCCTTCTCCAACGCCTGGAAGATCTCTCCCCCGGGGATCAGCGTGACCGAAGCCCCCAGCTTCTGCAGAACCTTACCGCCAAGCCCGGCGAATCGAATCTTGAGACCCTTAAAGTCTTCAACCCTATTAATCTGGAAACGAAACCAACCGGCGGTTTCTGGCCCAACGACACCACAGAGGATCGGGTGAACACCATGCGGGCGATAGAGTTCCTCCGTCAGGTCCTGACCCTCGTCCTCATAATACCAGGCAGCAAACTCCCAGGGCTCCATACCAAAAGGTACAGCAGACACCAGCGGCGTTGCCGGTATCCTGCCCTGGTCATAGCCGACCCAGGTATAACCGGCGGGAATCTTGTTGTCGCGAACACCTTCGGTGATGCTGAATGGTGGAATCAAGGTGCCGGGTTCAAAAACTTCAAGCCTGATCCTGCCTGCTGTTGCTGTCTCGAGGCGCTTCGACACCTGCAGGATATTATCACCCAGCGCTGGCAGATTTGTGCCGAATGCCACGGGTACACGCCACCTGACCTGGACCAGCGGTTCATCGCTATCGCTTGTTTGGAGTGTATGATCGTTCGATGTACGCAGTGCAAGTGCGCCGATTAGACCGGCAATAAATGCAAACATAATCGCGACGACTGCAGTTTTGTTGTTCCAGGGATTACTCCCGGGCTGCTTCTCGCTCATCGCCAGCTGAACCCTCTTACTGCCTTGTACAACATGTATACTAACGTCATTTTGAATCAGGAGTAATGGGTGACATCGCCCGATTGGTTTAATCACGCAATTGCAGTACCCAGGTCTTCACGCTCGATCCTCATCAAAGGATGTAACATCCACTTTGATCAATGGCCTTCTCCTGGCCCTGATGCACCGGGCCTTTTATTTGTTCACGGCAATGGTGCACATAGCCACTGGTGGGATTTCATCGCCCCGGCATTCCGGAACAATTTCAACGTCATGGCAATGGACATGAGTGGTGCTGGTGATAGCGGACATCGTGACCATTATTCCGCCGTCACCTTTGCAAGCGAAATCTTCGAAGTCTGTAACCAGTTAAAAAGCAAATGCTATGTCGTCGGACACAGCTTCGGCGGTGGCATGACCCGGATTACAGGGTTTCTCCATGGCAGCGAACTTGCCGGCATTGTCCTGGTCGACTCAGGCATCTCGGCAAACCGTGGACGTCGAGAGCCACCCAGGCCCCCTCGCGATACCATCCGTTATTACCCTACCCTCGCCGACGGCATGAAGCGCTTCAGGTTACGCCCACCACAACCTTGCGCTAACGACTACATACTGGACTATATCGCTGCGCACTCATTGCTCGCCACCGAACAGGGATACCGATTCAAACTGGACCAATCACTGTTTGCAAAAATGACAGAAGATGAAGCGATAGACCTGCCAGACTCCGTCAGCATGATCTCCCGAATCCCGTGCCCCATCGGCTTTATCTACGGCCAGCAGAGCCGCTTCTTTCCACCGGAAAACATCGAACGGCTCAATCAACTGATCGACCCGACACTCCTCGCGGCCATCCCCGACGCCCACCATCACGTGTTTCTCGATCAGCCACTCGCCTTCATCGACTCGCTGGCCGGAATTCTCACCCAACTGGAACATAACTGACAATCGCCGATCACCCACAGGCTACAGAACGGGGCCTGTGGCCCCTACAGAACGGGGCCGCTGGCCCCTACAGAACGGCGCTGGCGCGCCTACAGAACGCAGGCTACAGCACGGCGCTAACGCGCCTACAGAACGCAGGCTACAGAACGCAGGCTACAGAAAAGGCAGCATAAAACTAATAGCCAACATCGGAGGCCGCGGATGATGTTGTGGTGCTTTGGTGTTGAGCCCAAATACAGTATTATTGCGCCGCTATTTGAAGGAGTCAGTTAATGAGTCAAGTCGACGATATCAAAGCGAACGCCGCTGAAATAAGGAAGGGTCTGAAACAGTTGGGCCCGGATCGTGTGGTTGCGCTGTCCGTTCACAAGTCCAAGGAATTGGTTGTGGAACTTGAGCAGAAGGCGGATAAGCTGGTTGCTCAATTGGAAAACCTGAACTAGTTGATCGCGAGCTTGCTGCTGTTCATTGTGACTTTCCGGTAGGCGCGCCAGCGCCGTGCTGTAGCCTGCGTTCTGTAGCGGCGAAGCCGCGTTCTGTAGGGGCCAACGGCCCCGTTCTGTAGGCGCGTTAGCGCCGTGCTGTAGCCTGCGTTCTGTAGCCTGCGTTCTGTAGGCGCGCCAGCGCCGTTCTCACGTTATAATCCGCCATTACCCACAATCCGTGAACCCATGCAAAGGCTCGAAATCAACTACCGCGGCGCACGACTTGCACTCGAATTCGACACGAGCCCTGCGGCACGCCTCAAAGTCAACGGCATTGTTCGAGAGCATGTACGAAGCGATCAACTACCGATTACCCTCAAACTCACATCCACTGTCCAGACTGACTATGAGTGGCACGAGTTCATTGAAGGTCTGGTCATTTATAGTGAAACAGGTGTTCGCGCCAGCCTCATCGCCAATAGCCAGGAATTGGCATCGGAAGAATTCCCGCGGGAGATCACATGAAACTCGCCAAAGATTACATTGATATCGGTCTCCAGACCAATAACACAGAGGCCATGCTCCGGTTCTGGCAAGAACAAGTGGGCCTGCCGTACGAAGAACTGCTCAAAGTCGGCGGCGGGACCCATCAACACCGACACAGCCTGAATGGATCGGTATTCAAGTTAAACAGTATTCGCGATCGGTTACCGGACAGTGGTACTACCGGGTATTGCGAGTTGCTGATAGCAAGCCCCAACCTGTCCTCACCTCGACCCCTGATGGACCCTGACGGTAATAAAGTAACTCTGGTACCCACAGGATATGAAGGCGTGACCCATATCGGGATGCGTATGGAAGTTTCTGACTTGCAACGATCCAGGGACTTCTACCAACGAATTCTGGAAGCCGATGAAGTTGCTCCCGGCGTCTTTCGTTGGGCAACGACCCGTTTTTTCCTGACCGAGAACACGAATTATATCCCTGCAGCAGACATGCGCGGCAAGGGATATCGTTACATTACCGTACAGGTATGGGATGTGGACCGGGAGCATGCGCGGATCATCGAACTCGGTGGCACAGAAGGGCGCGCCCCTGTCACACTCGGGAGTACAGCCAGAATCAGCTTTATCAAGGATCCTGATCACAACTGGATCGAAGTATCCCAAAGGGCCTCGTTGACAGGAGAGCTGCCGGATGCAGCGGAGCTCCCGTAACCCGATTAATTGGGAGAAAAGCGTACCGCGATGCGTTCTGGGTGGGCGATAATTGATGAGTTGGAGCGAACAGGCGTTGTCGGAGTCAGCCATACAATGAACAGTCACCAGCAAACCGATACCAGCACGCCTGCCGTTCAGGAAGAACCCTTCACGCCTTTCGGTGGCAACACTGACTGGCGAGTCTGGTTCGGTATCGTAACCTCACTGTTCTGGATCGCCATGCCGGCGGTTTACGTGTCGGCGCAGGTCGGTTGGCAATCTATCGGTAACGTACACATTGATATTCTTGGAGGATTTTTGGAGGGCGCATTTGCACCGCTTGTATTCCTCGGGTTCGTACTCGCCTACTTCTCGCAGCAAAAAGAACTTGCCCAAAATACCGCCGCCATCAAGATGCAGTATGTGGAAATACAGAAATTTGCGGAACAGGCCGTCATTCAGTCAGAAGCCATCCGTGCATCGGAACTCCATGCACGCAAGGAAACATTCCTGCGAATCGCCGAGAGCGTCAAGCAGCAACTGGGAGTCATCGTCGGCTTCCTGTATCTTTCGAGCCAGGGTGCACAGAACTCAGGTGTCGTCAGTGACCCCAGAATTGCCGAACTCTGGTCTTCCATGAACCAGAATGATCCTGAAGGATTTCTCTACGGGGTGTATGATTTTGATCCGGATACAAACGAATAAGCGATTTTCATCATCCGAGGAGAGGACATGAGATTATTCCACTTACTGCTGGTGTCAGCTGCCTTTTCATTGCCAGCGGCGGCGCAAGACCAATTCACCAACGTCGAAATCAAAACCGAGCCCGTATCCGGCAATGTTTATGTGCTATATGGCGCCGGTGGCAATATTGGTGTCCTTAAGGGAGAAGATGGAATCCTGATGGTGGACAATCAGTACGCGCCACTCGCCGCGAGAATCAAAGCAGCACTCGCGGCGCTGGGTAGCGATGTACCTGCCTATGTACTGAACACTCACTACCACGGTGATCACACGGGCGGTAACCCATATTTCGGAAAAGACAGCATTATCGTGGCACATGACAATGTCCGGGTTCGTTTACTCAATGCCGACGACTTCCCCGCGCAAGGTCTGCCCGCAATTACATACTCCGATCAGGCCAGCCTCCATTTTAACGGTGAAGATGTTCGCCTCATCCATATGCCGGAGGGTCATACTGATGGTGATACCATTGTTTTTTTCCAGGGCTCCAAAGTCGTCCATATGGGCGATCACTTCTTTCGTGACCGCTTCCCCTATGTTGACCTGCAAGCCGGTGGCAGTGTCCAGGGTCTGCTTGGCAACATCAAGCTGGCGCTTGAACT
The DNA here is from genome assembly GCA_040880285.1 of Pseudomonadales bacterium. Classification (GTDB taxonomy): domain Bacteria; phylum Pseudomonadota; class Gammaproteobacteria; order Pseudomonadales; family Azotimanducaceae; genus JANQJA01. Next base: position 21,546 of record JBBDIT010000076.1, on the reverse strand, counting down.
CATTCCTGACGACGTCCCGATTATCCCCGGCCATGGCCCCCTCGCTGATAAGTCAGACCTCGTTCGCTACTATAATATGCTGATCGAGACCACGGGTATGGTGAACCGGGCACTCGCTGACGGTAAGTCAGCTGACCAGATTGTTGATACGGGACTCGAAGAGAAATGGGACTCCTGGGGTGCCGGCTTCATCAATGAAGAACGCTGGATCAGGACAATCGTGGCCAGCTACAATGATTAGCTCCAGGCCCGGTACATAGACGTGACCAGTAGACATCCCATCACGCAGATCAAAAACGACAGGACCGACGCCAGAAAGCTCGATGATCCCAACGCGGATACTTGTGTCCTTGCACTTTCAGACAAGGACGGCAAAGCATCTGTGAGAACATTGGTGCTGCGAGAAATTCGCGCCAACCACTTCCTTGTGTTCATGAATCAATCGAGCCCCAAATGGAAGATACTGACCGAAGGTGGCGACTACGAATTGCTCCTGTGGTATCCCACCATGCAACGACAGTACCGTATCTCCGGCACCCTGGCATTCGTTGATGAGGAGTTTGTCAAATCTAGTTGGCTAAGACGACCCAAGGGCAGCAAACTGCTGGACCTTTACTATGAACATCGAGGCGACCAGAGCTCATTGATCGATTCACGTGCAGAGCTCGTCGATCAAATTACCGGGTTACGACAGGAATTTAAGCTGGACGACATTGCAGCGCCAACCAAGGTAGCCGGGGTAGAACTCGTGGCAACAAAAATTGAGATGCTCGACCTGAATCGTGAAGATCGCATCCATGATCGACAATTATTTATGCTCGAAGGCGATGAATGGATCAGCCAGTATCTGGTGCCATAATCTCAGGGTCAGATCTTGAAAAATGAAAATTTCATGGATCAGACACAAGTTCTTTGACGTGTCCAGGCCGACCCATTAAAATCATTTTTGTCTTTTGACAGGATCATTGATGATCGTGCTGGTTGTTCTATCCAGGGGGAACCTCTTAGCACGCCGATCGGCACCCTGAGCGTAAAAGGAGGTGATCCCATCAATAGTCAGTCTATCGAGGGAGCCTCCGAGTTGGTCTAGGTCTTTTAGACTTGATTCGGAGCTTGCTCCCCTACGTTGACGAAGCCCCGGGTGTCAAAAGCCCGGGGCTTTTTCGTTGGCAGCCTACTTGCCCGCAGCCGCCAGGGTGCTCAGGTGCTTTAGTCCTTCGCCGGACGAATCCCGGTCAGGTTCGTAAAACAGGTGTCGCTGGCAGTGGCCAGAAAATCTTCCATGAATGGGGCGTCACGCTGGTCTTCACGAATCGCGGCATATAACGTCGCCCAAACTCCGTCCTCACCGAGTTTACGCGCGACAATGGTCTCGTTTTCCAGATATTCGGTCAGCGCCCAGTTAGGCAAACAGGTCACACCGCGACCGCTGGCCACCAACTGCACCATCATGGGTGTCAGCTCAGCCGTTCGAATCGCCGCTGGCTCCACATCTGCCGGTTCCAGAAACCGCGTGAAGATATCGAGCCGATCGTGGTCAACAGGATAGATAATCAGCATCTGGTCCGCCAGGTCCTCAGGCTCGATAATGCTCTTTGAGGCAAGAGGGTGTTGTTTGTTGACTGCCAGCATTGCCTCGTAGCGAAATAACGGCACATATTCGACTCCGGCCAGATCAATCGGATCCGATGTAATCACCAGATCCAGATCACCACGCACCAGTGCCGGTAACGGCGCAAAATTATGGCCGCCGGTAAGATCGAGTTCCACCTCAGGCCAATTGCCTCGATAGCGATCGATACAGGGAATCAGCCACTGGAAGCAACTATGGCATTCAATGCAAATATGCAGGCGCCCCGCTTCACCCCCTGCCAGGCGCCCAATGTCCCGTTCTGCTGCCTTGAACATCGGCACCACGTCATCCGCCAGTTGCAAGAGGCGCCGGCCGGCACTGGTAAATCGGGGCGGTCTGGTCTTACGTACAAACAAAGTACAGTCCAGCCGATCCTCAAGATCCTTGATCTGGTGAGACAGAGCGGATTGGGTCAGGTACAGGCGGTCCGCTGCCTCAACCAGGCTCCCGGTGTCCCGCAGTGCCACCAGGGTCTTCAAGTGCCTGAGTTCGATCATAGGACTCGCCATGCATGAGTAATGTTCACGATATAGACCACAAAGTTCGAGATTGTTCATTTTAGCAAGATCGGTTCATGGATGTCCTGAAATTGGCCATATACCATGTCGAGCACAAATATGGCTTGACTCGACGCCCTTACACGAGACAATACCTGACGCAATCGCATTGTCGGAGACAAGAATGTTCAATCCATCGTCTGTCGTCATCGAGCATTTTGTCGATGAGCTGGTGGACCACTATCACAATATGTATGGCGGCAACGAGACTGACATCCACCTGCTGGTAGCGAACGCCAGGAATGCCCTTGAAATCATCGCCAACAGTGATGCGCCCTACCACGATGTCAATCACACCATCATGGTTACCATGGTGGGTATGGAGATCCTGCGGGGAAAGATTCTCATTGAAGGCAGCGTCTCCGCCAAGGAGTGGGTACACTTTGTCGTCTCGCTGCTGAATCATGATATCGGCTATGTCCGCGGCATTTGCCGGGCTGATCGAAACGGCCGCTACGCCATCAATCAGGACATGGAAACCATCTCACCACCGCCTGGCTCGACAGATGCATTCTTGACGCCCTATCATGTTGATCGGGCCAAAATCTACATATCCGAACGTTTCGAAAATGACGAGTGGCTCGATTACGACACAATTTTGTACAACATAGAACGGACTCGCTTTCCAGTGCCGAGTGAAGAAGATGCACAGGAGGCCACCGATTTCCCCGGGCTGATTCGCGCCGCGGACCTGATCGGCCAATTGGCCGACCCCCAATACATTCGCAAAATCTCAGCCCTGTTCGCAGAATTTAAAGAAACCGGCCAGGCTGCAAAAATGGGCTACACCACCGCCGCGGACCTTCGTGCCGGCTATCCCAAATTCTTCTGGGAAGTCGTAAATCCCTTTATTTCTGAAGGACTGAGATTCCTGAGGCGAACTCAGGAAGGGCAAGCCTGGGTTGCCAACCTCTATGCCAACGTATTTACCGAGGAACACGATGCACCGGCTTACGGACCAGAAAGACGCAATGATGCAGACCGGCGCGTTGAAGCAAAGACTGTCTTCAAGATCTCGGAATTGTCGAACAATGACAAAAGAAGACGTGGTCGGCGCGCCTCGGATATCCCCGCGCAGGACACTACCGAATAGCCACCTGATGCGAGGTCTGCTGCGATACAGCAATTTGGCATCCCTACTTCGACAGCATACAATACGTGCTTTTTTATGCTAGAGCGCAAGATTCCTGCCCAGGCTCCCCACGACAACCTTGACGATACCGTCAAGCCGAATGGTGAATCTGCACTGCGCATCGCCTTACTCGGCTACCGCAGTAATCCATACAGTGGCGGACAAGGCATCTACCTGCACTATCTCAGTAAAGCACTTGTCGATGACGGCCATAGCGTTGACGTTATCTCAGGACCGCCCTATCCGGATCTCATTGATGCTGTCAATCTCATCAAATTGCCATCACTTGACCTGTTTTCCGCGCCCAATCACGTGACGGCACTACGGCCGCGGCACCTTTTATCCTTCTCGGATACGTTCGAATACTTCAGCATGTTAACCGGAGGTTTTCCCGAACCCTACACTTTTGGACGGCGGCTGCAACAGTACTTCCATCGAGAACGGCCAAACTACGACATAGTGCACGACAACCAATCGCTTTGTTATGGCACACTGGCACTGCAGGAAGCCGGAATTCCACTACTGACAACGATTCATCATCCCATTACCAGCGACCTTTCGTTAGCGCTATCCAACGCACAAACCTGGAAGTTGCGCTTGTTGATCAGACGCTGGCACTCATTTATCGGCATGCAAAAGAAAGTAGCCTCACGCCTCAACCATATTGTTACAGTATCCGAATGTTCAAGAAACGATATTATGACTGCGTTCGGCCTCGATCCCCGGCGTGTCAATGTTGTCTACAATGGTATTGACACCGAGATATTCCGACCACTACCGGAAGTTGAAAAAAAACCATTCCAGATCATGGCGACAGCTAGCGCAGACCAGCCACTCAAAGGGCTCAAATACCTCATTGAGGCAATCGCAACACTGAAAGTGTCTTATCCCGGGCTACGGCTCGTCATACTCGGCAAACTCAACGATGACGGCGATACCCACAAGCTCATTGACAGGCTTGATGTCAGGGACCGGCTAACTTTCGTCTCCGGAGTCTCGACCCTTGATGTGGTTCGCCTGTATGCAGAGTCCACGCTAGTGGTTGTGCCTTCCTTATATGAAGGCTTCGGATTTCCGGCTGGTGAAGCCATGTCCTGCGGCGTACCTGTGATATCGACTACTGGTGGTGCCTTACCGGAAGTTGTTGGTGACGCCGGCCTGCTGGTGCCCGTCCGTGATGCCCAGGCGCTGGCAGATGGCATCAAGTCAATGCTCGAAAATCCGACAGAACGTGCACGCCTTTCGCAAGCCGGGCGCAAGCGTATTGTCGAAAAATTCAGCTGGCAGGTCGCGGCGAAGGATATGGTGCGTTTGTACCGGGACATCATTGGACAAGACCACAAGGCGATAGCGCGGTCAGGTGCAACACCATAGATGTCGATGCAAACCATCAATTTTGAGGATCTACAATTGGCAGACGGGGATCGCATCCTGGATCTCGGCTGTGGAGAGGGTCGGCACGCCATTTCAGCCTACATGGCCAGGGCGGTCGAGTCCGTGGGTGTTGACCTGTCCATGAAAGACCTCAAGACCACGGCGGAACGATTTGGCGAATTCGTCGAACCTGAGAATAACGACAAGCACCTGCTGCTGGCCATCTCAGACGGACAACACCTGCCGTTTGCCGACAACAGCTTTGACAAGGTAATCTGTTCCGAGGTGCTGGAACATATTCCTGACTATGCGGCCGTGCTTCGAGAGATAGGCAGGGTCTTGCGAACAGGCGGCACCTTTGCCGTTTCAGTCCCCAGGTTTTTCCCCGAGTGGGTTTGCTGGCAACTGAGCGATGACTATCATGAAGTGGAAGGTGGCCATGTTCGCATCTTCAACGCGTCCATGCTGTGTGATGATATTAAGCGCCTTGGCTTTGTCCACTATCGGCGTCACTGGGCACATTCGCTACACGTGCCCTACTGGTGGCTAAAATGCCTGTTCTGGAAGGCGAACAAGGATGACGAAGACGCCAGAGTCGTACGCGCATATCACAGGTTCCTGGTATGGGACCTGATGAAGCGGCCCTGGTTGACACAGGGACTCGATAAGTTACTCAACCCAATCATGGGCAAAAGCGTGGTCATGTACTTCGTCAAGACTACATCAACACAATCATCAGTTGGTTTAACATAGTGACAAAGTTATACGTATCGATGGGTTTCTTCCCCACAGAATATTTCCAGGACACGGTGGAGTACATCGCCCGTGTCCAGCAACAGGACGGTGCGATCCCCTGGTACGAAGGCGGATGCATGGACCCCTGGGATCATATTGAGGCTGCCATGGGCCTCACCATCGGCGATCGCCTCGACGAGGCGGCGCAAGCTTACTATTGGCTCAGGGACAATCAACTGCCGAATGGCAGCTGGCTTGCTGCTTATAAAGACGGTGAGGTCGAAGATGACACGCGTGCCGAGAGCAACTACGTCGCCTATATTGCTACCGGTGTCTGGCACTACTATCTGGTTACTGCTGATACAGACTTTCTGGAGACCATGTGGCCCGTCATCGAAAAGGCAATGGCATTCGTTCTTCGCTTGCAAGGTAACGAGGGACAGATTTTCTGGTGCGAAGATACCACCAAAGGTATTCGCCAGGATTCCCTGGTCACCGGCTGTAGCAGCATTTACAAAAGTCTTGAGTGCGCGCTCAACATTGCCACCACTCTTGAAATCAAAACTTCCGACTGGGCCCTGGCACGCACCCGGCTCGGTCACGCATTGCAAAACCATCCCGAATGTTTTGACCGTACCTGGGACAGCAAGAGCCGGTTCGCCATGGACTGGTTCTACCCGGTCCTGACCGGTGTCATTAAAGGCGCCAAAGCACGTAAACACTTGAAGTCGAGATGGTCACAATTTGTGGTGGGTGAATTAGGGTGTCGCTGCGTCAACGACGAACCCTGGGTGACAGTTGCAGAGTCATGCGAACTCGTGATGTCACTGCTGGCGGCTGGAGAATATCCCAGGGCGATCCAATTATTTAGCTGGCTGCACCAGTTCCGCGATGATGACGGATCTTACTGGACTGGCTATGTGTACCGGGACAAGGCCCTGTGGCCACTGGAGAAGCCGACCTGGACGGCAGGCGCGATATTACTGGCAGCCGACGCACTTTCCAATCGCACCGCTGCCGCACATCTGTTTCTGGAAGAGTCAACTGTGCTTGCGTCGCAGGACACCCAGCGTGCTAACGACGCCAAGCGCCTCGAATAGGCCCGAGGCGATCGCACGTTGATAGATGGTATACGGCGCCTGGCCGCCATCCTTTGGATCAGGAAAGATGTCGTGAATCGCAAGAATTCCGCCTGGCCTTATGTGGTGCGCCCATGATTCATAATCTGCTACTGCCGCTTGCAGACTATGCCCTCCATCGATGAAGACCATGCCAAGGGGTGTCTGCCAATCCATTGCTGCAATAGCTGATGATGCGACGATCGGCACGACTGTGTTTTCGAGATTGGCAGCTCGCAGCGTCTTCCTGAACTCTTTAAATGAATCCATCAGCCCGACCGCTTCATCAAAGAGCGACGGATCGTGATATTCCTCCCCCAATTGATGTTCTTCAGAGCCCCTGTGGTGGTCGAGCGCAAATAACGTCCGGCCGGATTCCTTGCAGGCCTGGCCCAGATAAACCGTCGACTTGCCACAGTAGCTTCCAACCTCAAGACACGGCCCGATCGCACATGCCTGCATACAGTGATCGAACAGTGCCAGGCCCTCTTCCGGCGCAAGAAACCCTTTAACAGTATTGATATCGACCGGCAGTCGCACAGACGCCAACTAGCCGAACACAAAGAAAATGAATAAATACACAGGGATAACACTCAGCAATGTATAGATAACGATATTATTAAGCGGCGGCAATTTGATTTCTTCGCTGGGCGGGAATTTTTCTCCGATCACGATCCATAGGAGGCATCCGACGATCATCGAAACAAATATGCTCAACAACATGATACCCATAGATACAATCCTCTCTGTGGCCAGCCGTCAGTGATCGATGAGGAACACTTTAAGCCGGTCACCATACCTGACTGACTGGCCAATATCGACTTCGGCCAATGCATCGGCCCATACAACTGACGACATTACACCCGAGCCCTGGTTACCATAAGCCGTGGCATTTAAATCCCCGTCCCGGGTTGTCTCCAGCCTGACACGCACATACTCCCTGCGGCCACCCGGCTCCAATTCAAAAGCCGCGTTGGCATAGATAGGCCTGGGCAGTAGGTCGCTACAACCTTGCATCTTCAGCAAATACGGGCGGGCAATCATTGTAAACGTCACAAACGTTGACACTGGATTACCCGGCAAGCCAAAGAACGGGATACCCTCGATTTGCCCAAACGCAAGTGGTTTTCCGGGTTTGATAGCAATTCGCCAAAGCGCAAGATCGCCCAGTTTCTCGAGCGCGGCCTTAACATGGTCTTCTTCCCCTACCGAAACGCCACCGCTGCTGACAATACAGTCAGCCTGGCTGGCACCGCGGCGCAGTGCCACTTCAGTGCTGTTCAGGTCATCGGGAACCAGGCCAAGATCAACGACTTCCATGCCAAGATTACGGATAAGTCCGATCAGGGCATAGTGATTTGAATTGAATATTTGGCCCGGAGCAAGTGGTCCGGGCGGATCGACAAGTTCGTCCCCGGTCGACATCACAGCGACCCGCAGCGGTCGCATGACGGGCACTGCAGCAACACCCACCGAGGCCATCAACGCGGCATCCTGCGGTTTGATTCGCCTGCCACGTGCCAGTATCAAAGCACCTCTTTCAATATCCTGGCCCGCGACACGAACATTTTCGCCCTGAACTGGTAGCTTGATGAGTTTGATATGGTCATCATCAACCGGTTCGGTATCCTCCTGCATAACCACCGCGTTGGCTCCCTCGGGTACCGGCGCGCCGGTGAATATCCTGGCAACCGTGCCCCTGGTAAGCGGCGCGCCCACAGTCCCAGCTGCAATCCGATCACTGATCCTGCAAATGGAACCGATCGCAATCTCCGCATCTTCACAGTTGAAGGCATAACCATCCATGGAACTATTAGCAACGGGTGGAACATTGATACCCGCTACCATGTCCTCTGCCAGCACGTGACCGACACATATCGATATGGAAACCTCCTGGACGTCACGGCTGGGTACAGCATCCGCCAGCAATGTTGCGATGACCTCGTCAACCGGGATAAGTGGTGACATGGCCGTCATCCATGACTGCCTTTACGCAGGATTTCAGCAAAGTTACACGGCTTGAAATCACTATCCAACTGCTGCCGCAGAATTCGGTTCCACCCGGTCTTGCAGGCACCAGTAGAACCCGGCATACAGAAGATTAACGTCCCGTTCGCCATGCCAGCGACGGCGCGCGATTGAATCGTCGACGTCCCGATTTCGTCATAGGAGAGTTGGCGAAAAAGTTCACCAAAACCATCAATATTTTGATCAAACAGCGGCATCAGCGCTTCAGGCGTGGAATCCCGAAGGGTAAAGCCGGTTCCACCGGTCACAAGTACCACTTCTATGCCCGTATCAGCAATCCACTGCGACACAGTTGCTCGAAGCCGGTACACGTCGTCGATCACAATTTCTCTTCCCGCAAGTGTATGGCCAGCCTGAACCAGCGCATCTGCCAGGAACTGGCCGGATGTATCAGATTCCGGTGTTCGGGTGTCCGACACGGTCAGCACAGCGATATTGAGGGGGGTAGCCATTGGACAGCCATCTCATTCATAAAAGGTATGCAATCATCATACAGCGATGTGGGTTCTGGTAAAAACAAACCCGGCGAAACAGCACCATATATCGTAATCAGTCCGCTTATACTTGACTGCAATGACTGATTTTGAAACAGTAACTCACCTCCTCCAACAAACGAAACCCATATGTCGCAGTCAATTGGAAATTTGGTCTCCCAACTCGAAGTCTTCAATTTTCTCGAAGAAGAAGATCACAAGACCATCGAAAAATATATGTTCAAATACGACTACGAGGATGGCGCCTATGTCTTCAAGGAAGGCGCCCACGGTGGTTACATGTTCTTCATCGTCGATGGCACGGTCGAAGTCATCAAACAATTTGACACCAAAAAACACACCATCGCCGAGCTCGGTCCGGGCCGGAGCGTCGGGGAAATGTCATTGATTGACGGGGCACCACGATCGGCAACCGTGCGTGCCAAGGATAATCTCAGCCTGATTGTTCTCAAGCGCGAGGACTTCCAGAAGATGCTGGCAGAAGAGCCGGAGATTGCCAACAGAGTACTGATGGGCATTGCGACGCTGTTAAGCCAGAGCTTACGAGACACCAACAAGAACTTTACCGAGAAGCTGCTCAGTATCTGTTAGCCCGGACGCGGTTGCTAGGATCCCATTGCGCCGCCGCTATTTACCAGATAGTGAACATAAATACTGGCGGCGTAGCCAAGGGCGATAGCCCAGGTCCACTTCAAGTGACCAAAGAACGTATAGATTCCGCGCGCCTGCCCCATTAGCGCGACTCCAGCGGCAGAGCCAATTGATAACAGACTGCCCCCGACACCGGTTGTAAGTGTGATAAGAAGCCACTGGTAATGGTTCATATCAGGGTCCATCGTCAGGATCGCAAACATGACGGGTATGTTGTCGATAATCGCAGACACTATACCCAGTGTTACATTTGCGGCTGTAGCGCCCCATCCACCGTAGAGTTCAACAGACAAAATCTCCAGATAACCGATATAACCAAGACCACCGACACAGAAAATCACACCAAAGAAGAAGAACAGCGTATCCCATTCCGCTTGCGCAACCTTGTTAAAAATATTGAAGTGGCTGAAGTCCTCATGATCGTTGGGCGCTGTCATCTTGAGGTAATAGGAGTAAAAGAACAGGTAAGACAATCCGGTCATCATGCCAAGAAATGGCGGCAGGTGCAGAAACTGCTCAAATGATACAGCAGTCGCAATAGTACACAGAAACAGGGCACAGATAATAAAGGCGCCGCGCTTGAGCGGTACAACTTCTGTCTCAGTCTCGGGATGTTCATTCGGGACCGCAAAACTCATGATCGTCGCCGGCACCAGGAAATTTACAACAGCGGGCAGGAACAATGCGAAAAACTCGAAGAAAGTGGCATGCCCACTCTGCCATACCATCAACGTCGTGATATCACCAAACGGACTGAAGGCACCACCGGCATTTGCCGCAACGACAATATTGATACAACCCACGGCAACGAAGCGTGGACTGCTGGCTCCCACGGACAGCACCACCGCGCCCATTAATAGGGCAGTGGTGAGGTTATCGGCGATGGGAGACAAAAAGAACGCGATCAAGCCAGTGATCCAGAACAGCTTGCGATAACCAAACGACCGACTGACTAACCAGGCCCGTAGCGCCTCAAAGACATTGCGCTCCGTCATCGCATTGATGTAAGTCATCGCCACAAGCAAGAATAAAAATAGCGACGCATACTCAATGAGATTGTGTTGTAAGTTTATCTCAAGACCGTGGATTCCACCTTCGTAGCGACTCGCCAGGATCGCGACGAGTACCCAGATAAATCCGGCGGCCAGAATCACAGGCTTCGACTTGCGAAGATGAATGAATTCTTCCGCCATCACAAAGCCATATGCGATGACAAAAATCGCAAGCGCCAGCCCTCCCAACATCGTTGCGGTAGCGCCCAGCGGCTCAACAGCCTCCCCAGCGCTCGCAAAAACGACATTTGAAACCAGTATGCTGAACAGGACAATCAGCGCCTTCATCAGGCTCCTTACTTTTATCGAGGGAAAAGACTGCTTCACTGGCTTGTGGTCAAACCAGTGAACCGGCTTATTTGCCTTTCCAATTTGGCGCCCGCTTTTCTGCAAACGCCAGCGGTCCTTCGACAAAGTCGGCGGAACCATACATGGCCTGAATTTGATCGTACCGACCCTTTATTGCCTCTTCCAGACTGGCAGCGCCCATTCCTTTCATTGCGGCTTCCTTGCTGGCACGAATCGACAGAGGTGCGCATTCGAGCATCTGCGCGGCCCAGGCTTTTGCACTGGCGAGCGCTTCACCCTGCGGCACAACGTCATTGACAAAGCCCAGCTCCTTACCTTCAGCTGCACTGACTCGCCGACCCGTGAGGAGCATACCCATGGCCTGTTTCATGCCAATTTCGCGTGGCAAGCGATGAATACCGCCAGCCAGGGCCGCCAGCCCAACCCGGGGTTCAGGCAATGCAAAGACAGCATTTTCTGAGGCAATGATCAGGTCGCAGGCGAGAGCGATTTCAAAGCCACCACCCATGGCAACGCCGTTTACTGCCGCAATAACCGGCTTGACATTATCAAACCGCGACGTCAAACCGGCAAAGCCGGAGGCAGGTGTGCTCATCTTTCCGCCAGAAGCCTGGTACTTAAGGTCGTTACCGGCACTAAAGGCACGGTCGCCAGAACCCGTAATAATCGCTACCCATTGATCCTCGTCCGCAGCAAAATCGTCGAACACTTCTGCGAGTTCTGCGTTGGCCGGTGGATGTAAGGAATTCATCACCTCCGGACGCTGAATCGTAACAATCGTCAATGGACCTTCTCTCTCAACACTGCAAAACTCCGCCATCCGGCTCTCCTGAAGTAAAATTCAAAACTGATCCAAGTCTACCAGCGCTTGACACAAAAGATAAACATAGCCAGGTTCACCTGGAAACGGCAGCCTCAATCCGGTCGACGGCAGCCGCAACCACGCTTCTTGAACAACCAAAGTTAAGGCGCATAAAGCGGCGATCGCCATAGCGGTAACCTTCCGACATACCGACCCCTGCTGCTTCAAAAAATGCTGGCGGATCGTCCAATTCAAGCCCGGACACGTCCAACCAGGCAAGATAGGTTGCCTCGACATGGTTCATGCTAATGCCGGGCACATGATCGAGTGCTTGATACAAGTAGTCCCGGTTTCCTTGCAAGTAGTCGATGAGCGCTTGCAGCCAGTCATTGCTGTCCCGGTAAGCCGCCAGCATGCTGACGTAGGCCATGATCGTGAGGTTGGGAACGATACCCCGCATCTCGTGCTTGAACCTCTCCCGCAAACCGGGATTCTGGATTACCGCAAACGAGCCACCGAATCCCGCCAGATTAAAAGACTTGCTGGGCGCAAGCAAAGTCACCGTGATATCTGCCGCATCGCCACCCAAAGTTGCAGTGGGAACGTGTTTGCGACCATCGAACATAAGATCACAATGGATTTCATCTGAACAGATGATGAGATCCTCACGAAGACAGAGATCAACCACCTCCGCCAGCTCCTCGCGTCCGAGCGCGCGACCCACGGGATTGTATGGATTACAGAGTAAGAGTAGTCGCGCATTACCCTTTGCGGCGGCGGCAAGGCCGTCTACCGGAAAGTGCCATCTACCCTCATCGTGGATGGCCTCGACTTTTTTCAGTTCGCGACCACAATATTCTGGTGCGGCCACAAAAGGTGGATAGATCGGTGTCGTGGTGAGCACAGCCTCATTCGGGGCAGTAAAGGCCCTGCAGGCGATATTAAGGCCTGGTACAACGCCCGGCATAAATACCAAATCCTCTGCCAGAATCTGCCAATCATAGAGCCGCAGAAGACGCGCCCTGATAACTTCAACCAATTCCGCCGGGGTTTGGGTATAGCCGTAGATGCCATGCTGGACCCGATCAGCCAGCGCCTCAATAATCGCAGGTGGGGACCGGAAGTCCATGTCTGCGACCCACATGGGCAAGATATTCGTATCTTTATAACGGTTATGTTTGGTGCTGTCCGTGAACCGGCGATCAATTATCGTGTCAAAATCGAATGTCATCCATACTCCCCTGATCATCCAACCCGTTAGCCATTGAGTATAACAACAGCCTTAGCGATAGTTTTATACTGTAGCTTTATACTATCGTTTCACCGCCCACAGGAGTTCACCATGGGACTATTCACCAAAAAGCTTGAAATCCCCACAGCGGAGACCGCGCTACCGGGCCGTCGTGAAACCATGCCGGTTCCAGAGCAACATTTTGTAAACGGCAATGCGATGAAACCACCGTTTCCTGACCAAATGCAGCAGGTCTTATTTGGCATGGGATGCTTCTGGGGTGCCGAAAGGCGGTTTTGGGAGCGAGAAGGCGTTTACGTGACCGCTGCCGGTTACGCCGGTGGCGCGACGCCTAACCCGACTTATGAAGAAGTCTGCTCGGGCCAGACCGGCCACTCGGAGGTGGTACTGGTAGTCTATGATCCGGCTATCGTCAGTTTCGAAGAGCTGGTGGCCTTATTCTGGGAAAGCCACGACCCTACTCAGGGCATGCGCCAGGGCAACGATATCGGCACCCAGTATCGGTCATGCATCTATACGAGCACGGACGCGCAGCTCGCCCTTGCCCGGCAAAGTGAAGCGGTTTTTCAACGCGGCCTGGCTGAATCCAGCTATGGTGAAATCACAACCGAAATCCGGTCAGCACCCGAGTTTTACTATGCCGAGCATTACCACCAGCAATATCTCGCCAAGGTGCCTGATGGCTATTGTGGCCTCGGTGGTACCGGCGTTTGTTACGCCAGACCATAAATCAAGGACTGCAGCCCAGGCTGTCACAGACTAAAACACCGCTGCCTCGAGTTCGCAGTCAGCAACCGGTGGTAGCCCTTTTTCCCGAACGGTCTCGAGCTCTTGCCTGGCTGTCGCAAGATCAGATTGAAACTGTTCGTTTCTATGCAGTAGTGCTACAGCTGCGGCACCAATCAGACGGCCGGCATTCACATCACTTTGCCAATGGACATTACACACGGCTCGACTCTGGCCAAACTCATAGCCACGCAACAAGATGGCGTCGGCATTGAGTGGATCAATTTCGCTCAAAATGAGTGCCCAGGCCCAGCCAAGTGAAGCATGGCCTGACGGATAGGAACCGTCTTGTCGTAATCGTGCCTCCGTATCAGGCGTGCACGATGCAGTCCCGGTTACCATAAATGGGCGTGTACGTGCATACTGATTCTTGGCAGCGTAGGTCGCGAGCCCCGCATCGATCATTGACCGCCGAAGCAACAAATACAAGATCGGGGTTTCCTCTTCACTGATCAATGTACCGAGTGCACACTGAAATCTCTCTTCGGCGCCTGGAAAACTGAGGTCAACATCAACGGCGGCAACCCGCCAGCGATTCGAACCCGGCCTCGAGGCTTCGCTCGCAAACATTTCCTTGTTGATTAGCTGGTCCGCCAAATCCGTCGCGCTTCCCACTGCCGGCGCTGTCGGTAAAATGGCCAGGCTGTCCGGCATGTCAGCTTGCGAGAGATATCCGGCCGGAACGCCGGGCCGCAACTCAGGAACGCCGGTGAGACCATCATTCTGACAGCCGACAACCAACCCTATTAGAACCAGTGGCAAAACACCTCTCATTTTGCTGTTTCCTTTTCTTGCAAATCTCGCAGTAGTCAACTACCGCAATTCAATTGGGTGGACAGACCGCCTCATAATGCTCCACGGTCGGGAATGGATCATAAAAATGGTGCAACAGGGCACGCCAGGCTTCATATTCAGGCGAGCCGCGAAATCCAGCCGTGTGATCTTCAAGCGTCTCCCACTTCACCAACAACAAGTAGCGGCTGCTATTTTCCATGCAGCGCCTAAGTTCATGTGAGACATAGCCCTTCATGCTTGCAATAATGTGCTGGGCTTCGTCAAAGGCAGTTTCAAAGGCGTTCTCATGCGTCGGTCGGACATCGAGGATGGCCACTTCAAGAATCATGTGCCGGTTCCTTCTGTTTGCGCAGGCTGAATTTGATAATCAAAAAGCCGACCACACCAGACAATACTGAACCGATGATAATACCCAGGCGCTCATCCACCATCGTGTTGACACCGGTTTCCTGGAACGCCAGCGATGAAATAAACAGGCTCATCGTGAACCCGACGCCGCATAAGACCGCAACCCCATAAAGTGAAAGCCACGAAATATCCTCTGGCAACTTTGCCAAACCTGCCTTGACGCCAAGCCAACAAAGGCCAAACACTCCCAGCTGCTTGCCAAAGAAAAGTCCAAGCGCAATACCGAAAGGCACCGGATGCGTAATGGCCTCAATACCGATACCGGTAAAGTTAATCCCGGCATTACAGAACGCAAAGACCGGCAGGATGAAGAACGCGACCACCGCATGAAGATTGTGTTCCAGATCCTTGAGTGGCGACACACCAGGTGCCCTGGCCGACCTGATAGGGATGAACATCGCGAGTAGAATGCCTGCCAGCGTCGCGTGCACGCCCGACTTCAGCAGCGCGGCCCACATGACGGCGCCGATCACAATATAGGGGCTGGTCTCGAGAACACCACGCCGGTTCAGATAGAACAGTAACGACAGACAAATCGCTGCCACAATGAGCGCTGCAAGGGATATGTGACTGGTATAGAACAACGCAATAATGACAATCGCACCTATGTCGTCGAAGATGGCCAGGGAAGTCAAAAAAATCTTGAGGCTGGCTGGCACCCTGGAGCCGAGCAGCGTCAGAATGCCCAGTGCAAACGCGATATCCGTCGCGGCCGGAATCGCCCAGCCCTGAATCGCGACCGGGTCATCGAAATTGAGATATACATAGATTGCTGCCGGTACTGCCATTCCGCCGATCCCACCCAATGCCGGTAGAATGACTTTGCGAACCTCCGACAACTCGCCATCAACCACCTCGCGCTTGAGCTCGAGGCCAACCAACAGGAAAAATACCGCCATCAAACCGTCATTCACCCATAGCAGCAATGGCTTTGCGATCTCAAACGCACCCACTGCTACCATGACACGAGTGTCAATCAACAGCTGGTAATATTGGTCGAACGCCGAGTTCGCCAGCAGGATCGCGATGATCGATGCGCCGATCAGCATGATGCCTGCGGCCTGTTCGTGCTTCAGGAAGTCGGAAATAAAAGTACTTTCCGGCTCATAGGAATTATCGCTCATAAGTTTTTCAACGCTCATTGCCCTGGTTTGAACCGAACTGACCGGCATCACCTGCCTCGGCACGACCTGGGAATTTCATTGCCGGCTCAACCGACGTCTGGTCTCTCGTATCTCAAGGCTACCATGATCCTTTAATCAATGATTAGAGAATGCATTATTGTAAGCTTGTGCACCAAACTTAGTGGCGCTGCTTATCGAATCCTCCCATGCATCAAGCTGTGATCGCAGCGATACTTGCTCCGGTCAGTCCTTGGAGCGTACTGGCCGCGAGTTCGATCTCAAGCCCGCGCTTGCCTGCGCTGACATAGATCGTCTCGTAGTGAGTTGCGCGCTCATCCAGGAATGTTGGTAACAACTTTCTCTGGCCGAGTGGACTGACCCCACCCAACACATAACCCGTAACCCTTTCAACTTCATCGGGCTGTGCCATTTCAGCCCTTTTGCCGCCGGCAACCCTGGCTAGAGACTTCATACGAAGCGTCGCAGAAACTGGCAGGACAGCCACAACCAGATCCTTGCCGTCGAGTTTCGCAACCAAAGTCTTGAACACCCGCGACTCAGGCACACCCAGTTTTTCAACCGCTTCCATTCCGTATGAAGCGGCATCACTGCTGTGCTCATAGGCATGAATGGTATGGGGTACCTCTGCGGCCCGAATCACTTCAACTGCTGGCGTCATCAGCGTGGCTCTGGCCCGGCAACATACGGCGCAGTGTGTTGTCGCCTTGAAAGTAATGGTGAAACAACGCTGCAGCAGCATGCAGCCCGATCAGGAAATAAAGCAATTTACCGATTGTTTCGTGCACATCTTCAACCAGGTCTGCCAATGCCTCATCCTTCCCCATCAGGGGTGGCATATGCATACCATAAAATGGAATTTCCTCACCACCTGTACTCAGCGCCAGCCAACCACCAATGGGCATCCCCACCATCACGACTAATAGCAAGACCTGTACGATGCGCGCGAGCGATTGTTGCCAATCGGGTGGGGGTGGCACGATTACTGGTCGTTTCTGGCCGAGATAGAGGCCAATTCGAAACCACGCCAGGACGAACACCGTTAGCCCCAGCGTAAAGTGCCACTGCTTTAACGCCTCCCGTGGATCGCTGCCCCGAGGATAGAGCTCACGCAGTTCAATACAAGCGTAGACGCCGACAATCAGCAAGAACATCAACCAGTGCAAAAGTACCGAGACGACGCCATAGCGCAAATTCGTATTCGCCCATCGCATACCCATCAACACTACTGTGCGCAACCGGAGCGCACTTTGACACTCCAGCGCCGATCCTGCCTCGAAAGCAAACGGAGTGACAGGTTGTGCCCGGGCAGCTTCAATTTCATATTATGCGCGTGTCCATAAGCTACGGCTTTCTAGCTGTCATGATTGTCCAGGACGGCAAATCTTGTTCAAAGCTCATGCCTGTTGAAACTAAATCATGATGCTCCAAGCACGCAAGCGCCACGTGAATCTCGTCTTCCCACTTGGTAGACCGGAATAGCACTCTGGTTCCACACTCAATACAAAAACCTCGTTCCGATTCAGCGCTTGAGCGATACCACTTGAGAGAAGACTCCCCTTTCTCGAGCTTGAATTGCGAAGACGGGCCACCTGCCCAGCCCACAACCGAAGCTCCATGTGCCCTGCGACAGGATTCGCATACACATTCCTTCACAAAGCGTGGTGCACCACTCCAACTAAAGCGGACTGCACGACACATGCACGCTCCTTTATACACGGTGTTCATCGGCGTCTCGATACGAAGCGTGCAGACCTATAACACCGGGTTGGTAGGGGAACTCGGGGATAACCGCCACGTAGACATCGATCAAGCCCATGGCCGCAGGCTCAGCGCTGACGGCTAACTGAACGGCACCACAAAAACAACTTCCGCTATAGCTATAGTTACTCATCCTTTTCCTCCTCGGAAACCTGTCCATTGAACTCGTATGAAACCGGTGCTGGCTGCCCTGCCCGGTGCCTATGCAACCCTGGAGTCACCGATGCCCAACACCGCAGACACCGGCGCGAGCTTGCGAGCTTCCGGCAGCCGAAGGCTGCGTAGTGCTGCGCCATAAGCTCGGTGCCATTGATCGAAAATCTAGCCATCCTGGTGGAACCTTCTGGTTCGTGTTCTCCAGCTTGGTAGCGCTGAATATCGGCGATCTTTGAATTGGGAAATAGAGAAGTATAAAACCTGATGGCTTCCTCGGCTTTTTTAGACTGATCTCCAATAAACATAAGCGAGGTCGTAATAGACTTCATCTGTTCCTCCGTTCTGATTCATACACATAACACCCGGTTTAACTGCCTGGACGTTCTGGTGCGCGGGTTGCGCAAGCAATTGAAGTGACAGGTTCCCTGGTCAGCTTCAAACTTGAACCTAAGTTCCGCGTTCATCGGCGTTCTTCTCCAAGTTCTGGACGCTGCCTATGGTGCCGTATTACCAACACTCGGATCGTGTCGGGATCAACGACACGAAACAATACGGAGAAAGGAAATCGGTGCGCGAGGCATCGTCGAATGTCTGATCGAACGGCACGAAAGAAGTGGGGATCAGCAACGATTCGGTCAATCGTCCGGAAGATTTCCTCGCGAAGTTCTGACCCGAGTCCAATTTGCTGACGTTCGTAGAACTCGACGGCATCATTCAGGTCTCCGACAGTGTCCGGATGGAACTCGAGTTTCATTCTCCGCCCGTTTGGCGGCGAAATTCCTCAATTCCGAGTGCGTTGGTGCCCGACTCCAGGTCGGCATCTCTTGCCTGAGCCAGATCAAGCCCATCTGGGTCCAAAGTCGGGTCGGCAGCAGAAGCTGGGTCTCGAGCGAGGCTCTCCCATGCCGCCACTGCTATCCTGGCTCGGTCCGACGGACTGAGTTGCAGCAATTCCTTTTCAATTTCAGCGATACTAGCCATGGTCCGATTCTACCTCGCGACTAGCGAAAGGAACATAACACCAGGTTAAGCTGCGAAGCGGTTCTGGCGCAGCGTTTGCGAAGGCACACGGAGTGACAGGTTCCTTCGTCTGCTTCAACGATAAGATGGACTCCTCCTGCCAGTGCAGGACGGCATCGCAATGTGCCAAGCATCTCTTTAACGGCATGAAGGAGTCCATAACATGAATACTACGACCATTGGGGTTGATCTCGCAAAGTCTGTGTTCCAGGTCTCGGTTTCGAACCAGACGGGACGCATCGTTTCCCGAAAGCGTCTCTCAAGATCACAGTTTGATCGTTTTCTGGCCAATCATGAACCGGCCACCCTCGTGATGGAGACCTGTGGCTCTGCACACCACTGGGCGCGCAAGGCCACGGCGTACGGCCATCAACCACGATTGATCCATGCCCCTTATGTGCGCCCGTACGTGCGTCGCAACAAGACTGATTCGGCCGACGCCGATGCGTTGCTGCGAGCGAATCAGGACCAGGAGCTCAAACCCGTCCCGGTCAAAAACGAGAACCAACAGGCACTGCAGGGCCTGCATCGGATTCGCAGCCAGTATGACAAGACGCGCAAACAGCGGATCAATCTGGTTCGCGGTCTGCTCGCCGAATTCGGTTTGTCACTGCCCAGGGCAACCTCGCGGTTCGCATCGTTGTTGGGAGAGCAGACCGAGCTACTACCAGAGATCCTGCGACAGTCATTGCTTCCCGTGGTTGAGGAGATCGCAGAACTCGAGCAACGTCTCAAGGATATTGAGCAGCAACTCGCCGCGATCGGTAAACACGACCCGGTGGTGCAACGGCTGATGACGATACCCGGCATCGGTTTGATCATCGCTACTGCGATGGCGGCATCTGTACCCAGCATCTACACCTTTATGCATGGCCGCCAGTTCAGTGCCTGGCTTGGCGTCACGCCCCGGGAATTTTCTTCAGGTAACACGCGTCGACTGGGCGGGATCACCAAGAAAGGTGATCCCTATTTGCGAACGATGCTGATCCACGGTGCCCGCTCCGCGCTGCTCGCTGCCGCGAGAACCAGTGAAGAAAATCGAACTGAATTGCAACGGTGGGCGGGGCCGCCCAGGCGCTTGCGCTGAAAGCGCGTAGTTGCCACAACACCGCAGCGGTTGCCCTTGCCAACAAAATGGCGCGCATCATCTGGTGTGTGTGGACACGTGAGGAGCAGTACCAGCGACGATAATCAAAACCAAGAAACCAGAGACAGAACAGACGATCAATGATCAATCCTAACCCACCAACACCGGTGCACCCGTGACAACTAGTCAACCGAACTCCGGGCCCGACCCGAGGCCGATAACATGTTCGAGCATCATGCTCGCTTCAACGATGGGTGGGGCCGCCTAGGCAGGTCGGGCGCGGAACCTAGTTTGACCCGAGACCGTGGTGTCTCACATAAGAGGTCGTATAGACGGGGTCGCCCAGACGTTTGCAACCGGGGCTCTTTGTCCAACGTACCGCGTGTTTACTGAAAGTCCGCGCGCCACCGAGGAACTGTTGGGCTTATCAAATGTTGACGGAGGAGTCCATAGACACATGTTATGTGTACGAATCTCACACATATGCAAGCTCAGCGGAAACGCGACCTGACTCCACGTGTATCGTCCTCACCGCAGGCTGAAACTCCTCCATCATAAACAACTCCGAATTCAGGGCAATCTGAAACGCCGGAGATGGGGTAAGGTAAAGTTCGAACCCCTCACACGAAACATGCGCTGCATTGTGATAGTGGCCGCAAAACACATGCCCAACTCTAGACGCCGAAATCGCGTTCGCCGCATCGATGCAATTAAGTAAGGGCTGGTTCTTCGACATAAAACCGGAACCGATCAGATGTGGCGGATGGTGAAGAAACAGCAAGCACGGTTGCTTACAGTTCAGCTTCTCCAACGCTGCGATCTGGTCAGGCGGCAGCCGATCGGAAGATGTATCGAGAAACACCACCGAGCACTCGGCATGTTCGTTCTGCAAGGGCCAAGCTCCGAAGATTTGCTGGATCAACAGTGGATCGTCATGGTTACCTGGGATGACGACCACCGGCACGTTCGGTAGGTTGTCGCGTATCCACTGACAACCAGTGGCCGATCCATCCGTCATTGTTAAGTCGCCAGATATCACGAAAAGGTCAGGCGTCTCTGCATCGACGAAGTGAAATTGTCGCAGGACATTCTCACGCACGTGCGAAAATCTATCGTCGCGCGCATCATCCGGAACATGCAGGTCTGTAACCTGATGGATTCTCATCGGCGCCCCCTAGTACACATAACGCTCCGGGCGTAACCTGCGGCGCGCGAAGCGCGCTGTCAGGTTCACGCCCTCGTTATGCCGTCGAT
>JBBDIT010000075.1:0-68329 GCA_040880285.1 Pseudomonadales bacterium | reverse complement strand
TATCAGCTAACAGGGGATTTAAGCCTTCTTCTTTTGCGTTTATGGGACAGCAGTGACTCTGACCCCAATTATTGGTAGTTTTTACTCTGACCCCAATTATTCTTCTACTCTGACCCCAATTATTCCAACCAACTCGTGGACCCCGAAAGTTCGACCAATACCGTCGGTGCCCTGCTTTGGCTGGCGTGCCTGTACTCTGTGATACCGGCGCTATTCAAGTTCGTGGCCATGCCCTTTTTGTGGAACTGGCCTCTGACCGAGGAGAAACTTGCCGAGGTCCAGACTGAAATCTACGGTCAGCCTGTGGCGGTCGTAGAGGACTGACCGCCCTGGCCAGAAGTTGTTCAGTCGTCCTTTATGTCAACCGGTTTCTTGCCTGTGAACATTGCGCGGACAAGATTTTCACGATGCAGGTAGCTTGAATACAGAACGCCTGTGATATGGACCACGATCAGCAACAGGGTCAGGTTGGCGAAAACCTCGTGGATCTCCTCCCACAGCTCTCCTATCTCCGGTCCGCCCTGTTCTGCATGACGTTCGCGATCGTCGTCATCCTCGTCATGCTCATCGCCTTCATAATCAGGTAATGCCAGGCCGGGTCTGGATCCGGTTGGCGCCAGGTATCCGGCAAGCGGTCCCGCATTCTCTTCATATCCCAGTACAACTACGCCAGAGATTGTCGTGATCGCCAAGCTGACCAGTAACACAACAATCATCGCAGCACCGGCCGGATTGTGCCCGAGCGTGCGCCGGGCCGTACCAGCTGCGACGTCCCTGAGGTACTGCAACGTATTACGTGGCCCACGAACAAAGCTCGCAAACCTGGCATGCTCTGGCCCGATGAAGCCCCATACGAGACGAATCGTGATGGCGGCAAGTACAACATACCCGGCCCAGCTGTGCAGAGTCAGGAAGTCGTCTTCAGTCAGGTATGCGGTAAAGAAAGCTATCACCACCGCCCAGTGGAAGATACGGACCAGAGGGTCCCAGACCTTGACCAATTGCGATTGTCTATTCATGTCGATTGCCCGCGTGTCGAGTTGAAAACTTGTATGGGCAATTTGGACCTGACCCGGCATATTTACAATTGGCCTAATGACGTATTCCTGTGGTTGAATCATCCATATGTCAAATGACGCATATGATTCCCGGCAGCTTGTTTTCGCCAGTTTTCTTTTTGGCCTGATTTCGCTCCTGATAATCGTTGATCTATTTATCGACCTGCGTGAGGGTGTCAGTCCGTCTCACATAATTATCGAATTGGGCGTACTTGTGGCAGCTGCTGCAGGTATTGCCTTGTTATGGCACAAGTGGCGCGAGGCTACGCTCGACTTAGGAGACGCAAAGGTCGCGGCCGAGCGATGGAGAAAAGAGAGCGAGACTTTGCTAAAGGGGCTATCCCAGGCGATCGACCGGCAATTTGCCGAGTGGAGGTTGGCACCGGCAGAGGCCCAGGTAGCACTCTTGCTTCTCAAAGGGTTGAGTTTGAAAGAGATCGCTGGTGTGCGCTCTTCGAGCGAACGTACAATTCGAGAGCAGGCGCGGGCTGTTTACAGAAAGGCCGGGCTCTCGGGGCGATCCGCGCTCTCGGCGTTTTTTCTAGAAGACTTGTTGTTGCCCATCTCGAAAGATGCAGAAGATCGATCAGCCGCAACCCAGAGTAACCATTAAGGGTCAGGCCCCCTGGCGGTCGTTGCTTGGTCCCAGGGCTTGTCGCTTTCTTGCGGCATTGAACGCAGGGTACGAACCACAGCGTGAACAATCGACGTTGTTGCCGTAACAGCAAAACGTACGTTCAAGTTGTCCACCAGCGACAACATAAAGTGGTAGTACGTTTCTGAGTTCGCAGTTTTCACCGTGGCTGCCCGTAGCATTGAGGCAACGGTCAGAGTAAAGAAGGTTTAGCGTCTCAGTACTGCTGGTAATAAATGGATATCGGCGCTTCAGGTCGATAACGCGATCGACTACTTCGTCTCTCTCGCGAAGGTCCAGGTCCGTCCAGCAATGTTCGCCTTCTTCCTCGCGTCCAGGTACATAGAACGTAAACGCGACGCCATCAACTGGCCAATCCATGACAGATTCGAGGAAGTCCTCGATGAGAGGGGCATTCTGCTTCGTGATCACGATCTGGAGAATGACCGTGGTGCCATCCGCCGCTTCCCGGTTGAAGATTGCTCGGCGTACGCGTTCAAACACGCCATCACCGCGTATGGCATCGTTGGCTGCTTGTGGTCCATCGAATGACACCGTGACCAGTTGCCCGAGAACTTAAGGAATTCCGTACGTGCCGTTCGTGACGATAGGATAATTGGGGTCAGGGATAATTGGGGTCAGAGTCACTGCTGTCCCATAAACTTTCACCATGATAGTAACGCCTGTTGTGGATAGCGATCAGGTGGAGGATCAGGCTCGGGATTGAGGAGTTGTTGTAGCGTACAGCGCGAAAACAGATTGAGCTGAAGCAGCTGCAACATTGCCCGCATCGACTTGCCAAAGCGTGCCGAGAACTTTAGATAGGCAATGATCAGCTGCAGATAATTGGGGTGATCAGCTGCAGATAATTGGGGTCAGAGTAAAAACCACCATGTTTACCATGCAGAAATGACGTGAGTTTTTACTCTGACCCCAATTATTCACGCGCAATCAGGTACCGTGTTTACCTGCCTTCCAGCCAGCAGCCCCGAGCGCTGATGCGGCAAACTGCATTGGCGAATCTTCCAGCGTTGTCGCCATGGTATCGTTCCATCGGTTCAGGTAACCAAACAGAGAAATCGTGGCCACAATTTCGACACACTGTTTTGCTGAATAGTGTTCCTGAAGCGCGGCCATGTGTTCTGGCTCAACTGCATTTGGAACCATGCCCGCGTGGAGCGCGACACGCAATGCCGCCCGCTCCGCGTCAGTAAACAGGTCGCTGGTCTCGAATTCGAATGCAGCCTGAATCTTCTCTTTGCTAACGCCAGCCCGTTCCGCGCTGTGGGAGGTATGGGCCTGACAATAACGGCAACCCGCGGCATTGCTTACGACGAAGGCCAAGAGTTGCTTGAGGCTTCCATCGAGCTCACCACCGGACAGGACGGTGCGTGCCATCACAGCAAAGGATTGAAGAAGCTCCGGCCAGTGGGCCATCGTGAACATACTCTCAGGCACAAAGCCCATACTCGATTCGACCGCCTTGAACAGCGGTTCCAATTCGGGAAGGTCTTCGCGGTGCTTTGGTGTGACCAGTGTCATTGTTAAACCTCCATTTCAAGATCCAACGTCAGGGTATTCACGATCGATCAGGACAGTGACCAAAAGTGCGGGTTCCTCGCCCACTCACCGCTATTTTCCTTAGCTCGATCTGGCAGGGGCGAACCTAAACAGTATGCAATTTTCCGTGCAGTGAATGAATTATCGGGCATCTCTGCGGGTCGTCACTACACCGACAACGTTCCACCAGATCATCCAGAGTGGCTTCCATCCGCCTCAGGCCTGCAATCTTCTGGCTCACATCGTCCAGCTTACGCTCGGCCAGTGCCCGGGCCTCGTCACAATGGGTACCGTCCTCCAGTTTCAGCAGTTCGCCGACTTCCGCAAGGCTGAAGCCCAGCCATTGGGCCGAGCGGATAAAGTGCAGCCGGGCCACGGCGTGGTCATCATAACGCCGGATGCCGCCGGGAGGACGCTCGGGTTCTGCCAACAGGCCTCGCCCCTGATAGTAGCGGATCGTCTCGACATGGACATTAGCCGCCTTCGACAAACCGCCGATGGTCATCGAGTTTACTTCGTTCTGCATACGCCTTGACTCCGTACCCAACTACGGAGGTAACCTTACCTCAACCAGCAAGATCATCAAAGGAGCAATCTACCTGTCACAATCGAAATCCGGGCGTGGCCCATTGGCAGTCGGAGGAATTGCGGCGCTTCTGGCATCAGCCTGTTGTCTGGGGCCGCTGGTGCTGATCGTGCTGGGCGTCTCCGGCGCCTGGATCGGCAATCTGACCGCCCTGGAACCCTACCGGCCTATATTCGTCGGCGTCGCATTGGTGGCCATGTTCTTCGCCTGGCGCCGAATTTTCCGGCCAGCGGAACAGTGCCAGCCGGGTGAGGTGTGCGCCGTCCCCCGGGTCCGAGTAGCCTACAAGGTGATCTTCTGGATGGTCTCGGTGCTGGTACTGATCGCTTTGGTCTTCCCCTACGTCCTGCCCCTGTTTTATTGAGAGGAGATATCCCATGAAATTACGTCTTATCCTGGCGCTGTTCATCACGCTGGTCAGTATCCCCACCTGGGCCGTTATGCAGACCGTAACACTCTCGGTGCCGGGCATGACCTGCGCCGCTTGTCCGTTTACCGTCAAGGCCGCACTCAACAAGGTGGACGGCGTCTCGCAAGTCGAGGTGAGCTATCCGGACCGTGAGGCCGTGGTCACCTTCGATGACACTAGCACCTCCGTGGAGGTACTGACCGAGGCCACCACCAATGCGGGCTACCCCTCTGCTCTGAAGTCATCACAACAGCAGCAGGAGTAACCATGACAAACCCCAAAACCCTGCTGCGGGTGAGCGTGATCGGTACCGTTTTGGTGGCGTTGTGCTGCTTCACACCAATCCTGGTGATTCTGCTTGGTGTCGTCGGCCTGGCCGCGCTGACCGGCTACCTGGATTATGTACTGTTACCAGCCCTGGGCCTTTTCATCGGCCTGACGTTCTATGCGCTTTGGCGTAAGAAGCAACACGACGCCTGTTGTGAGTCCAATACCAAAGATTCAAAGAGTCCCCAACATGAGTGAACACAACAACCTGCACATTGCGGTTATCGGCAGCGGTGGCGCAGCCATGGCAGCCGCCCTGAAGGCGGCCGAGCGCGGCGCCCGCATCACCCTGATCGAGCGCGGCACCATCGGCGGCACCTGCGTGAATATCGGCTGCGTACCCTCGAAAATCCTGATTCGCGCCGCGCATATTGCCCATCTTCGCCGGGAAAGCCCGTTCGATGAAAGCCTGAGTGTCCGGGAGCCGGTGGTGGACCGGCCCAGGCTGCTGGCCCAGCAGCAAGGCCGGGTGGAGCAACTGCGGGAGGCCAAATACCAGATCATTCTCGATGACAATCCTGCAATTACGGTCCTGAATGGTGAGGCCCGATTTGTCGACGCCCAGCAGCTGACGGTCACCTTGAATGAGGGCGGCGAGCAGACCGTCCGCTTCGATCGCGCCTTTATCGGCGCCGGCGCCCGTCCGGCAGAGCCACCAGTGCCAGGGCTGGCCGATACGCCCTACCTGACCTCCACCTCCGCGCTGGCACTGGCTACCCTGCCCGAACGGATGATCGTGATTGGTGCCGGGTTCGTTGCTTTGGAACTGGCCCAGGCGTTTGCCCGGTTGGGCAGCCAGGTGACGGTGCTAGCCCGCAGCCGATTGCTCTCCCGGGAAGATCCGGCCCTGGGCGACGCCGTGGAGACGGCGTTTCGGCGCGAGGGCATCGAGGTCCTTGTAAAGACCTGGGCGAGCCGCGTGGACTATACCAACCATGAATTCGTGCTGGAGACCAACGCCGGGACATTGCGAGCGGATCAACTGCTGGTGGCCACTGGTCGGACACCCAATACCGAGGCGTTGAACCTGGAAGGCATCGGCGTCGAAACCGTGGGTGGCTCGATTCGGGTGGATCAGCATCTGCAAACCACGGTCGCGGGCATCTATGCCGCCGGAGACTGTACCGATCAGCCGCAGTTTGTTTATGTCGCCGCCGCCGGCGGCAGCCGGGCCGCCATCAATATGACGGGAGGCCAGGCGACCCTGAACCTCAGCGCCATGCCGGGCGTGATGTTTACCGACCCCCAGGTGGCTACCGTCGGCCTGACGGAAGCTGAGGCACTTGAGCAAGGCTTCAGCGTCGATACCCGTGTGCTCGATCTGGAGAACGTACCGCGTGCGCTGGTCAATTTCGATACCCATGGTTTTATTAAAATGGTCGCCGAACGTGATTCAGGTCGGTTGCTGGGTGTGCAGGCGGTGGCGGGGGAAGCCGGTGAACTGATTCAGACCGCGGTGATGGCGCTGCGTGCGGGCATGACCGTGCAGGCGATTGGCAATGAATTATTCCCCTACCTCACCATGGTGGAGGGGCTGAAGCTTTGCGCGCAAACATTCACCAAGGACGTGAAACAGTTGTCTTGCTGTGCGGCATAATGACTTCCTCTATAATTGAATCATAAATCAAGACAATGATGCCCCCTGGCAGGGGAGTCCGAGGAAGAAGATCGAAGGAGGTAACCATGGCCAGAACGCGTGTTGATTTCCCGGGCCACGATGGCAGTACCCTTTCGGGTCTGCTGGAGTACCCGGCGTCTGCTGCGAAGAGTTACGCGCTCTTCGCACACTGCTTCTCCTGCGGCAAGGATATTGCCGCCGCCTCTCGCATCTCTCGTGCGCTTGTCGCACGTGGTATCGCGGTCTTACGATTCGACTTTACCGGGCTCGGCAATAGCGACGGGGATTTCGCCAACACGAATTTCTCATCGAACGTCGAAGACCTGATCGCCGCAGCCGGTTTCCTCAAGGAGAACTACATAGCGCCACAACTTCTCATCGGCCACAGCCTCGGCGGCACTGCGGTGCTGGCAGCGGCTGGCGCAATCGAGTCGTCCCGTGCCGTGGTTACAATCGGCGCGCCATCCGCACCCGAGCACGTGGTGAAACAGTTTGGCGAGAAGCGAGAGGAGATCGAACGCGAGGGATCTGCCGAGGTCGATCTCGGTGGACGCAGCTTCAACATCAAACGAGAGTTCATCGATGATGCACGTGCCACACAGATCGACGAAGCAGTGAAAGGCCTCCGAAAAGCACTACTCATTATGCATTCGCCGCTCGATAAGACAGTATCGATCGACGAAGCGGAACATCTATACAAAGGCGCGAAACATCCCAAGAGCTTCGTCAGTCTGGATAAGGCGGATCACTTGCTTACCGATAAGACAGATGCAGAGTATGCTGCTGCAACGATCGCGGCGTGGGCGGGTCGCTACATCAACTCCCACGACTCGTTTGAGCACGAATCGACGGGCATTGAGTCTGGCCGCGTTTGGGTTGGCGAGCACAATAAGCAGTTCGCTCGCACCGTCGTCGCTGACGAACATACGTGGCTATCCGATGAACCTACTAGCGTGGGCGGGCAGGAGTTGGGACCCGATCCTTACGAACAACTGCTGGCCGCACTGGGTACCTGTACCTCAATGACGATCCGCATGTACGCCAATCGCAAGAAGATCGTGCTTGATGACATCAACGTGACCCTGAAACATGAGCGCAGACATGGTGATGATTGTGAGGAGTGCGACGAGGACGAACGCAAGCTGGAGGTCCTGGCTCGAGAAATCGAATTGACGGGAGACTTGTCCGACGCGCAGCGAGAACGACTGCTCGAAATTGCCGATCGTTGCCCGGTGCACCGAACGTTGACCGGCAATCTCAAGATCGAAACCCGACTCTCCAAATAATTGGGGTCAGAGTAAGAAATAATTGGGGTCAGAGTAAAAACTACCATGTTTACCATGCAGAAATGACGTGAGTTTTTACTCTGACCCCAATTATTCGACCCCAATTATTCCAAAGCTGCTCTATTCTTTGGCGCAATCGTTCTCGCGGCCCTGACTGGAGCGCATCCAGTACCTCGAGAGTTGGCTCGCAGATTCCCGCTAGCGAACTTGCTCGTGGCGTTCCTCCGGGGCCTGTTCACGTCTCTGGGTCATCCGGCGCCAGACAAGTATCGTTAGGACGGCGAGTACCAGCGCGAGCGGTACTGCATGCCGGGTTCAACCAGATAATGAAAAATCGTGGCGGCCCCATGGCCCTCGTGGGCGAGGCCCGCCATCGGCACGGCGAAAAGGATCAATGTAACAAAGAGTCACATATCGATACCTCTATCTCAGCTTAGTGTGGATGCACTTGCACCGGCAGCTCGGTAATCCCGCGGATAAAGCTCGACAGCAATCGCCTTGGTTCACCAACCACTTCGACATGCCTGAAGCGCGGCATGATTTCCTCCCACAGAATGCGTAGTTGCATCTCCGCCAGACGATTGCCCATGCAGCGATGGATCCCGAATCCGAATGACAGGTGATGGCGCGCCTTCGGGCGGTCGATCAGGAACTCATCCGGTCGGTCGATGACTTCTTCATCACGATTGCCGGAAATATACCACATGAGTACCTGGTCACCTTCCTTGATAGTCTTGTCTCTCAGCTTCACATCCTGGTTTGCCGTACGCCGCATGTAGGGCAAGGGCGTATGGTAGCGAATGATCTCGCTCACCATGTTCGGGATGAGTGACGGATCGGCGCGAAGCTTGTCGTATTCCACGGGATTGCGGTTCAGCGCGAGCGCTCCCGCACTCATGGAGTTACGCGTGGTGTCGTTGCCGCCGACGATCAGCAGGATCAGGTTGCCCAGATACTGCATAGGGTCCATGTCTTTGGTGTCCTCGCCATGAGCCAGCATCGAGACAAGATCTGAACCCGGCTCCGGCTGATTGACGCGTTCGTTCCAGAGCCGTGTGAAGTATTCCAGGCACTCCAGCAACTCCGCGCGACGCTGCTCGTGAGTGTCGACGATGCCGGTGCCGGGTGGCGCGGTTGCTACATCGGACCAACGCGTCAGCTTGCGGCGATCTTCGAATGGAAAGTCGAAGAGGGTCGCCAGCATGCGCGTCGTCAGCTCGATGGAGACGCGATCCACCCAGTTGAACGTTTCTCCCACCGGCAGGTTGTCGAGCACATCTCGCGTCCGCTCGCGAATCAGGTCTTCCATCTTCGCAAGATTTGGCGGTGCGACCACGCGGTTCACCGTCGCCCGCTGCAAGTCATGTTCAGGCGGATCCATCGCAATGAAGCTTTGCGTATTCAGTTCTTCCGGATGAGGTTCGCGGTCTTGCCTGGGCCCGAGGGCAATGCCATGAGCCGAAGAGAACAGATCGTGATTACGATCTACCCACATGATGTCGTTGAATTTGGTAATCGACCAGTAGCGTCCCGTGTTGTACAGCTCGTTCAGGTGAACCGGGTCTTCCTTCCTGAGCCGCCGGAAGTGCTCCCAGAACATCTCGCGCTGAAACAGCCGCGGATCGACGGGATTGATGTCCTCGATGGGAACCGCGTACGGGTCCTCGACGATGGGCGGTGCATTCTCGCTCAGGAATACGCTACGGAAGCGGGGCAGTTCCTGCTCTTGGGTATCAGCGGCTTCGCTCATGGTGAATCCTCCATTTGTGGAGACCAGCCTAACAGAAGTGACGCGAGTTTTGACTCTGACTCCAATTATCCCGGCAATGCTCACCGGGGTTGATGCCAAGGGATGTCGCACCCGGGACGATCGCTGGCGGATCAAGGGCTCTGATTTCTCACTAAAACGAGTAAACTGTTCCCGAATTATGCCAGTAAATAAGAAGAGGGGACTTTTATGAGTACAGAACTCGAATACTTGACCTACGCTACCCTGCTCACCGCGCTACTGTGGGCGCCGTACACGATGAACATGATAAGCGTTCGTGGCCTGATGGACGCAGTGGGATACCCAGAAAATCCGGCACCCCTTTCACCCTGGGCTCAGCGCCTGAAGGCTGCGCATTACAATGCCATCGAGAACCTCGTCGTATTTGGTGCCTTGGTACTGATCGCCAACGCGCTCGATGTCACCGGAGATGCTATCGCCTGGTCTTCAGTCTTTTACTTTTGGGCGCGGCTGGTGCACGCGATTGCGTACACGTTTGCCGTTCCATTTGTACGCACGGTTGCGTTCATCGTCGGTTTCGGCAGCCAGCTGTGTGTTGCATGGCAGATTCTGTTCGCGCAGATGTAGCATCTCAAGATACAGCTGCGAGAAGTGTATACGGTCTGGTTATCGATGACCGGAGGGAACGGCATAAAGTGTTACCCATGTATCCGGTATGCACCAAAACGTGTTGGCTCTCGTGATTTTCGCTGCGCGAAAACACTGCCGCCCGATATTTTCGCGGTAGGAGGTGAGTTCGTTCGGAATGCTCGCAAGAGTAATCATAGCTGCCTTTCGCGTCTTCAGTCGCTTCGCTCCCTGCAGACGCTTTCGGCCACGCTTTTGCGCCGAAGGCGCAAAACGTGTTGGTGGCCAGAGGTGGAATCGAACCACCGACACGGGGATTTTCAGTCCGATGATCCGTCTGTCAAGAACCCAAAATCAATAGGTTACCGAAAGCTTTCATTAGCTGAATGCACCATGAAGCATGACGGTGCTGTACTAACTCACGCAAAACTCACGCGAGCAAAATCGGATGCGAGACCTCCTCGTCGTGGAAGCCCTCGGGTCTCCACTTTCGGCGGGCACGCTGCGCCAATCATTCAGAAACAGTGCATCAGAACGATCTACGGACGTGCCCGCAGCTTATGCAGACCAGCGGTACTGAAGTGCTGATTCCCTCAACCGGCCTAGAGCAATTCCAATCGCGCGCTCGTCGAATAGTCGCAACTTGCGATCGCCTCCTTTCGGCCACTTAGACAAGCCGGATTGTATCGAGTCGATCTCGGGTTCAAGGTGCTTGCGGCACAACAGCCAATCAATTGTGGCTAGCAATTCCAATCCAAATGGTGATTCGAATCCATCGATGATTTCGTAGGTTCGCTCTAGCGCCGATAGGTAAGGTCTAAACTCCTTACCAGCGATGTACGTCTTAAGGTAGTCTCGTCGACTTTCATCGAACCAGATGGTGTCTAATGGGCCAGCGTCTGCGATTCTTTTTTCGCAGTGTAGGTAACTACCATCGAGTGCATTCAGTAGGTGGTTCAGCCGCCGCGCGTACGGCCCAAATCTATCCGCGCGAAACTGAAGGTCGAGCACATTCGTTGTGTTTGATGTCTCAATGACCCTCTCAGCGAACCACGCCATTTTCTGAATTTCGAGCAGACTACAATCGAGTCCCTGGATCCAATAGCGCCGCACTAACTCTGCCACTATAGCGCGAGCGGGAGTTAATTTTTTTGTGCCCATTCGTTTCTGGACGTTTTGGTATTCATTTGTGGGTTCGTAAACGATGATTTCAACGCCGGAAAGATCACCGAGTGCCCTCTCGATTTCCAAGCGGACTTCCGGCCAATACAGACCACCATTGCCTGAACCAAGCGGTGGAAGGGCAATCGATATAATTTTGTTGTCAACGATGAAATTTCTGAGTTCATCCAGTCCAGAACGGACCCATTCAATCTTGGAATCGTTCCTCCAATGCTCTTTTGTTGGAAAGTTAATGATCCACTTCGGTCCGATCAAGGAGTTCGGTTGGGTAACAAAGAGCTCGCCAATCGATACTTCATTGGCTTTGCAGGCATCTCTATAGAGTTCGTAGTTCTCCTTAAACCGTTCCTTGAACATCAGGGCAATTCCCTTTCCCATCACTCCAACAGTGTTGACAGTATTGACGAGAGCTTGCGCGTCTGAGTCCAGCAAATTGCCTTGTGTGTAACTAATCACTAAAAGTACCAGCCCGGACGATGTTCGATATCAAGGTCTATACCTCGCTCGTTGGCCGAATCCGTGAGCTGCTCCTTGGAATTGGCGTCATAGCATACAATGCCAATAAGACATTCAACCGGCAAATGCCGATAAACTAGCGCTTCAGCTTGATATTTCTCGAATTTGAGCGGATTCTCAGGATCTCGTCTAAAATCGCGCTCACGAAGGCTCGCCCAATCGACGTTGACGAGATCTTCAATCTCACTGTAGTACTCTGCCAAGGGTTGATACGCGTGGCGGTCAGTAAACACGAATTCGACTCCAGCCTCCTGAACCTTGTGCAGGCTGCTAACAAGAATGCATATTTCGCGATTGTCCCGGCGGTGCACGCCGTGGCCGGTGTGAATGTTGAACATCATCGGAGAGAAGGGCGTAAAGTAAAAGGGCACATAATCGCTCAAGCTTCCACCGGGATGGATGGGCACATCACGTCCGGTCCGCTTTTCAATGATT
Source organism: Pseudomonadales bacterium (assembly GCA_040880285.1). Taxonomy (GTDB): domain Bacteria; phylum Pseudomonadota; class Gammaproteobacteria; order Pseudomonadales; family Azotimanducaceae; genus JANQJA01. The sequence continues at coordinate 56,362 of JBBDIT010000075.1, read as the reverse complement.
TCCTCATTTCCGATCTGAATGAATTCTGGATCCCTGACATCTGAATTCGAGCAGTGGAGCCCATTCTCGAGGATCCAGGGAACGTTCTGACGATGGACAATCCTCCAAATGAGTGCTCGCTCAGCGTTAAGATTTTGGTACCTTGGCATGCCGCCATCATAGCCCACCAATCGGTCAACGTGACGTGAGACCCGAAAAGGCGTCCAACGTTACAAGCCGAAGCCGCGGCTCCAGACCGCCATTATACTAACCAAAACAATAGGTTGTCTTGCGCGGCATCGCTCTAGCCCGAGAGGACGCTGATTACGTGTTATTCGCCGGGTCAGGCAATGCATGAGCCTGCGCTTTGCCTTTAACTGCGCCGCGGAAACTGGTTAAATATACAGTGTTTGGGTGTGTTGGTACCACCCCACTTGATCGTGTGAAGTCAGCAGGAGGTGCACGTGTCTCCCTTCGCTAAGGAATGTTAACCAAACAGAACAATGGAACAACAGCTACTCGAAGAACGAAGTCAGCAGGATTTAGCAAACCCGGCGAAGGCGCCGAGACAGCTGCTGTTCATCAGCCATGCAACGCCAGAAGACAGCACCTTTGCGAAGTGGCTCGCCACTCAGCTCGCCATTGCTGGCTACGAGGTCTGGTGTGATGTAACGAAGCTACTCGGTGGTGAGCGGTTCTGGGACGACATCAGCGAAGCAATTGAAGATTACGCCTTCCGTTTCATCTTTGTCTCCACACTTGAAGGAAACAACAAACTGGGGACACGTCGCGAACTATCCATTGCGCAAAAGACTCAGGAAGAAAATGATCTAAAGGACTTTATCATTCCACTAAAGGTCGACCCCTTCCCGATCCAAAGCATGGACGAGAGTCTTCAAGACCTGAACATAGTCTTCTTTGATGACAACTGGGCTCAAGGTCTAAAACGGTTGCTTAAGCTCTTAGAACGGGAGCATGCGCCGCGCTCCGATCAGGCCAACGCTAGTTGCGTATCGGAATGGTACAGGCGCTCTCTCGAAGAGTCCCGCAAGACCGTTGTTTCCAACGATCCTTATCTTTCGAACTGGTTTCGGCTGTCGTTTCCACCCGTACTGCGATTTCATCTGTATCGCGGCGCACGCAACGAAGTTGAGACCATCGCAGCTGAATTTGACTATCCATGCCGGGTTCACGAGAAGTATCTGGTCACATTTGCGACGGGTAACGACGTTCAGGAGAGGTTCGGTGAGGCTTTTGATCCCAAGGGAGAACTGAGTGTCAATACACAAGATTTCGTTGAGGAGGGTCATGCAAAACTCTCGATCAAGGCAGATGATGCATCGCGAATGGTGACAGATTTGCTCAGACAGGGTTTTGAAGCGGAGATGGCACGCAAGCCACTGCTCACTCATCGCATGGCCAATGATCGGCAAACCTGGTTCTTCGAGGAAGGTCATTTCGAGAACAACCGGGCCTACTACTCGGATTGTACGGGTAAGCTCAGATACCGCCAGCTCGTTGGTCGAAAAAGCAAAAGGAATGCCCAGGGGGAGCTGCAGCCGGATGGCTTTTGGCACTACGCAATCTCGGCATCAATTCAGCTGCGTCCATTCCCTCGCCTTCTTCTGCGCCATCATGTGATCTTTACCGGTGAAGGCAAGACACCATGGGCTAATTCCGCGCGAATGCACCGAGCAAGGAGGAGAGTCTGCAAACAGTGGTGGAATCATCACTGGCGCGACAGGCTTCTCGCCATGTGCTGTCAGCTTGGTGCCGGAGAGGACGAGCTACAAATTCCTCTGGGCAATAGCATGACGATGGATGTAGAACTCGTGCCTATGCAGTTCACAAGCCCGTGGAGCTATTTCGAGGACGGGAAGCACGGCGTAGATGAAGATTCAGATATCGAACTCGTTGAGGAAATCGAAGACGAGGAGGAGGAAAATCTTGAAGAAGATGTTGAGGACGAAGACGAGCCAGAAGACCTCTAAGCGCAGATCTCTGCGAAGAGAGCCTTCCTCCCGTCTGCTTCCATTCAAGGAGCCCAGACTCCTCTTCGGTTGCGGCCAGGTCTTGGAAGATCCCAAGGATGGTCTCTTGCTGTTCGGACCACCCGGTCCTGAGCCCATGGGTACTCATTACGGGGTCATCGGAACGCCTGACGGCATCGCGATATTTCAAAATTGGGCGCGACGTCTCAATAGGCCCATCTTGGCCGATCCGAACGTCAAGAGCTCAGTTACTTTCCCTGGTTTTGAGACAGTCTTTAGAACGTCCTGGGAGAGCACGCCGCGCGTTACACTGAGAGTTGATCCCAACGAACTCTACGAAAAAGTTCACAATACGGACGCTCATCAGCGCGTCTTTGATACGGTAAAGCTCTTCTCAGATCAAATTTCAAGATGGACCGATGAAGAGGACGAGAAGGTCGCGTTTTGGTTCGTGATAGTCCCGGATGACGTCTATCGGCTTTGCCGCCCGAAATCTACGCTGGCGAAGAAGGATGGCGTCGAACCAGAAGTGCACCTTACACACAAGCAAGCGACGAACCGCATCCGTAGCCCGGATCTCTTTGAGGAAATGAATGAGGCCGCTGAAAAACATCTCTATGAAAATCACTTTCACAATCAGCTCAAAGCCAGACTTCTTGGTTGCCAGGCTGTCACCCAGCTTTTATGCGAATCGACGATTGTTCCGCGCGAAGAGTTGCAGCGAGCCGGGAAGAAAGTAAGCCGGCAGGACGATGCGACGATCGCCTGGAACATTTCAACGACGATCTACTACAAGGCGGGGGCCAAGCCCTGGACGCTCGCCGACATCCGCGAGGGCGTGTGTTATGTGGGGCTTGTGTTCAAGAAGACGAACAATCCTAACGATGAGTACGAGGCTTGCTGCGGGGCGCAGATGTTCCTTGATAGCGGAGAGGGCATTGTCTTTAAGGGGTCGATTGGCTCCTGGGGATCAGATAAGCGCGGTGAGTTTCATCTTCCTCGAGAGCAAGCAGCGGAGATCATCAAGAAGTGCGTGGCGAGTTACGAGCTACGCCATGGCAAGCCGCCGACAGAGCTTTTCATCCATGGCCGAACGTACTTTGATGCCGATGAGATTAGAGGATTTAGAGAAGGAGCCCCTGACCAGACCAAGGTAACGGGAATTCAGATTCGAAGAACAAACGACCTAAAGCTCTTCCGGGCTGAAGGAAAGCGCGCCGTACTTCGCTCACTTGCATTGGAACTGGGAGAACGTAGCGCCTTCTTGTGGTCTTCGGGCTACGTGCCGCATTTGCTCACCTACCCCGGGCGCGAAGTGCCAACACCGCTCAAGGTGAATATTGTGTTTGGTGATACTGACTTGCAGCAAGTTCTCAAGGACATCATGTCACTGACCAAGCTGAATTTTAACACGTGTATCTACGGGGACGGATTTCCGGTCACGCTGCGCTTCGCAGACGATGTCGGAGAGATACTGACCGCTGTCCCAGAGGTCGGCTCCAGGCCTCTGCCATTCAGGCACTACATCTGACAAGCTGGAAAGCCTAAGATCTTTGCGCCAGTTGCAACGTTTGGGTTGGAGTTCAAGCGGCATTCTTCTGCAATCACATGCACAATATTCTCTTGGCAAATCACTCTATGAGCCTAACGACCTTGCTACTCCCCGTTCTCCGGCGCCTGCGTCGGCAATGGCGCCAGGCCGAGTTCTTTCAGAAACTCGTTGTGCTTCGCCGTTGAATCACGAATTTCCCTTTCGATCTCTACCAACTCCTTGTGCGTGGCAGACAGGTCGATCTGCGGCTCCGGTTCGGCTGTGCTCACGTACCGTGAGATGTTCAGGTTGTAGTCGTTCTCGACGAGCTCATCCATCGCCACCCGCCGGGCGTATCGTTCCTCTTCCTTGCGGTGCTGGTAGGTGTCGACGATCTTCTTGATGTGCTCGGGGCTTAGATGGTTCTGCCGCTTGCCCTTCTCGAAATTCCCTTCTGCGCTAGCGTTGATGATCAGCACATCATCGGGCTGCTTGCACTTCTTGAGGACCAGAATGCACACCGGAATTCCCGTCGAGTAGAACAGGTTCGCCGGCAGTCCGATCACCGTGTCGACATGCCCATCCTTGAGCAACTTCTCGCGGATAGCTTTTTCCTTGCCGCCGCGGAACAGTACGCCGTGGGGCAGGATGATCGCCATTACGCCCTCGTCCTTGAGGTAGTGAAATCCGTGCAGCAGAAATGCGAAGTCGGCCGCACTCTTCGGCGCCAGCCCGTGGTTCTTAAAGCGCATATCTTCGCCGAGGGTCTCGTTCGGGTCCCAGCGGTAGCTGAATGGCGGATTGGCGACCACTGCGTCGAAAGTCGGCTTCTTCGCCGGATTCTGCTCGCGGAGCATGTCCCACTCGTTGGTCAGCGAGTCACCGTGGTAGATCTCGAACTCCGAATCTTTCACCCCGTGCAGCAGCATATTCATGCGGCACAGGTTGTAGGTGGTGATGTTCTTCTCCTGGCCGTAGATCATGCCGACGCTGCCTCCAGCACTGACCACGTGACGGCGGACGTTCAAGAGCAGCGATCCTGACCCGCAGGCAAAGTCCAGTACGCTGGCCAGCTTTTTCCGCGGGCCGGCTTCGGGGTTCTGGCCGTCGAGGGTGACAATGGCGGACAGGATGTCGCTGATGCGCTGTGGTGTGTAGAACTCCCCTGCCTTCTTGCCCGAGCCGGCGGCGAACTGACCGATCAGGTATTCATAGGCATCGCCCAGAGTGTCGGCATCGGTTGAGAACTCGGTCAGTCCCTCGGCGATTTTCTGGATGATCGTGCAGAGTTTGGCGTTACGGGTCTGATAGGTCTTGCCCAACTTCTCCGAGCCCAGGTTGATCTCCGAGAACAACCCGGAAAAGGTGCTTTCGAACGATTCGTTCTCGATGTACTTGAAACCTTCCTGCAGCGTATTCAGCAGTTCCGCGTCCTGGGTCCGAGCCATATGGGCGATATTCGCCCACAGATGCTTTGGCTTGATGACGTAGTGGGCCTTGCGGCGCATCTGTTTCTCAAACGCCTCCGCGTCGCCGGGGTTGTCGTCGTACCACGCCGACAGCGGCGTTCGGCCGCCGTTGCCCACCGCATCCGGGTCGGGGTAGTCCCGTCCCAGTTCCTTCCGCGCCGCTTGCTCGTAGTTATCCGACAGATAGCGCAGGAACAAGAACGCCAGCATGTAATCGCGGAAGTCGTCCGCGTTCATCGCCCCGCGCAATTGATCCGCGATGTTCCAAAGGGTCTTGCCCAGTTGTTTTTGATTGTCTTCGGTCATATCGCCTCTTGGTTCATCTCGGTCTTGTTGAATAACTCAGGGTTGAACGGGTAGCGCTCGATAAACTCGTGCAGGATGCGACGAAAGTGCTCCTTGTTCTCGCCCATCATCTCGCGCGGCTCATAAAGCGAGTAGTCGCCGTGGCTCAGAAGGTTGATGATTCGGGCGTGCACAACACCGTCGATATCGTCTTCGTGCTGTTTGATGCAATCGGAAAAATTCGCATGGCCGTGGAAACTGGCCGTCTTTTCCATGATCGCGCGGAGCATGTTGAAGTGATGCGTGTAGATTTCCCCGCTTCGCTCTGCCTCGTAAAGCTCGGCCAGCACGGCGACGTGATGGAAGAACGGCGTGTCGCCGGTGTCGCGGAGCGAGTAACTGCCGGCCGCTCGATCCCGGCACAGGAAATACTTGTTGGCCCGTTTAATCTCGTTGAACAGCACGTTGAAAAACAATGTGTGATGCGTCGAAATAATGGTCTTCAGCGAACTGTCCTCTCTCTTGAGCATCCTCGCCAGATGCGTCGCCACGGCGATGGCGTTTTGCTCGTCCAATGATGAAATAGGGTCATCGATGTAGATGTATTTCACCCAGTCGTACGCCTCGGCTCCATCGAGCACCAATTGCACGATGGCCAGGAAAAAGCACCAGATGAAGATGTTTTCCTCGCCACGCGAGATCTTAATACCGTCCTCGGTCCTGTGGCCCTCGCCTTCGGGAACCTCACGCGAGAACACCACTTCCCACTGGGCGGTGGCGATGCGGAAATCGAAATCCGCGTAGCGGTCGAGCAAGGGGCGGATGCGGGTGTCCATCTCCAACTCACCAAGTCCGGCAAAGAATTTGGAATCGGCGTTGATCTTCAGGCTGCGCTCGCTGTCGCCCTCCAGATCGTTCTCCCACGTGAACAGGTCTTCGGTGAAGGCGTTGAAGTAAAGCGTGTCGCGCTTGTTTTCATCTTCCGCGTCTTTGCCGAAGTCCTTGAACGCCGTCGACAGTCGCGTCTTCCCCACGCCGTTGTAGGCGTAGAGCAGGATGAACTTCTTGTTCACCAGCTCATCGCGCAGGTGATGGGCCAGCGCGGGCAGGTCGTCGAAGGATGCCGGTTCAGACATGGTCTATTGCTCCTTCGGCGCGGGGAAGATAACCTGCATCAGGCCTTTCTTGTGCTTCTTGAGGGCGTCGGTCTTCGCCACCTGAGCGGTGATCTGAGTATCGAGGGTGCCGAGGCAGTCTGCGACCTTACACTGCTCCGTCAGATCACAGGGGAAAGCAATTTGTGTCCGCTTCGCATTGTCAATCGTGTAGGTTCCGACAGGTCCTACTCCAGCCATCTTTGCGATTTGCGATTGCACATATGGCGTTTGATACAAAAGATGTAGAAAGCGGCCTATCACCTGCGACTCGTCATTCTTAAGCCAGACAATATTCCCATCTTTGAAGTAAAAGCGGTCGCTGGAATTGACAAGATACGGCACTCCGATTGAACCGACTCCTGTCACCAAGAGGTCGCCACGCGAGATTGCGCCCGTCTTTGCAATGTTCTCATCGTAAAGATTTTCCGAAATATACAAAGGAGAGATTTTCTCGCCATTGTGAATTGCCACGATTTCTCTAGCACGATAGAACGGGACGCCGTCACTCGCCCAGTCACGCTGGTGGACTCTCTTTGATGAGCCGATTGGAAGCAATTCAGCCAACTCGCACTCCACCCAATTCCCTTTATTCCGGAATTCAGGAAAGCGGAGGGGGGGTTGGGTTTGGCCGGGTTGGGGGAAGAGTTGCTGCATGAGGCCGCGCTTTTGGTCGCGTAGAGCCGCCAGCTTTTGGCCCTCCGCCGCGATCAACCCGTCCAGCGAAACGAGACAGTCGGCGATTTTTTGTTGCTCCGAGGGGGCTGGGAGAAGCACTTTAGTCTCTCGCAGAGTGTCCATGTTGATTTTCGGGGGCACAGCGTTTGAAAGAGATTTAGACCGCAACTCAGACTGATAAAAGTCGGACTGCAACAGACAATGCAGATAGCCCGAATCAAATTGGCTTGATCCTTTGATAACGGCAAGAGTTACGTAGACACTGAATTCATGCTCCCATGTGACAACCTGAGAAAAGCCAATCTTCCCAATCCGTGTCAATAGAATGTCACCCTTCTCTGGCTTGTTGTTCCTAGTCGCTAAGTCGTAGTCCTCCCTTGAGATAAATTTGTTCGCGTTTCCGCTGATCAGATTCTCTACACTATAGAAAGGAATACCCGCCTCCGTGTAGGTAGGTGTTTGATGTGTTCCATCAAATATTACCGAAGTAATCTCCGAAAGACTCTTCTCCACCCACTCTGGCGAATCTCGAAACTCCGGAAACCGCATTATCGGGGTCAATGAGCGTTTACTTTTCTTTTTCATCGTGTCCGTTTCAATGCTCATAGGCATTCAAGCCCGAGATCGTCCGCTCGCCTGCACGCTTCCTTAACAGTGACAACAGGTCGTCCATCAGCGCCAGTTCCTTCTCTCGGCGTTCGCGCCAGCCCAGGTCTAGAGGCGCCATCAGGTCGGTGAGGCGTTCGCCGTCGAAGATCATTCGCGCAAGGATGACTTCGACAAATTCCTGCAGCGCAGCGTTTGTGAGCCCGTGCTTATCCGCGATGGCGGCGAGTTCGGCGGTATGGCGCTCGTCTTTGAAGCGTTGGTAGCCAGCGCGGACCTGCTCCTCAGTGAGGGGCTGGCCGGTTTCAAGCGTGCGGACGTATTCAGTGATCTCGTCGAGTTCGTCCATGAACTTGGCGTCAGCGCGGATCAGGCGAATGAGCTGCTCACGGCTCATCTCCTGCTGGGCGGCCGTCTGGCCGCTGAATCGGGCTATGAGGTTCATGATGTAGTCGTAGTCAATATCAGCCGAGGCGAAGAGGACGAACTCGAAATCGAGCTGGTCGATTTCGTCACCGTCGTAATCACCTGTGGGCTCGCGGACCCCGTCGCCCCCGGTCTGATCCTGTTTCGCTTTTAGACGCTTGGCGGTTTCAAGGTAGACGCCGCGGAAGGCGCGGGCGTCATCTTTGGGAAGTGTCTGCTCGAGGTCTTCGCGCTGTTCGTCGCTGAGGTCGGTGTACTGGTCAAGCTGGGTGGTGAGGCGCTGGACCTCTTTGAACTGTTTGACGAAGGCGACGCGAGCGTCGTCGCCCTTTAGTTTAAGTACGGCTTCAGGGCGCGCTTCAAGACCCTGAGACAGGAGAAAGTCGTCCAGTTCCTGTCGGGCGGCCTTGAGCCGTTCGATTACCACGGGTGCCTTGTCGACCAGCCAAATTTCCTTCGCCTGGTCGGCCTTTGCACCGGAGAACAGGGTAATGGCTTCATCGACGTTCGCCTGCTGGCCGCGGAAGTCGAGAATGTGGCCGTAGGGTTTGGCTGCGTTGAGCACACGGTTGGTGCGGCTGAAGGCCTGGATGAGACCGTGGTGCTTCAGGTTTTTATCGACGTAAAGGGTGTTGAGGTATTTGGCGTCGAAGCCGGTGAGCAGCATGTCGACGACAATGGTGATGTCGATCTTCTCCGCCCCGTTTCGAGGGAGGTCGCGGTTAGGGTATTGCTGATCTTTGATACGTTTCTGAACGTCTTGATAGTAGGCGTCGAACTCGCCGATGCTGTGATTGGTGTCATAGCGGGCGTTGTAGTCGGCGATGATGGACTTGAGTGCGGCCTTTTTTTTGTCGGGCTCCTGCTTGTTGTCTTCAAGCTCCTGCGGCAGGTCCTCCTGTAGCTGTTGGACATCCTTGTTGCCCTCGGCGGGCGGTGAGAAGACGGCAGCGACCTTCAGTGGAACAAAGTCGAGATCGCCCTCCTCACGCTCGGTCTGGACCTGTTTAAACAGTTCGAAGTACTCGATGGCGTCGTTGATCGAGGCAGTCGCGAAGAGCGCGTTAAAGTGGCGCTGGCCGGTGGCGGCGTCGTGTTTGGCGAGGATGGCGTCGACGATGGCGCGCTTGGTGAGGGGTTCACCGGGCTTGGGCGGATTTTCGCCGTCAGGTTTGAAGTAGTCTACATGAAAGCGAAGAACGTTCTGGTCTTCTATGGCGTGGGTGATGGTGTAGGCATGCAGCTCATTCTGGAAAAGATCCTTGGTGGTGCGTAGCGTCTGAATGTCATCTTCGATCTGCCTGACGGTGGCGTTTTCGGTAAAGATTGGCGTGCCGGTAAAGCCGAAGAGCTGGGCCTTGGGGAAGAAGTTTTTGATGGTCTGGTGCGTCTGGCCGAACTGGGAGCGGTGGCACTCGTCGAAGATGAAGACCATCCGCTGGTCGCGTAGCGGTTCGAGGCGCTGTTTGAAGGTGGCCTTGCCATTCTTCTGGCCATTCTTCCCGCCCTGCTTATTGTATTTGCTGGTTTCGTCCAGGGCGAGGCCGAGCTTCTGGATGGTAGTGACGATGACCTTGTCCCCAGAGTAATCTGAGACTAGGCGGCGGACCAGCGCGGCGGTGTTGGTGTTTTCCTCGACGCAACCCTCCTGGAAGCGGTTGAACTCCTCACGGGTCTGGCGATCGAGGTCCTTGCGGTCGACGACGAACAGGCACTTGTGAATGTCGGGGTTGAGTTTGAGGAGTGTGGAGGCCTTGAAGGACGTTAGCGTCTTGCCCGAGCCGGTGGTGTGCCAGATGTAGCCGTTGCCACGGTTTTCGCGGATGCATTGGTCGATGGCCTTGACCGCATAGACCTGGTAAGGACGCATCATCAGCATCTTCTGCTCCGATGCGACGAGGACCATGTATCGGCTGATGGTTGTCGCGAGCGTGCATTTGGCTAGAAAGGAATCGGCGAAGTCATCCAGGTAGGTGATCTTGGTATTGTCTTCGCTCGCGTGCTGATAGATCGGCAGGAAGTTTTCCTCCGCATCGAAGGCGAAATGACGGTCATTGTTGTTGGCGAAATAGTACGTCTCGGTCTGGTTGGAGACGATGAAGAGCTGGATGAAACACAGCAAGGTCTTGGTATAGCCGTTGCCGGGGTCTTTCTTGTAGTCGACGATCTGCTGCATGGCCCGGCGGGGGCTGATGCCGAGGGTCTTGAGTTCGATCTGGACGGCAGGGATGCCGTTGATCAGCAGCATCACATCATAGCGGTGATGGCTGTAGTCGGTATTAATGCGGAGCTGATTGACGACCTCGAAAGTATTTTTACACCAGTCCTTGATGTTAACGAGGGTGTAGTTGAGCGGGGTGCCGTCGTCGCGGGTGAAGCTGTTGATATCACGCAGCAGAGTCGCCGCGGTGAAGACGTCCGGGGTAATGATCTCGTCGAGGAGGCGCTTGAACTCGCCGTCGGTCAGCTGGACTCGGTTGAGCGCTTCGAAGTGCTTACGGAAGTTGCTTTCGAGGGCCGCGCGGTCGCGGATGTCCCGGCGATGCTTGTACTTTAGATCGGTCAGTTTGCCGATCAGTGCTTGTTCGAGTTCTTGTTCGGTCATGATGAGCAACGCTCCGGGTTCTCATTCATTCGGTCGGCTTCTAAACGCTTCCGACTGACGCGGCGCTCGCGGCGGCGAGTGTCGCCTTGCTTCCAGAAAATCACTGTATACCGAACTTGATGTTGTCTGTCGTGTGATAGGCATACACCCTTCGTCAGCTGACCTGGTAACTTCGAGGTGACGGGTGCAGTTGGCGGGAGGATCACTCTCACGGCTTCTTCAGTCGACATGTTCCAACAGCTCTCCCACCTCGCACTCGAACAGCCGACATAGCTTGTCGATTGCATCCAGGTCGACCCGGGTCGCGGTTTCCTTGTACAGCAGGGTAACAGTGTTTCGATGCAGTCCGGTCTCCCGGGCAACGTCCGCGATATTCATCTTTCGTTCGCCCATCAACCGGGACAGGTGGCAACGGATCATCGAGGCTCCAGCTAGCAGATATTTTTATCATCCAGAATGAAAAATTGCCTTCCAATATGTTATTGTAACGCCTAAAATACCATTCTGGATGTCATTATTGTAGTTAGGAGGGAAGTATGACCCTTAAGATCGTGAAAGGACAGTCGGGGGAAGGCAAGCTCATCCGGCTCGAGGTCCTCGAGACCTGCTCGGGTCCGGCTGGCGAGTGCGAAAGACTCAATGACTGCAAAGCAAGGTGGGCAACCACTGCATTGATGTCGCCACTGATGATTCCGGACACCCGCTCGATTGTAGGCTTGTTGGGGACCGGACATTCGACATCGAACGTTGAAGAGATCTCTGCGTGGATATCGGCTCAGAGCGACCTCGCGGGAGCAACTGACAGCGAACTTCTCGCTGCACTTGAGCTTCGTTTTCGGCGTGCGGTTGATCACTTTCCCGAGCCATGAAGTCCTCCGTCGTTCTTCTGCCCCGGCTGATTCGCCATCGTGATGCACCAGCTTACCTCGGCATGGATCGCAATCGGTTCAACAGTGAGGTCCGGCCAAAACTGATTGAAGTGCCGATCGGCCATCAAGGTGTCGCCTTCGACCGATTGGAGCTGGACGCGTGGGTAGACGAATACAAGGCAACGAAGGGCCAGATTCAGAATTCAATGGGAGCTAACACGTGGGAAGGAAGCGATCGCCAGGTCTCATCAAACGCGCGGGTGTCTGGCACATCGACAAGCGGATCGGCGGGCGGCGCGTTTGCCAAAGCACTGGCACAAGTAGCCTCGAAGAAGCCGAATGCTATTTAGCCAAGCTCGTTGAAGAAACGCGGCAGGCGCAGATCTTTGGCGTTCGGCCAGCGCGAACGTTCGAGCAGGCTGCAGCGAAGTTCGTGATCGAGAATACCCACAAGCGAAGCTTGCGTAGTGATATAGGTCGCCTGAAGCTCCTGATGCCGTGGATCGGTGATGTGCCGATCGACAAGATCCATACAGGTACGCTCAAGCCCTGGATTGAGCATCGTCAAGCCGAAGGGGCGGCGGTGGGCACGATCAATCACGGTTTGAAGGTTGTGCGCAGGATTCTCAACCTGGCGGCGATGGAGTGGGTCGATGAGTTTGGGATGACCTGGCTTCAGTCAGCGCCGCGGATCAAGCTGATGCCCGATACCAAGAAACGAAAACCCTATCCCTTGAGCTGGGAAGAGCAGGAGCTGCTGTTTGTACATCTGCCCGAGCATCTTCGCAACATGGCTTTGTTCGCGGTCAACACGGGTTGTAGAGACGCGGAGATTTGTGGATTGCGATGGGAGTGGGAGGTCGCGGTACCGGAGCTGGACACCACGACCTTTATCATTCCCGGAGAGTACGTAAAGAACGGTGATGATCGACTGGTCGTACTCAATCGGATCGCGTTCGACGTTGTGGATCGGATGCGAGGGAAGCATCCAGAGTTCGTTTTTACTTATCGAGGTAAGCCGGTGACACGAATGCTGAATTCTGCATGGATGCGGGCCCGGAAAAAGGCAGGTCTGCCGCAGGTTCGTGTGCACGATCTCAAACACACGTTTGGGAGGAGGTTACGAGCTGCAGGCGTTAGCTTCGAGGATCGGCAGGATCTGTTGGGGCACAGGTCGGGCAGGATTACGACCCACTATTCTCGTGCGGAGCTTTGTAGGCTGATTGCCGCAGCCAACGCGAGCTGTCAGCCCGAACCAACTCTGGGTCCAGCAGTAACCGCATGATCTGTTGGCAGATCAGCCGACAGAATGTATTTTCACTGAGCCCAGGTGGCCCCAAAATCCCGGCTCGTGTGATAGATTAAACACTGCAACCACCGAGTAGGAGTTCGCCGACTGATGCTCCACTTTCATCGCACTAGCCTGATGACTTCTCAAGCCCAGACGCTCGTCAACACAGTGAACACCGTAGGTGTGATGGGCAAGGGCATTGCCGCGGAATTCAAAAGTCGCTACCCGAAGATGTTCGAGGAATACAAGCTGATCTGTGAACAAGGCGAGTTAAAGCCTGGCTCGATCTGGTTGTGGAAGGGCGATCAAACGTGGGTGCTGAACTTCGCCACCAAGAAACACTGGCGGAGCCCTTCCAAGATAGAGTGGATCCAACATGGTCTTATGGAATTCCGCCGGGATTACCAGAAGCTGGGAATAAGAGAAATCGCCTTCCCCAGGCTTGGCTGCGGCAATGGCGGTCTGGATTGGGCCGATGTTCGACCGTTAATGGTCAAGCATTTGCAAGATCTTCCGATCAAAGTCTACATCCATGATTTTGAAAGGGACGTCGGCGCGCCCGAGCACGAACTGCCTTTGTTGCGGTCAGTTCCGCCGCGCTCGTATGAATGCTTCAAGAATGACGTGAGAAATCTCGTCAAATCGCGAGACGGTAAGTTCAAAGCTATTTTCCTGAATGACCCGTTTAGCGTAGATGTGGACGAAGCTGGCGACTTGCGAGCGGGTGATGGCGCAGGCGAACTGCTAGCCGCCGAAGAAGACCTCTATCGCTTATGGGCGCTGCTATTGGAAATGCCGGTCTCACGACTCGATTTGCCTGACTCAGCCTATGAGCATGCGCTAAAGTTACTTTCGGTTTTAGCGGAACTACCCTATGCGAGGCCGATCAATCTTGCGGATCGGTCGGGTCGCAATTCGCTGGCGATTGAGCTCTTTCGGCAGTCGGATTCCGAGCAGGTACCAAGAGAACGCATCCCGATCAGTCTGTAATGGGCATCACTGTCGGTAGGTTCCGCAGGCACGTGGAGGAATGGTCAACGCGATTCGTCAACTATCGACGAGTCTGGCCCAACTATCTTTTTCGTCACGAGCCCCTGGAAAATGCGTTGGCGATCCTCGCACGCGGCAGTCTGCTCTCCAGGATGCATGCTGAAGAGGAGGGCGTCGTTGAAAACGACATCGCACCTCAAGACATTATTGACAACCGGAGCGATGCTCACTCCCGTGTAAGGTTGTACTTTCGGCCGAGAACTCCCACCCAATTTCATATCGAGGGGATCAGGAAGCCCAAGGACTTTTATCAGGGAAAGCATGCGGGGTTTCTGGTGATGCTGGTCCTGGATGCTGAAGCACTCCTGACCCAGCCGGAAACCCAATTCTCCTGCGGCAACATGCAGTCACACGCTTCAAAAGTCTATAGTGACGATGCAGGATTTGATCAGCTCGAATTCTCGGGCATCTATCATGACGAGGCTTACCCATCACCTGATCAGATTCTGCAGCGATGTGCAGAAGTTTTGTCTGCCAGTCCGTTGTCGCTCGAGAACACACTTAAACACATCATTGTGCGGACTGACGCAGATGTTCAAACACTCAACTTTCGGTTGGATGATTTAGGATTGGCCCATCTTTTAGGCAAGGTGCGAAAGGCGCAGGGGGCCGGTGTATTTTTCAACTATTACACCGCTCTCGATTTCATTGACTCTGAGCCCTCGCGTATCGCCTTCGGCGTGAAGGAATCGCTGTCGGGAGCGAACATTGATATTCGCATGAGAGTTTCGGGTGTCGATGACGGTAGGGAGCGAACGCTCTTCGACACGAGCATCGAAAGCTTGAAGCGGTACTACTTTGAGCACGATCTACCGGCGGGGACATATCGCGTGCGAGTTGACCTTGAAGGTTGCCTCGCTCATGAATCAGTAATTGAGCTCTATTGATTCGTGAACCATCAATTCCCGTCCCGCAAAACTCACGCAAGGGGGATTGATCAGGTTGTTCGGCTCTTGGTACTTCGCTACGCGAAATGACTGCCGCCCGAGATCTTCGCCGTAGGAGGTGAGTTCGTTCGGAATGCTCGCAAGAGTGATCATAGCTGCCTTTCGCGTCTTCAGTCGCTTTCGGCCACGATTTTGCGCCGAAGGCGCAAAACGTGTTGGCTCTCGTGATTTTCGCTGCGCGAAAACACTGCCGCCCGATATTTTCGCGGCGTGGCCGCGAAAAATCGTTGGTGGCCAGAGGTGGAATCGAACCACCGACACGGGGATTTTCAGTCCCCTGCTCTACCGACTGAGCTATCTGGCCATTGTGCGGCTTACGTGGCAAACGCAGATGCCGGACGCGCTTTCGGCCAGGCCGAAAGTCACAAGAGGCGACCAGTTCAGGATGAGCCCTGATCGGCCTGCTTCGAGGAGGCGCTATTAAATCGAAGCGGACCCGGTGAGTCAAGGCATAAGCACGTCCCGTGGGCACATCCTGGATCTGCACCGATAGTCAGGCACCTCTCATTATTAGATACCGGCGTGGGTCCCGATAATGGATAATAGCCACATGGGAATTTCGCGTTACCTGATAATCACCTCGTTGATCTTCGCCCAGTTTTCGTTAACTTGCGCCAATGCCGAGGAGCGCCCTTACTATATGTGGGTGGACGACGACGGTGTGTTTAACTTCTCCCAGATGCAGCCGCGCAACAGGGTGGCCGATGAAATCCCGAAGCCACCGAAAGCACCACGCCCGGGTGGTCGCGAACCACAATCGGGCGAATCGGCTTCTCAAAATCAGGCTGCTGGTTCTTCATCAGCGACAGCCGAGGATGAAGACTATATCGCGCAGATGGAAGCAGTCAGCAGCCAGGGGCGAGAAGTCAACTGCACGCTCGGGCGGCGAACCCTTCAAAAGCTCAATCAGTTCCGGAATATCTTTATGAAAGGCGAAGACGGACTCTGGCGAGAGCTCACACCCGAGCGACGTGCAACGGAAGTCACCAAAGCCGAACGCCTGATTGCGGAAAACTGCCCGGCGACCCAATGAACCGCTGATCAAGGCATCAACCGCCAGGCAGCGCGTCTGGCCTCTGTCTCAACCGGCGTGTTCGGATATTGGGCGTTGCTATGATCGCCACCGGCACCAGAATTTTCCAATGCGGTCCACGCTTGAGGAAAGTCCGTTTGAATTAATCGAGCCGCATGTTGCGCGGTAGGACGAGTAGGATCGCACAGCCTGTCGGCGCGAATCCTGGTTTGTAGTGCCGCCAGGAATCCAGCTCGAATCTGTTCGGCGTGGGCGAGTTCATGCTCAACGACAAATGCCCGCGTAATCGTCGTAGAAACGGATTGGCCAGCAGCCTGGCGCTCTCTTACGATGCTGGCATTCGTTTCCGTGAAGTTTTCACCAATGCGATCCACATTGATCGAAACCTCGGTCACAATCAGGACATACAGACCTGTTTGTCCTGCCGGCGGCGGAAAGGCCGTGGCCCATCGCACCGGCGTCGTTGTCACGCCGAACTTCCCATTGGCGCCTGCCGAGACTTCTTTGACATCAACCCGGTAATCAAAATAGATATGACAGCTACCGTTACTCGTAACATCGCCCTGATGCCAGCCCCTTCGTTCAATTGCGATGCTGGTGCCCGGCGGCGGACTCCACATGCGAATTTCAGGAGTAATCTGCCTGAGTCGGCTCGCAATCTCGCGAGGTACGTTTAATGGATTCGCTGGCCGCTGGCCCGAGAAATCGAGCGGAAACACATTCGCGTAAACGCCCGGCATCAAGTACGCGAGACTCGCATCGCCTGACAATTCTGCAAGTCCTTCATAAATTACCGGCGCATCAACACGCTCTGGTACCTGCTGCCCGGTACGATCAGCCTCTGTCTCTTCAGGTCGTGGGTCGGTGCCGTCACATGCGCTGATCAGCAGTAACGTCAAGATGGCGGGTATCAGTCTCCAACCGTTCATTCGCTTCCTCCTTGAATGTTTGAAGTGATACTTTTAAGTCGAAAACAGCCCTTTGTCCAGCCTCCCTGCGCTACCGGTCCAATCCCAACGGCTATTCGCCGAGAGAGTGATCAATTACTATACGAGGCGACCAGCAAAGAGAGGCAGTATGAGCGATTCAGGCAGTATCAAGCGATTGTTGATCGCCAACCGTGGCGAAATCGCGATCCGGGTGGCACAGGCGGCATCGGAAATGTCGATCGAGACCGTGGCAATTTATTCAGAGGACGATGCTGCTGCATTGCATGTAATTCATGCCGATGAAGCGGTTGCCCTGACCGGTGTGGGTGCCCCTGCCTATCTTGATATCGAGCAGGTGCTCGCAGTTGCCAGGGCGCACAATTGTGATGCGATTCATCCAGGGTATGGCTTTCTGGCAGAGAACGCGAGGTTCGCCGCGCGTTGCCATGATGCAGGGATTGTGTTTGTCGGACCAGCGCCGGAGACCCTCGAGTTATTTGGCAACAAGATTTCGGCGCGGACAGCGGCGCAAGCAGCTGGCGCACCGGTTCTGGCGGCTTCCGCCTCGCCGCTGGACGCGGATTCGGCACAAGCCTTCCTGTCGGCCCTGCCCGGGGGCCAGGCCATGATCATCAAAGCGGTCGCCGGTGGTGGTGGTCGGGGTATGCGGGTTGTGCACAGTGCTGATGAAATTCGTGATGCATTGACTCGCTGCGCGTCCGAGGCAGAACTGGCTTTTGGTAGTGCCGAGCTTTATGCAGAGGCGCTGGTCGACAAGGCGTTGCATATCGAGGTGCAGGTCGTCGGAGACGGCCAGCAGGTCATCCAGCTGGGCGAACGCGATTGCAGTCTGCAACGACGTCACCAGAAGGTCATTGAGATCGCACCGTCGCCGCAACTGCCGGAGAAACTGCGGGCCAAAATCCTCCGCACTGCTGTTTCAATCGCGGCTTCTACCGGCTATCGCAGCCTGGGCACTTTTGAGTTCCTGGTGGATGGGCAAAACCTCGGTGAGCGCTCACCATTTTATTTCATCGAAGCCAATCCCCGGGTCCAGGTAGAACACACCATTACCGAAGAAGTGACCGGCATTGATCTGGTACGCACGCAGCTGGCGATCGCCGGCGGCGCCAATCTGGCCAGTCTGGGCCTGTCCGCCGATAACCTGCCGATCCCACATGGCTATGCGATTCAATTACGGGTCAACATGGAGAAAACCGGCACGAACAGCGTGTCGCTACCCACCGGAGGCCTACTGGAAGTATTCGAACCGCCCCACGGCCCCGGCATTCGGATCGATACTTGCGGTTACGCCGGTTATCGCAGCAGCCCGCATTATGATTCGCTGCTGGCCAAAGTGATCGTTCATTCGAAGTCGCCAGATTTCACTGACGCGGTTACCAGGGCGCGGCGCGCCATCAACGATTTCAGAATTGTGGGTATCGACACTAATCTCGATATTCTTTCCAACCTGTTATCTGAGCCGGAATTTTCGGCTGGCAAAATTTATACCCGCTTCTTTGATGATCGAATCAGGTTCTTGTTAGCCCCTGTCGCCAGAAAGACCCTGACCCGTGAGAAGTCGCAAGCGAAAGCGGCGGAACCAACCGGCGTTCGCACCGGCGCACGGGTCGATGCATCGGATCCCCTGGCGGTGTTGAGTTACGGCAAGTCAGCGACCGAGTCACCCGTGACACCCGTGCTGGAAGAGGGCGTGCACGCGATTACGGCAGCCATGCAGTCGACCATTATCAGTATTGGTGTTGCCCCCGGTGATACCGTCGCCCGCGGCCAGGAGGTCCTCGTGCTGAGCGCGATGAAAATGGAACATGTAATTGGTGCGGTGGTGGACGGCAGAATCGAAGCCATCCATGTCGAGATCGGTGATACCGTGCCTGAAGGTGCGAGGCTCGCCACCATCGCAGAATCCGAGAGCGCGACGCCAGCTGAAGTGCAGCAAGAGGCACGGGATATCGCAACGCCAAGGCCCGATCTTGCTGAAGTCATGCGCAAACGCGCTTTGACTGCCGATGCATCGAGACAGGCCCAGGTTGAAAAACGTCATCAGGGTGGTGGTCGTACCGCGCGCGAAAATGTTCACGATCTTTGTGATGAAGATTCGTTTATGCAATTTGGTTCGCTGGCGGTGGGCGCTGGGCTCCGTGGTTCGGTTGATGAATTGTTGGACTACGCGCCATCTGACGGTCTGGTCATGGGGCTCGGGCATGTCAATGGCCATCAGTTTGATGAGTCACGATCACGCATCGCTGCCGTGGCCTATGACTACACGGTGCTCGCGGGCACCCAGGGTGGCATGAACCACAAGATGATGGACCGTATGTTCCAGGTGGCACAAAAACTTGAACTGCCGGTTGTGCTTTTTTCTGAAGGTGGTGGTGGCCGTGCTGGCGGTGGTAGTCGCGCCGCGACTGGTGGTGGTTCTGTTATCACCGGTGGCGGTGGACTCAATACGCCGTCCTGGATGTTGCTGGGTCAATTGAGCGGCCGGGTTCCCATCGTCGGAATCAACTCGGGATTGTGTTTTGCCGGCAATGCGGCGTTGCTCGGCATCTGCGATGTCATCATTGCGACTGAAAATTCGAGTATCGGGATGGGCGGCCCTGCCATGATTGAAGGTGGGGGCCTTGGCGTGTATCGCCCGGAGGAAGTCGGACCCATGTCCGTGCAGGTCCCTAACGGCGTGGTTGATATCGCCGTAAAGGATGAAGCCGAGGCCGTTGCGGTTGCCAAACAGTACTTGTCTTACTTTCAGGGTCCGCTCAAAGATTGGGAATGCCTCGACCAGCGCCTGTTGCGGCACGCCATTCCGGAAAATCGTTTGCGCGTCTACGATCTCCGCGAGCTGGTTGCCAATCTGGCCGACCAGGATTCCGTGCTGGAACTTCGAAAAGGATTCGGTAAGGCCATGTTCACGGCATTTGCGCGGCTCGAAGGTCGACCCGTGGGCATCATTGCCAATGATCCATCTTATCTGTCCGGTGCGATCGACAGTGATGCTGCCGACAAGGCAGCGCGCTTTATGGCGCTATGTGATGCGTTCGACATCCCGATCCTGTTGCTGTGCGATACGCCGGGCATCATGGTTGGGCCAGAGGCAGAAAAGGAAGCCACCGTCCGGCATGCAGCCCGTATGTTTGTCACCGGTGCCAGCATCACGGTGCCAACCTTTATGGTAATCCTGCGCAAGGCCTATGGCCTCGGCGCACAAGCCATGGCAGGGGGTTGTCACAAGATGCCCGGTTTCGTGGTTGCCTGGCCAACCAGTGAATTTGGCGGTATGGGTTTGGAGGGCCAGGTAAAACTCGGCCAACGTGCCCGGCTCGAGGCAATTGAGGACCCGGCTGAACGCAAGGCGGAATTCGAGCGCATGGTAGAAGCCGCCTATGACCGTGGCAAGGGCTTGAATGCCGCGCATGTGTATGAAATAGAGGATGTAATTGACCCTGCCGACACCCGTCGATGGGTCGTCGCTGGTTTGAAGGCATCGCCACCAGCGGGGCCGCGAGGAGCGCGCAAACGACCTTGCGTTGATACCTGGTAACCGCCATGAGCCGTGTAACCAGGGTGTCGGCTAGCGTAACTGATCGACCCGTGCCAGTCGTTCATCTCCTTCGCCAGGATAGCGCACAATCAAGGGCCCAGCGCTGGATTCGTAACGGCGTTACTAGCCCTCGAGGTGTCTGGTAAAGAAGGCATACCAGGCGTCGCGTTCAAAGTTCGGTATGTCCATGTGCCCACCAGGATTGATATGCATGGTCTTCTCGGTCGAACCAAAGGCATTGAACAGGGCAATCCCGGCTTCCCGTGGCGCAACTGCATCGTCCCATTGGAAAACAAATTGAAGTGGGATGCGGATCTGGTTGGCCGCCTCTTCCATTACGGTTGCACCAGCCCGTAACCCGGCCAGCCCAAACACGGCACACTGGATCCGCGGTTCCGCCGCAACGAAAGGCACACCGAATGCCGTGCCCATAGAGACGCCCCAGTAACCCACAGGCTTGTCCTTACCAATAAAGTCGAGCGCTTGCACGGCATCGAGCATCTGTTGCCACTCTTTAACGGCCTGTTTGCCCCGCTCACCCATCTGCCGGAATCGCGCCGTGGCGTCGGCCTCACTCATGGTCGACCGACCGGTTACCCGCGCACCCACTTCTTCGGCCAGTTTGACGGCATCCTCGCGGCTGATCCGATCACCATGTCCCGGCGCATCGGCAACGACAGTCGCCCATCCTGAGTGTTGAGCATATTCAATGGCCCGTGAGCGGATGTTGATGGTCTTCTTGTGCTGCGAGCCGCCATGCCCCATTACGATCAGGGTTCGTGAGCCCCTGGCGTCTTTGGGCGCCCAGAGCACACAAGGCACCTGCTGGCCATCTACATCGACCTGAAAGTCCCGCTGCAGGACGCCGTCAATTTCCTTTTCTTTGGTGAACTCCACGTTACCTACCTCTTTCTGTCGCTTTTACTGCTTGCGAGTCACCTTGACCGGCATGTGAATGTAGCCCTTCACAAATGACGAATAGGTCCGCGTTGGTTCAGCCAACACCTCAATCTTCTCGAAGCGCTTGAGAATTTCTTCCCACAACACGCGCAGCTGAAGCTCGGCAAGACGGTTACCCATGCAGCGATGGATACCAAAGCCGAATGACAGGTGATTCCTGACGTTCTTGCGTTCGATATTGAGCTCGTTGGGATTTTCAAAGACGGTCTCATCCCGGTTACCGGACACATACCACATCAGGAGTTGGTCACCCTGCTTGATCTGCTTGCCGCCGAGTTCGCAATCTTGATTGGCCGTTCGTCGCATGTAGGCAAGTGGTGTTTGCCAACGAATGACTTCGGCAACCATTTGCGGGATCAATTCCGGCTTTGCCAGCAGTAGGTCGTATTGCTCTGAGAACTTGTTCAGCGAGTAAACGCTGCCCGTCATGGTGTTACGGGTTGTGTCGTTACCACCGACAATCAGCAGGATCAGGTTGCCGAGAAATTCCATGGGTTCCATGTTCCTGGTCTCTTCACCGTGCGCCAACATGGACACCAGGTCGTCCCCCGGGTTTTTCTTGCGCTCTTCCCAGAGTTGCGTGAAGTATTGCAAGCATTCGAGTAGTTCAGCGCGACGATCTTCTTCTGTTTCGACCACGCCGGACCCCGGTACCGCAGTGGCAACATCGGACCAGCGCGTCAGCTTGCGGCGCTCTTCGAACGGAAAGTCAAATAACGTCGCCAACATCATCGTCGTCAGTTCAATCGAAACCGTATCAACCCAGTCAAAAGGTTCACCTTCGGGCAGGGAGTCCAGCACGTTAGCGGTACGTTCACGGATCAGCGGCTCGAGTTTCGCCAGATTACCGGGCGCAACCACACCGGTGACGGTTTTGCGTTGAACATCATGGGTCGGTGGGTCCATCGCAATGAACATACTGATATTGAGGGCACCTTCCGGCAATGGCGTATCTACCGGAAAGCCCAGCGTGATGCCATGGGCGGAAGAAAAGTTTACCTGGTCGGTATCGACACGCTTGATGTCTTGGTATCGCGTGAGCGACCAGAAACGTCCCGCCAGTTCGGTTTGGTTAAAATGAACCGGGTCTTCATTCCGAAGGCGCTCGAAATATTCACTCCAACGGTTCTCACTAAACAGCCGGGCGCTGACCGGATTGATCGACTCCAGCGCAACTTCGCTTGCTGGCGGAATCGGGCCACTGATCACTTCTTCGGCATCTCCTGGCCGCTTTAACGGCGGCGCAGACGGAGTGTCTGAAACAGCTTCGCTCATATTCGCTTCTCTCTTTGCATCATTATCAATCTGTGCCGGTTTTATGCCTGAATTTGAACAAAAACACCAGAGATCGAGCGTTTACTTGCGTTTTTGCAGCGGCAAGGGGAATCCCGGTCACCGTAATTATTAGCGCGCTGGCGACGGCAACTCATCTCGCCGCGCGCTCCATTGGCCGCATTCAGCGTTTCGCCGGCAAGGTGAAGGCGTATTCTTCAGATAACCCCCTCGATCATTCAAGCGAGTCATCACATGCAAAAGTTCAGGGTCAACGGCACTGCCGTCAACTTCAGTGGCGACAGCCAGACGCCACTGCTTTATGTGCTACGGGATAATTTAAAGCTCTATGGCACCAGGTTCGGCTGCGGTATCGGTGCCTGCGGCGCATGTACGGTACATATTGATGGTCAGGCACAACGTAGCTGCATTACACCGGTTGCCAACGTCAGCGGCGCGGACGTGACCACCATCGAAGGACTCTCGGAAAACGGTGAGCATCCGGTGCAACAGGCCTGGCTCGAGATCGACGTGCCCCAATGTGGTTACTGCCAGGCCGGGCAGATCATGGCAGCCACCGATTTGTTGAAGCGGATCCCGGCACCCACGGACCAGGATATCCAGGACAACATGACCAACCTGTGTCGTTGCGGCACCTATGTACGGATTCGCAAGGCCATTCATCTGGCGGCGCAACGCATGCACAATAAATCGGTTGCCGACAACGGAGCCACATCGTGAGCCTGTCCAGAAGACAGTTTATCGTCGGTGGTGTCACCGCATCCGGCGGTTTGCTGCTGGGAATCCCGCTACAAAACCCGCGCGCGGCAGCGCACCAGGATCTCCAGTCGATAGAAGAGTCGATAGAAGCCATCGGTATCGACGCCACTGGCCCGGGTCAACTCGGCTATTTCATTACCATCAATCCGGATAACACTGTCGTGATCGGCAGCAACCAGCCGGAAATTGGCCAGGGTATTCGCACCACTTTGCCGATGCTGGTGGCAGAAGAACTGGAAGTCGATTTTGCCAGTGTATCTGTAAAACAGATGCCGCTCGGTATCGTGCGCACCAGTTCCGGTATGCAATGGCGCTACGGCGGCCAGGGCGTGGGTGGCAGCACCGGTTTGACGGGAAACTGGGAATTCATGCGGCAAGTGGGCGCACGTGCGCGCCTGATGTTGCAACAAGCCGCTGCGAGCCTGTGGGAGGCACAACTGGACGATGTCTATAGTGAGGGCGGCCACGTCAAACACAAGGATGGTCGCATATTGGCGTATGGCGAACTGGTGACCGCCGCCGCGAAACTACCAGTGCCGGAAGATGCGCCGACACTGAAACCCGTCTCGGCATTCCGTATTGCAGGCCATGGCCAGAAGACCATTGATGCGCTGGATATTGTGACCGGCCGCGCCCGTTATGGTCTCGACACGGACGTCCCCGGAATGAAGTACGCCATGATCGAGCGATCGCCCTGGCATGACGGCACGGTAGTGTCGTTCGATGCGACGCAAGCCCGGAAGGTCCCGGGCGTCATTGACGTGTTCGAAATCAAGGGTCCCGAACCGGGCGCACCTTACCTGATTCTTGCCAGTGGTGTTGCCGTGGTGGCCGAATCCACCTGGGCGGCAATGCAGGGCCGCGCCGCCCTGGAAATTGAATGGAGTCACGGCTCCTATCCGCAAGAAGACACCGCAGCGTTCGACGCACAATGTGAGACGCTGCTTGCCGGTGACGGCCAGGTCGTTCGTGATGATGGCGATTTTGATTCCGCGATTGCAACAGCCGGGCGCGTGGTGGAAGCGACCTATTCGGTGCCCTATGTTTCGCATGCACCGCTGGAACCGCAGAACTGCTTTGCCCACGTAGACAAGGACAAATGCCGCATTATCGTACCGACACAAATGCCGGCAGGCGCCTCACGCGCGGTCGCCGCCGCCACGGGGCTTGACCGAATGGCCATCGAAGTGGAACTGACGCGCATCGGCGGCGGTTTTGGTCGAAGGCTTACCGCCGATTACGCCGCTGAAGCTGCCATGGTGTCCAGGCAATCCGGCTTCCCCGTCAAACTGGTATGGAGCCGGGAAGATGATATCCGGCATGACTTCTACCGCCCGGCCGGTCACCACCATCTGAAAGCAGGGCTCAACCAGGAGGGAGTGCCAGTGGCCTGGACCCAACGGCTCGCCAGTGCCTCGAAGTACTACCGGCGAGCCGAGGTATCGGACGATAAACTCTGGGAGGCGGAGCTCTACACGGATGATTTTCCCGCCAATATGATTGAGCATTTCAGGCTCGAGTGGTTTAACGTCAATTCTGCCGTGCCACGTGGTTCCTGGCGCGCGCCGGCACATACCGCCAATGCCTTCGCAATCCAGAGTTTCATCGATGAAATTGCGTTCCACAGCGGCCAGGATCCGCTGGACCTGCGACTCAACATGTTGGGAGAGCCGCGCGAGATCGACTATGCCAATCACGGTGGGCCCACCTTTAATCCCGGCAGGCTGGCAAAACTTTTACGCTTCGTCGCCGAGCGCAGCGACTACCGGGCCAGGCGAGCAAGCCCAAAAGCAGGTCGCGGTATCGGCCTTGCCTGCCACTTCACCTTTGGCGGCTATTCGGCTCACGCCATCGAAGTCAGCGTCAATCACCAGGGCGATCTCGCCATCGACAAGATCGTGGCTGCCATTGACTGCGGCTACGCGGTTAATCCCAACGCGGTGGAAGCACAGGTGCAAGGTGCCACCATTGATGGTCTGAGCACGGCACTGAACCTCAAAATTACGGTGAAAGACGGCAAGATTGTGCAGAGCAACTTCAACGACTATCCGTTGCTCAAGCTGGCACAGGTACCCACGGCATTCGAGTCGCATATCCTCAACTGGGACGAAACACCAACCGGCGTCGGTGAGATCCCCATACCCACGGTCGCACCGGCCCTGGCCAATGCGATTTTCCATGCGACCGGCAAGCGCATCCGGCGACTGCCGATTGCCGATCAGTTGAAAACCTGAGCCTTTGCCCCGCGTGGAACGGATCAATCCGATGGGCAGCTGATCTCAAGGCCCGCAAGATTGCCCTGCTGGCGCCACTCATCGAGCATCTGGTAGAAACGGATCGGCCCGGCGCCGTACATGTCAGAAAAGAAACCTTGCTTGTTGCCGGCGGCGCCTTCGCTATTGTAATAGCCGGGCGTGCATTCACGATAAAAGCGTTCGCCCATCCGCGCCAGACTTCGAATTTCATCCACATAGGCCTGTTCCGCTTGCGCTGTGGGTTCGACCGACTTGCCCTGGCGCTTTTTCACTTCCGACAGGATATAGGCAATATGTTTGGCCTGTTCGTTCAGGGTATGAGGTACATTGACGGTGACCGCGGTTTGCGTGAACCCCATAAAAAAGCAGTTGGGAAACCCGTGGCTCTGTAAACCGTGCAAGGTACGCAGCCCGTTTGCCCAATGATCGCTGATGGTCCTGCCATCACGACCGACAATGTCATAGCCGGCACGTCGAGTGTAGGATGTGCCCACTTCAAAGCCGGTGGCAAAGATCAGGCAATCGACCGCGTATTCCTTACCGTCAACCACGACCCCATTTTTTGTGAGGCACTCAACGCCCTTGCCATGCGTATCTACCAGTTGAACATTGGGTCTGTTGTAGGTATCCAGGTATTCATCGTGGAAACAGGGTCGTTTACAGAACTGGCGATACCAGGGCTTAAGGGCCTCGGCCGTCGACGGATCCTGTACGATCTCTTCAGCACGGCGGCGGATCTGGTTCATTTTTTTGTAGTCAGACAGCTCCATCAGTTGGGCACGCTCGGTGCTGGTCAACCTGCGTCCGAGTTGCTTCGATGCCTGTTTCGCTGCGATCGCCGTCAAGTTTCGAAAAATATCGGTCCAGCCATCACTCACCAGGTCTTCGTCCTGGTCACCACCACTGACCAGCGTATTGAAGTTATCCATACGCCGCTGCTGCCAACCAGGCTCAAGGGTTTTGACCCATTCCGGATCTGTTGGCGCATTGTTCCTGAAGTCAATAGAAGACGGGGTGCGCTGGAATACATAAAGCTGGCGCGCCCATTCCCCAAGATGGGGAATACACTGTACCGCCGTCGCGCCGGTACCGATGATGCCAACCCGCTTGTCGGCAAGACCCGTCAGGTTTCCGCGGGAATCGCCGCCGGTGTAACTGTAATCCCACCGACTGGTGTGAAAGGTGTAGCCTTCAAATTCATTGATACCGGGAATTCCCGGCAACTTCGGACGACTCAATGGCCCATTGGCCATGGCAACGTAGCGTGCACGCATCCGGTCGCCGCGATCAGTTGTAATGGTCCAGTAAGCAGAGGCTTCATCCCAGTGTAGTTCCCTGACCCCTGTTTGCAGGCAGGCCTTGTCATACAAATTGTAATGCCGCGCGATGCGCTTGCTGTGTTCGAAAATTTCCGGCGCAAAGGAATATTTATGTTTGGGTATGTAGCCGAGTTCTTCCAGCAGTGGCAGGTAGCAGTAAGATTCCACATCACACATGGCACCGGGATAGCGGTTCCAATACCAGGTACCACCAAAGTCGCCAGCCTGTTCGATCACCCGGATGTCATCAAAACCGGCCTCGCGAAGGCGCGCCCCGGCCAGGAGGCCACCAAAGCCGCCGCCAATAATCACGACCTCGACATCGTCGAACCGGGGTTCTCGCTCAAAGCCAGCTTCAACATAAGGGTCGTCGACATAACGCGAAAATTCTGATGAGACTTCAATGTACTGGCCGATGCCTTCTGGCCTGATGCGCTTGTCGCGTTCTTCCAGGTACCTGGTCTTCAGTTGATCGGGATCGAAATCAAGCTCACCAAACAACGACTGGATGTCAGGATCAATATTCAACTCACCACCCCCGGAATTTATATCTTCCCCGATTGTACTAGCGTCTGCACCAGCTCGCCATTGGCAAGCTCCAGTGTCGCAGAAGCAACGGGTTCCTGCGATTGATCGGCAGGCGGCAAATGGCCCTGCGCGCTATAGGCATTGACGATGACCCGCTTTGACGTCGCCACCACCTTCAAAAACTGCGCAGCTGAAATCGACAGCAGGTTTGCTGTATAGACCATGCTGAGATCATTGCGGGTCAAAACCGGATACTCTCTGGGCAAATCCCAGTCGAAGTCCCCAGGTTTCGAGTTGGCAAACGGCATGGGCGCATACAGGCCCGATCCTATGATTTGCCACACATCGGTCGTTTTGCCCTCAAAGCCCAATTCAATTTTAGCCGTTGCCGAAAAGTGTTCATTGCCGCCGATGAAGATGACATGCCGGATTTGTTTCGATGCAATATAGGCCATCAGGCGTTCCAGTGTGGCTGGATAGCCTGCCCAACCATCAAGATACTGCCAGGTCGCGCCGCTCTCCACGTAAGAGCGCGGCAGGGGTGCAACGACGCTACCCGAGACAATAAATTTGGGCCCATCTTGCGGCGCTTGCTCCAGCCACTGAATCAGGCAGTCATACTGTTGATCGCCAATAAGCTGGTGGTCCGCTGGATTATTGGATGTCCTGAATTCCCTTTCTGTGCGCGTATCCATCACGAATAGCGGAAAGCGTGTCTCGCCAGGACAGTCCAGGGCGTAGTAAAACGGTGACGGATACCGGTTCGCTCCGACTGCCAGTTGGTCCCGGCCGGAAGACTGGAACTGCCGCGCGCTGCTAACGCCATACTGTCTGACCGCTTCCATCGACTCATGGCGCTTTTTTTCAACCCCGGTGGAATCTGACGGCACGGCCTGAACGCCGGACCATTCGTCTTCTATCTCGTGATCATCCAGGGCAAAGTGGGTCGGGAGTTTTGTCGCCAGCTTTGCGAAATTTGGCGAGTACCTGGTACTAAAGGCGCGTTCATAGCGATAGCGGAATTTCGCGCGAAGGGACCGGACCTGGAACAATTCATCGGTTGCATCCGCGTAGATTTGATCACCCACCAGCAATAGCAGGTGCGCACTATTACTGTGCTCGAGCATCGCCGAGAACGTGCTATCCGATACGTTGCCATCGATTATCGTGCCGGGAAACCTGCACGAACCCACCAGCAACACCAGGTCTTCATCCACGCCACCGTCGAGCTGTTGGCACATACGCCGGTACCAGGCTTCCCTTCTATAGCTGATTGTTACGCCGGCAGGGTCGCCATCGTCCCTCTGGAATTGCCCGTACAGTTCCAAACGTAGTGCATCTTCAGGTCGCTCGACTTCCACATCGAGGATGCGATGACGAACTGGCAGGTTACCCTCGGATCGATTACCCGTTTTTTTGTCTGACCCGGTGACACCAACTTCACTCACTGCTTTTACCTGATCGCCCTTTACCGCGAGTGCAACTGCAGAATCCGTCAAACCACGCTTCAACTCTGCCCAGAACCTCAGGTAGAGCTTGCCGTCACGGACCCAGGCCGCCCGTAGTATGGGTCCAATATTGGGCCGGTAGATGAAGACCTCCCCAGCTTTCAAGGGCGCGACGCTCGACACGGGCTGGTCAAAGAATGAAATCACATCGCCATAGACATCCTTGTGCGCATTTTTTCCAAACACGATATCCATATGGCCGTAATCGGCCACTCGCTTGAATGCAACCGCAAGGTCAGGCTTGATCTCCCTGAGTCGTATGGCAGATCGCTCGGCAGAGTAGGGGTTGAATACCCGACTATCTTCACCATGCAGGAACAGCGTCGGGAAGTTCCAGTTATCCCGAATTTTCTCCAATTGCAGGTACTCGTTTTCTCCATTGCTGGCAGCGATTCGCTGAAGCAGGGAATAGTAGTAGATGTGACGATAAACGCTGCCGGGCGCGGGCCCAAACAGATGCACGAATGCCTGGTGAGTTCTCGGGTCAAGATTCTTGTGATTCCACATACGCCCGTACAGCAAGCTCATGCGGTCACAGATACCTTCGGCAAGTCCGTCGTCGCAGTAACTTCGATGGTCGTCCAGGGCGAGCTCGCGAACTTTTGCAGCAGAGAAAGCCAATCGATCCATGAAATTTTGCCAGGCACCTTCACCGGGACCGGGTATTGGATTTAAATAGTCAGTTGTAATCCAGTCGCGATAAAAACTACCCAGCTTGGCACGCACACGATTGGCCGGTGATGTGATCACATACGGATGGATTGCATTGGCAGCAACCGCCTTGATGCGGTCGCTGGGCGTTTTGCCTGACAGCACCGACATGGCGATCGTACAAGCGCCGACACAGTGCGCAAAGATCGTGACCGGTCGCCCGGTCTGATCATGGACGTGATGGATGATAGCAGGGATATCGAACGCGGCAATTTCATCCATGCTCCAATCCCGATCATGAATATTCGGTAATACGTGGTTACTGAGCCTGTAATCCGCCATCCAGACGTCATATCCCGCCTCGTACATGAAAACCGCAAGGTTGGTATCCAGCGACTCGGTCCAGAATATCTGCGAGCCTTGCGCGAGACCGTGTAGTAAAAGAATGGGACCACGGGTTGCAGCAGGATTGGGGTATCGTGACATCAGGAGCGGAAAGTGCGCTTCCGAGCCCGCCCTTAATTGTACGTTGATGGTCTTGAACTCCGGCTCCACCAGCGTACCGTTATCGCGTTTGATCGCACGTGGCAATGTCTTTTGCGCGACCCGGGTTTGCGGATAATCCATGCCGCCGAATTCCCAAAAGCTGGTGGAAAAAATGGACCGTACGAAGTAGCCACCAACACCAGCTGCCGTCAACGCAGCCCTGGGCAAATTCGCAGGGCTCGCCAGCTGCAGGAAGCCGGAGTCAACCAGATCCTCCAGCGCCACAGCCATGCTGGCGCTGGTGGTCTTGCGATGTTTCTTGTCCCTGAATTCCAGCGGCAGGTATAGCAGTGCCGGCCAAAGTCTTTCCAGGGATCGGTTGTAACCGAGCACCTTCTCGCCACTGATCCTGACTTCGTCTGATTCAAATTCGTATTGCATTCGTCGCAACCGACTTTGCAAGGCACCGATATTGAAAAAGACCATCCATTCCCGCAATGGTCTTCTCCAAAATCCCTTTGTAGTGGTCCTTCGCTTTCGATACGCCAGGATCGCGCCAATGGCGCCAAAGAAGTCGCTGAACCAGTTGTGGTGATCCTCTTTGAGCAAGGTAAAGCGCCCCTCCAGTTTGGCAAAGGGGACCATGTGGTCTATGTGGGTTCGTGAGACACCGTAAGGACGCATCCGCCTGACGTCGTCGGCACCTAGCATATTGACGTAGAGCGTTGCCGTTGCGGCAACCGGGCCGGGCGACTCCAGCCACTGCCCGGTATCAACCAGATGGGCCTCAACTTCCATCACCAGGCCGTCGACTTGCGCGAGTCGTTTGAGATCCGATTCAAGGTAGTCTTCAACTTTTTCCGGCTCGGTGACGCCAGCTGCGACGATGCCTTGTCGCAACCGCGCTTCAAACCAGGGAGTTACGCTGGACAGTTGGCCAACCAGCTGTTCCTGCAACGTAAAGTCGACCGCATGCTCGTCAATCGCGGAATAAGGCGGATCGCCTACATCACGGTACGCTTCGACAACCTGGTTTGTTGTTGACTCATCCTCATCTCGCGAGACGAGGATGCGACCCACATTTCGCCATGCCAGTGCAGCAATGGTCAAAAATGGGTTGACCTCAAGGGCAGCTGGAATAATTGCCCCGTCCAATACATAAAGGCCTTCGTAGGTTGCCGTGGCCGACGCTGCGCCTGGCCTGAAAACCTGGCCCTCGTGATTGACCACGCCGGAATTAACGTCATCACCCATAGCGCATCCACCCAGCGGGTGCACGGTCATGGCCCGGCCCTTCGGCAAGTCTCCGCTCAATACACTGGACGCGGCCTCCGGCAGGACTTCCCACAGGGGATTCGGGGCATATTGACCACCGTCCAGACCATCCGATCTGTCCTGCGACTTGATGAGCCTGTTAGATTGAGCCAGCGCCGCATTCTTTTGCGCATCGGGAAAGTCAATCTGTATCACTGATTCAAGTGCCTCGCCGTCGCTCACTTTTGACAAGCCCAGGTTCCCGGCTGCACCGTCATCACCCATAACCAGCAGTACTTGACTGTGTTGCGCGGCTAACCGGCTACCGACCAATGGATCAATCTTGTTGGCCTTGATAAACTTCGGCAGTTTTCGATTCGACAACCTTTGAAGTTGTGCACTGGTCGTTAGCGCTTCAATAAACAGCCTTGACACGGCCGCCGGTATCGCCGCTTCTTCCAGCGTCAGGTGGGCGCCACAGCCGGCCGATTGACTAACGGATACATCGACAATACCGGTAATGGTCGGGCCAACCTTATTCGGGACATCCGGCGCTTGCTGCTCAGCAGACGCAATCGCATTGACCGGGCTGGACTGGCCGTAGCTCATAATCAAGCCATCGCCGTTGGTAGAGAATCGCTCTCCCAAACGGTTGGATAATGGCAGCTTCTCTAATTCCTGCGATCTGAGCAATATCTCGGTGCTGCCTAGCGTACCGGCTGCAAGAATCACACTCTTTGCAAGCATCCAGTAGGTGTTTTTGCGTACGGTACCTTTTAACGGCGTGGTCGGCGTGACGCACAACAACCACCGGTATGCCTCGCCCGGACGTTCTCGTAAGGTCAACACCGTGACACCGGTGTAGATCCGGGCACCGCGGGATTTGGCCAGCGGCAATATGTTACGATCCAGCGTTCCCTTGGCACCAACATTGCACCCGGTTACACAGTTGCCGCAGTCGGTACAGGCGCGTTGCCTGACACCGACATTGTTGGCTTTGTCATCAAACATCACCGTCACCTGGGCCTTGCGCACGCTGGCATCAACGCCATTCATCGCATCAAGCGCGCCGGTCAATCGCACGAGCGCCTGGTACTTGGGCAGGTCCTTTTGCGGGTGAGTCGACACAGACAGGATTTCGCGCACGCGTTGAAATTCATCAATGAGTGGCGCCGGGTCATTACGAAACTCATGCGGCCATTCCGGCTTCTGGAACACCTGTGGTTGTGGCGTCTCCGCTACATTGGCATTGATGAGAGACGTACCACCGAGCCCGCTACCAACCAGCACGTCGGTTTGCTCGCCCAGATGCAGGTTAAACAGTGCATCTGCATAGCCCTGGGGGTTGATGTTGTCACGCACAATTCGAAGGTGCGATGGTATTTCACTCTCATCATATGGGAAATCACCCGGCGCAAATTCTCGCCCCCTTTCGAGCACAACAACGGATCTGTCGGTGTGCGCGAGGCGCATCGCCGCGACCGCGCCGCCATAGCCGGACCCGACGATGATATGGTCGGCGCGAAGTATTTCCGCGCCGGGTTCCTGTTCCTTCAGCAGTTCATTTACCGGCTGGGACAATCGGTCCATAGCAGCACCTTTTATTTAAAGCAATTGATATAGCCCTGCGCCTTGACACATGTGGTTAAATAGCGACCATAGCCTGACGAATCAAAACAAGCAGTGACATCAAGCCGGCTCATCAACCATCTGACAGAAGAACAGGCCACTGAAGCAGACAGTATCGTACTTCTTGAGTCGGTCCGCGCGCGGACATCCATCGCACCGATCTCCGCCCTTGGTACCTTTGCGCCGACGATCCTTTTTATACCATTCCTGCTATTGCAAGGTGTCCCCCTGCTGATGGTGGCCGCCTGGGTTGTTCCTGCATTCTTCACAACGCTCGCTCGCACCCTCTACTCCCAGCGTGTCATCAAAGACCTCGACTCGAGGCCACTCGATGGCCTGGTGCGAGCCGATCGCTGGCTGCGAATAAGCAGCGTGACCAACCAGACTCTTATCGGTATGGGAATATGGCTCATCCAGTCACCGACCAGTGAACCTCTGGTATTGCCCCTATTCGTTACGCTAATCATTGTTACCTTTTCCCTGGGGGTCATGGTCAATCTGTTTTCCGACTTTCGAACCTACGCCATCTCAGCACCCATGCTTCTCGGCCAGCCCATCATCTTCTGGATGCTGCAGGAAGGATTTGGCTGGGCGATAGGGACAGCGCTGCTGGCCGCGACCGCCTTGTCATATGCCCTGGTTCGGCGCGGCAGTGAAATATTCCGAGAAAGCGTGCTCATGCGCTTTGAAACGGATCGATTGCTGGAACAGGTCGAGTCCCAAAAGGTCATTGCCGAGGATGCGCTGGATGAAGCCCGTGCTGCCAATGAGTCGAAAGCATTCTTCATGGCGGCCGCAAGCCACGATATCAAACAACCCCTGTACGCCCTCGGCATGCTGACTGACACCCTCATGATGTCGGAATTGCCAACGCATGCAAATTCCATCCTGCAGAAACAGCGGCGCAGCATCGACCGAATGACCCATCTGTTTGATGACCTGATGGATCTGTCCCGATTTGAACGTGGTGTCTTTGAACTGAGTTTTCGAGAAGTACCATCACGGGAACTCGCCCAGATACTGGACGATGAGTTCGAACCACTGTGCCGGGAAAAAGGCATAGATTGGCAACTCAAGATTGAGCCTGTCATGTTATCAACTGATCCTGATTTGCTCATGCGACTGTTGCGAAACCTGCTCCATAATGCATTGCGTTATACAGATCAAGGCGCTATTGGCTGCCATGCAGAAGTGACTGACGGTCTGCTCAAGATTACAATCAGTGATACGGGCCGTGGCATCGAACAACATGATCAGGAGCGTATTTTCAAGGAATTTATCAGGCTCGAAAATCCGAATGATGGCAATACCGGTGCCGGCCTCGGCCTCGCGATCGTCAAGTACATTGCTGACGCACTGGACCTTGATTTGCAACTGAATTCGCAACCAGGCGTCGGCACAAGCTTTCATTTTGCTATTCCTGTGGTAACGGCAACATCCGACGACTCACGCAATCAGACGTAACTGTCTCGACTTGAGTATTGCTTGCGCTCGATTCCGTACCTGTAAAATCTGGTAGATACTATGCAGGTGTGTCTTAACTGTACCTTCTGCCATATTCAATCGATCGGCGATGACTTTATTCGGCACCCCCAACATCAATTGATCGAACACTGCTCGCTGTTTCGGTGAGAAACGTACCGATTCCGGGGCCTGCTCATCACTGGCCTGTGACTCCTCCTTGGGTTCGTATCCCATCATTCGAATGGCGGACGGCGGAATATAACTGCTACCGGCAAGAACCATTTTTATCGCATTAACCACAACCTGCATTTGTGAACTTTTCGAAACAAAGCCGTGACAGCCCCATTCAAACGCCTGAGCAATCGTGTCGGTCGAGTCATTCCCTGAAAAGACGACCACAGGAACTTCGGGATAATTTTCCCTGATAAACACCATCCCTTCGGTACCGGTTTTATCGGTCAGACTGAGATCGAGTATCAACAACTGATAATCGCTGGATTGCTCCAGCTTCTCGAGCGTCTGCTGGAACGTACTGGCCGTTTCCACCTGCTCGAATACCCCCAGGGACAACAGTGAAGTCACCAGCGCATCACGAATAATAGGATGGTCGTCGACGATAAGCGCGCGTTTATTCATTTTAATCTCCCGCCCGAATTCTACTAAGCACGGCGTCCGTAGTACCAGAAGTCATTGAACCTAAACCGTCAGACCTAAACCGTCTCACATAAACCAAAGTTTAGACCGAATACCGGATTTTTAAAGCGTAGCACGGGGCCTAGTATCAATTGGCAAGTAAACAGGAGTGCCGAACTCAATGACTAATAAGGCATACGAATAATAAGTGTTCCGACGAAAGCACTCCTCGCACATCAACCAACCTCCTGGAGCCAATTGTGGACATAAACCCTGAACGACACGAATCTGGTCAATACGATTCAAACACAATAACCACCGACAAAGAACTGGTTAAAGGTATCGCAAAAAGCAACAAGGAATGTGAACAGTTGTTGGTAATCAAATTTCAGTCAGGACTCAAACGACTGTTTCGGAGGCTGACTCGCGACCCGTCCCGGGCGGAGGACCTTACTCATGAAACGCTGATCCTGATTTTGCAGAAATTGAGAAACCAGGAGCTCAAGGACCCCGACTGTTTGACAAGCTACGTCTATTCGACCGCGCGCTTTACCTTTCTCGGTTGGCGCCGCAAGAAAGACAATCAGGTCGAACTGACCGAGACGATTGATCAGTTCGAATGCCCGCAGTCAATGATCGAGCGAACAATTATGGATGACGAGCTTGCAAATTATCTGCACAAGGAAATCGAGAACTTAAGCGTTGATCGTGATCGTGACATTCTGCAGCGACACTATTTACAAGAGCAGTCCAAGCGCGAAATCTGCGATGCCCTTTTGCTCGATGTTGATCTCTATGACAAGGTCATCTGCCGGGCGCGGCAAAGATTGAAAGCCAGCATCAATCCGGAGAACAACGCCCTCATCGGCCTCTTCGCCTGATCCTCAATCGCACCTTTGCCATTGTTGACCCGGAATTTGCAGGCTGTCATATTCTGGATAAGCAATAGCCCTGAGGATGGAAAATGCAAACCAACATTGGTCTGCTGGTCACCAAACGCGCACAGCTCAATCCCAACAGGGAGGCGTACGTACAACCTGATAGCGGGCTTCGGTTGACCTACCTTGAACTGAACAAACGAGTCAACCAAACCGCGAATTACCTGGTTTCCATCGGCGTGAAAAAGGGCGACCGGGTTGCCATCCTGAAAATGAACAGCATCGAATTCGTTGCTGCCTTCTTTGCTATCGCCAAGATCGGTGGCATCGTCGTGCCCCTCAACTGGCGCCTGGTGGGTAATGAACTTGAATTCATCCTGAAAGACAGTGGCGCCACGGTCCTGCTGTTTGGTTCAGAATTCGCCGAACTGGTTACCGACTTGCACGAAAGGGGCGATCAGACCGATATCAAACACTGGTTATACAGTGGTGATGCCGGCGCCAGACCGGATTTCGCAAGCCAGTACGAACCGCTGGTACTCAAGCAATCGGTGAGCGAGCCGGAGATCGCCGCGGCGGATGACGACGAGCTCTACATTATGTACACCTCGGGCACCACCGGTTTACCCAAAGGTGTTGTCCATACCCACAATTCCGCGATGTGGGCGTCCATTACCGGCACCGCGACCATCAGCTTCAGGGAGGACGACCGTTATCTTTTATCACTGCCGCTATTTCACGTCGGCGCGCTGAATCCGCTGACCAATGCGGTCTATACAGGCATTACCTGCGTCGTGATGCGCTCCTTTGACCCGGTCCGTACCTGGGAGTTGATCCAGGATGAGAAGATCACCACCCTGCTGGCAGTGCCGGCAATGCTCAATTTTATGCTGCAAGCACTCGAGCAGGGTAAATACGATTACTCAACCGTGCGTTGGTGCATGAGCGGGGCATCGCCGGTACCAAAGACCATGATTGAGACCTATGACAAACTCGGGATCGGTATCCTGCAGGTGTACGGCCTTACGGAAACATGCGGGCCTGCCTGCCTGATAGGTGCCGAGGATTCCATCGTCAAAGCCGGTTCCACCGGCAAAGCGTTTTTTCACACCAGCGTGCGCATCGTCGATGAAAACATGAAGGACGTCGGACCTAACGAACCTGGTGAGGTGCTGGTGGCCGGAAAACATATCATGAAGGAGTATTGGAATAGACCCGATGCCACGGCGGAGACATTGGTAGACGGTTGGCTGCGGACCGGTGACATGGCAGAGATGGATGAGGATGGATTCATCTATATTCGCGACCGCCTCAAGGACATGATTATATCGGGTGGTGAAAATATTTATCCCGCCGAGCTCGAAAATGTGCTGTTGGCACACGAGAAGATCAGGGATGTCGCGGTGATCGGCCAGCCCAGTGACAAGTGGGGCGAATCGCCTTTCGTGATCGCAGTCACGAGCGACCCTGACCTGAGCGAGGCCGACGTGCTGGCATATTGCAAAGGCAAGATGGCCGCATATAAATTGCCGAAGGGCGCCGCCTTTGTCGATGAGATCCCTCGCAATCCCACCGGCAAGGTACTAAAGCGGGTTTTGCGCGAACAGTTCCCTGGACCCGCGAAAGACTAGTCAGCTGGCGCGGTGAACCGCGCGATCGACCCAGATGCGTTGTGTGGTCGGGTTATAACGCGCGTAAAAAGGGCGAGGCAGGTTGCGACAATACTCCTGCATTTTCGATTTTGCATCGTGCAGTGAGGCTGCAACGAAGTAGAGTGGCTGGTATTCGGTGATCGGAAAATCAGTCTTTGCCGCCAGTTCAGGTTGCCAGTGCCGATACTCAGGCTTCCTCTCCTCTTTGGCACTGGCCGGCGCGCACGCATACTCCAGTTCGCCGAAGCTTGAGATCAAGCCAGCGCCATAGGCCTTAAGATCGCCAACCTTACCTACCTTACCTACCAGACCGAACTCGACCGAAAACCAGTAACATCTGGCCAGGTGTTCAATTTCCGCATCACTGGCTCCCAGACTGGCAAGCCCGATCTCCTGTGACAGATCCGCAAAAGCGGCATCTGCAAACATCGGGGCGTGTCCTATCAATTCGTGGCAGACATCCGGCTCAGGGGTATAAAGTGGTTTCGAGTGATGTCGGATATACTGGGTAGAGAAAAAGACACGAAACGCCAGACCATTCAGGAAGTCCCGCGAACTCAGCAGGCCCGCCACCGGCCAGATTCGAAAACCGGTGCGAGCCGCAAGGAAGGTATCGACATCACGACCCTGGGGTATATTGTCCGTTGCATAACCGCACTCGGACTTCATTTCGGCAAACGCGCGCTTGTACTCAGGACAGGCAAAGGCATCGTGCAATGGCATCAGTTGTTCATAAACCTCGCGCCAGGTCGCGGTTTCCTCGCTGGTGTAGTCGACCACCGGGATCGGCTGGCCGTAGCGATACTCCCGTGCCAACGAATCGATAAGGGCGCGACGCTGTCTGTAGTCAGGATCGTTGAAGCCGGGATGGTCTGATTGCAAATCAGAGCCAGCGTCCAGCGTATGGGTAGCAATCTCGTTCAGCTCACTGACATGACGCGGAAACCAGGGCACTTTTTTATCGTCCAGTACAAATACCCTGGCCGAATTGCTGAG
Organism: Pseudomonadales bacterium; assembly: GCA_040880285.1. GTDB lineage: Bacteria > Pseudomonadota > Gammaproteobacteria > Pseudomonadales > Azotimanducaceae > JANQJA01. The sequence continues at coordinate 17,692 of JBBDIT010000075.1, read as the reverse complement.
TTCTGCGATAACGGCATCAACTGGTTCAGTGCCTCGCTTGCCCTCAAAGTCAACGTAAAAGTCAAAGGTCTCACCAGTGGCCGGGCGCGATTCAATATGTGTCAGGTTGACACCGTGGCGACTGAATACACGCAGCGCCGCTTCGAGGGCACCGGGACGATCATCCAGTTGGATGAGAAGGGAGAGCCTGTTATCTGTGTTGTGTCGCATACAGACTTCTCGTGCCAGGGTTTAAAGACAAAAATTCAAGCCGGTCGACCCGCCATCCTCTCTTCACTGATGTTGTAGCCGGCATCAGGCGGAATGCAAAGGTAATTGCCATCGTCACGCTGTTCTGTCCAGGGCAGGACAGAAATAATATTGCGATTCCTTGCATCCCGCATTGCGCTTTCGACCGAATCACTCTCGCCCAGCATTTCAACATTCAACCGGGTCGGAAAGATAATCGTGTATTTTCCGGCCACCGCACCGGCAATTGCATCGCGCGGAGAGATCCAGACGGAATCCACTGACTCCTTTCCATCGTGAATAGCAAGATGGTCGGGTGGGGCTTCGGCCAGATAAAACATGGTGTCGAATCGTTTCGGCATCATCTCCGGCGTAATCCAGTGCGCAAATGGCTGGAGTTTATCGCAGGCAAGCACAAGGTCTTCATTGACCAGGAATTCCTCAATCGTCACCTCGCCGTTATTGAGGAGTTCCCGATAACCTTCTAATTCCGCAAGCCGTTCACCACTGACAAGTGCCTTCTCGCCGCGGGGTCGCGCCAACAGGATTCCACACTCTTCAAACGCTTCCCGGATCGCGCCTACCTTCATCGACAATTGCCGGTCATCGGCCCCGTCAACGCCTTCACACCAGGTCCTGACGGCGAAGTCGCCTTCTTCGACCTTACCACCGGGAAACACCAGCGCGCCGGAGGCGAAATCGATCTGGTGGTGTCGCACCACCATGAAGACTTCAAGCCCTTCCGGGCCGTCTTGCAACATCAGGATTGTCGCCGAGGGTGCTGGTACTGCTGGATCCGCCATCTTTACTGCCCTGTTGGAGTCATTGAACGCAATCTGGCCAATTCAAACGCCAAATCGCCTTGAGCTCAATTACATCAAATGCGACCAGGTAATGCCATCGGCAGTGTCGCGCGGTTCAGGATTCAACATAGACGTTGGCGGCATCGACCGCAAACGCCTCCAGCAGGAATCGCTCCTGGGGCTTCTCGGACGCCGTCTTTGGAATCTCGGCGACAACCTGCAGGTAGGACGGAACAAAGTTGGACTCGAGCTGCGCCCGGCAAAATTGGAATACTTCGGGTGCCGAGAAAGTCCGCTCCGGATTGGCGACGATTGCTGCCACCACATCCTTTTCACCAGGGGATCCGGATGCGGCCGGCACACCGTACACATAAACATCGAGCACATAGTCGCTTTCTGCCAGTACACCCTCGACAAAACCGGGATTGATAAAATCGCCGTTATGGCGGATACCACCACCCTTGCGGTAATCAAAGTAGAACCAGCCGTCTTCATCGGTGTGGCAAACATCGCCGCTCCGGAGCCAGCCACCCCGCGTCTTTTCGGCGGAGGCCTCCGGTTTGCCAAAATACTCCACGCTGACCGCACCACCACCCGCCGGCCGGCTCACCAGTTCGCCGGGGACGCCCGGCGGGCACACCTGGTCGTTTTCATCCACCACCTTCATCTCAAGATTGGGCGGGGGTTTACCAAAACTGCCGATGGGACCAACGCCGATCGGCTTGACTGCCATACCGCCTTCAATGGCGCCGTAACATTCCAGTATCTTCAAATCAAAACGTTGTTCGAATTTCTCCCAGATCGCAATCGGCATGCCAGCACTGACGACAAAGTTGACGGGATTGTCGGCGTCGTTATCGCGTTCCGGCTCGGAATAAATCGCCATCGCCATACCACCGAGGAGATTGAACACAGTATTACCGTATTGACGCGTGATGTCCCACAGCCGCGACTTGGTAAACCGGCGGCTGAATACCGCCCGCAGACCCTGGCCCAGCGTGGGTCCGAGCGTCATCATCTGGGCATTACCATGGGTCAGTGAGAGCCCCGTATAAGGACGGTCAGATTCCGTGAAGCCCACCAGCGCGCCAAACAGGGTCGCTCCGCCATAGGATTGGTTAGATCGAACTACACCTTTCGGGTCACCGGTGGTACCGGACGTGTAAATAATTTCGAACGGGTCTTCCGGTGATTGCAGCCGACTGGTCACAGCACGATACGGTACCGACAAGATGTCGCTAACCTGCTGGACACCAGACTCGTCCGACAGCGTATTATCGCCTCGCTCATCGGTATCGAGGATCCAGATCCATTCCAGTGCCGGCAGACCAGCCCGAACCTCGTCAATCTGGTTCAAGGTATAGTCGGCGGCAATGATGCCCTTGCAGGCCGAATTGTTCAGCGTGTAGGAAAGTTTGGCACCACGGGTTCTTGGGTCAATCGGCACAAAGACACTCGCAGACAGGGATGCACCAACCATGACATCGACAAATTCCGGATGATTGCGCATAAACAGTGCGAACCGGTCACCGGGTTGCATGCCACGCTCAATCAGCCCCGCGGCGATCCGATTTCCGTTCTCCCACAGATCAGCATAGGTCCGGATTTCATCTTCACGCACACCCCCACCTTCGAAGGTGAGCACATCGAGATCCGGCTGCTGCTCTGCCTTGATCGCAATCAGGTCCGACAACACCATGGGATTACGGGTCGTCACAGGCTACACCGATAGTATGGTCACACAGAGCGCGGCGGCATCAGTACCGATAGATCCTCCGCCATTGTGGGCAAGGCCGATTTTCGCATTCGCTACCTGGCGCTGGTCACTGCGGCCCTGCAACTGCTCGGTCAACTCAACGATCTGGGCAAGACCGGTGGCACCGACTGGATGCCCTTTGCGCAGCAGGCCACCGGATGTATTGACTGGCAAGCGTCCGCCGAGACGGGTAACACCATCAGTAATCAACTGGCCACCGTCACCTTTGGCGCACAGTCCAAGGGATTCGTACGCCATAATTTCTGCCGGTGCCGATGCGTCGTGCAGTTCGATGAGCGAAAGATCTTCCGGCCCGACACCAGCCTCGGCATAGGCATGGTTCGCCGCAAACTCGGCCACACCTTCCTCACCCGCCGCCCTGTCCCATCCGGAATGCAACGCACTCGACAACACCCGGATGGGTCGCGCGATACCAAGTTCTTTCACCTTCTTCTCGCTCATTATCACAACGGCCGCAGCGCCATCGCCGATGGGCGAACACATGGGCCTGGTTAAGGGTTCTGCAATCATCGGGGACTGCAAGACATCCTCAACCGTCAATTCTTCCCGGAACTGGGCCCGTGGATTCAGGCTACCGTGAAATGAATTCTTCGCGGAGACGCCGGCAAATTGCTCAACGGTGGTGCCATACGCCTTCATGTGGGATCTTGCCGCCGAGGCATAGATATCCATGAACATCGACCGACTCTTTCCAGCACCCTTGCCGGCACCATCAGCCCCAGCGGCACCCTGGGCCTCGGCATTCTTTTTGAGATTGGCCATGATCTCAACCATGGCTTCAACGTCGACAGCACCGGAGAAAGCAGCGAAAGATTTTTGTTTATCCTGGTCATACAGTTTCTCGACACCGACAGCCAGGACAACATCGTACAAGCCGGCCGTGACCATGGCAGCAGCCTGGTTAAATGCGGTGGAGGCACTGGCACAGGCGTTTTCAACATTAACAACCGGGATCTGGCCAATACCAACGCCACGCAGCACAACCTGGCCACGGATACATTCCTGGCCCGTAACCAGGCCCGCCGCGGCATTACCTACCCACGCGGCTTCAATAGTACCGCTGTCGATACCGGCATCTTCGATGGCTGCAAGTATTGCTTCACCTGCTATCGACTTGAGGCCCCGCTCAAGAAACTTGCCAAAGTGCGTCATTCCCACTCCGGTGATATAGGCATTCATCTTCATGGTAGACCTCAATCTGGTCGTTAGGGATTACAACAATCCCGGGGGTTCCATATCAAACGCCCGCTGCAGGAACTTGAGCTCTTCTTCACGCTCAGGCAGTGGCGCCGGCCGCGTAAAAAACTTGTCGCGGGTCAGTTCGTCAACAACGGCCTCGCTTCTGGGATATGGCGTGTCGTAAGTATTCATTTTGAACAGCCGAGAAAATTCCTGTCTCGGACGTTGCCCACCGGCTTCCCAGTGTTCGGCAGGGTATCCCACGGTCTGCAACAAAAGGAAACGGCAATGCTCCGGTACGCCGACGGCCTTTAGCATCCTCGGCCCGAAGGGCGAACCAAGGCAGCAGGTGCCTAATCCCAACTCATAGGCCATCAACGTTGCCTGGGCGATACCCTGGCCGCAGTCAATTTCGCTCAAACCCGGTTGTTTCAGGTTCTCCTTGATACCTTCGAAAATCGGCAGCAGTTGCTTTTCCAGCCCGTCCTTTCGTTCCTGTTTGGTCCCAAACCCGAGTGCGCCCACATCCAGTAGCTGGCGTAACCGATCACCCTGTTCATCTACCATGTTCGGGTCCAGGTACCAGATAATAACGACCGGCGCGACCCGTATCTGCCAACCCACCACAGTTGCGCCGAGGGCATCAATGACTTCCTGTGGCGCGGACTCCTTGTGAACGGCAACGGCGCCCAGAGACTGGACATTGCCCCAGTGGGACGCGATGCGAGCCGCCTCGAACATCATCTGGATCTTTTCTGGCTCGACCGGCTTGTATTGCCGAACAAACCGGATCGACCTTCGCCTGCCTATCGCTTCCCTCAATTCCATACTACCCCCTAAACTACTCGTTAGGCTGCAAGGTCAGCACCGCCAACCAAACCAAGCACTTCATTGCAGCCATCTTCAATCATGGAGATACGTGCATCCCGAAAGATTTTCTCAATGGGATACTCTTTGGTGATACCGGCGCCGCCAAAAATCTGGAACGCCATGCTGGCAACTTCGAACGCGGTCTGGGTCGAGGTTATCTTGGATGCAATTGCTGCAGTCAGGTTGGGTGTCGGCGAACTGGCATTTAACATCGCTACGTTAAAATTAAGCGCACGTGCCGCCTCGACTCGCCTGTACATTTCAAAGATCCGGGCCTTCACCGACTGATGGGCAATGATCGGCCGCCCGCCTTGTTTGCGCTCTTGCGCATAGTCGAGGGCCAGTTCAAAGGCGCTACGTGCAACTCCGGCGAAGATTGTGCCCATACCGGTGTTGGCCGACGCCAACGTGAGCCTGGCATGCAGCTTGTACTGCTCCGGCGGCACCACCATGTAATCAGGTGGCACCCGCACATCATCGAAAAAGATTTCACCCTGGTTCAGCGCGCGCTGGCCAATCTTGTCGGTTGCCTTACCTTTACCGACGCCCGGTAAATCCAGCGGCACCAGGAATACTGCACCGCCCAGGCTACCATCTGCCATTTCCACCGTTGTAAACAGCGCCGCTGATTTTGCAATGGTCCCGTTGGAAACCCAGGCCGATTTCTGGCCGCTGATGACAAATTCATTGCCGTTGGCACGAGCAATACAATTGGGCTTGCCGAGATACTGTTGCGTTGCGCTGAGCGACTGGTCAACGTCGATCATGTCGCTGCCATGATCAGGCTCGGTGATGGCCCAACAGCCGATTTCAGTCGCTGGAAACTTCGCCATCAGGTCGGCGCGTCCCGTGGCCGCCGCAAGGTTCGAAGGAAATGCGCCGGCACCGAAAGCAATCGCAAAGCCGGAATCGCCCCATCCCAGTTCTTCCGAGATAAGTACCTGCAGGCGCGCTGCCTCGATTCTTGTGAGCCCTTCCCGGGTGCTGGCGATGCCCAGATCAAGGTACTGTTTATGGACATCCCAGAAGATGGATTTGGCAGCGATGGCTTCGTCCGGTGGAAGTTTATCCAGCGCGATGCCGGCAGGACGCAACACTTCGGCGGCAAACTGGTGAACAGTGTCCTTGACTGCACGCTCTGTCGAAGTCAGGTCCCAATTCAAGTCTGGTACTGACATCACATGCTCCTAACGGAAGGCGATATTTCATATTACGCAGCGACCCGGTCAAATCATTGACTCAAGTCAAGACACTGGAATCGAACTCGTCGGACAAATTACGATGCGCGGCGTTAAAGACTGCGTAAGCACCGCAGCGCGCACAGTCGACATTGTTACCATAACAACAAAAGGTGCGCTCGAATTGTCCACCCTCACCCATATAAAGTGGCAGCACGTTTCGAAGCAGGCAGGACTCACCGTTTGGCCCGGTGAACGCGAGGCAGCGATCGGATTTCATGAGTTCAAGAGCACCAACATTGGCTTTGATGACGGGGTACTGCTTTTTCAACGCGATGACACGATCAATGACCGCATCGCGCTCTGTCAGATCTTCCCACGCCAGCTCGCTGTGTTCATCCTTGCCCGGTACATAAAACGTAAACGCAATACCGTCAATCGGCCAGTCTTGGACTGCCTCGACAAATTCCTCAACGAAGGGCGCGTTCTGGCGAGTTATCGCCATTTGCAGTATCACTGTGGTACCGTCTTCAGGATCACGATCGAAGATGGAATCCTTGACCTGATCAAACACGCCTTCACCCCGGATCGCGTCATTGGCGGCCCTCGGCCCGTCCAGGGAAACAGTCACCAGTTGCCCGGGTAGGCTGGGGATGCCGTAGGTACCGTTGGTCACGATGGAACTGCGTTCAAACAGTTTCATGGCTTCAAACACCAGTTCTGCCTTGATCATAGGCTCGCCGCCCATGAATAACATGGAGCGAATGCCGTGCTTGTCGCGCAAAAGCCGCAACTGCTCGAGCATGACTTTATCGGACAGTTTATCCCGGGGATCATTGGGCGTGTCCTCACGATAGACAAAACAGTGAGAACACCTGAGGTTGCAGGCATTGGTGATGGTAACCAGGGCCGATGGATATTGCGCGTTCCCGAAATCCGTCGGCGCTGGCGTTACAGTGATCCTGTCTGAGTCTTTCACCTGATCAGTATCACGCCCGCACCTGGCAAAGGAAATTGACCTGGATCAAGACTCGCTCAGGTTAAGGCGCCTGACCTTCAAGACTCACCTTCAAGACTCCGGTCGGTAGCGCAGCATGGTGCGCGAGCCATCGTCCAGACCATTGCGGAAGCGCGGCCCCCAGCTGCCCCATTCTGCGGTGTATTTGTCGCCGAATAAGGCAAGCACGCGGTCCTGCTCGGCCCTGTCTTCGATAATCGCAACCCTGGCTTCAACACTGGGCAACTTTCGATATCGGCCACCGGTACTGCGCCAGTTGCCCAGATCCCCAATCCACACCCGGGCCTTTGACAGTCCCTTGCGCGGTGCCCGTGCACGCCAGCTACCGGTACCGGTGCAGACGTACATGTCGGTGCCGTCGGCGGCGAACCAGATCTCGGCCTGACACCGGCTCTCTTTCCCGTCAGTACGAATCGGGGTCACATAGATGAGATTGGTTTGCTTGAGCTTCTCGGCAAGTTCGTGGTGAGACCCGCGCGCTACAAAGGGCAGGTTCAATAACACCAACGTCGCCGCGGTGCTTTCCATAAATTTTCGTCTCGTAAACATCCGCCTGGTCCTCATTGATAGAAGATCACCAGGGCCAGCTTAGCGACATCGTGTTTTTTTTGCCAACTGCCTGGATGTGGGCCGCGCCGGCGATTTCGCATTCCAGCCATCTTCGAGTACAGTTTGCGGGTCGCAGGTTACCGGTCGAAGGTTAGAGGAAAGGAGCTTCACATCATGACAGCAAAAACAGAAATCACCGCAGCCGTCACTGGCCCGGTCACTAGCGGCAAGCACGGTTGGGCCTTCGCGAAATCGTTGCAGGATGTCGCGAAGCTCGGTTATGAGGAAGAAGAGTACTTTCTCGCCGGTACCGCCAAGCGCTATACGGATGTCGGCGATTCCCTGTCGCGCCGGGATGGTCACTGGCAAGCCGAAGAGACCGGCCAGGGCGAATTCAAAACGCGCTTTCTGGTGTATCGCCCCAAAGAGCCCGCAAAATTTAACGGCACCGTTATCCTGACCTGGAACAATGTAACGGCCGGACACGATCTCTTCAGTGCCGAGAGCCTCGAGTTGTTTGAAGGCGGCTTTGCGCTCGTTTGCCTCACCACGCAAAAAGTCGGCATCGAAGGTTTACCGCCCGTGCCGCAGGGCCTCGCGCACTGGGACCCGGAACGCTATGGCACCTTATCGATTCCCTCCGATGACTATTCGTTCGATGTGTTTACACAAGCCGCGCTGGCCATTGGCCCCAACCGCAACCGCGAACCTGACCCTTTGGGCGGGCTGGATGTGAAACGGGTCGTGGCGCTGGGTGCATCCCAGTCCGCGGGCCGACTGGGTACTTATATCAACGCGATCCAACCACTCACCGGTGCACTCGATGGATTCATCCTTGCGATCTACTTTGGACGCGGCACCCCGCTTGAAGTCGGTGACACGGTAGTCAACATCAATGCGCCCGCTGCAGGCGCGCCACAAAATCGGTTGGTAGGACACAATCTGATTCGCGATGATCTCGGTATTCCAATCTTTGTTGTGAATTCAGAACTGGAGGCCATCGCGTGCTATAGCGTGCGCCAGGACGATACCGACACGTTCCGCTATTGGGAGTCAGCCGGAACCTGCCACGTTTCCCAACAGATTCAGAAAACCCGCCAAGCGCTGCAGGAGCGCGACCAGATCCGGGGCAGGCCACCGGAACCAGGCATTAACTGTATTCCCATGGGCCTTTTGTACGACGCGGTGTTTTATCACCTGCAGCGCTGGATGGCCGACGGCATCGCGCCGCCGATCCAGCCGAGGATCGAGTTCGCCGGTGATCCCGCGCAAGTGGTGCGCGACCAGCATGGTATCGCCAAAGGCGGTATACGATTGCCGCAAGTTGAAGTACCGGTCGCAACCAACAGCGCCATTCCACGAGGCGAGGGCGTCTTTGCTTATCTCGGTGGTTCCTGCGAACCGTTCCCTGACGAGAAAATCAAGGCGCTGTATGGCGACCAGGTGAGTTTCCTTTCCGCCTTTGAAGCAGCAGCACACAAAGCGGTAGAGGCAGAGGTGCTACGGCCACGAGACGTGCCGAAGTTGTTGAAGGAAGCCAGCGGGCTGTGGCCTGCCGCTGCTGGCTAACGGGCATAAGGAATTACGCGGGCCTCAAAATGAGGCTGCAATGTGTTCTCGTTCGCTTTGGAAGTTCATCCTGCTCATCACGGCTTCTGACCTAGCCCCGCCAGCACTTCCCGAAAGCTGCTTAGCCCGGCCTCCAGATTTTCGATTATCTCCTCGGCCAGTTCATCCGGCTCGGGTAGATTATCAAGATCAGTGAGGCTTTTGTCCTTGAGCCAGAAAAGGTCGAGGCTGGTTTTATCCCTGGCACTCAGCTCCTTATAGCTGTAATTGCGCCAGCGACCGTCTGGTCTCTTGTCGGCATGCCATGTTGCTTTTCGCTTGTGGCGATTTTCCGGGTTGTAGCATTTGATAAATTCGGCAAGGTCTTCGAAGCGCAACGGTTTCTTCTTCAGGGTGTGGTGGATATTGGTACGGTAATCATAATACCAGACCTCCTTTGTCCACGGCTTCGGACTGGCAGGATGGTTATCAAAAAACAACACATTGGCCTTCACGCCGTGAGCATAGAAAATTCCGGTTGGTAAACGCAGGATGGTGTGCAGATCGGTGTTTTCCAGAAGTTTTTTACGAATCGTTTCACCGGCCCCGCCTTCAAACAGCACATTATCCGGCACCACCACCGCCGCCTTGCCGGTGCTTTTCAGCATGCTGCGAATATGCTGCACGAAATTCAGCTGCTTGTTGGAGGTGCTTGCCCAGAAATCCTGACGGTTATAGGTCAGGTCGTCGGTTTCCTGTTCGCCTTCCTCGTTGGTAAAACTCATGGAGCTTTTCTTGCCGAATGGCGGATTGGCCAGCACATAATCAAAACTCGTGTCACTGGCCGCTACCAGGGCGTCGTTTGGTGATACCAGACTTTCGCCGTCAATCTCGCCGATATTATGCAGGAACATGTTCATCAGACACAGGCGGCGAGTATTGGCGACAATCTCGTTGCCGTAGAACGTATTATGTTTCAGGAAGTCTTTCTGAGCCTTGTCCAGCTTGTAGTGATTCGGTTCAGTCAGGAAATCATAAGCGGCGAGAAAGAAACCACCCGTACCGCATGCAGGATCGGCAATGGTTTTCTTCGGCTCGGGACGAATGCATTCCACCATCGCCCTGATGAGCGCACGCGGAGTGAAATACTGCCCGGCGCCGGACTTGGTATCTTCGGCGTTTTTCTCCAGCAGTCCTTCGTAGATATCGCCTTTGACATCCGCACCCATGACCACCCACTGGGTACTGTCCACCATGTCGATCAGGCGATATAACTTGGCCGGATCCTGGATCTTGTTCTGCGCCTTGGTGAAAATTTGTCCCAGCATGCCTTTCTGAGTACCCAGGGCACGCAGTAGCTCCAGACTTTGGAGATGATGGGGGCGCTTGGGCTCATAGCGAATCCTTTGATGTGGCTTTCAGTTCAATCTGTTTCAATTTAAAAAACTCCTTCTGAAGCCAGAGCCGCCAGTGGCACCGCCTCTACCTGTTCAGCAAGTTTGAAGCGCTTTGTACCGGGATACACAATAGCGACAGATTCAAGTTGTAGATCTTCCAGTGCGGAACGAACAGAAGCTGTAATTTTTGGAGCATCGGCACGTTTGCACTCCACACCGCGCAATCGGCCATTGTCCTGTATCACCAAATCCATTTCCGCGCCCTGGTGGGTCGCCCAGAAGTACGCACCTTGCGCACCCTTGGCCACTATCACCTCTTCAATGACATAACCCTCCCAGGAGGCCCCTAGTTTGGGATGGGTCAACAAATCCCGCTGACTGCCAATACTCAATAACTGATGTAACAGGCCGCTGTCACGTATATAGATTTTAGGAGACTTGACCTGCCGTTTGGCAATATTGGCATGCCAGGGCTGAAGCTGACGCACCATAAAGGCATCGCTTAACAGATCCAGGTAACGCCTGACCGTGGATTCTCCCACTCCCATGGCGCGGGCAAACTCGGCGCCGTTCCAGATTTGCCCGTGATAATGCGCCAGCATGGTCCAGAAGCGCCACAAGGAAGTGGCGGCCACGCGCACTCCCCACATGGGGAAATCCCGTTGTAACAGGGTTTGGATAAAGTCCTTGCGCCATGCCAGGCTGTTTTGCTCTGAAGCGGCAAGAAAGGAAAGCGGGAAACCACCCCGCAGCCAGTGCCGCTCCATTGAGCCCCACCCCACTTCCTGTAAATCCAGCCCACGCAATGATACGGTTTCGCTGCGACCGGCCAGAGATTCTGCCGATTGACGCATCAGGTTCCCCGAGGCACTGCCAAGAATCAGAAACGTACCCTTGAAATCCTGCCTGTCAGCCAACACCCGCAGCACCGGGAACAGGTCCGCCCGCAGCTGCACCTCGTCGATAACAATCAAGCCTTTCAGTTCACCCAGCGCCGTGATGGGCTGATCGAGGCGAGTAAGGCTCACCGGATCTTCCAGATCGAAGTAATTGACAGAGTCCTCCGCCACAAACTGCCGCGCCAGGGTGGTTTTGCCACACTGACGCGGCCCGGCAAGAATGGTGATACGGCTGCGGGAAAGGGCGGTTTGTACGGCATCATGCCAGTGTTGACGGTTGATCATGGGGGCAATTTACCATGAAAATCCACCACCATAGTAGAGGTTTTTCATGGTGAATCATGATTTCTACGCCTTGTCCCAAGGGGGGTCAAAATTAATGGCCGAAAGGGTGGGGGGTCAGTTTAAATGGCCGTTAACACATACAGGCACGGGGCTATACTGCAGATGATGGATGTCCCGAAGTTTTCCCAGCCAGCAACCACCCCAGGGTGTAATCTTTTTCTATCACCTGCGGGGACAAACCGAACTCCCTGGCAAACTCCATGACTTCCTGTCGATCTATCAATGCCTTATCCTCCTGTAAGATTGGCCCAGCGTTCTGGCACCCACAGGCGCCAGCGGGTTATCAGCTTTTCTGTGTTACTGGCCGGGTCCAGTTTGGTATTGCCTGCCGTCAGCCGTTCCCGGCACTGAGTCATGATATCCAGTTCCTCGGGCGCATAAAGCTCCAGCAGAAAGCCCAGGCGCTTGAAAACGGCACCGTTGCCGAACCGAACTCCATACTGAATGAGCAAGTCCAAAGCCTTTTTATCCGAGTCCAGATAATTCCTGAACATATCCACTGTTGAACGCAGCCCGCCTCCCACCTGAGGGTCGGCCAGCATGTCGAGCACCGTACGGGTGGCATCCGATACCGAGACCTTCACCTGACCACGCCATACGGCCTGCAAACCAAACAGGGCTGTGTCCGGTATGGTCTTTACCAAAAAATCCGTGCCCTTGAGCGAAAGCTTGCGCTGGCGGGGGCGCTTGGTGCTCATCACCAGGACGGTGCGAAACATTTGCTCGGTCAAATCCCAGTATTCCGCCGCACACCAGCCGCCGATATAGCAGGGCGCAAACAGTTTTTCCGCAATGACCCAGGCATCCTCCACGGGCATGTCTGCACTGCGCGACTCCAGCGCCACCGGCACATACAGGCCTCGCTGTACCCGTGACAACCAGCCGGACTTGGCCCAGCGCGCCAGTAATTTAGCCGTTGCTGGCCGGGGCAGACCAAGCACAGCCGCCGCCTCGCCCACGGAAACCGTGCCTTTGGTCGCACGTAGCACCGCAGACAAGCGTTCCCGATCAGCCTTGCCGAGCCCACTTAATTTAACTTTAGTAGATTCCAAGCGTAATATTTCTCTTGATAGATGAATATATACGAACTTTATATAGTAAATTGTGATAATTTGCTATATATAAAGAGTTGTAATTCATTTTATAGATGAAATATTTTGCCTTGAATGGACTTAATCAATGGCATTTATGGGCCCGGAGAATCAAGTATCAAGGAAAATCAGGAGTCCACTCACACTGACCCTTTTGATTGACCAGCTTTAAATTGTTCAGTATTTATTCATGTTCATTATTAATGAACAATGTATATCTATGGCAAATACGACTCTGACACCTATTTTCCAAATCTGTCTGCTAACGATGAGAGCATGGTGCGCTTTGTCAGAGACATGTCACAACAGCATAAAACTAATGAAGAAGAATACCTTGGAATGGCTGCTGCAAGCCTTAAAAACAGGGTTCTAGGAAGTTTAGTAAATTACTGGGAATTACAAATCGATGCTTCACTCCTTTTCAGTTTGTACTATCATGCATATATCAACCTGCAATGGGTCAATGAACAGGGGCACTTGAACAAACTTATATGCCAAAAGTTGAACCCAACATTCTGATCTGGGCCCGTGAAACCGCGCAGTTTTCGGTTGAGGATGCAGCCCACAAGCTTAATTTGAGTGATGGCAAGTCCACCTCAGCCGCCGAAAAACTTGCCGCCTATGAGAGCGGAGAGAAAGCCCCATCACGTGCCTTGCTACTGCGCATGGCTAAACAGTATCGTCGCCCTTTGCTGACGTTCTACCTCGACAAGCCACCCTTGACCGGTGACAGAGGTGAGGACTTCCGGACTCTGCCTGACCGGATTGATGGTGTCGTGAATGCCTATGTGGATACCCTCATTCGGGACATCAAGGCCCGTCAGGTAACAGTGCGGGAAACCTTGATTGATGCCGATGAAGCACACCCCCTGGCCTTTGTGGGCAGACATGCCATGGGGAACGGTATTGATAGCGTTGCCTCAGCTGTAAAGGAATTCCTCAGTCTGGATATTGAAGACTATCGTGCCCAGCAGAATCACAAGGACGCCTTCAGGCTGCTCCGGGAGCATGCCGAGAAAGCCGGTATTTTTGTCATCCTGAGAGGCAATCTGGGGTCCTGGCATACGGATATCGATGTTGGGGCTTTCCGGGGCTTTGCACTGGCGGATGAGATAGCGCCTTTCATTGTCATCAATGACCGTGATGCAGAAGCCGCCTGGTCCTTCACTCTCCTGCACGAGCTTGCACATATTGCATTGGGTGAAACCGGTGTCAGTGGCATGTATCCCAGGGCAGGCATAGAAAAATTCTGTAACGATGTCGCCAGTGAAATATTACTGGGCGATGATGAGTTCGATGCCTTCGGCATTGCCGGTCTTTCCCTGGAAGAGCTGAAATCCCGGGTATCCAGCTTCGCCTTCGTCTGCAAGCTCAGCAGTTCACACATTGCTTATCGTCTATATCGGCGAGGCGACATCGAAAGGGATATCTGGCACGAGCTTAGGGACTTCTACAGAGCCAAATGGCAGGAAGAGCAAGAGAAAAAAAGAGAGAAGAGCAGACAGACAGAGGGTGGACCGAATTATTATGTTGTCAAAAACTACAAGATGGGTGGCCTCGTCAGCCTTGTAAAGCGCTTGACCTATGCCGGCGCGATCACAACGACGAAGGCAGGCATGCTGCTGGATGTGAGACCCTTGAAAGTGCACAAGCTGTTTGAAATGGAGCAATCTACGTAAAGGACACGGTTTTGCTTTATTTGCTTGATGCCAACACATTGATCGACGCGAAAAGGGACTACTACCCCATAGACCGGATACCCGAGTTCTGGGACTGGCTGATTTTCAAGGGGGAAGAAGGTCACATCAAGATCCCGGTTGAGGTCTACGAAGAGTTTTCTGATACCAAAGACAAGGACGGAAATAAAGACCTGTTGGCGGAATGGGCGGAACAAGCCGAAGTCAAAGACGCCCTTCTATTTTCAGAAGAAGCAGGACAGGATCTGGTGGCCCGCATCACCTACGGCGGCTATGTAGCAAACCCAAGCGATGATGAGATCGACAGAATCGGTAGAGATCCGTTCCTGCTGTCTTACGCGCTGAAAAACCGAGACAACCGCAGCATTGTCACCACTGAGAATTCAAAGCCCTCACGGCAAGGTGCGAATCGCCATCTGCCAGATGTTTGCAGGGACTTTGGTATCAAATGCATTAACAGCTTTGAACTGATAAGGGTATTGAATTTCAGCACCAGTTGGCGAGCCTAGAAGTTGCTCTCTTTATTTCCCAGAATGGTTTTAGGCCTGAAACAGTATGTGGTCATTTCTCTGTTTGGGGCAGGCAAACGGTGTTCTGATTGCCAAAAATGTGCACTATTGGTTAGAATAGTTGCGCCTTGGATGTAGATCCAAGGGAATACTACAGGATGTCAAGCGATACTTGAATTATCAAGAGTTGCCTGAAGCAGACTGTGCCGTGTGCGTGAAGCATTATGCTGATCCTCATGTCGCTAGTATACGTGATAGTTAACACTGACGGCGGCGTTCTTATGGACGTGATAGTGCGAGAATTTCTCCACTTGGACATGCCGGCAGAAACGGGTAAGAGATGGCCGTAGTCTCCAGTTTCTGCCGGTTTGGCTAGTGTATATCGCCAGGGAAGGTTGTTATGGACTGGTATAGGCCAAGAAAGTATCTTCACTTTGATCAGGCAATCGGTGAAAAGAAAGCTTTCCAGATTGCAACCAATCCTGAGCATGTAGCAAAGCATGCCTTCAAACCCTTTCTCAGCTATGAAATCCAGTCAAAAAAAATCGCCAAGATTGAAGGGCAAATAAAAACCAAAGAAAAGAAGCGGCCTATTTCATTCGCGGCTCACGTTGATTCTCATATTTATTCCTACTATTGCAGCCTGCTTACTCAACCGTATGAGAGTCTCTTGGCTAAATT
The DNA here is from genome assembly GCA_040880285.1 of Pseudomonadales bacterium. GTDB lineage: Bacteria > Pseudomonadota > Gammaproteobacteria > Pseudomonadales > Azotimanducaceae > JANQJA01. The sequence continues at coordinate 1,923 of JBBDIT010000075.1, read as the reverse complement.
TGGTCTGGGCGAGTCCATACTTGCGTTCAGAAAACTGGGTAAAAGTAATATCGATTTCGCCTTTGATGCATTCCAAGCGATCAAAGCAATGGGTGAATGTACTGCCATCGGCTACGATATTTCCGGCTTTTTCGATCATATCAACCACGCTCTGCTGAAGTCTTCATGGTGCCGATTGCTGGATGTAGAGCACTTACCCGATGATCACTTTGCCGTATTCAAATCCCTGACAAAGTATTCATCTGCGAACCGGGCTGATGTATACAAGGCTCTGGGGATTTCAACCAATAACTTTCCTAGGCATCTAAAACGGATATGTACACCTCAGGAATTCAGGGAGCTGATCAGAAAGAACGGTTTGATCAATACCAATCAGAACGAATTTGGAATGCCGCAGGGCTCACCCATCAGTGCTTTTCTTTCCAATGTGTATATGCTGGATTTTGATCTGAAGATGCATCAGGCAGTTGAGGAGCAGGGAGGAAGGTACTTTCGATATTGCGATGATATGCTTTTTATTATCCCTACTTCCTTTAAGAGTAGCTTGTCAGGCTATGTAGTGCCTGAAATAAAAAACCTGAAGCTTTCCATAAATGTAGACAAAACTGAGATATGTGATTACAAGTGGCATGGAGATACTCTAAAGACAAGCGAAAGACCACTCCAATATCTCGGATTTCTTTTCGATGGTCAACAAGTCCTGCTTAGATCAGCGGGTCTTGCCAGATATTCTGAAAGGATGAAGCGAGGCGTCCGTTTGGCCAAGAAACTCAAAATCCAGGCAAACAAGAAGAGGATAAACAAGGGTCAACAGCCGACTGATTTATACAAACATAAGCTGTATGAGCGATACTCCCATCTGGGAAGAAGAAACTTTATACGCTATGGGCTGAAAGCAGCACACAAAATGAAATCAAAGGCCATCCGCAAGCAGATAAAACCGCGCTGGGGAAGACTGCAGGTGATGATTGAACGCAAGTAACTACCAATCAAGCATTGCATGTTGTCATGCAGCAGTTTGCTGAAATACTTTTTTAGTATCTAATCAATATCATCATCGCCAACGTCGATATCATCAAAGATACTTCGCACACTTTGTCTCTCAACTTGAGTCTCGATTTTCTCAAGGCTCCTGGGGCTTATCGCGGCCTCCTCAGTCGTATTTTCTTCAATCCAGTCATTCGTAAGTTGCTCTTGCTGGACGATGATTTTGGTAGCTTTCTCGTCACCGTCTAGGCATTCTTTCAAAATTCCAAAAATTTCGAGGAACGGCTGCATATACTCTTCGGCGGAATCCTCCGCAGAATGGTTCGATTCCCACTCATTGCGGATATTTTCCAGATTTGGCAAAAGTTCATTACGTACTTTTTCCTTCAGGATGTCCAATTCTTCTTTTTCGAAAAGACGCTTAATTTTGTCGTTGTTCATGGCGCTGGCATCGTGCCCTTCGAGCGCATACTTACTCACGGTCTCAACAAACAGCTTTCTGCTTTTCTCCGGTAGAAGGCCGAATTCATGAAGGCGTTGTGCCAAACGTACTTCCGAAGCAGCATAGAGGTACAAACCTGGTTCAGAAATATCATCAAGCAAGCCGGGATTGTCCTGTAGATACAATGCAAGAAATTCCTTAGAGCAGCGATGGGACAAGAATCCATGCAAATCACGCTCCGCGCCAAAAGCAGATAACCAAGCCGACTTGTACGTCTTGCTTTGTGACATCTCCTTAAGTTTTTGTAACATCTGCGGAAATAAAACATTGGGAACGATCACCGCATTTTTAATTTCGACATCACCACAAGTCACTTGATCAATTAGTCTTTCCGGCGCACTTCCCTGAATAAAGATACCAAGATGTTCCGGGTTCTGGGCAAGTAGCGTTGCATATGCATCGCCGATGGTTGGGTGCTTAAACTCCCAAGCGGC
>JBBDIT010000074.1:0-12319 GCA_040880285.1 Pseudomonadales bacterium | reverse complement strand
TGGTGACGGTTCGATGGTACGGTCTATTTTTGAGCCTGGCCCTGGTTGCCGCATTTTTTCAATTGCGATACCTGGTGTTTTCTGCTGGTAAGGCCGAATACTTCGATCGCATTATCCTGTTCGCATTTTTCGGTGGCGTGATCGGTGCCCGGGTCGGACACTTTCTGTTCTATGAAACCGCTGTTCTCCTGGAGCAACCGTCCGTGCTGGTGGATCTCAATATGCCTGGCCTCGCCAGCCACGGTGCCATTGTCGGTTTGATGGTTTCGCTGTGGTTATCCTCGTTGGGCCAGACCTTTGCAGTCATATGGATATACGCGCGTACAGCGATTGCTTATGTCCTTTTTTGTGTGATCATTCGGTTGGGTAATTTCTTTAACAGCGAAATCCTGGGAACGCCGACGGATAGGCCCTGGGCGGTGACATTTGCGCGAGTGGACGATCTGCCCCGGCATCCGGTCCAGTTGTATGAGTCGGCTGCCTGCGCGGTGTGCCTGGTATTCTTACTGTGGCTGCTCGCCCGGAGCGGGGATGATCGCAAGACTTTTGGTGCTGCCCTGGTCTCGATGTCGTTGATTCGTCTGGTGACGGAAAGTTTCAAGGCACCCCAGGCCGCAATTGAAGCGGGTTTGCCGTTAACTGTCGGCCAGTACCTGACATTTCCTTTCCTCCTTGCTGGCCTGATTCTCTTGTCTATTGCTTTTAGATATCGGTCCGCTTCAATATGATTAGCATTCTGGTACCTATTCAATTCGGTCAATTGGTGAAATATCAAATTCTCATGGCGATGATGATCGCGGCGTTCATCGCCTCGGCGGGAATCCAGGCGCAACAGGCGCGAGGTATCGCGATTGAGCCAATACCCGGTGATGCTGGCGAGCGAATTGCGCTGGTTATCGGTAACAGCGAGTATGAAGCAGATCCGTTGCGGAACCCTTCCAATGACGCTGCGGATATCGCCGATGTGCTGGCACAGCTGGGATTCGATGTCACGTTACTCATCGATGCGGATTTTCCGACCATGAGCCGCGCCGTGTCGGAATTCGGTGGCAGGGCCAGTGGTAATAATGGGGTTGCCCTCTTCTACTTTGCGGGTCATGGTATGCAGGTCAACGGCCGCAATTTCCTGATCCCGGTAAGTGCCAATATTGGTGGGGAGGATGAAGTACCTTACAAGGCACTGGATGCCGGTATGGTTCTGTCGAAGCTGGAATCCGCCGGCAGCGATACCAATATCCTGATTCTCGATGCTTGCCGCAACAATCCGTTTGCCCGCAGTTTCCGCTCGGGAAATCGGGGATTGGCACAGATGGACGCGCCCAAAGGTACGCTCATCGTTTATGCCACCGCGCCAGGCGATGTTGCCTTTGATGGTGATGGTGAGAACGGCCTTTTTACCGAGAATTTGCTCAGGCATATCGGTACACCGAATCTGGATATTGAACTGATGTTTCGTCAGGTTCGAATTGATGTGCTCAGTCAGACTGAAGGTAAGCAAACACCCTGGACCTCGTCCTCCTTGCGCGGCAGTTTCAGTTTTAACGGCGAGGTCGAGGGAGGACCCGGTGTCAGCCAGGGTGGGCAGCAGGTCGCGCTGGTGAGCCCAAGGCGCAGCTGGCGGCGCGACCTCCCGGAGGGAACAGAGATGGAAGATCTACGTCTCGGGGAAGATCTCATCTTCCGAATTACCACGCAAGGATCGAGTTCCGCTGCTGATGCTGCCAGCAGGAGGATCCTGGGCCAGAAAGCGGCCATGCGGAACGTGTCGTCAGCACTGCGTAAACGTCTTGAGTTTCATGATGTCAGGCTATCGAGTTCACGCTTGCGAAGTCTGGAATCACAAGGCGAAATGGTGGACCTGGTTTACCTGGATGACGGCAAAGTCGTGCAACTGACTTATGAAATTCCTATTCCCACTGATATTGCCGCATCTGTCGAGGTAAACCATTGAGTCGCCTCAATCAATCTTCGGGTCGCATGCCGGAAACGAGATCCGGCCATGCCAGTTTCAGATATTGGAACATCGACCACAGCGTCAAGACCGCTGCCATATAAAGGAGAACATACCCCGACACGACCAATTTGCTGGTCAGGTTAGGGCCTATGGCAAGCAAGCCGATAATCGCGACCATCTGGAATACCGTTTTCAGTTTTCCCAGGAAGGAAACTGCGACACCTCGCCTTTCACTATACTGGGCCATCCATTCGCGCAATGCAGAAACCATAATTTCGCGACATACGATCACCATTGCCGGTATCGCGAGAATGGCACTTTCATGGACTTCAACCAGCAAGACGAGGGCCACGGCAACGATCAGCTTATCAGCAACCGGGTCGAGGAAAGCACCGAACGGCGTAATCTGCCCCCAACGCCTTGCGAGGTAACCATCCAGATAATCCGTAATGCTTGCGATTGTAAAGATACCGGCGGCGGCGAGGTAGGACCACTGGAAAGGTGAGTAAAAGACCATCACCAGGACTGGGATCAGCAATATACGGAGACTGGTCAGGATGTTGGGAATACTGATCGGGAAGTTCATGGATAGATTGGGCCGCCTGTTGAATCGGGGGCGGATAGTTGCTCCGCGCGCAAGCTTGCTATTCTAACCGTTGTGCAAGGTGGCATAAATGTGTTCCGCAAGATTTCTGCTGATACCTTCAACCTTGGCGAGCTCTTCGATACTGGCCGATCCCACGCGATTCAATCCGCCAAAGTAGCGAAGCAATGCGCGTCGTCGTTTGGGACCGACGCCATCAATGCCATCGAGCAGGGACTCTTTGCGCTTCTTGCCCCGTCGGTTACGGTGTGCCGTTATCGCGAATCGATGACTCTCATCCCGGATGTGTTGAATCAGGTGCAGTGCCGGACTGTCAGGTGGTAGGACAATTTCGCCGATAGCCGATACATACAGGCTCTCCAGGCCGGCCTTACGGGCCGGGCCCTTGGCCACTCCGACCAGGACCACGCCCGAGATCTGGAGTTCTTCGAGGATATTCTCAGCCTGGGTCAGCTGGCCCTTGCCACCGTCGACAAACAGCACGTCGGGTAGTTGGCCTTCACCCTTTTTGATTCGCGTATAACGGCGGGACAGAGCCTGGGACATGGCGGCATAGTCGTCACCGGCAGTGATGCCATCGATATTAAATCTTCGATAATCGGATTTCAGGGGGCCGTTCTGGTCGAATACCACGCAGGACGCGACGGTCGCCTCTCCGGCACTGTGGCTGATGTCGAAGCATTCCAGACGAGCCGGAATATCAGCAAGCCCCAGCGCTTCCTGCAATGCCTCAAAGCGCTGGAATACATTGTTCCTGTTGGCGAGGTGTCCTCCCAGGCTTTGCTCAGCATTGGTTTTTGCCAGTCCGATCCAGCGCTTGCGGTGTCCGCGCACACTGTCTCTTATCACGACCTTTCTTCCTGTTTGCCCGGTCAATGCCGACGCGATGACACCCTTGTCTTCAATACAGGCGCTGACGATAATTTCTTTTGGAATTTCACGCCCCGGGGCACCGGATAGATAAAATTGTGGCAGGAAAGAAGCCAGTACCTCGGACTCGGTATCTTCTATACCGATGCGGGGAAAGTAAGTCTTGTTACCCAGTAAGCGACCACCGCGCACCATCATGATGAGGACACAGACACCCCCTGGATTGACGATTGCAGCAATAACGTCAATGTCACCCTCGTTGCCGAATACATATTGCTGTTCCTGCATACGCTGCAGGTGTGCGATCTGGTCCCGATAGCCAGCTGCACGTTCAAAATCCAGGGCCTTCGATGCCCTATCCATTTTATCCGCATAATCGTCCAGCACTGCCCGGCTCTTGCCTTCGAGGAACAAGATCGCATGGTTCACATCGTCCCGGTAGTCTTCCGGAGAGACGAGGTCACAACAAGGTCCTGAACACCTCTTGATCTGGTACTGCAAACAGGGGCGCGATCGATTCCTGAAAAACGAATCTTCACAGCCGCGTACTCGAAATACTTTTTGCAGGATGTTGAGACTGTCCCGAACTGAATAGGCACTGGGAAACGGGCCAAAGTATCGGCCCGGGCGCTTTTGGGCACCACGGTGAAATGCGAGCCTGGGATACTGGTCATTGGTAGAGATATAAATGTAGGGATAGGACTTGTCGTCCTTGAAAAAAATATTATACGGTGGCTTGTGTTCCTTGATGAGGGATTGTTCCAGCAACAGTGCCTCGGTTTCGCTGCTGGTAATGGTGTACTCGACCTGTGCAATTTTTGCCACCAGCGCCAGGGTTTTGGCTTCGAGCGCGGTAGTGCGAAAATAACTTGAAACCCGGTTCTTGAGATTCTTGGCCTTGCCGACGTAGAGTATTTCCTCTGCCGGACCCAGCATGCGATAGACGCCGGGTTTGGCGGGTAAGGTCTTGAGAAACGGCTTGTAGTCGAACGAATTCATAACGGCTAGTCGAGTAATCCTGCATGTCTGGCAGCTGATTTTACTACTTCATGGAACATCGTTTGGGTCAGCCGACCGGTCTGGGTGTTGTAGCGGCTACAATGATAGGAGTCAATCAGGGTAGCCGCATCCAGTGTATGGACCGCGCCATGGACAAATGGATGATCTGCTTGCCTGGCACCGAAACATCTTACACAAGCCCGATGGGCAACGCCGCCGAGGACCAGTAGGGTATTCTGGTGGTGAACCTCCTTGCCCAGGAATCGCTGGCAGGCATTGACCTCGCTGGCAGCAGGTAGATTCGAGATGGGCAGGCATTTGACAACATTGGTGATCCGTACGGCCTGATCAATACCGAGCTGCCGTAACACGGTGAACAGTAACTCGCCGGATGCATCACCCGTGAAAGGAATGCCGGTCCGGTTGGCACCGTGCATACCAGGTGCCAGCCCGACGATTAATAGCCGTGCATCATCGGGTCCCGAGGGTGATACCGGGCGATTCCAGTAATCAGGATATTCGATGCGCAGTCGTTTGAATTGCCGTTGCAGCCTGGCGCAACGCTTGCAGCGGTCCAGCTGGTCAAGATCGATCGGTATGCTATCAGCCACATTCGAACGATGCGGTAGTCGTTGTCATTATGCAAATCAGACCGCAAGCGTCTCCGCATCAATTATGCGATGTTTGATGGCAAGTTTCGTAAGCTTGACGTCACTATTGATACTGAGCTTATCGAAAATACGGTATCGGTAGCTATTGACTGTTTTTGGGCTCAAAGACAAGGCGTTGGAGATATCAGGCACTTTATGGCCATTGATCACCATGAGCGCAATCTGCATTTCGCGATTGGATAAGAGTTCGAACGGCGAGGCCTGGTCCTCATTGAACGGTCGTAGTGCCAGCTGTTGTGCAATTTCGGAACTGATATATCGTTGCCCTGCCATCACTTTCCGAATCGCGAGAATGATTTCCTCCGGATCCGTGCGTTTGGTCAGGTATCCGTGGGCGCCGGTTTTGAGGAGTTTGGATGGATAGGGTTCTTCTTCGTAGACCGACAGCGCAATGATTTTGAGGTCAGGATCAACCCGAAGGCACCGGCGCGTGGCTTCCAACCCGCCGATACCCGGCATTTGTATGTCCATCAGAACAATGTCCGGAGATAGCTCGCGGACGAGTTCGATTGCCTGTTCACCACTTTCAGCCTGGCCGATTACTTCAAATCCGTCTGTGTCTGAAAGCAATCTCGACGTGCCGAGCCTGACCAGCTTGTGGTCATCTACAACCAGTATCCTGATCATCCCTGATCTCCTCTTCTTGTTTTATTCGATGTCCTGATGGGATATTGCGCTGTCCTGGATACAAGTTACTCCCGTGGAATATAGAATGGAAGCCCGGCAAGGTCTACTTTTTCAACCGGCACAAGCGCACCGTTATTTGCGACATCTCGCACATCTACTCAAAAAGTTAGACAGGAAATCGAGGTCGCCTGCCACTGGTAATCCCATCGTTTTTCAACGAGCGCCGTAATGCAAGCACCACCGGCAATTTCGCCGGATTGAGATCCCTTTAGTAGCTATAGGCAATATCCTACCTGAGGCTGGACAATGTCCTACGCGCCCGTAAACGCCTGTAACCCGGTCTGGGCACGGCCGATAATCAGCGCATGGATATCGTGTGTTCCCTCGTAGGTATTGACGGTCTCAAGGTTCATTACGTGCCGGATCACATGGTACTCATCGGATATACCGTTGCCACCGTGCATGTCCCTCGCCATACGCGCAATATCCAATGCCTTACCGCAATTATTGCGTTTCATAATGGAAATATTTTCTACCGGGCAGTTATCTTCGTCCATCAATCGACCGATTCGCAGCGCGCCCTGGAGTCCGAGGCAGATTTCTGTCTGCATATCGGCCAGTTTCTTCTGGATCAATTGATTGGCGGCCAACGGTCGCCCGAACTGTTTGCGTTCCATGGTGTAAGTTCGAGCCGCGTGCCAACAGAACTCTGCCGCACCCATCGCACCCCAGGCGATTCCGTAGCGTGCCTTGTTGAGGCAGCCGAAAGGACCACCCAGCCCTTTGGCATCGGGGAGCAGGTTTTCTTCCGGGATTTCGACATCACTGAGCACGATTTCCCCGGTAACCGAGGCACGCAGGCTGAATTTGCCTTCTATTTTGGGCGTTTCAAACCCGGGCGTGCCCCGCTCTACGATAAAGCCACGGATCACGCCATCGAGCTTCGCCCATACTACCGCAAGGTCGGCGATAGGTGAGTTGGTAATCCACATCTTGGCACCATTCAGGCGATATCCGTTGGCAGTTTTTTCAGCGCGGGTAATCATGCTGCCCGGGTCGGAACCGTGGTCGGGCTCCGTGAGACCAAAACAACCTACCCATTCGCCACTGGCAAGCTTTGGCAGGTACTTTTCCCGCTGGGCCTCTGTGCCATAACTATAAATCGGATGCATGACCAGCGAGGACTGGACGCTCATGGCGGAACGGTAACCACTATCGACTCGTTCGACTTCGCGTGCAACCAGACCATAGGAAACATAGTTTACCCCCGAACAGCCGTATTTTTCCGGCAGTGTCGGACCAAGTAATCCCAGTTCGCCCATTTCATTCATAATTTCCCGGTGGAAGTGCTCGTCGCGATTCGCTTGCTTTACGCGCGTCATCAACTTTGCCTGCGCATAGTCGCGAGCAGTATCACGAATCATGCGTTCATCCGCTGTAAGCTGGTCATCAAGAAACAAGGGATCGTCCCACTTAAACTCGGCCATATTGTCCTCTCTTTGCTACAATTCCCGCCCTGAAAGGCGTGGACCCGTAAAAGCGGGCCATTATAGGGGACGGCCCGCGGTTTGGCTAAGCCCATTGCACAAGAAGAGATCATCATGGCCCTCGATACTGAAACACTCAATCAGCTGCTGGACACTGTCGATAAATTCGTTGAGAACCGCTTGCGCCCGCTGGAATCCCAGGTGGGTGCCGACGACCACATACCCGATGAGGTGGTGGAGGAAATGAAAGCTTTGGGTTTGTTTGGACTCACCATTCCCGAAGAATTTGGTGGCCTGGGCCTGAATATGTCCGAGGAAGTCGCGGTAGCACGGGTTTTCGGACATACCTCGCCTGCCTTCCGGTCGGTATTTGGTACGAACGTGGGTATCGGTTCCCAGGCGCTCATCATCGATGGCACCGAAAGCCAGAAACAGGCTTATCTTGCCAAAATGGCGACAGGAGAAATCATTGGTTCGTTTTGCCTGACTGAACCGGATGCCGGGTCCGACGCTGCTGCTGTCAGGACTACTGCGAAAAAAGAAGGCGACCTGTATCGCCTGAATGGCACCAAACGATTCATTACCAATGCACCCAAGGCTGACCTGTTTACCGTATTTGCCCGTACCAATCCCGAAGAGCCTGGTGCCCGTGGGGTGTCCGCATTTCTGGTCGAATCCGGCCTCGACGGCATCAGCCTTGGTGCGCCCTATCGCAAAATGGGCCAGCAAGGGACCTACGTTTGTGATGTCATGTTCGATGACGTCATGGTGCCTGCCTCGAATCTGGTGGGCGGCAAGGAGAATGTCGGCTTCGCGACTGCAATGAAGGTACTGGACAAGGGCCGTCTTCATATCAGCGCCTTGTCGGTCGGTATCGCTGAGCGACTCATTGCCGACAGCCTCAGGTACGCATTGGAGCGCAAACAGTTTGGCCAGCGGATTGCTGAGTTCCAGCTGATCCAGGCCATGCTCGCAGACAGCAAAACGGAAATGTATGCTGCCAGTTGTATGGTTGAAGACACGGCCAGGCGCCGGGATGAAGGTGAGAATGTCGCTGCCCTGGCAGCCAGCTGCAAGCTGTTTGCAACAGAGATGGTGGGTCGGGTGGCCGACCGGGCCGTGCAAATTCATGGTGGTGCCGGTTATGTGGAGGACTATGGTATCGAGCGCTTCTACCGTGATGTGCGCCTGTTCCGGATCTACGAGGGCACGTCCGAGATCCAGCAGACGGTGATCGCCAGGGACCTGATTCGAAACGCAGAATAATTATCTATAAAACACATAAAGTTCATGCTTTATCACGTTGTTTTATAAACTTTTTCGGAGTGTTGTTACCACCATGAAGGGATACTCAACCCGGGAAGTCGCCGAGTTACTGGAACTACCGCAAGACGTTATTCGCGATATTGCACGTGGTGTCCTTGATCCGGAGAAAAATCCGAAGGGTCGCTACCAGTTCAGCTTCCAGGACATTGTCATACTCCGCACCGCCAAGGAATTGCTGAACGCCGGCGTGCATCGCTCCCGTATTAATCGTAGCCTGCTTGGCCTGCAACGGCGCCTGCCGCGTAACCGCCCTATTACGTCACTGCGTATTTCGGGCGATGGTGGCGACGTTGTCATCAGGGACCAGGACCAGGTCTATAACCCCGAGTCAGGGCAATTCCACTTTAACTTTTCGATCGCGGATCTCGCTGGCACCGTGGCACCGCTTGCGCGCCAGGCTGCAGAAGAGGCCGAGGCCAATGATGAACAATTATCCAGTGATGATTGGTTCGATCTCGGTGTGGACCTCGAAGCGGTCAGCCCCGAGGATGCCCCATCAGCCTACGAGCGAGCCCTGGAGCTCGACCCATATCACTCAGACGCCCATGTCAATCTGGGCCGCCTGTTGCAGGAGTCAGGTGAATACGTGCGCGCAGAACAGCACTATCGATCGGCACTGGAGTCAGAAGCCGACAATGTACTTGCCGCTTTTAACCTGGGGACACTGCTTGAAGATATGGGCCGGGTCCACGATGCTATTACTGCCTACAAACTGGCCGCCTCTTTCGCCGACGCGCATTACAACTTGTCACGTCTCTATGAACTGGTGGGAGAGCACGCACAGGCACTCAAGCACCTGAAAACCTACCGTAGCCTGATCGATCCCAATTAGGGGAGTTGTCCTTGAACTACCTTATGGCAGCCAATAATATCGGTCACGGGCCAACAGCGTTCAGTGAGGAAGGATGATCCTTTATGGATAAGCGAAGCGAGACGCGGATAGCGCACGATATTCGATTTTTTGTCCAGGTCCATGAGTGTAAGGAAAACCCGGACCTGGTCGGGGAGTCAGTTGCCTGTGCCGCGGTCGACTTCTCGCCGCACGGTTTACAGTTTCGAACGGAGGAGGCGCTTATACCGGGCAGTTTGCTCAATATTACGATCGGCATCGGTGAACCTTCCGTCCGTTATCTGCTGCGTGGAGAGATTCGCTGGGTACGCAATAACGATGGCAAACACGCCATGGGGATACTACTGCAGGATACCGTAGACACGGACTTCGAAACCTGGATCAGTGGCTTTGATGAGATTTTTGCCGCTTAGCTGCTTAAAAGTTCAATCGGTAAGCGGCAATGACATCCTGGCCCAATCGACGATACCACCGGGTAGATTGGCCACGCGTTCATAACCTTCGGCTATCATGATCTGGGTCGCCAGTGCAGAGCGCCTTCCAGTCTGGCAGATGGTAATCACAGGCTTGTCACGTGGCACTTCATTGAGCCGGTGTCGCAATTCGTCCAGCGGCAGTAAATGTGAGCCGGCGATTCGCCCTGATTGCCCGGTAAATTCTTCGTCGGTACGAACGTCCAGCAGGAATAACTGATCGAGGTTACCAGCCACCCACTCCGGATCTATCTCCGGAACCCCGGCGAACGTGCGGACTACCGGCCCCCAACCAACCGTGACTTTGGCATCCGGATCCGGCCTGCCGCTTCTGAGATTAGCCGGTACCGCCTCGTCCAGGAGTTTTGGGTGCGGTAAACCCAGGTTACGCATATAGCCAACAAAATCCTCTTTACGCGCATTACCACCGATGCGGGGATTAAAGGCGCGTTCTTCAGCGATGGTCGAGGTGGTGCGGCCGTGGTAGTCGTGGCCAGGATAAATAATGCAGTCGTCAGGTAGTGAGAATAATTTCGTGTGAATGCTGTCCCACATAAGGTTGACATCACCTGACTGAAAGTCTGTTCGCCCGGCACCGCGAATCATCAGGCAGTCTCCGGTAAATGCCATACGCTGATCGGCGGCGAGATAGGTCATGCAACCAACTGTGTGGCCCGGGGTTGCAAGGGCCTCAAGGGACTCGTTGCCAAAAGTAAGGGTATCGCCGTCCGAGACATGAACATCGACGCCCTCGGCATCATAGCTTGCAGACAATACGATCTTTGCCCCGAATGCAGATTTCATCAACCAGGCGGAAGTGACGTGGTCGGCGTGAACGTGAGTGTCCAGTACATACTTGAGATCAAGACCCAGTTCGCGGATGAGGGCCGCATCCCGGTCAAACTCCCGGAAGGCAGCGTCGATAATGACTGCAGCTTTAGACTCTTCACAGCCAAGCAAGTAAGTATAAGTAGACGAGGTCAGGTCATAGAGTTGTCGAAATATCAAAGTCTGCTTCCATTGGAGATTGGACGGTTTGGATTACACAAATAATGGTGGCACAACCGGACGGTTCAAGGCGTCGCCGGATTATTCTTTCCTCGGCTCGTATTTCCTCGTTCGATGGCCAACAAGGTATTGAGGATTAATCGATAAGCATTGATGACATGCCGGTCATCGACACTGCGGCGACGGTCTCGCCAGGTATGGACCATGGTCAATCGGGTCTCATCCAACGAGTGTAAGTTTAGTATGGGTATACCCTGACGTTGGAAGGGTTTCCAGTCACCGATCGATTGTCTGAGAGCCATGGAGCGGGTTGTAATTGAAAGGGCCCTGGCGGATCCAAGCGCAAGGCATTCGAGACGGTTCTCAGAACGGGTGTCGATGGTCATCGGCCCCAGTCCCAGGGTATCGATATTGATCATCGATTGAATTACCGAGTGATCGATCGCCGCCAGATAGGCGATCGAGCCCTTCATACCCGGTTCTTCCTCACCAAATAGAACGAACTCGAATGTATTGCTGGGCTGATTCTCACTGAAATATTCCAGTAACGCGGTGGTCATTACGACGCCTGTCCAGTTATCCGCGACACCAGCGCCGGCAGGCGACTTGTCATAGTGGGCACCGACGACGTTGAGATTCGCAGCTCCATTCCCGGGTTTGCCTGTTGAGTGTCCCTTGACCCGGCAGGCATAGCTGCGGTGCTGGCTGCCTGGAATCGGGTAGGTTTGCAGCCCGGGACATACGTGTTCGAAGTACTTGCGCGCGACTTGCTCCCGCTCGATATTATCCCCCGGGGCTTCATCCAGGCGTGCGATCAGCGTATCCCGGACCTTTGCTATCTCGATGTGCTCGATGTAGTCATTGACCGGAGTGCACTGGCCCGCCAGTCTGGTCTGGCAGCCGGTCGCGAGGGTGAAGGCGAACAGCCAACACAGGAGACGTGCCGGGCTAGTGGATGACGGGATTGAAAGTCTCAAGTGCAATCCTGATCACCTTTTGGCCCAAGAGTGTTAACTCGCCTGCCCTGCGCTCTTCGCCATTGTCAGAGTATTCAAAGTGATATTCGCGCCAGATCCGCCATTGCTGGTTCTGGTCGCGACTCATGGATAGTTTGGTGAGATGCACGGTTTGGTCTAATAGCTGCACATTACAGAGTTTGCATTCCCGCCGTGCCGCCATGATCGCCACCTCTTTGCATCGCATGGCAGACATCCAATAGAGTGCGGCAGCTACGATGACGACCAGGAGAATAATTTCTGACATGAGGCAAGTTTAACTGATCGGTGTCAGAAACGTTGCAGGAGTTGAGGGCAATACTGCGACCCGGACAGGCTTAACAAGCGGCATTGAATCGCGTATATTGCGCTGCTTCCCAGCAGTTCGTGATGTGAGAGATTGAGTTGGAAGATTAACGGAGGGGTGGCAGAGCGGTTGAATGCACCGGTCTTGA
>JBBDIT010000073.1:29371-69275 GCA_040880285.1 Pseudomonadales bacterium | reverse complement strand
AAAGCCCCAGAAGCTGAACCGGAAAAACCCCGGGAATAAATTCATAACAGCCGAGTGAAATTTTAACGTGAGTCGGAACGGACATCGTTTCGACGAGCAAGTGAGGACAGAAAATGGCGGCGATTAGCGCGCAAATGGTGAAGGAGCTGAGAGAGAGAACCGGCCTCGGCATGATGGATTGCAAAAAGGCACTGGTAGAAGCTGATGGTGACGCAGAACTTGCCATTGAGAATCTTCGCAAGTCCAGTGGTATGAAAGCAGCCAAGAAAGCCGGGCGAACAGCCGCTGAAGGCGTGGTACGGCAAAAGCTATCAGACGACGCCAGCTTCGGCATCCTGGTGGAAGTGAACTGTGAGACGGACTTTGCTGCGCGGGACGACAACTTTGCGCGGTTCGCCGATGCGGTGGCCGAACTCGTATTTAGCAGCAAAGAAACGGATGTCGGCAAGTTAATGGCAGGCGATCTTGAAATGCTCCGGGAAGAGTTGGTCCAGAAGATCGGCGAAAACATTGGCGTACGGCGCGCGACGGTAATCGAAGGCAATGTAGCGAGCTACGTCCATACCAACGGCAAGATTGGTGTGCTGCTTGGCCTCGAAGGCGGGGATGCGGAACTTGGCCGTGATATCGCGATGCATATTGCAGCAACATCACCACAGGTTGTCTCGCCTGACGATGCACCTGCCGATATCCTCGAGAAGGAACGCGAAATCTATACTGCCCAGGCAGCCGACAGCGGCAAGCCGGAAGAGATTGTAGCAAAGATGGTCGATGGCCGGATTCGAAAGTTTCTGGAAGAGATCAGTCTGGTCGAACAAAAATTTGTGAAAGACGGGGATGTGAAAGTAGGCGACCTGCTTAAGAAAGCAGGTGCATCTGTGACATCATTCGTCCGTTACGAGGTCGGTGAAGGAATCGAGAAAGAAGTCGATGACTTTGCCAGTGAAGTCGCTAAACAACTGGGTTAAGTTATGCCAAACAAACCAACGCCAAAGTACAGGCGCATTCTGCTCAAGTTGAGCGGAGAAGCGCTGGGCATCAATGGCGTTGGGATTGATCCCAAAGTCCTGGACCGGATGGCCCTCGAAATAGGTCAGCTGGTGGGTATCGGGGTGCAGGTGGGACTTGTGGTCGGTGGCGGTAACCTCTTTCGTGGTGCTGCGCTTCACGCGGCTGGCCTCGACCGGGTAACTGGCGATCACATGGGTATGCTGGCGACCGTCATGAACTCACTGGCCATGCGTGATGCACTTGAGCGTGCCAATATCCACACCGTTGTGATGTCTGCCATCCCGATGTCTGGCGTAGTTGAACACTATGATCGACGCCTTGCGATTCGCCATTTGGAAGAAGGCGACGTGGTTATTTTCTCAGCCGGTACTGGCAATCCTTTTTTTACAACCGATTCAGCAGCTTGCTTGCGCGGTATCGAAATTGACGCCGATATCGTCCTCAAAGCAACCAAGGTGGACGGCGTCTATACGGCAGATCCGATGCTCGACCCGGGGGCAGAACGATACGAGACTCTTACCTATGATGAAGTCCTGGACAAGCAGCTGGGTGTCATGGACCTGACAGCGATTTGCCTGGCCCGGGATCACGATATGCCCGTGCGAGTGTTTGCCATGGAACAGTCAGGAGCGTTGCGTAATGCCGTCGTCGGGGATGATGAAGGCACGCTCATTGTGAACCAGGTTTTATAAGAGGATCCAACGTGCTCGATGAAATCAGAAAAGACGCTGAAGATCGGATGCAAAAGAGCCTGGTGGCCCTGAGCGCCGCTTTTGCAAAAATTCGTACCGGCAGGGCTCACCCCGGTATCCTTGATGGGATTGTAGTGGATTACTACGGAACCGAAACGCCCCTCAGCCAGGTGGCCAACGTCACCGTTGAAGATGCGCGGACGCTCGCCATTATCCCCTGGGAAAAGAGCATGATTCCTGTGGTCGAAAAAGCGATTCTGAAGTCAGATCTCGGCCTTAACCCGTCTACGAGCAATGACAAAATACGTTTGCCCATGCCGGCATTGACTGAAGAGAATCGCAGGGACTTGACCAAACATGCTAAAACGGAGGCTGAAAATGCGCGGGTAGCGATCCGTAATATCCGACGTGATGCGAACACGGACATGAAAGACCTGTTAAAAGAAAAAGAAATTACTGAAGATGAGTTCCGGCGTGGCGAGGAAGATATCCAGAAAATTACCGACCAGAAGATCAAAGAAGTCGATGACGCACTGGAGGCCAAAGAAGCCGACTTGATGGAGATCTAGGGCGAGCCGTCCTTCATCACTCATGCTCAAACAGCGAATCATTACCGCGCTCATCCTTGCCCCGATTGCCATCGGCGGCGTTTTTTTTCTTCCGCCCGTTCCGTTCGCCGTTTTTGTTGGTACGGTGCTTACGGTGGCGGCCTGGGAATGGGCGAACCTTGCCGGTATCAGCGGCGCTTATCGATATGTTTATGCCGGCGTCCTGGCGCTATTGCTGTTTGCCTCCTATTGGATTGTCCCGATATGGGTACTGTCGGCCGGGGCAGTATGGTGGCTAGTGGCGCTGGTGCTGATGGTAAATTATCCTTCCTTGTCGAGTCTCTGGAGTGCAAGGCCGGTTCGCGCCGTCATTGGGCTCCTGGTCTTTGCACCGGCATTTGTCGGGCTGGTCCAGTTGAAGCTTATGCCGGACAGTAACTGGCTGATCCTGCTTTTGTTCCTCCTGATATGGGGCGCGGACATCGGTGCGTACTTTGCGGGGCGTGCGTTCGGCAACAGGAAACTGGCTCCGGATGTCAGCCCGGGGAAATCCTGGGCTGGTCTCTATGGCGGCCTTGCGGGCGCACTCGTCATTGCTATTGGCATGATATTGTACCGGGGCCAACCGGACCTGGCTTCGGTATCAGGTCTTTTGTTTTTGTTGGTTTGTGGTTTCGTGGTTCAGGTGTCCGTGCTTGGTGACCTGGTTGAAAGTATGTTCAAACGCCAGGCAGGCCTGAAGGATTCGAGCAATTTGTTACCAGGCCATGGAGGCGTGCTTGATCGCATTGACAGTCTTTTGTCAGCCAGCCCTGTATTTGCCCTTGGCATGATCGCGTTGACCTGAAATGAACGAAATTCCCCAACCAGTCACTATCCTTGGTTCCACCGGTAGCATCGGACAAAGTACGTTGGATGTGATCCGCAGGCACCGGGATAAATACGCTGTGTATGGTTTGACAGCAAAGTCCAGCGTCGACGACATGTTCGCCCAGTGCGTTGAATTTACGCCGGAAATTGCGGTGATGCGTGATGAAGAAAGTGCAGTGGCACTGGCAACTCGATTAAAGCAGGCAGGGAGTCGGACTCGTGTCGCTGGCGGGCTGCAGGCGCTGATAGAAGTCGCCGGTTCGGACGATAGCCGGATTGTGATGGCGGCCATTGTTGGTGGTGCCGGACTTGCCCCCACCCTGGCAGCCGCGGTTGCCGGTAAACGCATCCTTTTGGCTAACAAGGAAGCACTGGTAATGAGCGGTGCGCTTTTTATGCAAGCGCTCGAAAAGAGCGGCGCGGTTCTCTTGCCCATCGACAGTGAGCACAACGCTATTTACCAGTGCCTTGCTAATGGTTCGCAGGAACACGCGCGGGGGATTCGGCGAGTCTGGCTAACGGCTTCAGGGGGTCCTCTACTAAGGACTCCTGTCGATGAACTTGGAAGGGTGACTCCAGATGAAGCCTGCGCACACCCAAATTGGAAAATGGGCAGGAAGATATCGATTGATTCTGCAACCATGATGAACAAGGGATTGGAATTGATCGAAGCCTGCTGGTTGTTTGGTGTGCCAAAAACACAGATAGAAATCGTAATCCACCCACAAAGTATCGTGCACTCCATGGTCGAGTATATCGATGGATCGACAGTCGCCCAACTTGGCAATCCTGACATGAGAACGCCGATCGCGCATGGGCTCAGCTGGCCGGACCGAATTACTTCGGGGGTCAATGGGCTCGATCCAGTCGAAGCAGGTCGCCTCGACTTTGAGGCCGTTGATTATGCGCGCTTTCCTTGTCTTGGCCTGGCGCGACAGGTTGCCGGCACTACACAATCCGCATCGATAGTCCTCAATGCAGGCAACGAAGTCGCTGTGCAGGCATTTCTGGATGAACTTATCCGATTTACAGATATCCCATTAGTGATTGAGTCAGTATTGGAGCGGACAGGCTCACATGAGGTACGAACGATAGAAGATGTATTCGCTTTGGATGCTGAGGCACGTGAATACTCAAGAGAAGCACTCAAGCGTTTCGGGGGCGCTGCGTAACTGATGGTTGAAGTCCTGCAAAGTGTTGCAGCGTTGATCGTGACGCTTTCCATACTCGTGACATTTCACGAGTACGGGCACTATTGGGTCGCGCGCAAGTTCAATGTACATGTGCTGCGCTTCAGCGTTGGCTTTGGGAAGCCGATCTGGTCCAGGCGCGGTAAACCACCCTCACCTGTGCCGCCACCAGACGGAACTGAGGTCAGGAGTCGTGGGAACGAGCCACTTGAAGGCACCGAATTTGCGATTGCCGCAATTCCGCTCGGTGGCTACGTCAAGATGCTGGACGAGCGTGAAGCTTATGTGCCAGACGACCAGTTACATCTGGCCTTCAATCGTAAACCGGTACTGCAGAGAATCGCGATAGTTGCAGCCGGTCCTCTGGCGAACTTTCTGCTCGCCATAGTAGCCTATTGGTTCCTGTTTACTATTGGTGTGACCGGTATCGTGCCACGTCTGGGTGATATCGACAGCGACTCGGTCGCCGGTCGCGCCGGGCTGAAGGCGGGCCAGGAGATCGTTGCCGTCGACGGCGTCAAGACGCGCATCTGGGCCGACGTCAATATGCAGCTGTTTGAACGTCTGGGTGATACCGGCAGCATCGAAATTTCGGTGGTAGAACCTGGCAGCGTTAATGTCACGCGTGACTATATGCTCAGTGTCAGTGCGTGGATGTCGTCAGAGGACCAGCCTTATCCTGCTGCAGATCTTGGTCTCAGCCTCGAATTTCCGGAAATACCAGCGATCATCGGTGGAGTCGTCACTGGCGAGCCGGCACAAGCAGCCGGTCTCGTTGCCGGTGATAAAGTCATTGCAGCGGCCGGCGAGGTTGTGACGGACTGGGGCCAGCTGGTGTCGATTATCCAGGCAAACCCCGGACGGGAAATACCACTTGGCGTCCAGCGGGACGACAACATTATCGATCTTGTGATCACGCCACGGGCGATGGAGCGTGACGGTGAACTCGTTGGCTTTGCTGGTGCCTCCCGCATCAGTGTTGAAATGCCTGCGGACATGCAGCGGGTTGTACGTTATCCATTTTATACAGCCTGGATATATGCTGGCGAGAAAACCTGGTCGGTTACTGTGTTTACGCTCGAGTCCATCAAGAAGATGATCGTAGGCGCGATTTCACACAAGAACTTGAGCGGACCGATTACAATCGCCCAGGTTGCGAGCGCAACTGCCCAGTCGGGATTCGAGAGCTTTATCGGCTTTATCGCCTTGCTCAGCATTAGTCTTGGGGTGCTTAATCTCCTGCCAATTCCTGTGCTGGATGGTGGTCATCTCCTTTATTACTTGATCGAGTTGGTGGCGCGCCGCCCGGTCCCGGAGAAGATCCAGCTATGGGGACTGCAAGTGGGGATAGCCCTGATTGTCAGTATCATGTTGCTGGCGTTCTACAATGATTTAATGAGGCTGTAGTGATTAGAATAATAAAAACAGGCGTGATGATTCGCGCGCTGCTGGCAAACCTTTTGCTGCTGGCGAGCGTCAATACCTTCGCATTTACAGTTTCTGACATTCGCGTTGATGGTTTGCAGCGGGTCTCGGCAGGGACAGTCTTTGGTGCAATTTCGGTCAATGTCGGTGATGAAGTCGATGAGTTGGACTTGCGCGTCATCATTCGTGAAATTTTCAAGACGGAATCCTTTGACGATGTACAGGTAGGCCGTGACGGCAATGTGCTGGTCATCAAGGTGAAAGAAAGACCGGCAATCGAGGCCATTGAAATAGACGGTAACAAGGCGATCAAGACCGAAGCCTTATTGGACGGACTCAGCAAGTCCGGCCTCGCCAAAGGCGAGATCTTCAAAAAAGTCACCCTTGAACACATTAGCGCTGACCTTGAACGACAGTATGTATCCCAGGGGCGTTACGGTGCCAGCATCCAGACTGAAGTTGTCGATTTGCCGCGCAACCGGGTGCAAATCAACATTGATGTCACCGAAGGTAGTGTTTCGGGCATTCGCCATATCAACCTCATTGGTAACAAGGTATTTAGCAACGAGGAATTGATGGAGATGCTTGAACTTAGCCTGCCATCCCTGTTTTCGTTTTATACCAAGGATGACAAGTACTCCCGCGAGAAGCTCACTGGCGATCTCGAAACACTCGAATCCTATTACCTTGATCGTGGGTACCTGAATTTTGCGATCGACTCAACCCAGGTTTCAATTTCTCCTGACAAGGAGGACGTCTACATTACCGTAAATGTGATTGAGGGTGAACGTTACACGGTCGGAGAGGTAGAGGTGGCCGGTGAACTCCACGATGTGCCTGAAGCCTCGATAAGAAGCCTGATCATCGTCAGGAAGGGGCAGGTATTTTCCAGGGAGTATATGACGTTATCCGAGGAGCGCATCGAACGTGCTTTGGGTAATGCGGGATATACGTTCGCCAGCGCAACCGGGCAACCGGTTGCAAACGATGAGGACAATTCGGTTACGGTCAAGTTTTTTGTGGATGCGGGCAAGCGTGCCTATGTTCGCCGGATCAATTTTCAGGGTAACACCCTCACCCAGGACCATGTTCTGCGGCGCGAAATGCGGCAGATGGAAGGAGGTTGGGCTTCCACAGCATTCATCGAACGCTCAAAGGTGAGACTGGAGCGTCTGGGATTTTTCAAAGAAGTAAACGTCGAGACGCCTGAGGTTGCAGGCACCGATGATCAAATTGACGTTGAATACACGGTTGAAGAAGCGCCGTCTGGATCAGTGTCTGCGACTCTCGGTTATGCACAGGGCACGGGCCTCATTTTAGGCGCCTCTTACCAGCAGAATAATGTCTTCGGCACAGGTAACAGCACCAACGTAGGAATCAATCACTCATCCTTCCAGACGTCTTATAGTTTTTCATACTTTAATCCATATTTTACAGTAGATGGTGTGAGCCGTGGTTACTCTGTATTTTATCGATCGAGTAACTTCGACGCTCGCAACATCGCCCGGTTTTCGACGGACTCATGGGGTGGTTCCGTCAACTTCGGTTACCCCATCAGCGAGACTTCAAGAATCGGCTTCAGCGTCGGATATGAAAATACAAATATCAAAGAGGGCGTTTTCCCGGCTCAGGAAATATCCCAGTTCCTGGCCCGGGAAGGGAACAAGTTCAGTCTTGTTAATATGACCGCGTCGTACAATATGTCTGCGCTTAACAGGGGTCTGTTGCCAACTGGCGGACGCTCACAACGGATATCATTTGAAGCGACTGTCCCGGGTAGTGGGCTGGAATTTTACAAGATCAACTACACGGGCCAGATATTCTTTCCCATGCCAGCGGGACTCGTTTTGCGCTTGCGGACCGACCTTGGCTACGGCGATTCCTATGGTGATACACAAACCTATCCGTTCTATAAGCACTTTTTTGCCGGTGGCTTCGGTTCAGTACGTGGTTTTGAGAGCAACACGCTGGGCCCCAAAGCCACGCCTGCACCCGGCACGCCGTTTTTCGGACGCCTCGACCCCATTGGAGGTAATGTCTTGATCGAAGGCGGCGCCGAGGTGCTGTTCCCTCTGCCGTTCGTCGAGGACCAGCGACAGATAAAATCAGCGTTTTTTGTCGATGCAGGAAACGTTTTCAATACCAACTGCCCTAAAGTCAGTATTGTATGTAATGATATCAAGGACGGGGAGCTTCGATACTCAGCTGGTGTTGCCGTTACCTGGGTCACGGGCTTTGCGCCGCTTAGCTTTAGCCTCTCATACCCGCTCAATAAACGTCCCGGAGACGAATCCCAGACGTTTCAATTTGAATTGGGTGGCGTATTTTAGGCCCAAATCCCGGGTGCTGTGGGAACCATTCATCAACTCCGGGGAACTGTAATCAAGGGGTGAGTTCTAATTCTTTTTTCCATGACAGGACATTGAATCGTTGGGTGGGATGTGTAAATATCAGCGCCCTATCAGTTGTAGAAAATAAAAAATAACCATGAAATTCCAGCACTTGAGGAGATTAGCGTGCAAATCAAACGAGTAACACTGACTATCATAGCGACATTTTTGATGCTTTTAGGTACGTCTGCGGTCGCTGAAGTCAAGATAGCAGTTGTTGACGTTCAGAGCGCCATCCTGAATTCGGAAGAGGCCAAACGCCTCCTCGCGCAAATTCAAAGTGAGTTCAAGTCAGAAGAAGATGAGATTCGTAAGCTGCAATCAGAAGCAGCAGAACTGATGCAGCGACTACAGAAAGACGCGGACGTCATGAGCGATGCTGAGAAACGTCGTGCCCAGCAAAGCATCGAATCGAAGAATAATGACTTTGTTTACCTTCGCCAGAAACTGCAGCGCCGGATTGAAGAGCGACAGGGTGAGTTATTTGCCGGAGTGGACCAGAAAGTCCAGACGGCAATCGAAGAGTTGGTTCGGTCCGAGGACTATGATCTCATCCTGCCAAGACAAGCGGCACTTTATGTCGGTGATGTCTATAACGTAACGAATAAAGTGACTGAGAAGCTTAACAGGCTGGATTCCGCCGCTAACTAGTTTCACGAAAATTGAAAATTACGTTAGGGCGGATAGCACAGCAGCTGGGGCTGGAACTGGTTGGCGATGCCACGACTGAAATCAGTGGAATAGCGAGCCTGGCAGATGCTGGCCCTGATCAGTTGACCTTCCTGTTTAATTCTTCCTACGCAGGCTTGCTGTCCCAATCAAAGGCAGCGGCTGTCGTGTTACGGGCACAAGATCTGCCGTTATGCAAAACGTCAGCACTCATTTCTGAGAAACCCAGGCTGACGTGGGCAATGGTTGCACGCTTATTCGATACAACGCCGATACCGGATCGACTACATCATCCGACGGCCGTGATTTCCGAGACGGCAAGTATCGGTGAAAATGTAACGATTGGACCGCACGTCGTGATCGAAAATGAAGCAGTCGTTGGCAATAATGTCGTCTTGGGTGCAGGTGCCTACGTCGGAGTCGGTAGTATGATCGGTGAGGGCAGCCGCCTGTTTGCGAATGTGACGCTTTATCATGACGTGGTGGTAGGAAAAAACGCTATCGTCCATAGTGGTGCTGTCATCGGCGCCGACGGTTTTGGCTTCGAATTTGATGGCAGCACCGGAACCATGGCAAAAATTTCCCAGGTCTATGGTGTTCGCATTGGAGATGACGTGGAAATTGGCGCAGGTTCAACGATTGACCGGGGCGCCCTCAATCACACTGAGCTGGGTGATGGCGTCAAGCTCGATAACCAGGTCCAGATTGGTCATGGAACCCGTATAGGCGACCATACGGTAATGTCCGGATGTACTGCAGTAGCGGGAAGTACAAAGATCGGCTCCTATTGCCTTATTGGTGGTGCCGTTGGAATCGTTGATAATATAGAAATAGTTGACCAGGTTGAAATCACCGCGATGACACTGGTGAGTCAATCAATCTTGAAGAAAGGACGGTACTCTTCTGGCACGGGGCTGATGCCCAGTTCGGCGTGGAAACGGAGTATCGTGGGCTTTAGCCGGCTTGACGAGATCATCAAGCGAATCCGGAGGCTGGAATCAGAACGTGGAAAATAGACCCTGTTGAGAGGTTCCCTGGAGCTCGTAGAACAATAAGATCAATTCACACCCCATGATGGGCAATCATGGAATTAGAGATAATCAAATCATGGAAGTTATTGAAATCTGGAAGTATCTGCCGCATCGATATCCGTTTTTATTGGTTGACCGGGTTGTGGAATTTGAGGCAGACAAGCGCATTGTGGCCATCAAGAATGTCACGATCAACGAACCCCAGTTTACCGGACACTTTCCGATGATCCCGGTGTTTCCCGGTGTCATGATCGTTGAGGCGCTTGCGCAAGCCTCCGGTATCCTCGCATTCAAGAGCCGGAACCGAACCCTGGACGACGGTTATATTTATTATCTGGCTGGCACCGACAAAACCAAGTTCAAGCGTTCCGTGATTCCCGGCGACCAACTCAGGCTTGAAGTTGAAATAATCAACCTTCGGAATCACTGGATGAAGGCGCGAGGCGAGGCATACGTGGGAGACAAGCTGGTATGCTCGTCGTTACTCACCTGTGCAGAGCAAAAAGTCACTTAAGGACCAGATGATGGTCCATGCCGGAATCTTGTGTGTCCTATGTCGGAATCTGGCGTCAGTACAGTTAAGCCCCTGACCATTGCCCTGGTTGCTGGAGAGTCATCCGGCGACAATCTGGGGGCGCCGCTTATGCAGTCGATTCGCCGCGATTGCCCCAATGTACGCTTTATCGGTATTGGTGGCCCCGCCATGATTGCACAGGGCCTTGAGTGCTGGACTGACCTCGACCGGCTTTCCGTAAACGGTTTTGTCGATCCCATCAAACGGTTGCCCGAACTGATCCGGATTCTGATTTCTACCAGAAACCAGATACTCAAGGCCGACGTGGATTGTTTTATCGGCGTTGACTTTAATTTCTTTAATCTCTTGCTGGAGCGGATGCTCAAATCTCGCGGAGTCAAAACGGTTCATTACGTCTCGCCAACAGTTTGGGCATGGCGCAAGGGGCGGATCAAGAGTATTGCCAAAAGTGTCGACCTAATGTTGACGCTTTACCCGTTTGAAACCGCCATTTATGAACAGCACGGGATCAGCGTCGCTTTTGTTGGCCACCCGAAAGCGGATGAAATTGATCCGGACGGCGGGGAGGTTGCCACGTTCGCTGCAAAGGAGGCGTTGGGGCTTGGCAGAGAAGATCGTGTTGTAGCAATACTGCCGGGTAGCCGCGGTAGTGAGGTCAAGTTCACCGGACCCGACTTTTTCCGGGCCGCCAATCGGATTGTGTCCTCCAGGCCCGATGTACGCTTCGTTGTTCCGGCAGCAAACAGGGCACGACGCAACCAGATCGAGATTTTGCGCGCAGAAATATGCGGGCAACTGGATATCAAAGTAATCGACGGTCAGTCTACCCTTGCGATGCAAGCCGCCGATGTCGTGTTGGTCAACTCGGGTACAGCCACGCTGGAGGCCATGTTGCTCAAAAAGCCCATGGTCATGTCCTACCGGCTGGGGTGGATCACCCATTGGATCGTCTCAGCATTGGTGACAACGCCATATTTTGCGCTCCCCAATATCCTCGCAAAGCGCGAGCTCATACCGGAGTTCATCCAGGATGAAGCGACGCCAGCCGCCTTGGCAGCAGCGGTTATTGCCTATCTTGATTCACCGGCACAGGTAGAACTTATCGCTGAATTTGACCGGATCCATCGTAGGCTGAGGCGCGATGCCGGTGGCCAGGCGGGCCGGGCAATACTGGCGCTGATCGATGGTGAGGTACCACGCTAGTGTACTACCGTGAGCTCTGCGCCGGCGTCGACGAGGTCGGCCGTGGACCGCTGGCAGGAGCAGTAGTCGCGGCGGCCGTAGTGCTCGATCCTTTCTTTGAGATTGAGGGCTTGTCAGATTCAAAAGCACTTACCGCCAAACAGCGTGAGGCTCTGGACACTACGGTCAAGCGCCATGCCATCGCCTGGTCCATCGGGCGCGCCGAGGTCGAGGAAATTGACCGCATCAACATTCTTGAAGCCAGTATGCTCGCCATGCAGCGGGCGGTGGCGAGCCTCGGGGTCCGGGTGGATCATGTGCTGGTTGATGGCAACCGGTGTCCGCAATTCGGGTGTTCGGCAGATTGGTTCATTAAGGGTGATGGCAGGATCGATGCGATCAAGGCCGCCTCGATTATTGCCAAGGTTGCGCGTGATCGTGAAATGGTACAACTGGACTCGCTTTATCCGGATTATGGCCTGGCACGCCACAAGGGCTATCCCACCCGTGAACACCTGGCAGCGCTAAAAAAGTTGGGCCCATCCGAGATACACCGCAAGTCATTTGCTCCGTGTAAAAGGCCTGGGAACCGGGGATAAACCCTATTTCAAGATCGAACAGCGGGCTCCCGGACACTATTGCTACCGCCTGGGTGAGTACAGGCGCAGGTTCTGCCGGCGACCCGTTTTCCTGCGCTCCGGCGCGTCGGGCCGAGGTCAGGAACTTTCGCTTTAGGAGGTCGACCGGTTCGTTTATATTATGGCTATCCCACCTTCTACCAATGGAAAAGTAAAAACTCGCTAATGCGTCAAACGTTCGTTCATCTGCGCTTACATACCGAATACTCGATAAGCGATGGGATGGTGCGAGTCAAGCCCCTGCTGGATGCGGTCGTGGCGGGTCAGATGCCTGCCGTGGCGGTAACCGACAACAGCAATTTATTCGCCCAGGTAAAGTTCCAGAATGCCGCCGCTGCCGCCGGGGTAAAACCCATCGTGGCCAGCGACATCCAGGTCATTACTGAAGATGATGATGAGCCCACCCCCCTTGTGTTGATCGCCCGTACTAATGAGGGATATCGCAACTTGTGTGAGCTCCTGTCCCGGGCCTACGTGGAAGGAACCGGTTCCTTGCGGGGTAAGGTCCGCCGGCAATGGCTCAGCGGACAGTCAGGTGGCCTCATCGCCTTGTCCGGTGGTCGTCAGGGAGACATCGGCAAGGCAATTCTTGCTGGCAATGCCGACCTTGCTGAAGACCGGTTACGGGGTTGGATGCAAGTCTTCCCGGATGGTTTTTACATTGAATTGCAACGGACCGGGCTACAGGGCGAAGAAGACTATATTCATGGCGTTATACCGCTGGCAGCGCAACTAAAGTGTCCCGTTGTGGCCACCAACGCGGTGTGTTTTTTGATTCCTGACGAATATGAGGCACATGAGGTCAGGGTCTGCATTCACGACAGCAGGACCCTCGATGATCCCCGGCGGGAACAACGTCACAGTGACCAGCAATACCTGAAGTCCCCTGCCGAAATGTTTGCGTTGTTCGAAGATATTCCGGAAGCGCTGGAGAATACCGTTGAAATTGCAAGGCGCTGTAACGTCGACATCGACCTTGGTAACTATTACCTGCCGGAATATCCCATCCCCGCCGGGTCCACCAAAGAGGCTTACCTGGAAGAAGTTTCTCGCGCGGGTCTCGAAGCGCGACTCAGGAAAATCCTGGATCCGGCGGATCCCGGGTATGCGGACAAGCGCAAACCATACGATGATCGCCTGACGTTCGAACTGGATGTGATTAACAGCATGGGGTTCCCTGGCTACTTCCTGATTGTGATGGAATTTATTAAGTGGGCGAAAGAAAACGACATTCCTGTGGGCCCTGGGCGTGGTTCGGGAGCGGGTTCGCTGGTTGCCTATGCCCTGCAAATCACCAATGTCGACCCGCTCGAATATGACCTTTTATTTGAACGCTTCCTCAATCCTGAACGGGTTTCGCTGCCCGACTTCGACATCGACTTCTGCATGGATGGTCGCGACCGGGTGATCCAGCACGTTATGGATCGATATGGCCGCGAGGCCGTGTCCCAGATTATTACCTTTGGCACCATGGCGGCCAAGGCGGTGGTGCGGGACGTGGCGCGGGTACAGGGTAAACCTTATGGTCTTGCCGACAAGCTTTCCAAGTTGATTCCGTTTGATCCGGGCATGACCCTGGAAAAGGCACTGGAGACAGAACCGCTACTGGTCGAATTCATCCAGCAGAACGAAGATGCCCAGGAAATCATGGAGATGGCGTTCAAGCTGGAGGGCCTGGCGCGGAATGTAGGCAAGCATGCCGGCGGGGTTGTGATCGCCCCGACTAAAATAACCGATTTCAGCCCGATCTATTGCGATGAAAGTGGCGCCTTCATGACCCAATTCAACATGATTGATGTTGAGCAGGCGGGGCTCGTGAAGTTTGACTTCCTCGGTCTTCGGACCCTGACAATTATCGACAACGCGGTCAAGAGCATTAATGCGCGCAGGGACGAGCCAATTGACATAGACGCGATCCCCCTGCAGGACCCGGCGATCTATGCGAATCTGCGACAGGCAAAAACCACAGCAGTATTCCAGTTGGAATCGCGCGGTATGAAGGACTTGATGAAGAAGGTCAGGCCCGAGCGGTTTGGTGATATCGTCGCCCTGGTCGCCTTGTTCCGGCCCGGTCCCATGCAACTTGCGGATGACTTTATCCGCCGCAAAAACGACCCCAGCATAGTGGTCGACTATCTGCATCCAAGCTTGAAGCCCGCGCTCGAGGATACCTATGGCGTCATGCTTTACCAGGAACAGGTGATGCAAATCGCCCAGATCCTGGCAGGCTATACGCTGGCGGATGCCGACCTGCTGCGCCGCGCCATGGGTAAGAAGAAACCTGAAGAGATGGCGCAACAACGTGCCATTTTTGTCAAGGGTGCCACACAGAGAGGCGTTAGCGAGGGTCAGGCGGACCACATATTTGGCCTGATGGAAAAATTCGCCGGCTATGGTTTCAATAAACCCCATTCCGTCGCCTATGCGCTGGTGGCCTACCAGACGGCCTGGCTTAAACACTATTATCCGGCAGACTTTATGGCGGCTGTGCTGTCGGCTGACATGCAGACCACGGACAAGGTGGTCATCAATATTGAGGAAGCGCGGGAAATGGGCCTCTCGATTTCGCCACCGGATGTCAACCGGGGTGGATTTCGATTTGTCGCCGATAGTGAATCCAGCATTATCTATGGTCTTGGGGCCATCAAGGGGTTGGGTGAGGGGCCGGTAGATGCGATCGTTAACGCCCGGGCAAGCGGCGGACCTTTCACAGACCTGTTCGATCTGTGTGAGCGTGTGGATGCCCGCAAGGTTAACAAGCGAGCGGTGGAAGCACTGATCGGTTGTGGTGCATTGGATCAACTGGTGCCGGTGAAAGACGATGGGGTGGCGGATACGATCGATTATCGACGCGCACTATTGTTTGCCAATTACGAAGACGCGGTAAAAATTGCCGAACAAAAGGCCAGAAATGCGGACAGCGGTTTGACTGACCTGTTTGGCGAAGACATGCTCACCGGTAGGTCACCCGGTATGCGCTATAACCATTTTGAAACGTTCTCGTGCATGACCTTCAAGGATCGCCTGCAGCGTGAAAAAGATACGCTCGGCCTCTACCTGACAGGTCATCCCCTGGATCCCTATAAGGCCGAGCTGTGCCATCTTGCAGGGACACGGATCGCAGACTTGCGCGTGAGTAAGGATGAGCAAAGGATAGTCGGGCTGATCGTTGACCTTCGGACCATGAAGAACAAAAAGGGCGATACCATCGCATTCATTACCCTCGATGACAAAAGTGGACGCATGGAAGTGGCGGTATTCGCCGACCTTTATGCCCAGTATCACGCGAGATTGCACAAAGACGCCATTGTTGTTGTCAAGGGTACGACCGCGGCCGATGATTTCACCGGTGGTGTCCGTATGCGCGCTACCGAGATACTTGACTTAAGTGAAGCACGCCAGCTCTCGGTTAAACGGCTGAAGCTCAGGTTGGATGGCCAGTGTCTGGGGCATGACTTTGTTAGCGAGCTCCAGGAGATCCTGATCCCGTATCGGGAGTCCGCCGGCCAGGGATGCCCCGTGTACGTTAACTACCAGCGCCTTGACGCGAAAGGGGATATCGTACTGGGTGATAATTGGCGAGTCGTTCCGGATGATGACTTGATACAAAACTTGCGGGATCACTATGGAACCGAGATGGTCCAGCTGGATTATTAGTGGCCAAAGCAATCGAATTTCAGGTAACCCATCGCCTTTGTTAATCCGTCAGGGTGCACGAAGGATCAGGCAAGCGCATGTTTAGCGAAGAAATGCTGGCAAGGTTGAAGCGTTTTAATCCGGCGCGCCTGGTGGTGGGATATAGTGGTGGCCTCGACTCGCATGTGCTGCTGCATCTTGCAAAAAAAACGGGTTATCCGGTTGTTGCGTTACACATTAACCACGGTCTGGCAATAAGTGCCGACGAGTGGCAGGCGCATGTTATTGCCACCTGCGATGACCTTGGCGTTCCGGTCACTTGTATGAAGGTGGACGTGTCGCCGCAAGGAAATGTTGAAGGCAATGCCCGTGACGCGCGCTATCGGGCATTTGAAACATTTCTTAAGAAAGGCGACGTGATGCTACTGGCGCACCATGCTGACGACCAGGTTGAATCGGCGCTTATGCACCTGTTCCGGGGTAGCAATCGACCCGGTGTTGCCGGTATGCCGGTGACGCGTGCCATTGGCTGCGCAAATCTCCTGCGTCCTTTGTTGCAGGTCACGCGCGCCTCACTACTCCGCTATGCACGGGACCATGAACTTGCATGGATTGACGACACCAGCAATGCGGATACCAGTTTCAATCGTAACTTTATCCGCCATGAGCTTCTGCCGATGGTTCAGACGCGTTGGCCGGCAGTGCGTGAGGCGGTGCTGCAAGCGATCCAGCGTGATGAAGAAGTTGTACAACTTATTGATTATATTGGTGAAAAAGACCTGTTAGCGTTGCTTGATGAGCGTGGCGGTGTCTCGATTCCTGAACTCTGGACGCTGCCGGTCACCCGGCGCCGGAATGTTATCAGGTACTGGGTGCACAGTTTTGGCTTGCCCTTACCTGGTGGCGCGATGCTCGCGAGCGAACTGGATACGCTCAAATCATCGAGGCAGGACGCGAGCCCACTGGTAACCTGGCAAGGCGTGTGTCTTAGAAGGGTTGGGGATCATATTTTCCTGACAGATCAAACGCCGTCAGTTGTGCCGTCGGTGAGTTACCACTTTCATTCCGGCGATGATCACTCAGTTAACGAGTTGTTGTTACCCTTCGGTACAATAACTGCCGACCCCGTTAAGGGGAAGGGGCTTGTTGTCGATCGATTGGACGAGATTGAAATCAGATTCCGGACAGGTGGTGAGACGCTTTTGCGCGGCAATCACCGAACGCTCAAAAACCTGTTCCAGGAGTCCGGTGTGCCAGCCTGGCTTCGCGACTACCTCCCCCTTGCATTCGTCGGTGGTGAGCTCGTGGCGATCGTGGGGCTACCCACCTGGCAGGTCCCAATGCTGGTTGCCGGGGGCAAATCGGCCACCCCTGACCAAACCGGGGTCGAATTGTCATTTAAGATGCCGAATCAACCATATTCACATTGAGACCCCTGGGCCGAGGTGGTATTCTTAAATCCCATCTTGGTCGAGCCCTTTCGACCGATATCTGAGTCTCGATGGGAGTTAAATGTCTCGCTTTATATTTGTTACGGGTGGTGTTGTTTCCTCATTGGGGAAAGGCATAACCGCCGCCTCGCTTGGTGCTATTCTTGAGGCGAGAAACCTGAAAGTTACCATGCTGAAACTGGATCCCTATATCAACGTGGATCCCGGCACCATGAGCCCGCTCCAGCATGGCGAGGTATTCGTCACCGAGGACGGGACTGAAACCGACCTCGACCTTGGCCATTATGAGCGTTTCATTCGCACAACCATGACCAGGGACAATAATTTCACAACGGGACAGGTCTATGCTGATGTCATTGCCCGTGAACGTCGTGGGGACTATCTCGGGGCAACGATTCAGGTTATTCCCCATATTACCGATGAGATCAAGCGCAGGATAATCGCCGGTGCCGAGGGTAGCGATGTTGCGATCGTTGAGATCGGCGGTACCGTTGGGGATATCGAGTCCCAGCCATTCCTTGAAGCCGCACGCCAATTGAGGTTCGAAGTCGGCTCCCGTAATGCCATCTTTATGCACCTGACGCTGGTACCCTATATTGCGACTGCCGGTGAAACCAAAACCAAACCGACCCAGCATTCGGTCAAGGAACTGCGCTCTATCGGTCTGCAACCAGACATTCTGATAGTGCGCTCGGATCACGAAATCCCCGCATCGGCTCGTGAAAAAATTGCACTCTTTACCAACGTTGAACGTAACGCGGTTATTCCATTGATGGATGTCGAGTCCATCTACCAGATCCCGTTTTTGCTGCATGAGCAAAAGCTGGATGACATCGTTGTGGAAAAACTTGGCCTTGACTGCCCTGTTGCCGATCTTTCCGAATGGGAACGGGTTGCCAATGCCCACCTGCATCCCACAAGGACCGTAAAGCTGGTGATGGTTGGCAAGTACATGGAC
This sequence comes from Pseudomonadales bacterium, assembly GCA_040880285.1. Taxonomy (GTDB): domain Bacteria; phylum Pseudomonadota; class Gammaproteobacteria; order Pseudomonadales; family Azotimanducaceae; genus JANQJA01. Next base: position 51,049 of record JBBDIT010000073.1, on the reverse strand, counting down.
CTGCTGGATGCCTATAAGTCCCTGACAGAGGCCATTGTGCATGCTGGTATCCATACTGATACACGGGTGGACGTGAAGTTCGTCGATTCTGAGGATGTGGTGCGAAAAGGCGCCTCAATACTGGAAGATGCGGATGCCATCCTGGTCCCGGGCGGGTTTGGTGAGCGCGGCTTTGAAGGCAAAATTGCCGCGGCACGCTATGCTCGTGAGCACAAGGTACCTTATCTCGGTATTTGCTATGGCCTGCATGCCGCGGTAATTGACTTTGCGCGTAATGTAGCGGGGCTCGAGAATGCCAATACGACTGAAATCAATCCCCAGACACCTCATCCGGTGATCGCGCTGATTACCGAGTGGATGCAGACGGATGGCAAACTGGAAGTGCGAGACGAAAATTCAGACCTCGGTGGGACCATGCGGATGGGGGCCCAGGTGTGTCACCTGGCATGCGACTCATTGACATACAAAATCTACGGTCGCGCCGATATCAAGGAACGTCACCGGCATCGATATGAAGTCAATGGCACTTACGTCAAGCAGCTGGAAGATGCCGGCCTTGGTATAGCCGGGCGTTCCAGCGACCAGTCTCTGGTCGAAGTGATCGAGATCAGGGATCATCCGTGGTTCATCGCCTGTCAGTTCCATCCGGAATTCACTTCGACCCCGCGGGACGGACATCCGCTATTTACCAGTTTTATCAATGCCGCATACGAGCAAAAACATTTATAAACCCTGTGGGGACAGATAAAATTGCGGTTTTGGGTTCCATCCTTTAATTGCTGGCGCGGAACATAGCGTCGAACAAGGTGCCAAAGAGGGCACTTAATCACTAAAACAGCAGAGAATGAATGAAGCTTTGTGACTTTGAAGTTGGAGAAGGCAGGCCGTTCTTTTTGATCGCAGGTACCTGTGTGATCGAATCAGAACAGATGGCAATTGAGACTGCAGGAACCTTAAAGGAGATCTGCGACAGTCTCGATATCCGGTTTATCTACAAGAGCTCATTCGACAAGGCAAACCGTTCATCTCATGAAAGTTTTCGCGGACCGGGCCTCGAAGCTGGCCTTCGTATACTCGATGAGGTGAAAAGACAAACAGGCGTGCCAGTCCTGACCGACGTGCACGAAGATACGCCACTTGCTGAAGTTGCTGACGTGGTGTCGGTATTGCAGACGCCGGCTTTCCTGTGTCGCCAAACCGGCTTTATTCAGGCGGTGGCGGAAACCGGGTTGCCGGTCAACATAAAAAAGGGCCAGTTTCTTGCGCCCTGGGATATGGAGCACGTCTACCGAAAGGCAGCGGCGACCGGCAACGAATCAATTATGGTGTGTGAACGTGGCGTGAGCTTTGGCTATAACAATCTGGTTTCCGACATGCGATCGCTGGCGGTGATGAAAGAGATTGGTTGCCCTGTTGTATTTGATGCAACTCACAGCGTCCAGCTACCGGGCGGACAGGGCGCCAGTTCCGGTGGCCAGCGTGAAATGGTGCCGGTGCTTGCAAGGGCGGCGGTTGGAGTTGGGATAGACGGCCTTTTTATGGAAACACATCCGGACCCTGACAAGGCATTGAGCGACGGTCCCAATTCCTGGCCATTGGGGCAGATGCGTGAGCTTTTGTCGGTATTGAAACAAATCGATAGGGTGATTAAATCGGTCGATCATCAGCCAGTCACCGGGTTGTAGCTGGTCAATGGTGGATATCGAACCAGTAAGCAATTAACAGGAAAATAGGGAGTTGCAGGCGTTTGACGGAAATTACGGACATCAGGGCAAGGGAAATACTCGACTCGAGAGGTAATCCTACCGTGGAAGCGGAGGTGGAGCTCGACAATGGAATGGTTGCCAGTGCCTGCGTGCCTTCCGGTGCATCCACCGGTTCTCGTGAGGCGTTGGAGCTACGAGACAAGGATCCGCTTCGCTATAAAGGCAAAGGCGTATTGATTGCAGTTGAGAATGTGAATACAAAAATACGTGAACCGCTGCTTGGCCGTGATGTAGAGGATCAGCGTGACCTTGACCTGCGTATGCTGGAGGTGGACGGGACACCGAATAAGGGAAAACTGGGAGCGAATGCCATTCTTGCGGTTTCGCTGGCGGCAGCAAAAGCCGCTGCCCAGGCAAAGCAGATGGCACTGTATGAATACCTGGCAGAGCTCGATGGTAGCCCGGGTCGCTATAGTATGCCGGTGCCCATGATGAACATTTTGAATGGCGGCGAACATGCGGATAACAATGTCGACATTCAGGAGTTTATGATTCTGCCGACCGGCGCGGCGAATTTCTCCGAGGCACTGCGCTGTGGCGCTGAGATTTTCCATACTTTGAAATCCGCCCTTTCAGATCGTGGATTGAGCACGGCCGTTGGTGATGAAGGTGGATTCGCGCCGGACCTGCCCAGCAACGAGGCTGCACTCGAAGTCATTATGGAATCTATCGACAAGGCGGGTTACGTGGCAGGTAAGGACGTATTTTTGGGGCTCGATTGTGCTGCGTCTGAATTCTACAAAAATGGCAGCTATGTCCTTGCCAGCGAAAACCGCCGTTTCGACTCGAAGGAATTTACCGGGTACCTGGATGACCTCGTCAATCGTTACCCCATCATTACGATCGAAGATGGTCTCGATGAAAGCGACTGGGAAGGTTGGGCTCATCTAACGGCTCAATTGGGTGACAAGATCCAACTGGTGGGAGATGACCTGTTCGTTACCAATTCGGCCATGCTCAAAAAAGGCATTGATACGGGTGTGGCCAATTCTATCCTCATTAAACTCAACCAGATTGGTACCTTGACAGAGACCTTCGCCGCCATTCAGATGGCCAGGGCCGCAAACTATACGGCAGTGATTTCTCATCGATCCGGGGAAACCGAGGACACCACGATTGCTGACCTGGCGGTTGCCACGGCCGCGGGCCAGATCAAGACCGGTTCCCTGTGCAGGTCAGACCGGGTTGCCAAATACAACCGACTACTGCGAATCGAAGACCAGTCAGATGCGCTTTACAAAGGGCTGGCGGAGTTCAGACGGTAATGACCAGACGCCGGGTGTTGATCGCATTTCTTGGCCTTGTGGTCATCGGATTGCAGGTACGCCTCTGGATTGGAGAAGGTAGCCTGGCTCATGCGCATGCGCTGGCGGAACGAGCAGAAACCCAACGTCTGGCGAATGAAAGCAAAATACAACGCAATAAGGTACTGCGAGCGGAAATCAAAGACCTGAAAAATGGGTTTGATGCGATCGAAGAAAAAGCGCGCAGTGAGTTTGGCATGATCAAGGAAGGTGAAACCTTCTTCTTGTTGGTTGAGAAACCCCGGAGTCCATGACTAGCCACGACGGGTTCGGTCAGGTTAGCGTTATCGTGCCGGCCGCGGGAGCGGGAACGCGCATGGGGACCAAAAAGCAGTACCTTCCTGTTAATAACAAACCAATTCTACAACATACGCTGGAACGCTTGAGCGAGATGCAGGTGCGCCAGATCGTGCTGGTAGTGGCACCGGATGATCAGGACTTCAGGAAGGTACCGGGCCATGAGGCCTGCGAGATTGTGACCGGTGGTGACACCCGGGGCGAATCGGTACGTAACGCCCTGCGGCACCTTAAGCTTGAGGATGCAGATTGGGTTATGGTGCATGATGCGGCTCGCCCCTGCGTGCGCGTGGCCGAGATCGAGCGATTGGTCGCAGCTGTGGATGATAGTGAAGTGGGGGGGCTGCTGGCGGTGCCTGTGATTGACACGATCAAACGGGTACAGGAATCAAAAGTCATCGCCACGCTGGACCGGCAAGGTCTGTGGCTGGCGCAAACCCCACAGATGTTTCGCTATGGCGTATTGCGCCGCGCCATGGAAAAAGCGTTAGCGGCTGATATCGCTGTCACTGATGAAGCTTCTGCAGTGGAATATCTGGGCCTTGTCCCGATCGTAGTTGAAGGTCGCCGGGACAACATTAAAGTAACGACCAGGGCGGACCTTGCCCTGGCTGCATGGTATCTGGAACAACAGATCGGTGAACAGCCAGATCAAGTCCATGGCCTGCAAAACAAACAACAGGATCAAAGGTGAGAGTCGGATTCGGTTTTGACGCCCATCGCTTCGGCGAACCTCGCGATCATCACGCCATCATGTTGGGCGGTGTGGCGGTGCCGCATACCCACGAAATTATTGCGCACTCGGACGGTGATGTGATTATCCATGCTCTGTGCGATGCGCTCCTGGGCGCTCTGTCATTGGGTGATATCGGTTCACACTTTCCCGATACCGACCCCCGCTGGCAGGACGCAGACAGCCGCCTGCTGATGCGCGCATGCTATGACCTGGCCAGGGCGCGTGGGCTTTCGCTCGCCAATGCCGATATCACGTTGATTGCCGAACGTCCCCGGGTACGGGACCATGTGGAGGAAATGCGAATCGTGCTGGCAACGGATCTGGACGTGGAGCAGGACCGGATCAGCATCAAAGCGACGACCACCGAGACGATGGGGTTTATTGGACGGCAAGAGGGGCTGGCCGCGCAGGCAGCCGTACTCCTTTTATGATCTGTCAAATGACACCGGCCAGTGGTCGAGCTGCCTTTAACATCGACTTTCCGTTGGCCGGGAGTGAGCCGCTCGCAAGCGGCACCATCCGGACATGCGCGGATGACTTTGTCGTCGAGGAATCGCTGGGGTTTGAGCCTTGCGGCCACGGTGAGCATGTTTACCTGAATGTCGAGAAGGTCGGGGCGAACACTGCCTTCGTCGCCGCGGCTCTTGCCAGGTTCTCTGGTGTACGCCCGTTTGATGTCAGCTACGCCGGTAAGAAAGATCGGCACGCCCGAACCCGTCAATGGTTCAGTTGTTGGCTGCCGGGGAAAGTTGATATGGATTGGATTGACCATGGCATTGATGGTGTCCGGATTCTTGCGGTGACACGCCATAATAAGAAACTCAGGCGCGGTGGCCACCAGGGCAATCTGTTCAAGGTCCTGGTGCGGCCAGGACCGGCTGGATTCAGTGCGGCAGACCGGGGCGATATGATGGCAAGACTCGCCGACATCGGCCGCGACGGGTTCCCGAACTACTTTGGGGAGCAGCGTTTCGGCCATGATGGCAATAACCTTGTAAACGCCGATAGGCTACTCAACGGTAAGCGATTCAAACGTAACGAAAAAGAGATTTATCTGTCCGCCGCCCGAAGCTACCTGTTTAACTGCCAGTTAGCCGCTGCGATAGAACGTGGAGATTGGCGCGAGAGTCAGGGCTGGTTGCCGGGTGTGACCAGAAAGGATGAGTTTGAAGCTTGTGATGAACCGGGCTTTGAGGCCTGGTATGAGGGATTCCGGAAGTTCGGCGTCAAGGCCATGATGAGACCACTTTCGGTTACACCATCTGATCTTAAAGGCGAATTCAACGACGACAATTTCCTTGTAACGTTTAAATTACCACGTGGAAGCTATGCCACCAGTCTCTTGCGAGAGGTTGTCGCTTACAATACTCATTCAGGTCACAGGGAACAGGCGCTTGGATAGAAAACCAGATCTTCGGGGTGTGGGTATGACATCCCAGCGAACGCGCAATCGACTGGTGTCGGCGTTACGTGAACGCGGTATCGAAAACGAAGTGTTGTTGGATGTCATCAACATGACACCAAGGCATCTTTTTATTGATGAAGCGCTTGCGCACCGGGCTTATGAAGATACTTCCCTGCCGATCGGTTTTAATCAGACCATATCCCGGCCTTACACGGTTGCCAGGATGACGGAAGTGCTGATTGCGGCGGGACCCTTGAAAAAAGTCCTGGAAATCGGGACCGGGTCCGGGTACCAGACTGCGATTCTTGGCCAACTGGTAGAAAAGGTTTACACGGTTGAGCGCATCCAGGGACTGATGGAACGTGCCCGTGGTCACCTGAAACTGATTGGCTTGCGCAATGTCCAGTTCAAATACGATGACGGTAACCTTGGCTGGCCGGAACGTGGCCCGTTTGATGGGATCATCGTGACGGCGTCGCCACGGCACATTCCGACCGAACTTCTGGCCCAGTTGGCACCGGGAGGGCGTATGATCATACCGGTTGGCAGCGACAAGAAGCAGGTGCTGACGCTGGTTGAGTCAACGGCAGACGGGTATGAAACCACAGTCCTGGAGGATGTGAAGTTTGTGCCGCTCCTGGGCGGGAGGTCTTAACAGCGACGTGCGGGAACTGGTGCATCATTATACGAAGATTATATCGATCGGCATGTTAATGGGTGCGGCAGAAGTGGTGCCCGGTGTGTCTGGTGGCACTATCGCTTTCATATCGGGCATTTACGAACGTCTGGTCAACGCACTCAGACAATTTACCCCTCACCTGCTGGTGTTCTTAAAGAATCATGGCATCAAGGCGACCTGGCGTCGGGCTGACGGGAACTTTCTGGTCGCTCTGTTCGGCGGTATGGGTATTGCGATTATTTTGTTTGCCAGCACCATCAATTACCTGTTGCAAAACGAACCGATTCCGATCTGGTCTTTTTTTATGGGGCTTGTGCTGGCTTCTGTATGGGTTGTCTACAAACAGATCTCCCGACCCGGTGGTGACCTCATCGTTGCTTGTGGCGTCGGTGCGCTGGTCGGTATTGTGATTACTACCCTGGTGCCGATCGAGCTTACGCCATCGCCGTTGTTTATTTTTCTGGGCGGTGCCGTCGCCGTGTGTGCATGGATCCTGCCGGGTCTCTCTGGCAGTTTCATCCTGCTGATTCTTGGACTCTATGCGGTCATCATCAATGCCATCGAACAGTTCGAGATCGTCACACTTTTGACGTTGGGCGCCGGCTGCGCGGTGGGCATTGTTAGCTTCGCGCAATTGCTGGGACGACTGTTTCGGTACTTTCGCGATCAAACCCTGGCAGTATTGACCGGTTTTATGCTGGGCTCTTTGATGAAGCTGTGGCCCTGGAAGCACACAACCAGCTACCAGATTCGTGAGGACGGCTCGCCTCTTCCGCTCATCCAGGAACCGGTTATGCCCGGTGCCTATGCCGAGGTGACAGGGAGTGAGCCACAGATCGCGGTTGCGATTGGTGCCATGCTGGCTGGCATTATCATCGTGTTACTGGTGAACTGGTTCGCATCCCGGGATCGGTTAGAATTATCCTGAAACGAACACGAAGACACCTGATGCCTCGAGTCCTGATTTCGGTGCTAATCCTTTCTGCCCTCGGCGGCTGTCAGGGTGGTATCTATGTTCCCGTCTACCAGGCAGGCGAGAAACGGGGGGCTGACTATTATGTGGTCCAGCGCGGCGATACCCTCTACTCGGTTGCATTTCGCTACGGTCTCGACTACAAGGAACTCGCGGCGTCCAATAACATTGAGCCACCTTATACAATCTACGTTGACCAGCGCATCAGGCTACACCCGCAAAGAGGCACAGTTGTCGTGGATTCAGGTCCGGTGGCTAAATCTGAATCGAAAGTGTCGTCGCCACCCACACCCGCCAGCCCTCAAGGTTCGACTCCGAAGATCATCTCTCCGCCTGCTGACGATGAAATCGACTGGCGATGGCCCTACGAGGGCGAAGTCATTGCCGGCTTTTCGCTTACCGGCAAAGTCAACAAGGGTATAGATATTCGCGGCACCAGCGGCGAGCCGGTGCACTCAAGTGCCGATGGCGTGGTGGTGTATGCCGGCGGCGGCCTGCGAGGTTACGGCAAGCTTGTGATCGTCAAGCACAATGATCGTTATCTTTCTGCCTATGGCCACAACCAGAGCATACTGGTCAAGGAAGGCGACAAGGTTAAACGTGGACAAGTCGTTGCCAAAATCGGTGGCCCGAATGGCGACAAGGATTTATTACATTTTGAAATCCGGCGGGACGGTAAACCCGAAGACCCACTTCGTTATCTGCCTGCTCGAAATACTTGAGAGGGTCTTCCTAGCGTTCCAGGTGTTCCCGTTTGCCTTTTACTTCGGCCCATTCTTCGGCATCAGGCAGCGGGTCTTTCTTCTCAGTAATGTTGGGCCACACTTGCGAAAGTTCTTCATTTAGCGCGAGGAATTCCTGTTCGGCTTCCGGCAATTCGTCTTCAGAGAAAATCGCATCAACGGGACATTCCGGTTCGCAAAGTGCGCAGTCGATGCACTCGTCCGGGTTGATGACCAGAAAGTTTGGCCCTTCATAGAAGCAGTCTACCGGGCAAACCTCAACACAGTCTGTATGCTTGCATTTAATACAAGCGTCACTCACTACAAACGTCATGGACGAGTCCTTCTAATGGTCTTGATCAGCAAACGGGCATTCTATCAGCTTTTCTCGCCTCGACAAGGCAGGGTCTCGTAGCGCGTGGTGTCATTCGATCTCAGCTTTTAACTGGTACAGTAGGTCAAGCGCCTGGCGCGGCGATAGCGCATCAATGTCCGTCGCCACCAGCTTGTCCACAATAACTCGATGGGATCTGACTTGATCGGATACCGGCTCTGGCTCCGGCCCGGTTGCTGGCATGGTGAACAAGTCTGACTGATGTGGAGTCGACCTCACCTCGTTTTCTTCGAGTTCACGCAGTTTCTTTCGGGCATCGTCTATTACCGCCTGGGGTACGCCCGCCAGCCTGGCGACTTGCAGGCCGTAGCTCTGGCTCGCAGGTCCCTCGTTCACCGAATACATGAAGATGATGTCGTCACCATATTCTTTGGCGGACAAGTGCACGTTGGCAGTACCGGGTAGTGAGTCGCCGAGAACGGTGAGTTCAAAATAGTGCGTGGCAAACAATGTCAGGGCACGGGCCCGGTTTGCAATGTAGAAAGCACAAGCCCATGCCAGCGACAGGCCGTCGAACGTTGATGTGCCACGCCCGATTTCATCGAGAAGGACAAGGCTCTGTTCCGTCGCGTTATTCAATATCATCGCCGTTTCAGTCATTTCCACCATGAAGGTGGAGCGACCGCTTGCAAGGTCATCTGACGAGCCAATGCGCGTAAATATACGATCAATCGGGCCGATCTCTGCCCGCATTGCCGGTACAAAACTCCCGGTACCCGCAAGTAATACGATCAGTGCGATCTGACGCATATAGGTAGATTTACCACCCATGTTGGGTCCGGTGATGACTAAAAGGCGCCGGTCCGGTTCAAGGCGGACACTGTTGGGGACAAACGGGTCTTGCAGCATCTGTTCGACCACGGGGTGGCGACCGTCTTCGATCCTGATTCCGATTTCATCGGTCAGCACCGGTTGGGTGAACGACAAGGTTCTGGCACGTTCTGCAAATGTCGCAAGGACATCAAGCGTCGCGAGGGCCTCGGCCGTGACCTGCAAAGGCGTCAGGTGTCGGTTGAGTTCGTCCAGTAGCTCTTCATACAGCTGTTTCTCGCGTGAAAGGGCGCGGCTCTTGCTGGAGAGTGCCTTGTCCTCGAATTCCTTGAGTTCGGGTGTAATGAATCGCTCGGCATTTTTCAGGGTCTGCCTGCGGACGTAACGCGCCGGTGCCTTGTCGGACTGGGCGCGACTGACTTCAATGTAATACCCGTGGACCCGATTGAACCCGACTTTCAGGGTCGAGAGGCCCGTGAGTTCCCGTTCGCTAGTTTCAAGTTTAACCAGATAGTCGGCGGCATTTTCACTGATGCTTCGAAGCTCATCGAGTTCTTCATCATAGCCGGGTGCAATCACGCCGCCTTCGCGGATAACCACGGGGGGATTTTCTATTAGGGCACGAGATAGCTGTTCCGAGAGTTCCGGACAGGGCGGGCACTGGTGGGCAATGGTTGTTAACAGTGGCACATCGAAGGTGGCAAGTGTCTGCTCAAGTTCCGGCAGGACGAGCAGCGAATCCCGCAAGCGCGACAAATCCCTCGGGCGCGCCGATCGAAGCGCTACCCGGGCGAGGATGCGTTCACAATCGCCAATTCGGCGCAAATGCAGGTGCACATCTTCATCGCGGTAGCTGTCCATAAGGAACGCGACTGCTTGCTGGCGCGCACCCAATACCTGTCGGTCACGTAATGGCCGGTTAATCCAGCGGTTCAACAGGCGATTGCCCATGGCCGTGGCGGTCTTGTCCATGACTGCAAATAGCGTATTTTCCTGCCTGCCACTGATGTTGGTGTCGAGTTCCAGGTTTTTGCGGGAGGCAGCGTCGATTACGATTGCGTCATCCCGGGTGAGGGGCGAGAGCTTCTGGATATGCGGCAGTTCCGTGCGCTGTGTCTCGGCAACATAGTGCAACAGGCAGCCGGCGGCAGTGGTCGCAACCGGTAAGTGATCACAGTCAAATGCGGACAGATCACGGGTGTTAAATTGCCTTGTCAGTGTTCTCTGTGCATTGTCCCGGTCGAATTCCCACGCTGGTCGGCGTCTTGCACCGACGCGATCCCTGGCCACCTTCGGATAGTGTTCCTCGTCAGGAAGAATAAGCTCTGACGGATTGAGACGTTGTAATTCGCCGGCCAGGGATTCTTCATCAGGAAGTTCAAGTATCTCGAACCGGCCACTGGCAAGATCCAGTGATGCAAGGCCAAAGGTGTCGTTTTCTCGGTAGACCGAGACGATGAGGTTGTCGCGGCGCGCGTCCAGAAGTGAATCTTCGGTGACGGTGCCGGGCGTCACAATACGGGTGACGCGGCGCTCGACCGGACCTTTGGCTTCTGCCGGGTCGCCGATCTGCTCACAGATTGCAACGGATATGCCTTGCTTGACCAGCCTGGCCAGATAGGAGTCAACAGCGTGATACGGAACACCACACATGGGGATCGGCTCGCCGGCAGAGGCGCCACGCGCCGTCAGTGTAATGTCGAGAAGATCGGCAGCGCGTTTGGCGTCATCATAGAAAAGCTCGTAGAAGTCACCCATGCGGTAGAACACGAGTTCATCCGGGTGGTCTGCCTTGATGCCCAGATATTGTTTCATCATGGGCGTGTGAGCGTTGAGCGAAGTTGCAGACAATGTTCTTCAATACCTCGGATGACGGGTCACATAGCGTACCCAAAAAAGGCGGCTAGCCCCAAATGCCTGCGGCCCGGCCAAAAACTCAATTACCCTTTGAACTTTTTGTTAAACACTGGTTAAATGTACAGTACTCGACAGTCAATAGTCCAACGCCAAAAAATCAAACCCGAAAGGAGACAACATGGCCGATTCAGATACCCGGAAAGACTCGAAGAAAGATGCTAACAGAGAGAAGGCGTTGACAGCAGCGCTGTCGCAAATCGAGCGACAATTTGGCAAGGGATCAATGATGCGCCTGGGGGATAGCCCGCAGGAAAAGATTCCCGCAATTTCAACCGGGTCCCTGGGCCTCGATATTGCACTCGGGGTTGGTGGTTTACCTCGTGGCAGGATAGTCGAAATTTATGGCCCTGAGTCGTCCGGTAAGACCACGCTGACGTTGCAGGTCATTGCCGAGTGCCAGAAGGCGGGCGGTACTTGCGCGTTTATTGATGCAGAACATGCCCTCGATCCTCCCTATGCCGAAAACCTGGGGGTCGACATTGAAAACCTGCTGGTCTCCCAACCGGACACCGGGGAACAGGCGCTGGAGATCTGTGACATGGTCGTGCGTTCTGGTGCCCTCGACGTGGTTGTCATCGACTCGGTTGCGGCGCTCACCCCCAAGGCGGAAATTGAAGGTGAAATGGGTGACCACCATGTGGGCCTGCAGGCACGACTGATGAGCCAGGCGCTGCGGAAGATGGCAGCCAACATCAAAAACTCCAATACGCTGGTGATATTCATCAACCAGATTCGTATGAAGATTGGTGTCATGTTTGGAAGTCCTGAAACCACAACCGGTGGTAATGCGCTCAAGTTCTACTCGTCGGTACGCCTCGATATTCGTAGAACGGGATCAATCAAAGACGGCGATGAAATAGTGGGTAATGAGACTCGCGTCAAAGTCATCAAGAACAAGGTAGCACCACCATTCAAGCAAGCTGAATTCCAGATCATGTATGGTAAAGGCATCTATCGGCTGGGGGAGGTTATCGACCTTGGGGTGCAAGTCGGGCTGATTGACAAGGCGGGTGCCTGGTACAGCTACAAGAACGAGCGTATCGGCCAGGGTAAGAAAAATGCCGCTGATTTCCTGGAAGAAAATGCTGAGATGGGTGTCGAAATCGAACGAAAGATCCGGGAGGAATTGCTTGGTCAGGCCGTATTGGTTGAGGATGAACCTGCAGTTGCTGCCGGGGCTGCAGAGGAACTCGAAGATACCAATGTGACTCCAATTAGTAGCAGTAACAATTGATCCGGGATGTCGCTGGATCGGTAGGTTGTTAAAAGGTGGGCGAGACGTTCGAACCCGTTGATGTCCGTCGCGCTGCGATGGATTTGTTGGCACGACGTGAACATGCCAAAGGTGAATTGGCAACCAAACTCGCTGGTCGATTCAAGGGAGCACCGGAGCTGATTGAGTCAGTGATAAACCAGCTTGAATCAGAGGGTCTGCAGAGTGACACCCGCCTTGCCGGGGCATACATTCGGTCGCGATCAGGGCGTGGTCATGGCCCGATAAAGATCAGGTTGGAGCTCAGAAACCGTGGCGTCACTGATGATATAATCTCGCTTGCCTTTGAAGAGTGTGCGCTGGATTGGTCTGTCAAAGTTCAAGAAGTTTGCGTCAAACGCTTTGGCCCGGCAGCTCCGGCCAATGCGAAAGAGCGGGCACGACGTTCACGATTCCTGCAACAACGGGGTTTTTCGTTCGAGCAAATCTCAGATACCATGGGCGGACCCTGAACCTGACGCAAGCCCGGTGATCAACGTCCTTTTGACCCAACTCTCCAAACTTTTTCGCGAGCTACTCAATTACCCGAGGACAGTCCTTGTCCTGATACTCGCTGTATCCGTTACGGCGGGGTATTTTACGCGGGACTTCACTTTTGACGCTTCCCCCGACACGTTAGTCGTGCAGGGAGATCCTAACCTCGCGACCTACCTGGAAATGCAAGACCTGTTTGGTGGAGATGATTTTCTTGTGTTCGCCTACAGTCCGACTGAAGTCGATATGTTTGATCGTAAGTCCCTTGCAACATTGGCGGCACTGCAGTCAGAAGTTGCCGACATTGCGGGTGTTGAGAAGGTTTCTTCAATACTCGATGCCCCGCTGGTCGCCAGTCCTCCTGTTTCGCTTGAGAAAATGTCATCGGAGTTCAGGACCCTGCGGGACGAATCGGTGGATCTGGCATTGGCGAGAACAGAGCTCACGCAAAGCCCGCTGTTCAGGAATTATCTGATCTCAGAGGATGGTGAGGCATCGGTCATCAAGATCGATCTTGAGCGTGATGAACGCTTATCGAGTTTGCGTGGGCGCCGGGACCGATTGCGTTCGGCGCAAGCGGCTGACCCGGTTGAACTCGATGAGGTGGAATCGGCTTACAAGGATGCCAGGCGCGACTATGTTGAATCCCGGCAAGAATTGATCGACGAGGTCCGGAAGATACGGTCGAAGTATTTAAATGGTGCCGAGATTTATATTAGTGGTGTACCGATGATAGCCGCTGATATGGTCGAATTCGTGAAATCGGACCTGGTCGTGTTTGGATCGCTCGTAATGGTCCTTATCGTCTTGCTGCTGATTTTTTTCTTCCGTCGGTTCCGCTGGGTTGTGCTGCCCCTATTGATCAGCGGCGTGTCGATTCTGATCACGACCGGCATATTGGCTTTTGCGGGAAAGCCCGTTACGGTCGTATCATCCAACTTTATCGCGCTGCTTGCGATTATCTGCATTTCCTTTTCCATTCACCTGATTGTTCGCTATCGCGAATTGTTGACAGATGACCCGCAAATTAATCACCGGGATCTGGTGATCAATACGATGGAATCGAAGTTCGCGCCTTGTTTATATACGGGCCTGACCACGATGCTTGCGTTCGGGGCGATGCTTGCGAGCCGGATCGTTCCAGTCGAGGACTTTGGTTGGATGATGTGTCTGGGTATCGTAATTTCTTTTTTTGTAACCTATACATTGTTTCCGGCGGCGCTGTTGGTACTGGGCAAGGGCGTACCCAGCAGTACATTGGGAAACCGGATTGAACTGACGCGTCTTCTGAGTCGGCTTTGTGTGCATCATTCCAAAAAGGTCCTTGCAGTTTCACTGCTGATCGTGCTCATCGCGGCTGGCGGATTAACGCGAGTTTCGTTTGACAACCGCTTCGTGGATTACTTTGCTGAAGAAACCGATATCTATGCCGGTATGGTCTATATCGACCAGCATCTGGGTGGTACCTTGCCATTCGATATCTACCTGGATCTGGGTGAATATGAAGGCTACGAGGGGGACGAAGCGGATCCGTTTGCAGCGCCCACAGAAGAAACCTGGCCGGAGCGGTACTGGTTTACCAGAGACCGGATCGAAACCGTGGCCGCAGTGCACGAGAAGCTGGTTGCTCATGCCGAAACCGGGAAGGTCCTCTCCATTTCGACGCTGGAGCGACTTGCGCGACAATTCAACGATGGCGAGCCTCTGTCCAATCTCGAGATGGCCTATGCGCTTGGTCAGTTACCGGCTGGCGTACGGGAGCAATTGGTTGAACCATACGCAAAGCCCAAAGCGGGCTACGCAAATATTAACGCCCGCATCAAGGAAAGCGGACCGCGTTTCTCCCGCACTGAACTGATCGAGGATATCAGGAACTATGCGACCGGGGACCTGGGTCTCGAAGCAGACCGGGTCATTGTTACCGGTATGATGGTACTGTTTGACGATATGTTGAAACAGCTGGCAGATTCCCAGCGTCAGACTCTGCTCTACGTCGTGCTCGCCACCTTCGTAATGTTTGCCCTGCTGTTACGCTCGCCGCTACTGGCGTTACTCGCCCTGATTCCCAATGTCATTGCGGCGGCGACGGTTATTGCGGTAATGGGTTATGCCAACATTCCGCTCGACATGATGACAATTACCATTGCTGCGATTTGCATCGGTATCGGTGTCGATGATGCGATTCACTATTCGCACAGGTTCAAAGCCGAATGCCGGGACGATAAAACGGTTGCCCAGGCGGTTGAGGCGGCGCACCGTACCATTGGCAGGGCCATGTATTTCACGTCGACTATTATCATTGGCGGTTTTTCAATCCTGACGTTCTCTAACTTCCTGCCCACGGTATATTTCGGAAGTTTGACCGCGCTCGCCATGCTGCTGGCGCTGCTGGCCAATCTGACCCTGCTGCCAAGCTTGCTGATCCGGTTCTACCGAAAGCCCTGAAAGCGTTGAGCGCGGGAAGTATCCAATACCCGGGTCGCTTTTAGGTTTAGAAATTCGTGCTTTTTCTGTATCTTTAGCGTCCCTCAGGTCGATGAAGTAAATGTGATGAAGAGCGCAGAGCTCCGTAAAGCTTTCCTTGATTACTTTGCCGGTAAAGGACACCAGATCGTCGAGAGTTCGACCCTTGTGCCTGAGAACGACCCGACCCTGTTATTTACCAATGCCGGAATGGTCCAGTTCAAAGAAGCGCTGGCATTAAGGGAGAACCGCGGCTATACACGTGCAGCAAGCTGTCAGCGCTGTGTGCGTGCCGGTGGCAAGCACAATGACCTGGATAATGTGGGCTATACGACTCGTCACCACACCTTTTTCGAGATGCTCGGTAACTTCAGCTTTGGCGATTATTTCAAGCGTGAGGCGATAGGCTATGCATGGGAATTCCTGACCGACGTGCTGAAACTACCGCCGGATCGGTTGTGGGTCACGATTCATGATAGCGATGATGAGGCTTATGCCATTTGGGTGGAGGAAATCGGGTTTGATCCGGCACGTGTCACCCGGCTCGGCGATGAGGATAATTTCTGGGCCATGGGTGATACGGGCCCATGTGGTCCTTGTTCAGAAGTTTTCTATGATCATGGCGCTGAAGTACCCGGCGGGCCACCAGGATCGGCGCAAGCGGAGCTGGACCGTTATGTAGAGATCTGGAACCTGGTATTTCCGCAGTATGACCGGTCGGCGGACGGGACGCTGACACCGCTCAAAACGCCTGGTGTCGACACCGGCATGGGGCTTGAGCGCGTTGCGGCCGTGATGCAGCAAGTCCATAGCAATTACGATATCGATATCTTCCAGGCCTTGATCGCACGCGCGGCACAGCTGCTTGGCTGTACGGACTTATCCAATCCCTCATTGAAGGTAATCGCTGATCACATTCGCTCCTCTGCATTTTTGATCGCCGACGGTGTAGTACCTTCCAACGAGGGCCGCGGCTATGTGATGCGGCGGATCATTCGTCGTGCCATTCGCCACGGGCACAAGCTGCAGGCGACTGGCCCGTTCTTCCACAAGATGGTGGAGACACTGGTTCAGGAGATGGGTGAGGCTTATCCTGTTATCGTAAAGACCCAAAGCCAGATCGAAAAGATCTTGTTGAAAGAAGAAGAGCAATTTGAAATCACCCTGGACCAGGGGATGAGGATCCTGACGGATGCAATCGACGGGCTCGAGAGTGCAGAAATACCCGGAGAAGTGGTGTTTCGCTTGTACGACACTTACGGGTTCCCCACGGACCTGACCGCCGATGTTGCCCGCGAGCGAAACCTGACCCTGGATATGGAAGGATTCGAACGTGAAATGCAGGCGCAACGTGAAAGGGCGCGGGCAGCCAGCAAGTTTTCGACCACCGATACGGCAAAATTCAATCTGGATTTGAGTACCGAATTCATTGGCTATGAATCCTTGTCGGGTCCGTCAAAAGTTGTCGCACTGTTCGTTGGTGAACATGCCGTGGACACGATCAAGCAGGGCGATGATGCGGTCATTGTGCTGGAACGGACGCCCTTTTATGCCGAATCCGGCGGTCAGGTGGGGGATACGGGGCGGCTTCTTGGGGACGGTATCACCTTTGAGGTACAAGATACGCAGAAGGCCGGTGAGGCTTTTATCCATAAGGGAAAAGTCCTCGAAGGAACGATTCAGGCAGGGGATGAGCTTGATGCAGAAGTTGACAGGTACCTGCGAGATGCAACTCGCCTTAACCATAGTGCGACCCATCTCTTGCATGCTGCACTTCGCCAGATTTTGGGTGATCATGTCAATCAGCGGGGTTCGCTGGTTGAACCGGAACGGCTCAGGTTTGACTTCTCACACTTTGAAGCGTTGACCCGCGAAGAGATCAAATCGATTGAACGCCTGGTCAATGCGCAGATACGACGTAACTCCGAAATCCAGACCGAGGTCATGAATCTTGAGGCTGCGCGCAAGAAAGGCGCGATGGCACTCTTCGGTGAAAAATATTCTGAAGATGTGCGTGTACTGACCATGGGCGATGGCTTTTCAATCGAGCTTTGTGGAGGCACGCATGCTGCACGTACCGGTGACATTGGTATTTTTCGGATTACCGCAGAGCAGGGTATAGCGTCCGGCGTTCGACGTATTGAAGCGGTAACCGGAAGTAAGGCGCTGGAGCGTATCGAAGACGTTGAAGAAGAATTGTTTGAAATAGCGACATTGTTACGGGCTGATCGTGGTGCTGTGCTGGATAGGCTCAATTCGGTCCTGGAACAGAATCGAAAGCTGGAAAAAGAACTTGTGCAGCTAAACGCCAGGCTTGCCAGCGGGGCTGGAACCGATATCGCCGCCTCTGCCATTGAGATTGGGGGAGCAAGAGTGGTGGTTCATGAACTCGAGGGCGCTGATCCAAAGACGCTGCCGGATGCGCTGGATCGGCTGAAAAACAAACTGGGCAGTGGCGTTGTGGTGTTGGCGTCGGTCAATGATGGCAAAGTTGCCCTGGTTGCCGGGGTAACCCGGGATTTAACCGATAAGGTGCATGCCGGTGAACTCGTCAATTTTGTTGCCAGCCAGTTGGGCGGCAAGGGTGGTGGGCGCCCGGATATGGCGCGTGCAGGTGGCACCGATACGGCGGCCCTGGCCTCGGCGCTCGCATCCGTGAGCGGCTATTTACAAGAGAGATTGTAAACAGTTTGCAATGACGCATTCCCATTGGGATGCGATTACGGTTTAATAGGCGCCCTTTGAATACCTGATTTCACGTTTGTCCTGTATGTCTCTATTTGTCCAGAAGTTTGGTGGGACCTCTGTTGCCTCAATCTCGCATATTGAGAATGTGGCAAAGACCATTATCAGGTCCCGTAATCAGGGCCACGATGTAATTGTTGTGGTATCAGCCATGGGGCTTGAAACTGACCGGCTGGATGAGTTGTCCAAAGAGGTTGGTGTTACCGATACGGCGATGTACCGTGAGGTTGATGTGCTGTTGTCGACTGGCGAACAGGTGACGATTGCGCTTTTAGCGATGATGCTGATGAAGTTGGGTTGTCCTGCACGTTCCTATACCGGTGGGCAAGTCAGGATCACCACCGATGCAAGCCACACGCGTGCTCGCATCGTTGAAATCAATGATAACCGGTTGAAAGCAGATCTCAGCGACGGCGTCGTGCCCGTAATTGCCGGCTTTCAGGGTGTCGATGTGAACGGCAACATTACAACCCTCGGGCGCGGTGGGTCGGATACCACTGCAGTCGCCCTGGCCGCGGTGCTGAAAGCTGACGAGTGCCAGATTTACACCGACGTTGAGGGCGTATATACGACTGACCCACGAGTTGTGACAGATGCACGGTGCCTGGAACGAATTACCTTTGAGGAGATGCTGGAACTGGCAAGCCTGGGGTCACGAGTGTTGCATACCCGCGCGGTAGAATTTGCCAGTAAATACAAAGTACCCATTCGGGTAATGTCGAGTTTTCTCGATAAGCCCGGTACGTTGATTACGGATGAGGAAGACGGAATGGAGCAACCAATTATTTCCGGGATCGCATTTACCCGGGACGAGGCCAAACTGACGATGCGCGGCGTCCGGGATGTGCCGGGGATTGCATCGAAAATAGTGGGGCCGATCAGTGAGGCCAATATCGAGGTCGATATGATCGTGCAGAACGTTTCCGCAGACGGTAGTACTGACTTTACCTTTACCGTACGTCGAGGTGATTACGAGCAGGCGTTGAATATCCTGAAAAAAGTGGCATCAGATATTGATGCAGCAGATGCGACAGGCGACAATAAAATTGCTAAGTTGTCCCTGGTTGGGGTTGGTATGCGGTCTCATGCGGGTGTTGCAAGTAAAATGTTCAGGGTGCTTTCTGAGGAGTCCATCAATATTCAGATGATCTCGACTTCAGAAATCAAAATCTCGGTCGTTATTGACGAGAAGTACCTGGAACTGGCGGCAAGGGCATTACATTCTGCATTTGAGCTCGCGCCGGAAGTCACAAAGGGCTAGCAGCGCCTGAAGGCTATCGGCTTTGAACGGACAACTGAATTTTAAAAGGAGATTGCAATGTTAATTTTGACCCGGAGAGTTGGCGAGACGCTGATGATCGGAGATAACGTCACTGTGACAGTGCTTGGTGTCAAAGGCAATCAGGTACGCATTGGTGTCAATGCACCCAAAGAAGTCTCGGTTCATCGAGAAGAGATCTATCAGAAAATTCAGGCGGAAGGCGACGATAAGGAAGGCACCACCGATACTTGACCTGATCCCGCCGGTGCCTTAAGCAGCTGAAGTCACTCTCTTCAGCAGGCGTAAGTAGCCGTATTCGAAATCTACCCCTCCATAGAATCCCTTCTTTAACAGCAACTCGTGTAATTGCCTGAGCCTGTAAATTGGTACAGACGCCATCAGGTGATGCTCCAGATGATAGTTCACGTGGTGAGGCGCGATCAACAATCGCTCCAGCCAATTAATGTAAAGCGTGCGCGTATTCTTACGTGGGTCCGGGTCAAACAAGTCCGGTACCGCTGCATGCTCTGCGATCTGGCGGATCCTGCTCACCAGCATATGACTGGTCATGAAGGCGATGAGCCACAATAAATACAGGGCCGCGTGCCCTGTGCCAGCCAGTACCAGCAATAGACCAAGGTTCATGCCAAGGCTGCCGAGTAGGAAACGGCGAGATTCCGGATCCAGTTCTGGCAGTCGGGATACTGCCCTGACAATGGATTTGATACGTCGCCAGCCCACTTGCCCGGTGATGTCCCGCAAGATTTTGCGTCGCAGACTGGTGCGCTCGATAGGATAGTTTACGTAGTTTGCAAGATCTGGATCCTTGTCTGTGCCTGCTTCCTGATGGTGTTTTAGGTGGACACGCATATAGGCATCCTTATTTGAAAACACAAAATAGCCTGCCAGCCAGTTTCCAACAAAATCATTGAGTCGCGGTGACGTAAATAGTGTCCTGTGTCCGGTCTCATGGACAATAATGCCTAGTCCCAGTTGGCGAGCCCCCAGGATAAAAATCGCAACAATCCAAACCAGTGGATTGGGATAGGTAGCGGCCAGATAGAATGTCCCACCGATGATAAGCCAGTCGAACAGGACTATGCGTGCGCCGAGCCAATTGTTTCTTGCGGTAACCGACTGGAATTCTTCTCGACTAAGTATATCTCTCAGGTTCATGGTCTGGTCTCAACGGGTATTTGAAATTATCAGTTGTGGTGTCGGAATACGCTCTGGTGAGGACAGGCGAGTGGTCCAAATGTTACGGCCAAGCCGGTCGTAGGCAAGCATTGTCTCCCAAAGCTGCTTACGCTGCGTGGTGTCGATCACCTCAGACGGAAGGAGTGGATCCTTGGCAAGGATGTGGACCGCCTCGCCGCCAAGGTGGAAGGATTCTTTTAGCGCATCCCGCCGTGGTAGTTTCGTGAGCCTGGCGGCGCTTTGTCGCAGGGCTTTTTCAGACTCCGAATAAGTTGTCACCAGCCGGTCCAGGTCGAATTGGATTAGCCACGCATCCTGACAACGCTTGTCGATCTGTGCGTTGGTGAGAAGCACGGACCTGGCGTCCACTCCCAGCTGCCTTAATCGCATATCGAGCGCTGCATGGGTGAGACTCAGATTATCGGGCCTTGCCCAAAGTCCCTCTGCGATCTGGCGAAACCCATTGGCGTCCAGGGCCCAGCCGCGCTTTGGCGCCTCCTCATGGCTTGAATGGACAACCAGCCATGAGGCCCCGTCCCATGGCCCAACCCTGTCTTCACCCGCGCGCCACGCTTCTACGAACTCATTGACCGGGTCAGCATGGTCACTGATACGGTAATAGCCGCGCTCGAAATTCTCTACCAGTCCCTGTCCAACCAGCCGGGACAGATTGACACGCATGGCATTCTCGCTGAAATCAAACATTGCGCCAGCAGCCATAATCTCTTTGACTGCGGTTCCGCGATGCCGATAGGTCCGGAGCAAGTCCAGAATGATGGAGGCGGGAGTCATTACAGGTTTTATTACTTGGACCGAAAAACTGTAATATTACCAGTTATTGGAAATTCGTCAATAGGCTGTAATAAAGCGCCATCCCGTCGTCCTGAGGGTCGCCGCAGGCGCCCGAAGGACCCCCGGCACTGGGAGTCACGTGGTCCGGGCCTCTTTCCTGCCCGAAAGCTGGTGCTTGGCGCCCCTGCAGCAGCGGATAATTCGGGGTTTGCGGGTCGGTATGCACCTTTTTGATTCTGGCGGAGAGGGAGGGATTCGAACCCTCGATGAGCTTTAAACCCATACTCCCTTAGCAGGGGAGCGCCTTCGACCACTCGGCCACCTCTCCGTATCAAACCTTGTCGCTACTCTGATCCCTGGTATCCGTCCCTGGCGCCTCGTTCCGGGGGCTGATTCAACGCTCGGGGGCAGAGCCCCTCGCTTCAGCCCCCGCAATTCTTCTTTGAAGAATTGCCCACTCGGCCACCTCTCCGTATCAAACCTTGTCGCTACTCTGATCCCTGGTATCC
>JBBDIT010000073.1:0-29271 GCA_040880285.1 Pseudomonadales bacterium | reverse complement strand
CCTGGTGATTTTAACGTCGCTTGATTGAAAAAAATGGCGCGCCCGGAGAGATTCGAACTCCCGACCCCCAAGTTCGTAGCCTGGTGCTCTATCCAACTGAGCTACGGGCGCGCAGCGAGGGCGTATTATGTGGATGGGCCTCTAGCGCGTCAACTTCGGATTGTGTCCAAATCCTGTATTATCGGTACAAATTCAGGGTCGGGAGAGGCAGATGTCAGAAATCGTCATGCAGGGTGTGGAATTGGCACTGTTGGGTATGGGCACCGTATTTCTATTCCTGACGGCACTGGTCCTGCTGACCATGGCGATGTCGAAGTGGTTGGGTGATGGTGTGCCTCGCCCGGACGACCAGAACATTGACCCGACAACGCTGGCAGTAATATCTGAGGCGATACAGCAATACAAGGCAAGGCGAGGTAGTGGCCCGGTTTGAAATCGCCCGGTGCCAGCTGATCCGGTCAGGGCGCACAATTCAAACCGAACCACAATCCACGGGCCAGTGCGCATGGATTTGGGCTCTGGCTTGTGATATCAATGTTTTTGCCGCCAAAAACGGCAATGGAAGTATTCACAACATCTACGTGAATCCGTAGCAAAGCATAAGGGCTCTATACCAAATGAGCGATAAAAAACCCCTGGGGATCACGGAGTTGGTACTTCGCGATGCACACCAGTCGCTGCTTGCCACCCGCATGCGACTGGACGATATGATTCCAATCGCAGAAAAACTCGACCAGGTCGGGTTTTGGTCCATCGAAAGTTGGGGTGGGGCTACTTTCGATGCCTGTATCCGCTATCTCGGTGAAGACCCGTGGGAACGGATTCGTGAACTCAAGAAGGTCATGCCGAATACTCCACAGCAAATGCTGTTTCGGGGCCAGAATATCCTCGGTTATCGGCATTACGCCGACGACATCGTCGAGAAATTCGTGGAACGCGCGGCCGTCAATGGTGTGGATATATTTCGCATCTTCGATGCGATGAACGATCCCCGCAATCTTGAAGCCGCCATTGCCGCTGTTCGCAAACAGGCCAAACATGCCCAGGGCGCGCTCTCGTATACCGTAAGTCCGGTCCATAACATCGAGCTATGGGTCGATATGGGCAAGCGTCTTGAAAGCATGGGTGCAGATTCCATCGCCATCAAGGATATGGCGGGTTTGCTTGCACCTTACACCGCATTTGAACTCATCACAGAACTTAAGAAAGTTGTTAGCGTGCCGATTCATATGCAATGCCATGCGACCACAGGGATGTCGACGGCAACGTATCTTAAGTCGGTTGAGGCTGGTATCGACAATGTCGATACTGCCATCTCGTCCATGAGTATGACTTATGGGCACTCTCCCACCGAGACGTTGGTGGCGATATTGCGAGATACGGATCGGGATACCGGACTGGACATCGAACTACTGGAAGAAATTGCTGCTTATTTCAGGAAAGTGCGAAAAAAGTATGCGCGGTTTGAAGGCTCGCTGCGTGGAATCGACTCCCGTATCCTGGTTGCGCAAGTCCCGGGAGGTATGCTGACCAACCTTGAAAATCAGCTCAAAGAACAAAATGCCCTGGATCGACTGGACGAGGTATTGCTGGAAATCCCGCGGGTAAGGGAGGATCTTGGATTCATTCCCCTGGTGACACCGACTTCTCAAATTGTCGGTACCCAGGCGGTATTCAATGTGCTGGCAGGTGAACGCTACAAGAACATTACCAGGGAAACCGAGGGTGTCTTGACGGGCGAATATGGTGCAACCCCGGCACCAGTCAATGAAAAATTACAGCAACGGGTCCTGGCTGGTGCGACGCCCATAACCTGTCGGCCGGCGGACAAGCTGGAGCCTGAATTTGAGCGCCTCAAGGCAGAGCTTTTGGCAATGGAGACTGAAAAAGGTTTGCGGTTCGGCGAAAACATTGACGATGACGTCCTGACCTATGCGTTATTCCCCCAACCCGGTATCAAGTTCCTTGCCCACCGTGGCGACGCATCGGCGTTTGAACCGGCGCCGAAAGAGCCCGTCGATCATGCGGTCGAGCCGGCGGCCACTGGCGATAATGAGGTATTCACCGTGGAGGTTGAGGGCAAAGCCTATATCGTCAAAGTGTCAGAAGGTGGAGACATTACGTCAGCGGCACCGGTGAGCAAAGATCAAACATTACAGCGAAAGAAACCCGCTAAATCCTCAGGCTCGATTGGTATTACCGCACCCATGGCCGGCAATGTCTTTAAATTGGTGGTGGCCGAGGGCGATCAGGTTGAAAGTGGTGATGTGGTGCTGATACTGGAAGCCATGAAGATGGAAACGGAAATTCGAGCCGGTAATGGCGGGCAGGTCACCGACATTCTGGTGGATGAGGGTGACGCTGTCGCGGCTGGCGATACATTGATGACGTTGGGCTAGGCTGCGCATGGAACAGGTTTTAGAATTGTGGCGGACAACTGGCGTCTATCAACTGCAACTGGAGCAGACAGCCATGATTGCTGTCGGGTTGCTCCTCTTATTCCTTGCCATTGCCAAACGGTTTGAACCGTTACTGCTGGTACCAATCGGGTTTGGTTGCATCCTCAGCAACATACCTGGTGTCGATATTGCGGTAGGTGGAGGTATCCTGCACCAGTTCTATGTGATGGGTGTCGAGACTGGTATCTTTCCGCTGCTCATTTTTATGGGTGTTGGTGCCCTGACAGACTTCGGCCCAATGCTCGCTAATCCGAAGACCTTATTCCTGGGAGCGGCAGCACAGTTTGGGATATTTGCAACCCTGCTTGGTGCGCTGGTCCTGACCGATATCGGATGGTTTCAGTTTTCTATCCAAGAGGCGGCAGCCATCGGGATTATTGGTGGCGCGGATGGTCCAACCGCCATTTATGTTGCGGGAATGCTGGCGCCGCAGCTGCTCGGCGCGATCGCGGTTGCTGCCTACTCCTATATGGCCCTGGTACCATTGATCCAACCGCCCATTATGAAGCTGCTGACGACCAGGGATGAGCGTTGTATCGAGATGAAACAACTGCGGGTGGTTACGCGGCGGGAAAAGATTATCTTCCCTGTCATGTTGGTAATTCTGGTTGGGCTCGCGGTACCGAGTGCTGCACCACTTCTTGGTATGTTTTGTTTTGGCAACCTGATGCGCGAGTGCGGTGTGGTTGACAGGTTAAGCGATACCACCCAAAACGCGCTCATCAATATCACCACAATTATGCTGGGTCTTGCGGTAGGTTCAAAATTGCGGGCAGAACAATTTCTGGTGCTTGAGACCCTGGGCATCCTTGTGCTTGGCATGATCGCGTTCTGCATCGGGACGGCAGCAGGCGTGATCATGGCCAAATTGATGAACCTGATTCCCGGGCAGAAGATCAATCCACTCATTGGCGCAGCTGGCGTCTCGGCCGTGCCTATGGCCGCACGAGTCGCCAGTAAGGTTGGTCTTGAGTCCAATCCACACAACTTTCTTTTGATGCACGCCATGGGGCCGAATGTCGCGGGTGTTATCGGGTCAGCCGTGGCGGCTGGAGTATTGATCAAGTTTGCTGCCGGCTAGCGTCGGTACGCTTTTTACCCACTGGCAATGCTGTTACTGTTTATGGCAGTGTGGCCCGCATGTCTGCAGTTGTTTGACTGGCCTGCACGCCATATGTGCTCAATTAAAGAGGGTATGAGATGAAGGTAGACGGAGACTGGAAAGTCAAAATGAATTCCCCGATGGGGACGCAGGATGCAACCTTGACGCTGAAAGCGGACGGGAACAGCTTGTCGGGCAAGATTGTTGGGCCACAAGGAACCCAGGACTTTGACGGCGGCAGTATTGATGGTGAGGCACTTTCCTGGAAAATCAACATGACACAGCCCATGCCGATCGAGCTTGAATTCGATGCCAAGGTGGATGGTGATACCATCACAGGTAACGTCAAGCTGGGTGCATTCGGCAATGCCACATTTGATGGTCAAAGGGCCTGACGGCCTGGAGCTCACGTCGGTGGCGTGAGCTAAAATTATGCTACTTTTTGTCACCGGTGCCAGCGGATCGGGAAAGACAGCAGTCATTCCCGGGCTCCGCAAAAGACTTCCGGAGTTTGATGTCCATGACTTCGACGAACGAGGTGTGCCCGAAGAAGCTGACCCGCGCTGGCGCCAGGAGCAAACGGAATACTGGATCAGCAAAGCGATCGAGAACCAGCGACTCGGCAAAGACACGGTAATCTGCGGCGGTGCTGTCTACGGTGAAATCCTGGCTTGCCCCTCAATCTCCCAGATAGATCACCTGGGCGTATGCCTGTTGGACTGTGCGGACATTGTCAGACTCGACCGATTGCGAAAATTTCGAAAGCAAGCGCCTCGCATGGATATGCTGACCTGGTCGGCATGGCTCCGGGTCCACGCGGTGGACCCGACCTGGTGTCCTGAAGTGATTACGCGAAATAGCTATAGCTCGATGAAGTGGGAAAATTGGCTTGAATGGCAGCGGGATGACCCGAGATGGCAGGAAGAGATCATCGATACCACCGGCAAGAAGGTGGAACAGATTACCGTTCAGGTCGTTCGCTGGATCGAGGCACAGGTGAAAGCCAAGGACCAGGGGACTTTTACGCCGCCGGTGCCACCATCGGATGAAATGCTCCAGCAAGAAGATACCTGAGCCTGGCGAATCGGATGATGGTCGGCGCATTGGCCAGGCTGGCGCAACTTTGAACTACAGGCACTTTCAGATAGACAGTCAGGAGTAAATTGATGGCAGCGCTTGAAATAGACGTATTCTGGTCTTTCCGCAGTCCCTGGTCTTATCTTGCAACGCCGCGTCTGCGAGCCATGCAGGATGACTGGGAGCTCGCTGTGAACTTTCGACCCGTGTATCCACTTGCGGTGCGGACACCGGAGTTTTTCCTGAATGCGAATCCCCTGTGGGGACGTTACCTGATGCTGGACGTGCATCGATATGCTGATTTTCTCGGTTTACCGTTCAAGTGGCCCAGCCCCGATCCTGTAGCCCAGTACCTCGGGGAGGACGGTAGGCCCCGAACTGCCGAAGATCAGCCCTATATCGCTCGATTGACGCGCCTGGGTATTGTGGCGGCAGAACAGGGGCGGGGCATTGAATTTGCCGATGAAATCTCCAGGGCCATCTGGACAGGTCAGGAAAACTGGCATGAAGGTGATCATCTCGCCAGGGCGGCTGATAGAGCCGGTCTCGACCTTGCCGCAATGGATAGGGTTGTCGAGTCGCAGGTCGAGCGTCTGGAAGCGGCAATTGTCAAAAATCAGGAGGATCATACAAGCGCTGGCCATTGGGGCGTGCCTACCTGTGCTTTTGACGGTGAGCCCTTTTTTGGCCAGGATCGCCTGGATGTGCTCCTTTGGCGGCTCAAAAAAGCCGGACTAAAAGCAAGGTCGGGTACCAACGCCTGATTCTTGACAGGTTACCGTCATGTTTGTAGCGTAGGCGCTCACCTGACCGTAGGCTCCATTAGTCAGTAGCCAATCCACCGGCATCACTGACCAGCACGACTGACTGAACTGATTCACTAATAGATTCACTAATAGATTCACAATAGAGAGTATAGAAACATGCAAGAGTACTTAAAGTTCTACATCAATGGCGAATGGGTCGATCCTGTCACGCCCAGGACATTGGACGTAATTAACCCGACTACCGAGGAGCCATTTGCCAGAATCAGCATGGGTAGTGCCGCTGATGTGGATAAGGCTGTCGCGGCGGCGAAATCGGCATTTGAAAGTTACTCACAGACCAGTGTCAAGGAGCGCATCGAGCTTTTGGGGGCGATCCTTGCCGAATACCAGAAACGTTATGATGATATTGCACAAGTGATATCAACGGAAATGGGCGCACCTATCTGGTTGTCAAAGGCGGCCCAGGCTGCAACTGGACAGGGTCACTTCGCAACCATGCTCGAGATCCTCAAGAATTACAACTGGGAAGAAACCCGTGGTAAATATGTCCTGCGCAAGGAGCCGATTGGCGTCTGTGGATTGATCACACCCTGGAACTGGCCGATCAACCAGATTTCATGCAAGGTGGCGCCAGCCCTTGGCGCTGGTTGTACGATTGTTCTTAAACCCAGCGAGGTAGCGCCCTGTAATGCAATCATCCTTGCAGAAGTGTTGCACGCTGCCGGTGTACCAAAGGGTGTGTTTAACCTGGTAAATGGTGACGGGCCATCAGTAGGCGCCGCCATGTCATCTCATCCGGATATCGACATGATGTCGTTCACTGGTTCAACCCGTGCCGGAATTGAAGTCGCAAAAGCCTCGGCTGATACCGTCAAGCGTGTTGCCCAGGAATTGGGCGGTAAGTCTGCGAATATCATTCTTGAAGACGCAGACCTCAACGCAGCCGTTGCCGCCGGTGTATCGCAGTGCTTTACCAACTCTGGCCAGTCTTGTAATGCGCCGACCCGAATGTTGGTACCTGCCAAATCTCATGATGAAGCACTCGCCGTTGCCAGGGCGACCGCCGAAAACGTAAAAGCTGGAGACCCGTTTGCTGAGGGTACAACCATTGGTCCGGTTGTCAGCGAAGTTCAGTTCGACAAGATTCAGGCCCTGATCCAGAAAGGTATTGATGAGGGTGCAACACTGGTCACCGGTGGTACCGGTCGTCCGGACGGTTTGAATCGTGGCTACTTTGTGAAGCCAACGGTATTTGGCAATGTGAACAATGACATGACAATTGCGCGTGAAGAGATATTCGGGCCTGTGCTTGCAATTCTTCCTTATGAAAGTGAGGAAGAAGCTATCAAGATCGCTAACGACACGCCTTATGGGTTATCGGGCTATGTTCAATCCGGTGATGTTGAACACGCGATGAAAGTAGCTGCGAGGATCAGAAGCGGTAACGTTCATGTCAACGGTGCTGGCGCTGATTTTAATGCGCCGTTTGGCGGATACAAGCAGTCGGGTAATGGGCGCGAGTGGGGTGAACTTGGCTTCGAAGAGTTTCTTGAGACCAAGGCGGTCTTTGTCCCCAAGGTCGCCTGATGTTGACGTAAAAAAGAGTACTGAAAACGCCCCGGCCAAGGGGCGTTTTTTTCTGCCAAAGCAGATGCGAACGAGCGTTTCCAGTGAGGATTAGATGGATAAACTAGCCGAGGGTTATGGCCTGATTGAAGGACCACTGTGGGATCCTGCTCGTGGCCTGATTTTTAGCGACGTACTGAACGGTGGTGTCTTCTGTCTTGGGGCCGACGGTAATGTATCAACGGTGTTTGAGCATCGTCGTGGTATCGGCGGGATTTGTCGCCATGAACGTGAGGGCCTTGTGGTCAGCGGCCGCAATATTGCCTATAAACCCTTCGATGGTGGCGAAACGGTGATATTGTTGGACCGGGATGAAGACAGCGGAAATGTCGGTTACAACGACATCACAACAGATAAAGCCGGACGGATCTATGCTGGCTCCCTGGGCGCCAGCCCGGTTTTTGACGACGGCAGGGCGCCGCGGTCAGGCAACCTCTACAGGATTGACCTCGATGGCAGCAGCCGTATTGTAGCGGAAGACATCATGCTCACTAACGGGCTCGGGTTCTCCCCGGACGGTAACATCCTGTATCACTCGGACTCTCGCAGGCAAACGGTCCACTGCTATAAGGTTGATTCGGACGGCAAGCTCGGGGCCAAGCAAACTTTTGCCACCCTGGATAAGGGCGTACCTGATGGCCTGGTGGTGTCGGAAGACGGCCGGGTCTGGGTCGCGCTTGCAGGTGGTGGTCACGGTGTCGCCGTATACGACGCCAGCGGTACGTTCCGGGAACTGGTCAAGATCCCGCAACCCATGTGTACCAGTGTCTGCTTTGGTGGCAATGATGGCAAGGATCTATACATCGTGTCAGGATCAGATGGCTCGGACTCCGATCGCGCCGGATCAATCTATCGCTATCGCACGGACGTTGCAGGTGTAAGCGTTGCCCCCGCCAGGGTTAAAATTTCCTGATATGGGGGCGCCCAGCGCCAGGTATTGCGGTGCCTACCAGGCGTCAATGGCCGGCCGCTTTTTACCGCTTCGCCTGGTGGTGGTTCTCACTGACTTCATGATGTTTGCAACCCATCGACGTGAGTCTGCAGGATCGATCGCGTCATCCACGCTGAAAAGTGATGCATAGTTAAGTGCTTTGCCACGTTCATAGGCCTGGGCAACCATCTCATCGAAGCGGGCCTTGCGCGCTTGCGCGTCTTCGATCGCTGCCAATTCATCACGATAACCGAGTTTGATGCTTCCCTCGAGGCCCATACCACCAAATTCTCCTGTTGGCCATGACACGGTGAAAAATGGTGTTTTGTAAGATCCTCCCGCCATTGCAATAGCGCCAAGACCGTAGGCCTTCCGGAGAATAATAGTAAAAAAGGGTACAGAAAGATTGGCGCCGACAATAAACATTCTGCTTGAGTGCCGGACGAGCGCAGTCTTTTCAATTTCCGGTCCCACCATAATGCCGGGGGTGTCGCACAGGTAAAGTATGGGAATGTCGAACGCATCGCACAGTTGCATGAATCTTGCGGCTTTGTCCGCACCATCGGCATCAATAGCGCCACCCAAATGGGAAGGATTGTTGGCGATGACGCCCAGGGGCATGCCTTCCACGCGTATCAGGGCGGTAATGATCCCCGGTCCAAACCCTTTGCGAAGTTCCAGCACCGAATCCACGTCGGCAAGGGTATCGACAATTGAACGCACGTTATAAGCACGGAGTCGATTCTCCGGAATAATCCGCCGCATCAGGCGCTGGTCTGGACATTCCCAGTGCAGTGTCTTGCCTTGAAAATAGGACAGATAGAGCCGCGCCACCTGCACGGCCTCTCGTTCATCGCTGACCGCAATGTCGACTACACCGTTTGGAACCTGCACGGACATCGGACCGATCTCTTCCGGTGAATAGATGCCAAGGCCGCCGCCCTCGATCATCGCCGGGCCTCCCATGCCGATGTTGGAATTTTCGGTTGCGATAATCACGTCGCAACACCCGAGCAGCGACGCATTGCCAGCAAAGCACCGGCCGGTGGTAATCCCGATCATGGGCACCAGTCCGCTCAGTTGTGCAAATCGGGAAAACGTCGTCGTGCTCTCGCCGCCCAGTCCGTCGGTATCACCGGGTCGGCCACCGCCACCTTCGGCGAATAAAACCATTGGCATTAGACCCTTCTCAGCCACACCGATCATGCGGTCGGTTTTGCGATGGTTTTGTCCACCCTGGGTACCAGCGAAGACGGTGTAGTCGTAGGACATAACGACGCAACGATTGTCAGGCTCGTCAAACAGGTCGCCGTTGATGGATCCAACACCAGTAATCATGCCGTCCGCCGGACTTTTTTCAATGAGTTCGTCGAGGGATCGACGGCGGCGTTGGGCCGCCAGGACCAACTGGCCATACTCTACGAATGAATCGACATCACACAGGTCCTCTATATTTTCGCGCGCCGTGCGTTGACCTTTGTCGTGTCTTCGTTCCACCGCATTGGGACGGCTTTGATCCAGGGTAGTCAGGCGCCTGCTTTCGACTTCCGCAAGGTCTGGTCGGAATTCATCGAGATCGACCTCTTCTTCCAGCTCACTTGCCGTCACCGAAATATCCTGTGCTTCAATACTCAAAAGAGGCTGTTGCTCGTAGATCGTATCCCCCACTGCAACATTCAGGACGTGCACCACTCCACTAAAAGGAGCAAAGACTTCATGCTCCATCTTCATGGAATCCATGATCACAAGGGCGGTACCCGCAGGCACTTCCTGGCCCGTTTCAACTTTGATTTCTATGATCGTGCCTTGCATGGGCGAAAGGACCCAGGAATCGTCCAGATTCCCCGGTGCCGCGCTGGTCTCGCGCTTTGATTGACCGTAAGCGAGTACTGCCAGCGGGTCATTGGTATCCAGTTTTGCTCCTGCCTGACGAGCGCCGACACTTTCGTCACTGCTATCAAGATAGTGTTTATTGTGGTGAAAATCTTCGACCAGCGATTGGATGTGATCATCGACAAAACGCGTATAAAATTTTGCCTGTTTGACATCCGGATTGCTGAGGAGGTTCTGCAGGAAACTGATGTTGGTCGAGACGCCTTCAATCTGGAATTCACAGAGCGCGCGATAGGCGCTTGCAATCGCGTCCTCGAACTCGCCAATCCGGCTGTGTACGATCAGTTTCGCTAACAGGGAATCGAATCGCGGGTTGGTGCTGTAGCCGGGATAGGCGTAGGTATCCAGGCGAATGTCTGGTCCTGACGGTGGATTGAATTTTTTGATTGTGCCACCGCTCGGTTTCGCAAACCCGTTTTTCAACATGGTTTCCATGTTGATTCGTAGCTGGATCGCATACCCCCGGGGAACTACCGGCTCTTTTATGATCGCATCGATAGTGGACCCGCAAGCAATATGCAATTGCGCTGCCACCAGATCGATACCGGTGATCTGTTCGGTAATGGTGTGTTCCACCTGGAGTCTTGCGTTAGCCTCGATAAATGCAAACTTGTTGTGTGCCGGATCAACCAGAAATTCGATCGTGCCCGCGCCTGTATAGCCAGCTGCTGTCGACAGCGCAACTGCCGCGGCATGGATCTCTGCCTTCAAATCGGCGGCAAGGTCTGGAGCCGGCGCGATTTCGATAATTTTTTGGTGTCGACGCTGGATAGAACAGTCCCGTTCCCCCAACTGAATGACGTTGCCATTCATATCACCAAGTACCTGCACTTCGATGTGCCTTGCATTCGGCATGAACTGTTCGACATATAAAGAACCGTTACCAAAGGCCGCCTGTGCCTCGTGAGCACAGCGTTCAAAGGCGTCATCGAGATCTGCGGCATCGGTAATGATGCGGACGCCCCGGCCACCACCACCGGCCAGGGCCTTGATGATCATCGCATTGCCTTTTCCCAGTTGTTTGAAAAAGGTTTTTGCTTCTTCAAGCGTGGTTGCTTGCGATGTTCCATCGAGTACGGGTATGTCGGTTTCGATTGCAAGTTGCCGGGCGGCACCCTTGTCCCCAAACAGCGCAAGGGCCTCATGGGAGGGGCCGATAAAGGTGATATTTGCCTGCTGACACTGCTTGGCAAAGGCGGCGTTCTCGGACAGAAAACCGTAACCTGGATGTATCGCATCGCACTTTGCACGTAACGCCGCGTCGATCACGCCATCAATGTCAAGATAGGCCGCGGCACCCTCGCCATCGAGTTGGATCGATTCATCGGCGCGATAGGCGTGCAGGGAATCCTTGTCGTCTTTTGAATAGACGGCAACGGTTGTAATGCCAAGATTTACGGCGGTTCGCATAATTCTGATGGCGATCTCACCGCGATTTGCAATCAGTAGCCTTTTAAACATCGATGTTCCTTTTCGCTGGTAGGTCCAAAACCGGTGTGTAGCGAGAGACTGGCTACTATAGCCAGACACGAATTACCGGCGCAAGGCGCCAATGCCAGTACCAATGCGAGTAAACGCGGCACTCGCATAAAAGAGCGATTTAGAGTATCCTATAAGCCGCAATATTTGTGTTATCCCGCTATAACGTCCGCCTGGCTTACCTTCACCCCTGACGTTGTATTGGAGCACCCGAATGACAGGAGTGAAATGTGAAAGACAAATCTGTAAGTAAAGATGGTCCCCGTGCCCGCCTGGAGGAAGACGTTGAAGCGTTCCTGAAAGGCGGCGGCAAGATTGAACAAATCAATAGTGGCGTCACCGGCATCAAGCCGAAGCAGTCGCCCATGAAGAAGCAAGCCAAAAAATAATCGATGACACCGGGTTCTGTACCGGACCTCCTTTTACGATAGAATCGGCCCTTCCTGACAAGCTGAAGATTAGGATCGACCATGTCATCGATCGCATACCTGAATGGAGTCTGGCAAGCGCCAGAAGACACCAAAGTATCCGTGTTGGATCGCGGCTTCATGTTTGGCGATGGCGTCTATGAAGTCATTCCGGTTTATTTTGGCAAACCGTTTACCCTGCCGCGGCATTTAAATCGTCTCGACAAGAGTCTGGGTGAGATCAATTTAAAAAATCCGCTGGATCATGAAGGATGGGTTGCCCTGATCGAAGAAGCCGTGGCGCGAAGTGGCGAGACCACCGCTTATGTCTACCTGCAGGTTACCCGTGGTGTTGCCGGGAAACGTGACCACGCCTATCCCACGAACGCCGAGCCCACGGTCCTTGTAATGGTGTATGAAGCGCCAATCCTGGAACGCGAGCACGTCGAGCCTCTCAAAATGGTAACGGCGGACGATTATCGTTGGTCACGTGGACATATCAAGACGGTCAGTCTGATCGCCGCTGGTATGCTGAAAAATCGGGCGTTGGCCGAAGGTGCGGACGATGCGATCCTTATCAGGGATGGCAAGGTAACCGAGGCCACTGCCTCGAATATTTTTATCGTCAGGGACGGCGTGCTGATCACGCCGCCTAAAACCAATCACTTGTTGCATGGCATCACGCGTGACCTCGTGGTGGAACTGGTCAGGACGGCAGGACTGCCGTTTGAAGAGCGTGACATCCCACTTGCCGAACTTAAAAGCGCCGATGAGGTGATGATTACCAGTTCCGGACATGAAATCTGGCCTGTAGGCAGGATCGACGACAAGGTCATTGGCAATGGTGAGGGTGGCCTTGTCTGGCAACAAGTTGACCGTCTGTTCCAATCATTTAAGGAAGAGTTCAGGGTCGGTTAAGGGCTGTGCTAGCATAATAGGTCTCCATACCTGGCTGGAAGACAAAGTGATCGCAGAGCGTCCACACCGACTTTTACCCTACCAGCAGGTTGTCCGAAGCGTATCCGTGAAAGAATGGACTTACAATTTTGGTCGACGCAAATTCATGCGTATGATCCGGTTCGAGAATGGTGTCGTAACTCGCATCGAAACGTTGAATTATGGTTTCTAGCTCAATCGTGTGCTTCCGGGCAGTCATCGGACACCACCTGCAGACCAATCTTCACGATTTATGATTTCAATCAATGTGAACTAAAAGATTTATTGTATCTATGCAGGGTGAATCCGTTACATTAGGTTTTGGCTGATTAGGTTAGTCAATGAGTTACCAGTCCATAGGAGAAAGTCACATGTCATTGAAAGGTTCTAAAACTGAACAAAATCTGAAAGACGCGTTCGCTGGAGAGTCTCAGGCGAACCGGCGTTACCTGTATTTCGCCTCTAAAGCAGATGTCGAAGGCTATAATGATGTTTCAGCGGTATTCCGTTCGACTGCCGAGGGTGAAACGGGCCATGCCCACGGTCACCTTGAGTACCTTGAAGCGTCCGGCGACCCGGCAACTGGTCTGCCGATCGGCGGCACCAGCGACAATCTGAAAGCAGCGATTGCCGGTGAGACCCATGAGTACACCGATATGTATCCGGGTATGGCGTCCGCCGCGCGCGATGAAGGCTTTGATGAAATCGCCGATTGGTTTGAAACGTTGGCCAAAGCTGAGCGAAGCCACGCAAACCGCTTCCAGAAAGCATTGGATGGCCTGGATAACTAGGATTTTTCCCGGACATCCGTGATGAGCAGAGAAGGTAGTCTTGAGGCGCCGATCAGGCATCCCATCAAGTGGCAGGAAGATGCCTACTGGGACGAGGGCAAATTGTTCGATGAACTCGAACGCGTCTTCGACATTTGTCACGGTTGCCGTCGCTGCGTCAGCTTATGTCAGTCCTTTCCGGTCTTGTTCGACCTCGTCGATGAATCCGAAACCATGGAAGTCGATGGGGTCGATAAGACGGACTACTACCAGGTAGTCGACGAATGTTACCTGTGCGACCTTTGTTATATGACCAAGTGCCCGTATGTGCCACCTCACGAATGGAATGTGGATTTCCCGCATCTTATGTTGCAGGCCAAGGCACAGCGATACCAAAAAAGTGGCGCATCATTCCGTGATAATACGCTGACCAATACCGATATGGTTGGCAAGCTGGCAAGCATTCCATTGGTCGATGTGACCGTTAACGCGTTTAACGGCAACGGGACTTTCCGTAAGGTGCTCGAGTCAACCTTTGGTGTGCACCACCAGGCACCGGTGCCGAAATATTATTCCAAAACCTTGCGCAAGCGCTTTGAAAATCACCCCACGGCTATCAAGCCGGGAGGCGAAACCACGGGAAAGGTTGCGCTTTATGCAACTTGTTACTGTAACGTCAGCACTCCTGATCTGGGTGAAGATTTTGTCAAAGTGTTTGAACACAATGGTGTGCAGATTGATCTCGTGCCGAACGAGGTCTGCTGCGGCATGCCAAAACTTGAGCTGGGTGACCTGGATCGTGTGGATGCGCTAAAGCGCAAGAACATCCCTGACCTGGCCCGGCTGGTGGATGAAGGCTATGACCTTATCGCGCCGATCCCCTCTTGTGTACTGATGTACAAGCAAGAATTACCACTGATGTACCCCGACGACGCGGACGTCAAGAAGGTACAGGCTGCTTTCTACGATCCGTTTGAATACCTGTTTTTGCGGCACAGGGAAGGGCTACTGAATACGGTTTTTAAAACCAGTCTGGGTGATATCTCATACCAGGTGGCCTGTCACCTGCGAGTACAGAATGTAGGTATTAAAACCCGTGACATACTCAATCTGGTTCCGGACACGACTGTACACGCGATAGAGCGCTGTTCCGGGCACGACGGAACCTACGCGGTAAAAAAAGAGACGCGTGATCACTCGGTCAAGATTGCGCGCCCGGTTGTCAGGCAGGTCGACGACAAAGAAGCTGATCATTTTTCAAGCGACTGCCCGATGGCGGCAACGCAGATTGCTCACTTGTCAGAAAAGGTGAAACAAGCTGACCATCCAATGTCCTTGCTGCGTAAAGCCTACGGGATCTAAACGAAATTGGAGGTACGAATGATGACATTGACGCGAGACGATTTATGGTCGCTGGAACAGTATACAGAGAAACGTGAAGCATTCCGGCGTGAGGTTATCGCTCACAAGAAAGATCGCCAGATTTTGATCGGTGATCACTTGCTGCTGATCTTCGAGGATGAGCTTACGATTCGCTATCAGATACAAGAAATGCTACGGGTAGAGAAGGTATTTGAAGCGGCTGGCATCCAGGATGAACTGGACGCCTACAATCCGCTAATTCCTGACGGTGACAATCTGAAGTGCTCGCTTTTGATTCAGTATAATGATGTTGCAGAGCGCAAGCATCGACTCACAGAACTCGTTGGCATAGAAGATGTGATCTGGTTGCAGTTTGGCGACTCCGGCAAGGTCTATCCCATTGCGGATGAAGACATGGAACGGGACTATGAGGACAAGACTTCTGCCGTCCACTTCATGCGGTATCAATTTGATGATGACCAGATTGCAGCTGCCCGGCGCGGCGAGGCCCTGACAATGGGAGTCGAGCACACTGCCTTCCCGGTGGATGACGTCATTGTTGCAGACAATGTTCGCGCCTCTCTGGTAGCGGACCTGAATCAATAGCCCGGCGCTTGTCTTTTCCCTCCTGACCAAGTTATAACAGTACCTTGAGTGGGGGGAATACAAAGAGGGAGCGCATGCGGGGACGACCAGCCTGGGCATTGATTTTTGCGGTTTGCCTGGCAAATCCATCCTATAGCACGGAATTGGCGATCGAACTTGAGGACGGCGATACCATTATCGTGCCGCGCAATGTTGATGACGTCAACATTCGTGTTGATGGCCGACTGGATGAGGCAATCTGGGCAACACTGCCGGCCTATGATGAGTTCGTCGTTATCGAGCCGGATACACTGGTAGATGTTCCGCACAAAACGCTGGTGCGATTTGTTTATGGTAATGACGGACTCTATGTCGGCGTCGACATGGAGCAGCCACCCGAGACCCTGATTACGAGACTGTCAGGTCGGGATGCGCGCCAGATCAATCGCGATAGCATCAGCATTACCCTGGATACGTCCGGCGAGGGCCGTTACGGCTACTGGTTTGGTGTTGCCCTGGGAGACTCCCTGATGGACGGGACTGTGCTGCCGGAACGTCAGTTTACCAGCGATTGGGATGGTGCCTGGTGGGGGCGCTCGCAGGTCACACAGCGGGGCTGGTCAGCAGAAATATTTATTCCCTGGGCTACCATGTCTATGCCGGCCTCGGAAGGCGCCAGCCGCCGCATTGGCCTTTATATGTCTCGTAAGGTGGCGTACATAGACGAGCGTTGGGGCTGGCCCGCGTTACCTGACACCGTGCCCCGCTTTATGTCGGAATTACAGTCGCTGGAAGTGACGGGGGTTGATCCCAAACAACAGTACAACATCTTCCCGTTTGTGGCGGTGGGTTATGACCGTATTGAGGAAGACGTACGGACCCGGGTCGGTGCGGATTTCTTCTGGCGACCTTCCACCAACTTCCAGATGCTGGGCACGATCAATCCGGACTTCGGCAATGTTGAGTCCGATGATGTCGTCATTAATCTCTCGGCAACCGAAACATTTTTTCCTGAAAAGCGCCTGTTTTTCCTTGAAGGGCAGGAAGTCTTTATCGCGTCCCCGCGAGCCGATACCAGGGGATCCGGCGTGGGTAATGCAGGTGCGCCAACGACAATGGTCAATACTCGCCGGATTGGTGGTCAATCGCGGGAAGTCACGCTGCCACCGGGTACAGTTTTGCCGCAGCGCGAAGCCGTCCAGCCCGTGGAACTGTTAGGGGCCGTCAAGACCACCGGGCAGATAGGTCGAATGCGCTACGGCTTGCTGGCCGCACTCGAGGATGACATTACCCTGCAGGCGAGTCTTGCGGGAAATCCTTACCTGATTGAGCAGTCAGGCAGTGACTACGCGATCGCACGGCTGGTCTATGAAGATTCAGTGGGTGGCGCTTATCGTTCGGTTGGCTTTCTCTCAACCAATGTCTTACATCAGGATGGTGATGCGTTGGCGCAGGGACTTGATGCGCACTACCTGACGGCGGACGGTAAGTGGAAATTTGACGGCCAGGTTTTTACCTCGGACATTGACGGCCTGGATCGAGGAGTGGGCGGCTTTTTGGACGTCGAGTACACACCGCGGCAGGGACTCTCGCAACGGTTTGGTTTCGAGTACCAGGATGAGAACGTTGACATCAATGACCTGGGTTTTCTTGAGAGAAACGACAGGATGAGAGTGCGGACCGCACATGTTCGGACCAGTTCCAATCTCGGTTGGGCGCGTAACAATCAGTTTGACCTGCGTGGGTTTCTGGATAAAAACCGCGATGATTACTTTATCGGTGGTGGGATTTTGGCTTCTAATCGCCTGACGCTCAATAATCTTTCATCGATTACCGCTCGCGTGCACTTTTTTCCGTCTGCCTATGATGATCTGAACAGCTTTGGAAATGGCTTGTATCGCAAGGAAGAAAAAGTGCAGGTGATTGTCAACTACGGATCAGACTCGACTGGTGCACTCAGCTACTCACTTGAAACCGCTTACCTTGGTGAAGATCTGGGTGGCGATCATTACTTCTTTGGTGGGGGCTTAACCTGGAACCCGAATGACCAGCTCACGGTCAATGCCAGCGTCGGCTATCGGGATCGCAAGGGTTGGCTGTTGCACCAGGAGGACAAGAACTTTACAACATTTGATGCTGAACAATGGGGCCCGAGACTCTCGTTGGATTATTTCCTGACTGCCAAACAACAACTGCGCGCATCCATGCAGTGGGTGGGGATCAAAGCGAAGGAGTCCGAATTTTATTTGATTCCCGACACACCAGGTGACCTGATTCCCACAACTAAGCCAACCGGGCCATCGGACAGCTTCGGTATCTCTCAACTCAGTTTCCAGGTCCGCTATCGCTGGGAGATTGCGCCGCTATCTGACCTGTTCGTTGTATACACCAGGGTATCGAATCGCGGTGTTGCGCTACGTCAAAACGACTTTTTGGATCTGTTTGACGATGGCTGGCAGAATCCGCTGGCTGATGTTTTTGTCGTAAAGCTGCGGTATCGCTTCGGTTCCTGACGCTTACCCATACCAGGGGCGCAATCGAGTGCCAATGAAATGTCCGGTGAAGAATCGGCGGTTAAAAGTTAACGATTCGCCTCAAGCTTGATCAAACTCTTTTTGCAAGCCGGCCTTGCATACATCTTCTCCTGATATTCGATGAAAGGCTTATCGACTTTCATTTCAAAGCGTTTTGCCCAGGCAATGGTGTGTGCAAGAAGAATATCAGCCATGGTAAAACTCTCCCCGACCGCATAATCGCGCCCATGCATGTGGTGGTGCAGGGCTCGATGTGACCGTGCGAACTCGTATTTCGCAGTCTCGGCCATACCTGGTTGGCGAACTTCTTCCGGCAGGACAAATCGATGTTTGCCAATCGACCAGAGTGGTTGTTCGAGATCGGACATGACAAAAAAGGCAATCTCATCGTAGCGTGCACGCAGTGTAATGTCTTGAGGTATGAGCCCGGTGCCCACCGCCTTGCTTGCCAGATAGTTGACGATGGCACCACTCTCGGTCAACGTGACTTCACCATCAACCAGGGTTGGTACCTTGCCCTGCGAATTGATGGTTCGATAATGGGAAGGCACATCACCACCGGGTTGCACGTTGATGTATTCATATTCCAATCCGGATTCTTCCAGTGCCCACAGCGCCCGAAACGATCTGGATTGGCCGCGTCCGTATAATTGGATCATCTCGAAATCCTTCCAATGGTTCTACCTCTTAGGCTAGCATTCAACCTAACCGCCCACAATGATTTGCATCATCTTCAGGGTCGGGAATCTTGACCAAACCATTGAGCGTTGTAGAAGTGTGAGTAAAGGATTAGCAGATAGTTGGCACAGTGACAGCATCGATGATGTGCTTGATCGGCTGGACGCTACCGCCGGGGGACTCTCACAAGCGCAAGCGGCCGCGCGATTGGCATCCTATGGCCCCAATTGTATTCCCGGACCGCTAAAACGCAGCGCCGTATTGCGCTTCCTGCAGCACTTCCACAATATCCTCATTTACGTTCTGCTAGCTTCTGCCGTCATTACGGCGACCCTGGGACACATTACCGATACCGTTGTGATTCTGGCGGTGGTCATCGCTAATGCGGCGATTGGCTTCTTTCAGGAGGGCAAGGCAGAAAGGGCCATGGAAGCGATCCGACAGATGCTGGCCCTGCGAGTATCGGTATTGCGAGACGGTGACCGGCTCTCGATCGACAGTGACCAACTCGTGCCTGGTGACGTGGTGTTGCTCGAGGCGGGTGACAAAGTGCCTGCAGACCTGCGCCTGATTGAAACCCGGGGAGTCCGGGTACAGGAATCAATTCTTACTGGTGAGTCGGTCCCGGTTGAGAAATCCACGAATGCAGTGGCAGTAGACACCCAACTGGGTGACCGCGCCAGTATGGCCTATGGCGGCACACTGGTTACGAGTGGCTTTGGCCGCGGCGTTATCGTCGCAACGGGTTCGAATACAGAAATTGGCCGAATCAGCGGCATGCTGTCGGATGTAGCAGTGCTAACCACGCCCCTTGTCCTGCAGATGAATGTGTTCTCCAGATGGCTGACAATTTTGATTTTGTTAATTGCTGCGACATTGCTGGTGTTCGGCTATTTCGTCGAACACTTTGTGTTTGCAGACATGTTCATGGCGGTGGTGGGACTTTCGGTTGCAGCCATTCCGGAAGGTTTGCCTGCGGTCCTGACGATAACTCTCGCAGTTGGTGTGCAAGCAATGGCACGTCGTAATGTGATCGTGCGTCGTCTGCCGGCAATTGAAACGCTGGGTGCGGTCTCAGTCATCTGTACCGATAAAACCGGTACATTGACGAGAAATGAAATGATGGTCGGCTCGGTCGCAGTGGGTGAGCACAGATTCGAGGTCAATGGCATCGGCTATGAACCCAATGGCGCGATCAAGCTGGACCAGACAGTGATTGACCTGAAAGACCACGCGATGCTCTCCGAACTCGGTCGATCCGCCTTGCTATGCAACGATGCATCGATACAGGAACACGATGGCGTGTGGACAGTTGAAGGGGATCCGATGGAGGGGGCCCTGCTCGCATTTGCCAGCAAGACAGGCGCAGACACAAGACACGACATGACAGCGTGGAAGCGAATCGACGCGATCCCCTTTGACGCCGAACATCGATTCATGGCGACACTCAATCACAATCATGAGCACCAGGCCGTTATATCGATTAAAGGGGCGCCGGAGCAGATACTTTCCATGTGTAGCCTGCAGCGTGCACCAGATGGTGGGACCCAACCTCTGGAACCGGAAACCTGGTCGCTCCAGGCAGAAAGTCTGGCCTCGCTGGGAGAACGGGTGCTGGCATTTGCGGTCAAGCCGGTAGCGCTTGAACAGACCGTGCTTGAGTTCAAAGATGTTGAAGAGGATCTGGTTTTCCTGGGCCTGGTTGGCTTGATCGATCCACCGCGCCCTGAAGCTATTGAGGCGATTGCGGAGTGCCTTTCAGCAGGCATCAGGGTCAAGATGATCACCGGGGACCACAAGGGAACAGCTGTCGCCATTGGCAGACAGGTTGGCCTCGTCAGTCCTGACAAATTATTGACAGGCACAGAACTTGATGCGATGGACGACGCGACCCTGGCATTGGCGGTAATGGAGACTGATGTATTTGCGCGCACCACGCCGGGACACAAACTGCGGCTTGTGACCGCACTGCAATCACATGGCATGACGGTGGCGATGACCGGTGACGGCGTCAATGATGCACCGGCGTTAAAGCGCGCAGATGCCGGCATTGCCATGGGTAAAAGTGGCAGTGAGGCAGCGAAGGAGGCCGCTGAATTTATACTGGTTGATGATAATTTCGCCTCAATCCTCGCCGCGGTGCGGGAAGGGCGAACCGTTTACGACAACATCAAGAAGGTCATATGTTGGACCTTGCCGACGAATGCCGGTGAGGCATTGACCATCGTAGTGGCGCTACTTTTCGGAATGACACTGCCGATCACGCCCGCCCAGATTCTTTGGGTGAATCTCATAACTGCCATTACGCTCGGTATCGCGCTGGCATTCGAACCCACCGAAGCCAACACGATGAAGCGGGCCCCGCGCGCCCGGGACGAACCGCTGCTCAATTCAGAACTGGGCTGGCGCATTGTCTTTGTTTCGATCCTCTTTCTGTCTGCTGTTTTCGGCATTTACGTCTATGCAATCGAGCAGGGAAATACGATTGAGATGGCGCGCACCATGGCGCTAAATACGCTGGTGGTTATGGAAATCTTCCATCTGTTTTTTATCCGCAATATTTACGGTACGTCGCTGACCTGGCAGGCAGTGCGGGGTACCAGGGTCGTGTGGCTCACGGTTACCAGCGTTGTGCTGGCGCAATTTGCGATCACTTATCTGCCACCGCTACAGGCGGTTTTTCAGACCCAAAGCGTTTCCCTTGCCAATGGCATACTGATCATCGCGATCGGAGTGGTATCTTTTGCAATCCTTGAGACCGAAAAGCAATTACGTTTAGCCATAATCGGGCGCGCAGGCTGACGGGTCAGCGCCTGATGAAAAGGACTATTCCGGCAGCGGGATAAATTCAGTCTCACCGTCAATACCATCGAACCGACCCTTTACCCAATCCTCCTTTGCAGCTTCCAGATCCCGTCGACGGCTGCAAGACAAGCTGGCTCTTCACACTCGCGT
This sequence comes from Pseudomonadales bacterium, assembly GCA_040880285.1. Classification (GTDB taxonomy): domain Bacteria; phylum Pseudomonadota; class Gammaproteobacteria; order Pseudomonadales; family Azotimanducaceae; genus JANQJA01. Next base: position 7,710 of record JBBDIT010000073.1, on the reverse strand, counting down.
ACGCTCATGGTGATACCCCACGTGCCTGTGACGCCAGTCTAACGCCTGCAATATAGTGGACCCAATTCGGCTTCAACGCCAGGTTAGGTGCGTCGTAGTTCAAAAGTCATACTCGAACATTGCGATGTCAGTTTTAAATCGTTCGGCAACGATCTCGCGCGATCGGTCACTATAGAATTCTCTATAGTTAACTGAACTCGACGCCGCCTGTAACCGCGGTAGTTCAAATTCAGGCAGCTGTCGTAACTCTCTTACTCGATTCAGATCTTCGAAAAGCCTCTCATACCTTCCGACAAAATCCACCGCAATTTGGTTGGCACGGTCTGCGATAAAGGTGTACTGCGACCGGAAGTGCTCGTCAGCCTCTTCGTCAGGGATCGAGGCCACAACGTTGATGAACTGTTCAAATAACATGCCTGGAAAAAATCTGTCAAAGTGGGCCAGGCAGTCGGCAACGCCTGGCCGAATCGTTGAATGAGTAAAACCATCTACCTCAAGCAAGATTTTGTCTCGATAGCAGGATACGAGCCGATCCCAGGGGTTTCTAACGAAAGCGAAGGAAAAAAGGTCAGGATACAACGGACCGTGCTCGGAGAGTTCATAATGAATCGACGGTAATGGCGTCTGATGGGGGTCCCCGTGCACAAGATCAATGTTCAGGATGCGTGCGATAGCAGCCTTTATACTCGAACAAGCAACCTTTGGTATCTCGATATACACAGCGCCATAAGGCCTAAGGAAAACCGCAACCTCTGGACCCACAATGCACCTAACGCCCGCATTCACGCGCCAGCGTAGCTGGTCGCGTGCGATTGATTGTTAGGGTGGAATTGACAACCATCAACCAGGAACCATAATGGAACCGTTTTGAAACCAATTGGGGAGCCGACGATGGCTACCGTAACCTTTAAGAACATTCCGGATGACCTGTATGAGCAATTGAAACGGGCTGCCAATGCGCATCATAGAAGCGTAAACAGCGAGCTTATTCATTGCCTGGAAAAAACGTTTAAGCCAACGCCTGTCTCTGCCGCAGAGCTAGCCGAGAAAGCACTTGCGCTGCGTAGCCGGGTAATCGCCAAGCAAGTGGATCCCGAGGAAATCAATGCAGCAATAAACCAGGGTAGAGAATGATTGTAGCGGACACCAACACCATCGCATACCTCTACCTGCCGACGGAACAGACAGATCATGTGGTTTCATTGCTGCACAAAGATCCCCATTGGGTTGCACCTTTACTGTGGCGAAGCGAGTTCCGCAATGTACTTGCACTTTATGTAAGAAAAAACATTGTCGATCTGGATACGGCCATTGCTATGCAGGCTCAGGCGGAAAGGCAGCTCGCAGATAACGAATATACCGTCAATTCTATGGACGTCTTAACACTGGCAAAAGATAGCGGTTGCGCTGCATATGGCTGTGAATTCGTTTCATTAGCAACATCACTAAATCTGAAACTGATCACTGGCGATAAACGACTTGTCCACTCTTTCCCCGGAATTGCAATGACGGCTGGCGATTACCTGCGCGCTGCGTCCTAATGCCGCCAACACGCCCAGCTTTGTAGTGGAGGCGAAGTGCAAAGGAGATGCAGCATTGTCTTCGGCCCGCTGAGTTAACCGGAAAACCTGTTATACAGCGTTGCTATCAGCCAGGCTATCGCACCGGCAAAAATCGACCACATTACCAAGCCGGCAACAAATCCGCCGAGGCTCATACTCCATTGCATAGCACTAAAATCAGAGTGCATCATGTAGCCAGTCATATTCATTGACAGGCTTGGCAATAGCGCCACGATAATCGAGCATACAACCCACACAACGGCAACAACTGACGTAACTGCAAGAGCTAAAGCATTAGCATTGAGTTTCATTTTCAGTCTCCAGGGTTTCCATTTCAGCAATTGACGTGTCCATTCTATCAGGTCCGATAATGTTTTAATTTGCACATCATGTTCCTCAAGAATGCCTTTTTCTGCCAGGATCCGCATACTACAAGTACTTGTCTACGCCAGATCGGTTGTCAAACATCTGTGGTGCCCATGTGTTTTCATTGAGAGCTTATTGATCGTGGTTTTCACTTTTCACGTTATGTCTGAGAAACCAGGATTCGACGATGAGAATGACGGCCATGACCACCAGAGCGACGACAATGACCCGTGGATCGCTTTGCCATTTGACGAGGACGAAGCCTGCGAGCAACACTGCGTTCAGTATTATGGCAATCATCGGTACAACAGGGTTGGCATTGATATCGTTGCGCAAGTGACGGAAGACGCCCCAGTGAATGGCTGAGTCCATAATCAGATAGAAGATAATGCCCAGCGAGGCGATCCGTGTCAGATCAAAAAATATCGTCAACACCAGACCGAGAACCACGGTATACACCAGCGTATGCTTCTGAATACTGCCAGGCATGCCGAAGTGACGATGTGGAACCAATTTCATCTCGGTGAGCATGGCCAGCATTCTTGACACGGCAAACACACTGGCCATCAAGCCACCGGCGGTAGCGATAATGGCGAGAATCACGGTAAACCAGACACCGAACTCACCCGCCGCCGGTCGAGCCGCTGCAGCCAAGGAATAGTCCCGCGCGTCGATAATGCCCTGAATGGACAGGTTGCCGGCCACCGACCAACCAACCAATGCATAGATCGCAATACAGAGCGCGATAGAAATGACGATAGCGCGACCGACGTTGCGCGTGGGATTTTTTAGTTCAGACCCGCTGTTGGTAATGGTGGTGAAGCCCTTGAATGCCAGAACACCGAGTGCCGTGGCAGCAATAAAACGCGTCCAACCGTCGGAAGCGTCGCTCAGACTGATTTCGGACTCCAGCGCCTGTCCGGACCGGGCGACAAGAAAAATACCCAGCGCGCCGAAAACGATAATGCCAACGATCTTGACCAACCCCAACGCAAAGGCCACACCTTGAATATAGCGGTTACTGGTCAAATTGATCAGAAACACTCCAATCAGCAACAGTGCCCCCAGGGTCGGTATCCAGAAATCGGCTATATCCGCATTAAAAAGCTGAACGGTGTAATTGCCAAAGGTTCTTGCCAAAAAACTCTGGGCGATCACCATGGAGACATACATGAGCAAAGCGTGAAAAGCCGTTGTCAGCGAATGCCCGTACATCTTGTGCAAATACATGCCGATACCGCCCGCCGAGGGGTAGGCGTTAGACACCTTAATGTATGAATAGGCACTGAAACTGACCACAATCGCGGCCGCCAGAAAGGCGTACGGGAAGGCTGTTCCGGTCAGTTCAGCCATCTGCCCGGTCAGGGAAAAAATGCCGGCACCGATCATGACGCCGGTTCCCAGCGCAACTGCGCCAATAAGCGAAAGGCTGTTTTTTTGATACTGTGGTATTCGGCTGTCCTGATTAGTCAAGATATGCCTCCTTTTGAAGCTGAGGGCGCTCAGTGGATTCTTTGCGTCCTTCCTCCAGTCCGCGGCGATAGGCTTCTTCTGCATCCGAATCCTTGGCAGGCCCATGATTGTGCCCGCCGTGACCCTTGTGCATAAAAACATGCATCAACGGGCACAGCAGAATGATCATAAAGGGGAGGTACGGCAGGACGTGCTCACCGTGCTCCACAAAGATGAAATAGAGCGCGGCGCCAATCAGTATGAAAGCGGCGAGGCCGTGTAGGCTGGTCCAATATCCGGGTTTGGTTGCCATATTGGTGTCTCCTATGGGCTCCGCAATTCATTATCTACTCGGTTTGAGATTTGTTAGTCATAGCCAACTTCACGCGCTTGAGCAAAAGCGAATTGCCTATCACCGAGAGCGAACTTGCAGTCATGGCAATCACCCCGATCATGGGGTGCAGCAAACCGATCGCGGCAATGGGAATCGCCGCCACATTATAGGCACTGGCCCAGATCAGGTTCTGCAAGATTTTGTCAAAGGTGGCACGCGACAGCTGCATGGCTTCCACCACACCGGTCAGCTCGCCACGCACCAGTGTGACATCTGCCGCCTCGATAGCGACATCGGCACCGGCACCGATGGCAATACCCACATTGGCCTGTTTCAGCGCTGGCGCATCATTGATGCCATCACCCACCATGGCGACATGGTTGCCGTGTTTTTCCTGCAGCTCACGGATGGCATCCACCTTGCCTTCCGGGAGCACGCCGGCCTGTACTTCATCGATGCCCACTTCTTTGGCAACGGCGCGCGCCGCGCGTTCGTTGTCGCCGGTGATCATCACCACATGCAAACCCAGTTCGTGCATGCCGCGAATCGCGGCTACCGATTCTGCCTTGATGGTATCCGCTACCGCGACGATGCCACAGGCCTTACCGTCAACCGCGACCAGCACGGCGGTGCGCCCGCGTCCTTCCAGGTCATCAAGATCCTTATCCAGCGCTTCCAGACCGCTTACAGATTCTTCAGCCAATAACTTGCGGTTGCCGATCAGCACCAGGGCACCATCGACCTTGCCGGACACACCGCGCGCGCCCGTGGAACGAAATTCTGCTACCTCGCCGGGCTGCACCTTCCGCTCGTCAGCGCCCTCGACAATCGCACGGGCAATGGGGTGTTCGGAGGCATTTTCCACCGTCGCCGCCCACTGCAATAGTTGTTGCTCGGTCACGCCTTCGGCCACGGCGACTTCGGTCAGTTTGGGTTCTCCGCGTGTGATGGTGCCGGTTTTGTCCAGTACCATCACCTTGACGTCCTTGAAGGTCTGAATGGCTTCGCCGGAGCGGATCAGGATGCCCCGTTCAGCGCCAATTCCTGAGCCGACCATCAGTGCGGTAGGTGTTGCCAATCCCAGCGCACAGGGGCATGCGATAACCAGCACCGCAATAGCAGCGAGAATGGCCAGCACCGGTGTGCTTGCTGTCGGGTTGACCCAGGGCAGGAATCCTGCGCCCCACACCAGAATCGGACGCAACGTCTCAGCGGCTGCGAACCACGCCACAAAGCTCGCCAGCGAGATTAAAATGACGATCGGCACAAAACGCCCGGTCATGCGATCAGCGAATTCCTGAATCGGTACCCGCGACCCCTGCGCCTGTTCCACCAGTTTGATCACTTGCGACAAAAAGGTATCACCACCCACCTTGGTGGCTTTTACTCGTAATCGCCCCTCTTTATTGATGGTTGCGCCAATAACGGTATTGCCCGGCGCTTTAAATACCGGCACCGATTCGCCGGTGGCGATGGATTCATCCAGATGACTCTCACCTTCCACTACTTCACCATCAGTGGGCACCTTGTCACCGGGGCGGATTACCATGATGTCGCCCGGCTGGAGCTCCTTCACGGGGATTTCCTGCTCCTGCCCGTCGCGCTCCACCCGCGCAGTTTTGGCCCCCAGGGTCAACAGCTTTCGAATCGCCTGGGACGCTCTGCCTTTGGCTTTGGCCTCAAGATAACGCCCGAGCAAGTGGAAGGTCATGATGGTAGCAGCCATCTCGATAAATGAGGTCATGGTGACAAAAAAGCCCGCCAGACCAATCAGGTAGGGCGGTGCGCTGCCCATGGAGATCAGCACATCCATGTTGAAGGTGCGGTTGGTGAGCGAGCGCCAGGTGGACTTGTGAGTGGCCGCGCCGCCGTAAAGAAACACCACCGGAAACGCCAGTAGCGCCACGATCAACAGATAGCCGGGAATCGGCTGCCAGAACATGTGGGAGATCATCAATAGCATGATCAAAGTGGTCGGTATACCGGCAATCCACAGCCGCTTCAGTGCTTGGCGCAAGTAGGCGTTTTCAATATCGGCATCCTTACCCGCATCGTCATCGTCAGCTTCGGAAGAGACCTGGGCGACATCGTAGCCTGCCTTTTCCACGGCCGCGCGGATATCGCTCAGTTTCAGCTTGCCGGAATCATAGCTGGCTTCCACTCGGTGAGCGGCGATGTTGGTGGTGATTTCACCCATGCCGTCCAGGCGCTTCAACGAGGTTTTCACAATGCCAGCACAATGGTCTGATCCCATGCCTGGCACAGTCAGTTTCGCCATCGTGGTTGTAGGCTTTGATTCAGTGCTCATTTTATTTTTCCTGTCTTTTCAGAATCCGATTGCTTTCGTCGCAGGTTCCAACCCGCAAGGGCGAAAACAAGCAACAGGAGGCACCGCTGATGACGGTAACTCGGATACATAACGCCCGCAACAGCGGCCGAGCGAAGCGAAGTCCGGCGCTGAAGGCGCGCAGTTAATCGAATTGTTGTATCCCTTGTTTAGCATTCAATATGCGCATAGACTATACGCATTACCTAAGTGGGGCCGCTATTATGACCAATTTCTACAATACCGAAGCGCCGAAAAAACCGACTAATGTCAGTATAAACAGCGACTTACTTAATCAAGCGCGAAGCCTGAAAATTAATCTGTCAGCGACCCTTGAACAGGCGCTTACTGAACAATTGCGTCGACAGCGGCGAGCCCAATGGCGCCAGGAAAACGCCTCGGCTATTCAAGCCTACAATGAACAGGTCGAAAAGCATGGCACATTCAGCGACAGCGTAAGGAAGTTCTGATGGCTCAGTTCGTCGCTTATCAGAACTCAAATCCGGCTAGCCGTGAGCAATTCCCCTGGTTATTGGATATCCAAAGCAATCTGCTCGATGACCTACTAACTACCATTGTAGTACCACTCAGTCCTTCCGAGTCAGTCGCCCATATTACAATCTCAAAGTTAAACCCCGTACTAGATTTAGATGGCGATCGCTTTACAGCAATGGTGCAAGATATGGCTGGGGTGGGTCGAAACCAGCTTGGCCGAGAGCTCTTCGATCTTAGCCATTACAGAGCTGAAATTATCGCTGCTGTCGATTTCGTACTCTCTGGCATATAGCGCCAAAGCCCCAGCGGCAGAATTTTCCCCAGGTAGAATCCGGGAAGTTGATGTACACATTGTGTGCCAACTGAACACCGTCCTTGGCTTCTACCAAACTAAGCACACCGCCTTCGGGGAGTCGAACGGTCAGCAGACCTCCAAAGAGGCGATACGCCGCAATCCCGGTCCAGAAGGCAAGGTGTGGACGATCCATGTAATGAAAGCGCCCGTGAAGGACGGCGCGGATGTCCGCGACGCTTTCCTCCTGGGTGAACGTGACGCCCGCCATCAGCGGCGGCGCTTTTCGCCGTCGGCTGCATGGCCTTGTTGGGCTCTCCAATACTTGGGTGTTTCGATGCTACTCAGCGATGCTTTCGCCAGAGCCACCCATTTCTTCAGGGACATCTTTCAACTTGGTGATGCCATCGTGGATATGCAATACAGCTTCTTGGTAATGCACGTGAACACCAGCGACAAATGGAAAGCCGGGTATCACTGCCGCGTATACATCCGTTAGCCCCATCGACGGGTGCTCAGTGAGAATATGCCCTCCGCACACTTTGCACCATTTTCGATAGCTTTGTGGGGTCTTGTTGTACGTTCCGACATTATCCGAACCCTGAGTAATTTGCACTGCTTCAGGTTTCCACAGAATGAAAGCATTTACTGGTCCGGCTGACCAGTGCCGGCACGACTCACAATGGCAATAGCCCATAGCAGCGGGATCGCCGGAGACGGATAATTGGACGGCACCGCAGAAGCAGCTGCCTTTGTGCGTCTGTTCGTTGTTCATGATGCACCTCCTACGTTAATCGTTCAGCCTTTCAGTTTCGCTTCAAGGTGATTCATAAGTTCACCCATTTGGTCGCTTGGACTGAACTCAATTGCCTCGTAATCCTCG
>JBBDIT010000072.1:0-2098 GCA_040880285.1 Pseudomonadales bacterium | reverse complement strand
CAGCCCGCACTTCGAACATGCAAGGAGAAATAGATAGAACGGCTGCTTTGGGTCAGCAGCGGCCGGCCGACCCCAACTTTAGCGACCGTCCGCTTTCGGGTACATAGCATACACTCGGATACGACATACTTTCTGCGGCAGCCCAACGCCGCGCACAACGGCGCGTGCGAAGCGAGTGTCCGACGCCGCCAGGCGCGAATTGATGCGCTTTGTTAGTGCGCATTTAAGCTGCTGTTTCGAATTTGATTTGCAAGCCAAGTGCCTTGGCGATTTTTGCTACAGTTGCAAAAGTGGGATTGCCTTCTTCTGAAAGTGCCTTATACAAACCCTCACGAGATAAACCAGAATCCCTGGCTAGTTGGCTCATATTTTTAGTGCGGGCAACAACTCCTAAAGCATGAACAATAAATGTCGGATCATCAGCGCCTTCTTCGAGAACAGCTTCAAGATAAGCTTGAATATCTTTGTCAGTTTTTAAATGTTCAGCGCTATCCCAACGACTAACTTTGACAGACATTTTAAATCTCCAGTTGCTTGGCTAATTCTTTAGCCCTTTTAATATCTTTGGCTTGAGAGCTTTTATTGCCCCCAGTCAGAAGAATAACAACAACAGAAGATCGCTTGGTAAAATAGAGCCTGTACCCAGGTCCGTAGAATAATCGGAGTTCACTTACTCCTTCTCCTACTGGCTCGACATCCCCGAAATTTCCAATTTCAATTCTGTCGATGCGAGCTTGGATCCTTGCTTTAGCCTTTCGATCCTTGAGTTTCTCGAACCAGCGAGAAAATTCATCCGTTTGGTAGACTTCCAACAGATGTGAACTGTAGTCCACATCTGGGAAGGTGTCAACTTTAGTTAACAGTGCTGCTGGGCCGGAATTTGCTCACTAACGCCGCAATTTGCGGCAAATTTGTCTGGTGCAGCGCCTGGTTATCCCGTTTGGCCATCCGGGTTCTCGAAGCCAAACCGTTCTCCGGCTTTCCATGCTTCACGGTTATTGCCCTCGTTCGGGATGCCACCAGACTCCTTGAGAATCCGAGCGAGATGCATGCAATTCCAGGTCATGATAGTAGTGTTCCGTTGCGTGAAGTCATTGTCGAAGCCGACACGTCCGCCGTCTTCCTTCGCATCACCATACGAGGGTCCTGGACCTGCCTCGCCTATCCACCCGCAATCGGCTTGTGGCGGCGTTGTATAACCCAAGTGATTTAGCGCGTACCCTATGGTCATTGCCGTGTGCTTGATCCCATCTTCGTTCCCGGTGATCACGCAGCCGCCGACTTTACCGTAATAGATCGACTGCCCCTTATCATTGAGCTCACCAGACATCGCGTACAGCCGCTCGATCAGTATGCGGCAGATCGAACTCTCTTCCCCCAGCCAAATCGGAGTCCCCACAACCAGGATTTCAGCCGTTTTCACCTTCTCCCAAATCCTGGGCCATTCGTCCTTCCCCCATCCGTGCACTGTCATATCCGGATACACGCCCGGCGGAATGTCGTGTGCGGCCAGATGCAAGTGTTCGACCGAAACGCCGTTCTTGGCCATGATCGACGAGGAAGCATTGAGCAGTAACCTGGTATGGCTATCCTCTGCCTTCTTCTTCAGCGACGTGTTGATGAACAAGGCGTTGAGTTCCGTGAATTTCGTCATGAAGTACCTCAGCCTAAATTGGGTTCAATCCGCTCGTGAGCGGGATAACGTTTAAGCTGTGGGGCACGCAGCGAAGCAAGCGTCCCACACGAGCGATTTGTTATGTTTCGCTCAATGATGGTGATCCACTACTTCCGGAGAAGCGAACCCCGGAAACCGTTTGCCCGCAAATGAAGCATGACAACGGACGCAGCTTTCTACAAGGCGGGAATAGTGGAAGATAGCAAGCTCAGGATCATGGGCTGCGGCCGCTGCACCAAGTTTTTCCGCTCTTTGATGGAATTCTGCATCGAGTCGCTTGAATTGCTCTGGAAGAGCTTTATCCAGTTCCTTTACCTGGGCCGATGTGAGCTTCTTTTCCATGATATAGCTAGCACGTATTTTGTTGCTAGTTTCTTCTATTGATCTCCAGTTAGCTGTAGCTAGAGACAAAGCGACACCTTG
>JBBDIT010000071.1:0-2177 GCA_040880285.1 Pseudomonadales bacterium | reverse complement strand
CCAGGCTGCCTGCAGACGGCGCAGCCGTCGAAGGTCAGCGCCGACAGTGTTTTCGCCGAAGGCGAAAATCACGAGAGGCAGGAAGATCGCCAGCGGCAGTGTTTTCGCCGAAGGCGAAAATCACGAGAGTCAGGCTGCCTGCAGACGGCGTCCGCAGTAATGCGATTTGATCGCAACAAATAATCTCAAACGAGCCAGACTCGTATAACGCAAGTGGCCTTTGGTAGGGGTCACCACTGAAAGAGAGGTGCAACATGCCAGTTATTACGCTACCTGATGGTAGCCAGAAGCAATTCGACCATCCCGTCTCCATCCAACAAGTCGCTGAATCCATCGGTCCTGGCCTGGCTAAAGCCGCGCTGGCGGGCAAAGTGAGTGACCAGGTTGTCGATACCTCGCACGTTATCGAAACCGACGCGGCCGTTGCCATCATCACACCGAAAGATGAAGAAGGCCTCGAGGTCCTGCGGCATTCGTGTGCGCACCTGATGGCACAGGCAGTGCAGGAATTATTCCCCTCGGTGCAAGTCACTATCGGCCCGGTGATCGAGGACGGCTTTTATTATGACTTTGCCTACGAGCGCGCCTTTACCCCCGAGGATCTTGAGAAGATCGAAACGCGCATGCATGAGATTGCCCGGCGCGATCTTGCAGTTAATCGGTCGGTCATGAGCCGGCCCGAGGCGGTCGAGTTGTTCAAAAAAATGGGCGAGGACTACAAGGTCCAGATTCTCGAAAGCATTCCAACGGACGAGGACCTATCGTTCTATCAACAGGGCGACTTCATTGACCTGTGTCGTGGTCCACACGTACCCAGCACCGGTAAGTTGCAGGCATTCAAATTAACCAAGGTGGCGGGGGCTTATTGGCGTGGCGATTCCCGCAACGAAATGTTGCAACGAATCTACGGTACCTGCTGGGCTGACAAAAAAGACCTGAAGGCGTACCTGTATCGCCTGGAGGAAGCCGAAAAGCGTGACCATCGTAAACTCGGCAAGAAATTCGATCTGTTCCACACCCAGGAAGAGGCGCCGGGTATGGTGTTCTGGCACCCGAACGGCTGGTCTATCTATCAGGTGATCGAGCAGTATGTGCGCCGGTTCCAGCAAGACCACGGTTACCAGGAAATCCGCACGCCGCAAATGGTGGACTTTTCCCTGTGGGAAAAATCCGGCCACGCCGACAAGTTCGGAGAAGACATGTTCGCGGTGAACTCCGAAAACCGCCTGTATGCATTAAAGCCCATGAATTGCCCGTGCCACGTACAGGTATTTAACCAGGGCCTCAAGAGCTACCGGGAGTTACCGATTCGCCTGGCCGAATTCGGCTCCTGTCACCGCAATGAACCGTCCGGCACGCTGCAGGGTTTGATGCGGGTGCGCCAGTTCACGCAGGATGACGCCCACATCTTTTGTACCGAAGAGCAAATCCAGGAAGAGGTGATCAAGTTCATCAATGAATTGACGCACGTGTACCACGACTTTGGCTTCGATGAGATTATTACCAAACTTTCCACCCGTCCTGAAAAACGGGTTGGGCTCGATGCCGACTGGGACCGGGCTGAAAAAGCCCTGGCTGACGCGATGGAAGCCAAGGGGCTGGCCGTTGAAATCCAACCGGGTGAGGGTGCCTTCTATGGGCCCAAGATTGAATTTTCACTAAAAGATTGCCTCGGTCGTGTCTGGCAGTGCGGTACCATGCAAGTCGACTTCTCCATGCCCGGGCGCCTCGACGCCCAGTATGTGGCCGAGGACGGCAGCCGCCAGACCCCTGTGATGTTGCACCGGGCCATGCTGGGGTCGTTTGAGCGCTTCATCGGGATTCTCATTGAAGAGTTTGCCGGTGACCTGCCGCCCTGGCTCGCGCCCGTACAGGCGGTGGTGTTGAATATCACTGACAGCCAGGCCGGGTATTGCGAAGAAGTCACTAATACATTGAAAAATAAAGGCTTTCGCGTAGAATCCGACCTTCGCAACGAGAAGATTGGTTTCAAGGTGCGTGAACATACGATCCAGCGGGTTCCGTACCTGCTGGTAATCGGCGATCGGGAGGTCGAAAGCGGGCAGGTGGCGGTACGTTCCCGGACCGGTGATGACCATGGTGCCATGTCGCTTGCGGCCTTTTCTGACCTGCTTGGTATGGATATCGAAAAAAAGGGTAGAAAGTCCTGATTTTTC
>JBBDIT010000070.1:69873-71751 GCA_040880285.1 Pseudomonadales bacterium | reverse complement strand
CCTGGCTACATAGCGAGAATTTCGACCAATTTCAGCCCGCAATCAGGCAATGATTGCTGTTGATTAGGCGCCATGGGTCCGGTAATATTCGCGCTCCCCAAATCCCGTGGTTGAGCATGAAGACCTATACCGCTAAAAACGAGACTGTCCGCCGTAATTGGTACGTTGTGGACGCGACTGACCAGACCCTGGGCCGGATGGCAACCGCTATCGCCAACCGCCTGCGCGGCAAGCATAAAGCCGAGTTCACGCCCAATGTGGACACTGGTGACTACGTGGTCGTTGTCAATGCAGAGAAGGTGAAGGTCACCGGCAACAAGGCCGAAGACAAGATGTACTACCATCACACGGGTTATCCAGGTGGCATAAAATCAGTTAACTTTGAAACATTGATAGACCAGAAGCCTGAACGCGTGATCGAAAAGGCGGTAAAGGGCATGATGCCAAAGAACAAGCTGAGCCGGGCAATGTTGAGCAAACTCAAAGTGTATGCCGGCACCGAACATCCCCATGCTGCCCAGCAGCCTCAAGTACTAGAACTATAAAGGCCCGTATATGACCCAGTATTACGGTACAGGACGACGCAAATCCGCCAAAGCGCGGGTATACATCTCTGATGGGGCAGGCGCGATTACTGTCAATAACAAACCCCTGGATGAATATTTCGGCCGTGAAACGGCAAGAATGATAGTCCGCCAACCATTGGAATTGGTCGAGCTGACCGAGAAATTTGATCTCAATGTGACTGTGCGTGGCGGTGGTGGCTTCGGTCAAGCCGGGGCCATTCGTCATGGTTTGACCAGGGCCCTGATCGAGTATGACGAAACCTTGCGTCCAACGCTGCGGCACGCCGGTTTTGTGACCCGCGATGATCGATCCGTCGAGCGTAAAAAGGTCGGATTACGCAAGGCTCGAAAGCGTCCGCAGTTCTCCAAGCGATAGTGTTCTATTCACATGGCGAATTTCGCCGGGTATGCACCAACATTCCTGCATAAGGCACGACAATTCCCGCGTGGACTATGGTAAAATCGCGGGGTTTGTTTGTACGTCATTGACGAAGATGGCCTGCCCGGGTGCTAGTCTGGAAGGCAAGAATTGAAGTCAATGATTTGCCCATCTTCAGATGTGTTTAGAGGGGAGAGGACGTCGTGAGTGACGGCATCAACAAGGGGCGGCGCAATTTCCTGATCGGCGCTACCACTGTAGTTGGAACCGCCGGTGTAGTTGGACTGGCTGTACCGTTCGTTGGATCATGGAACCCGAGCGCCAAGGCACTCGCCGCTGGCGCACCTATCAAGATTGACATTAGCAGGCTTGCCCCGGGCGATATTCTCGGGCCCATTCCTGCGTGGCGGGACAAGCCCATATTCGTCATCAAGCGAACCGACGAAATGCTGGATGCCCTCGACTCGCTTGCGGACCGCCTCGCTGACCCTGCGTCCGAGGAAGAACAACAACCCATCTACGCCCAAAACGCCACGCGATCAATCAAACCCGACATTCTGGTATTGGTAGGTATCTGCACGCACCTGGCATGTTCACCCAAGTTTCGGCCCGAGATTGCACCCCAGGAGTTTGATCCCCAGTGGAAAGGTGGCTTTTATTGTCCTTGTCATGGTTCCAAATTTGACATGGCTGGCCGCGTTTATAGCGGAGTACCTGCACCCACCAACCTTGAGGTACCACCTCATTTCTACGAGACAGACAATGTAATTGTCATTGGTGAAGAGAAGGGGACAGCCTGATGACAATTCAGCAATCTCTCAAAAATGTTATGGACTGGGTTGATGCCCGGCTGCCGGTAACCGAGACATACGAGAAACACTTTTCAAAGTACTATGCGCCAAAGAATTTCAACGGCTGGTACATATTTGGTGT
>JBBDIT010000070.1:55397-69773 GCA_040880285.1 Pseudomonadales bacterium | reverse complement strand
GGAATGTTTATTTACCTTGCGCTGATGGCGGAAGGATTCTTCGGCTATCTGTTGCCATGGGGCAACATGTCCTTCTGGGGCGCGCAGGTAATCGTATCTCTGGCTGGCGCAATACCGTTTGTGGGAGAGGCTCTTGCGACCTGGGTACGCGGTGACTTCAATATGTCCGGTGTAACGTTGACCCGTTTTTTTGCGCTGCATGTGGTTCTGGTGCCGCTGGTGCTGATCGTGCTGGTCTTCTTGCATATTCTGGCGCTGCATGAAGTTGGTTCGAACAACCCCGATGGCGTCGACATTAAAAAGCATGTGGATGAAGACGGTAAGCCCCTGGATGGCGTGCCCTTCCATCCTTATTATACGATTGGCCACGACCTGCCTGGCATTGTGCTGTTCTTGTTTATCTTCTGTGCGGTAATGTTTTTCTATCCCGATGGTGGCGGCTACTTGATTGAGCACCCGAATTATGAGCCGGCCGATCCCTTGAAAACACCAGATTTGATAGCGCCCGTCTGGTATTACACTCCGTATTATTCGATGCTGCGCGCTGCAACCTACCCGTTATTTGGCCTTACAGCCAAGTTTTGGGGTCTGGTAGTCATGGCAGGTGCAATCGCGATTTTGTTTGTGGTGCCATGGCTTGATCGATCACCGGTAAAGTCGATTCGTCACAAGGGTCTTGGCAGCAAAATTTTTATGACCTTGTTTGTTATTTCTTTCTTTATTCTCGGTTACCTGGGTACGGTTCATCCGACACCCGGACGCACGATCCTTGCGCAAATCTGCACAGGAATCTATTTCTCCTTCTTCCTGTTGATGCCCTGGTATACCAAAGTTGAAAAGACTAAACCTGTGCCGGAGAGGGTGCCCGTCAAATGAGACTCAGAATCTTACTAATCGCGATTTTTACTTTCTCTGGCGTACAGGCATTTGCAGCCAGCTCGACCTATCCGCTTGATGAAATGGATGCAGACCTTGGCGATCAGGCTTCGCTTCAGCGCGGTATGCAGACCTATATGAATTACTGCTTTGGTTGTCACTCGCTAAAGTACCAGAGGTACAAGCGAACTGCCGAGGATTTGGGTATTCCTGAGGATCTTATGCTGGAGCATCTGGTATTCGATCCCGATGTACGTATCGGTGCCCTTATGGAAAATTCCATGTCCATAGAGGATGCCAAGAGTTGGTTTGGTGCAGCGCCGCCGGATTTGACGTTGCACAACAATTTGAAAGGTGGTCCAGACTGGATTTACACCTACCTTCGAACCTTCTATGTTGATGAGAGCAGACCATTTGGCGTCAATAACCTGGTCTTTGAAAATGTAGGTATGCCACATGTTCTGGCTGACTTGCAGGGGGTGCAGCGTAAGGTCTGCAAGAGTGTGCCACGTGTCGCAGAGAACGGCGGCATGATGATGGACCCGCTGACAAATGAATACATTACCGAGAAGGTCTGCGGGCAGGATCTGATTGATCGAGGCTATAATCCCCTTGAGCTTGAAGAGGGCTCGGGTAAGCTCTCGCCAGAAGAATATGACCAGGTTGCCTACGATCTCGCTAACTTTCTCTACTACATGGCAGAGCCGGCCAGACTGGATCGCGAACGCATTGGCGTGTATGTGCTGTTGTTCCTTGCAATCTTCTATGTGTTTACCTGGTTGCTTGGTCGAGAGTACGAAAAAGAATATCACTAGCCTGGCACGAGCGTTGTTGGGCGTATTCGCACCGTCAGGTGCGGTTTTCTAATCCAAGAGAGGTAGTTAATGGGCGTCGTTGCCAAACACTCATCAATGGTTTTTTATTCCGACGGGGCTGATCACTATAGCCATCGAGTCCGCCTTGTGTTGTGTGAGAAAGGTGTTGCTGTCGAAATAGTCGATGTTGACCCTAACAACATGCCAGAGGATCTGACTGACCTCAATCCTTATAACAGTTTACCAACGCTGGTTGATCGTGACCTCGTACTTTATGAGTCACAGGTTATCATGGAGTATCTGGACGAGCGATTTCCGCATCCTCCCCTATTGCCGGTGTATCCGGTTGCACGGGCGCAAAGTCGTTTGTTTATCTACCGTATCCAGCGAGACTGGTGTGGTGCAGTAGACAATATAATTGCTGGTCGTTCCAAGGATACGGTTATCGATCGAAATCGAAAGGAGCTGCGTGAGAGCCTGATAGCGATTGCCCCCGTTTTTGCGGACAAGGAATTCTTCATGAGTGAAGAATTTACGCTGGTTGACTGTTGCGTCGCGCCGATCCTTTGGCGCTTGCCAGTGCTTGGTATTGATCTTCCGCCAAAGCAGGGCAAGCCGATTCTGGACTATATGGACCGTATCTTTGCACGTGATGCGTTTCAGGCCAGCCTCTCGGAAGCTGAACTGGATATGCGCGACTAGTTAGTTCAAAGCCAGAAGCTGTTGGCGATCAACTCGTTTTGGTATGGTTGGCCAATGAACTCCTCTGTCCCTTACCTGATTCGTGCGATCAACGAGTGGATTCTCGATAATGAATTCACGCCCTATCTCATCCTGGATATCCGTGCTGAAGGCTTGTCCGTGCCCATGGAATACGCACAAGATGGCCAAATAGTACTGAATATCAGTCCTGTTGCGACTCGGGACCTGACCATAGGTAATGATGCGATTGCATTCAGTGGGCGTTTTGGTGGAGTGGCGCACGAAATCTATGCGCCTATCGGCGCCGTGCTGGGCATTGTCGCCAAAGAAAATGGCGAGGGCATGTGGTTCCCGAAAGAAGACCCGGACCCCAATGAGCCGCCCCCAGAACCTTCAGGGAAAGCCGGGCCCGGTCGTAAGAAAAAGGGTGGCCCGCCGAAGTTGAAAGTCGTGAAGTAGTCTTGCCAGGTAAACGCCGGGCCCAATGCGTTAATTGATATATTCGAATACCTTGACAATTTTCTGCACCCCGAAGACATTTCTGGCAACTTCGACGACACTGTCAGCTTCATCACGCGTGACCAATCCTAGGAGATAAACCACTCCGTCCTCTGTGACTACTTTGATTCTGTTTCCGCTGATGGTGTTGTCTGCCAGTAGTCTGGATTTCACCTTTGTCGTCAGCCAGGAGTCATTGGAGCGGGCGACCATGGAAGTGGGGCCGGCAACATCCAGCTCATTGTGAACCCTGGTGACGTGCCTCAATTTGGCAACCGTTTCGTCTGCTACCTTTCTGACCTCTTCGGATGGTACCTGGCCGGTAAGTAAAACGGCGCCGTTGAAACTGGTTACATTCACATGGGCGTCGGTCAGGTCCGGATGGGCTTGCCTGATCAGGCCCTTTGCTCGCGATTCGGTCATCTGGTCATCCCAAACCGTGCCGAGACTACGTTTACCGTAGTCTTCCGTCGCCGGCAGGATTGCTGAGCAACCCTGGAGTAGAAGTAGCGTGGTCAGAAGGAAACCAACTGGTTTCATGAACATCTCCAATCGTTTGACTACCATTTATTAATGTTGATCCGCCGTAAACGCACTCTTGATCCAGTCTATGGAAGAATCCATGGAAACAACATCGAACCGAAATTCGATGTGATCAGGTACCGGATGTGATATCAGGTAAAATTCAGCGGTCTTGAGCAGTCGGGCAATCTTGCGTCGGGTTATCGACTCGGCGCCAGATACGTAATTCCTTGTTTGGCGTAATCGGACTTCGACGAACACAAGGGTATTTCCTTCTCGCATGATCAGGTCAATTTCACCCATTCTACACCGAAAGTTTTTCGAAATGAGCTCAAGCCCGTGTTGCTGCAGGAACTGACTTGCCATCTCTTCAGCGGCATATCCGAGATCGAGCGTATTTTTTTCGTTCGTCACAGTAACTAGCCGCCAATCGAGTCCAGAATCATCGGTACCGGACTCACCTGACCGTCACGAAAATGCGCCCACATCAGGGTGCGAGTAATTACATTGTCTTCTCGCAAGTGCAGGATGCCGGTTGTGCCAAATAATTTGGCACCGGGGATGTCCTTGAGTTGCTGCAGACGTGGATACAGGCGGTAGGCGTCGACACCCAGGGCATAGAAGGGGGCAAGTCCGAATTTTGCTGCAGGCCAGATATTCTGGACCTGCGCCTGAACTCCACCAGCTTCAGAGAGTTTCCATGGGATGTCGCAGAATCGAATGCCATTCAAGTCAATCGCAGCGATACGAGACTCGCCCGGTTCATAGACGTGCGAGGTGGCATATACAGGAATATCCTCTGCATAGTAAAACGCAATGGTTGGTTTTAATTGTCGAGCTTGCTCGGGGTTTGCAAGCATAAATACAAAGTCAACATCCTGACGTCGCCTCGGTATAAATTCGAATTTCTGGCCCGTGATCCTTCGGAGCTCCGTTGCACGCAGCTCACTTTCATCCACGTTGAGCATGCCCTTGATGAGGTCAGAATAGTCCCGCTGATCACCATATTGCCTGGCTTCGATGATATTTCCGCCGAGAGCCGTAAATCGAGCCGCGAAGCTATCGAAATTACGCGTACCCCAGTCGCCGACGGAATAGAGTACAAGTGCGTTACGTTTTCCTTCTGTGTACACCTGCTCTGCTACCTGTTCAACTTCGTCCTCGGGTGCGAGTCCAAATTGGTAGAGGTCCGCATGGGCACTGCCGTCCAGGGTTCTGTTCAAAGCCAGCACGGGAATGGGTAGGCGAGGTTGAGCCGCGAGGATGGCAACATTAGCCCGATCCAGTGGGCCAATGGCAATTTCAGCTCCCTCTCTTTTTGCTCTTGCCAGTACGGAAGTAATTTCTTCCGGTGCTGTGTCATATACCCTGATTTCTGCGTCCTTGTTAAATGCGTAGTGCGAGGCCAGGAAGCCGTCCCTGATCGCGCGTCCGAAGGGACCAAGATCACCCTGTAGGGGCAGTAACAGCGCGATGATTTTTGGTTCTTCAGTTACCACCTGCGACAATAACCTGAGGCTTGCTGGCAGCCTCTCTGCAGCTGGATGGCGGGACCACAACTTCTTCCATCGATTCAGCGCGACCAGCTGCTGCAGAGGATCATTCTGGTATTGCTTGGTCATCGCGGTGAGCGATAACCAGCCTCTCAGATCACTGGTGATGGCGCTCTCTGCCTGGTTGGCCAGGGTGGATACTGGCAATTCCATCAGGGCGTCGAAAATCAATTCATGATTTTCAGCTTGATCCTCCGGATCGAGCAGGTCGTGGAAAAATATTCGTTCCTTTGCGCTTGCAAGATAGCTACGACCCTTGTGGTATGCCACTGCCCGAATTCGCCCTAACTGCACCTGGTCCGAGTCGGTCAATACCGTGGCGAGGATCCTTTTGTCTTCAAGAATTCGAAGTGCCAATGCGGGTTCACCGTCAGCGACAGCGATGCGGGCTTTCAGGAAGAGATACTCCCTGACCAGCTTGGGGTCTTCGGTGTAGACAGTATCGAGAATGCTCTCCGCTTGTTCCTTGTTGTTGTTCGAAAGGGCAACCGCCGCGGCGCGAATGGTGAGTTCGGTAGCACGAGGTTGCGATGAGCGCGCAGCACTCGCGAGCAGTTGCTCGACATCGGCCGACAGGAGGGCGCCGTCCTTTCCTGGACCCGATTCCATACCAACGGGATCTTGCGACGGGCCTGTCGCGCACCCGGCCACAAAGATTATCAGGATGCTCACCAGGATTAACTTCTTGTTCATAAGTGCCAGTACTCGATTAAACCCGTATACACGAGGATAAAACCTATACAATAGTTCATCGTGACAAAAAATTGAGACAGCAAACACCACGACTTGATCCCCGATCCTAACGCATTTGGCGTTCTGTGGCTGTAGGATTAAAACCCAATGTCAGCCGGGATGTCGCTGCCAGGTCCAGACTGAAAAGTAAGGCATATCTGTATGAGTGTTCTGTATGTGGTCGCAACGCCGATCGGTAATTTAGCTGACATCTCGTCGCGGGCACTGGCGATATTAAAGGACGTTGATCTGATCGCCGCGGAAGATACACGGCATACCAAACGCCTGCTTGACAATTACCACATCAAAACTCCGCTTCTTGCCTACCATGAACACAACGAATCCGAGTCAGCCGTAAAGCTGATTACCCTCTTGTCGCAGGGCCAGCAGGTTGCCCTTGTCAGCGATGCAGGCACGCCGTTGGTTTCAGATCCCGGGTATCGATTGATCCGGTCAGCAATTGAAGCAGGGATCAAAATCTCACCCGTGCCGGGAGCCAGCGCGGTGTTAACGGCACTTTCGGTTTCAGGCCTGCCTACAGACCGATTCTGTTTTGAAGGTTTCCTCCCGCCTAAAAAAAAGCAGCGGGAATCGCGGCTCAAGGACTTGTTGCGGGAACCGCGCACGATGGTTTTTTTTGAAGCGCCTCATCGTATCAAAGCCTTGCTGGCGGACCTTATGTCAGTATTTGGTGGTGGTCGTGATGTTTCTGTCTCGCGGGAGCTCACCAAGCAATTCGAGCAAGTCTGGACCGGTACGGTAAGTGAGGCAGCTAGCCTGGTGGCATCCGGGGATATACCGGAAAAAGGCGAATTTGTCGTAGTCGTCAAGGGAGCGTCAGGCGACGGGGCTGACTATGATGAAGTGGAGCTGATGAAAATCCTGTTGACAGAGGTCTCGCCCGCAACCGCCGCCTCGCTCGCGAGTCAGATACTTGGCGTCAATCGAAAACATCTGTATGAAGTCGCACTTTCCCTGAAAAACCGGTAGGCTTGCGCGCGAGAGCCAGCCGGACAATCGCTCCTGTTATCCATCTGGATACTATGGGGAGGAAAGTCCGGGCTCCACAGGGCAAGGTGCCAGGTAACTCCTGGGGGGCGTGAGCCCACGGCCAGTGCAACAGAAAATATACCGCCAGGGGGTTTGCCGCCTGGTAAGGGTGAAATGGTGCGGTAAGAGCGCACCGCGCGTCCGGTAACGGTTCGCGGCAGTGTAAACCCCACCTGGAGCAAGACCAAATAGGAATCCTTAGTTGTGGCCCGCAATGGATTCGGGTAGGTCGCTAGAGGTGTACGGCGACGTACATCCCAGATGAATGATTGTCCACGACAGAACCCGGCTTACAGGCTGGCTCTCACTTTCGGGCGACAAAATGGTGCTTCTGACCCCGGAATCCGTTTGATATCCAGGACCGCCTGCGCTGGCCACGTCCTTTCGTTATAAAAATTCTCATTTCTAATTCCAGAATAGTCTAAACGAGCGATAACTTAATGTTTTACTTTAAGTTACAAGCTTATCCTTATGTATTAATAGCCCTTATTCCATAGCTTTACAGGCAATGTTTGAAACTTTGCCTAAGTCATTGTGTTTTAAAGATAAATTTAGTTTTGCGGCTGCTTGACAAGGCAAGGCCCCGTTCTTATTGTGCACGGTGAGAAATAGTGGGAAATTGTGGTAAATAGTGGGTTTTCGCGATATCTATAAAAACCCGGCCCATGCAATCACACCATCAATAAGTCAGGACGGAATCAGTGTTCAGGGGAGTCAACAATATAAATCTTGATGCCAAGGGTCGCCTTGCGATTCCGGTTAAATATCGGGATTTCCTGCTCGCTCATTGTAACGGTGAAATGGTTGCAACCATAGACACTGATGAGCGTGCGCTGCTCATTTATCCCAGACCGGAGTGGGAAGATATCGAACGCAAGGTACAGGCCTTGCCAAGTTTCAACCCGGCCTCTCGCCGGGTACAGCGCTTGCTGATTGGTCATGCTACCGACCTTCAACTGGACGGCAGCGGTCGTATCCTGATTCCGCCACCGTTACGTCTCTATGCAAATCTGGACAAGAAAACTGTAATGCTGGGCCAGGGTAATAAACTTGAGCTCTGGAGCGAAGAACACTGGGTTAGTCGGCGAGATGCCTGGCTGGACGACAAGTCTGGCCTTGAACTTCCGCCCGAACTCGAAACGCTGTCGCTTTGACCAGGGGTAAGGCATCCATGACGGCTCACGAAACAGTATTGAAGAATGAGGCGGCGGATGCGCTGATCGTAAATCCATCCGGACGCTTTGTGGATTGTACTTATGGCCGAGGTGGTCACAGTGAGGCAATACTTGCTCGTTTGACCAGCGCAGGACGCCTGATGGTTATTGACAAGGATCAAGCCGCGATTGCCCACGCCCGGGAGCGTTATCAGCACGATGAGCGAGTAGTGGTCGTGCATGGTTCGTTTGCTGATGTCGCTCACTTTATTGAATCCCATGATATGAAGCCCGTCGACGGAGTGCTGCTGGATCTTGGGGTTTCGTCCCCACAGTTAGACGAGGCAGTACGAGGATTCAGTTTTGACCGGGATGGCCCTCTTGATATGCGGATGGACCAGACCACTGGCGAGACTGCTTCAGCGTGGCTTATGCGTGCCGATGAAAGAGAGATTGCACAGGTTATCAGCCGATACGGTGAAGAGCGATTTGCGCGCCGTATTGCGCGCGCCATCGTTGAGATTCGCCAGGCAGAGAAGCTGGAAACTACTGCACAACTTGTGCGCATTATCAGTGATGCGGTGCCCCGGAAAGAGAAGCACAAGCATCCGGCAACGCGCACGTTCCAGGCGGTCCGCATTTATATCAATCACGAATTGGATGCATTGGAATATTGTCTGGAGACGGTGTTGGATGTTTTGGCGATGGGTGGTCGGCTTGTCGTGATCAGCTTCCACTCGCTGGAAGACAGGATCGTCAAACGATTTATGCGTGATATGGCCAGGGGGGAGAAATTACCCGACCGGCTGCCAATACGTGATGCTGACATCAAGCGATCCATGAGGCTCGTGGGCAAACCAGTCAAAGCGTCGGACGAGGAGGTCCAAAGAAACCGCCGTGCACGGAGTTCGATCATGAGAGTGGCAGAGAAGTTATGAAGTCCTCTGTGAACCTTGTCAGTTGGCTGGGAGATAACCTCACATTCAGGGTTGTGGTGTGGCTCACTGCCTGGCCGCAATTCAGCGTCTGTTTGATGTTGTTGTTATTGGTCTTCTCGTCATTGGCGGTGGTTTACAGTGCTCACGCCACGCGAAAATTATATGGAGATTTACAAACTTTGCAGGCGAAACAGGACTTCCTTGATAGCGAATTCGAGAGACTCCTGCTGGAACAGAGCGCGTGGGCTAACTATCCACGTGTTGACCTGGTGTCACGAAATGAACTAGGAATGACGTCGCCAGATGCTGACGATGTCATCGTGGTGTCAAAGTGAAGATTTTTGCATTCGGCAGAGTCCAGTTCGTCATCGTAATTTTTTTGTTGCTGGTGATGGCGATGTCTGCCCGTGTTGTTCTTCTGCAGTTTGTCGACGGGGATTTTCTGCAAGACCAGGGTGATGCCCGGACCATTCGTATGGAAAGGATTAACGCTCACCGGGGCATGATCAAAGATCGGAAGGGCAAGCCGCTGGCGATCAGCTCACCGGTAACTTCTTTGTGGGCGAATCCAGCCGAACTTCTCGATGGTACCCAAAACCTGGATCAATTGGCGCTCATGTTTGACGTTGCGCCGAAGGAGTTTGAAGGCAGGCTCAAAAAGAACGAAATCAAGAACTTCATTTACTTACGACGTCATATGCCGCCGCCGGAAGCGGAGAAAATATTGTCATTGGACATTCGTGGTGTATATGCAGAGCGGGAGTATCACCGCTTCTATCCAGCCGGGGAGGTGACTTCACACATTATCGGATTCACCAATATTGATGATGCTGGACAAGAGGGGCTTGAGCTTTCCTATGACAACTGGCTACAGGGAACGCCAGGCAAAAAGAAGGTCTTGAAAAACTTGTATGGCCAGATCGTTCGTGACATCAAACCCGTGTCCGAAGCCAGGCCAGGAAAAGAGCTTACATTGAGCGTCGACCTTCGATTGCAGTATCTGGCTTATCGCGAACTGAAATCAGCAGTGAGCTATCACAACGCAGAGTCCGGATCTTTCGTGATTCTCGATGTTTTGTCCGGTGAAGTATTGGCGATGGTAAATCAGCCATCCTACAACCCGAATAATCGTGCCAGCCTTGAGTTGGATACGGTGCGTAATCGCGCCGCTACCGATGTATTTGAACCCGGGTCCACCGTTAAACCTTTCACAGTAGCGGTTGCCCTCGAGACCGGCGCTTACACTGCCGATTCTGAAATCGACACCAGTCCGGGATTCATACATGTTGGCGGTAAGACGATTCCTGATCCCAGTAATTACGGTGTACTTGATCTAGGCAGCATTATTGCCAAATCCAGTCAGGTTGGTATCACGAAGTTGGCCCTTAGCCTGAATGAGTACGACGTTTGGAGCATGTTCCAGAGCGTTGGTTATGGCCAGGGTACAGGCATTGGTTTTCCGGGCGAGAGTAGTGGTTTTTTGCCTAACCATAGAAGGTGGAAGGACATCGAGCGAGCAACGTTTGCGTATGGTTACGGTTTCACGGTGACACCTTTGCAACTGGCGGCATCGTACCTGGCAATCGCCAACGGAGGTGTTCATCGCGAACTCTCACTTTTACACAGTGCAGAAACAAAGGGAACGAGAGTATTTAACGCCTCTACCGCGCTGGAGCTGCGAGCGATGCTCCACCAGGCGATCATGGATGGAACCGGAAGCGGCGCGCGCGTTGATGGGTATACCGTCGCCGGCAAGACGGGGACTGTTCGCAAGGTTGGTAAATCCGGCTATGAAGACACGCGTCACCTCGCGTTTTTTGCCGGCATGGCGCCGGCGATGAATCCGAGGATTGTTGGCGTCGTTATGATCAATGACCCGAAACATGGCGAATATGGTGGTGGTGCGGTCGCTGCACCGGTCTTCTCTCGTGTTATAGCCGGTGTCCTGCGGCTCTTGAACGTGCCGCCCACGCTGATAGATGAGGCGGCTTGAATGGAACGTATGTTGAGTGAATTGATACCCGGCATAACCACTCCTGTCGACCTTTCGGTCAAGGGTATTACAGACGACAGTCGATGTGTTGCTGCAGGTGACTTATTCATTGCAGCTCCGGGCATCGTTAATGACGGTCGTCAATTTATACCAGAAGCGGTGGCGAGATCTGCAGCGGCTATTTTTTGTGAGCCGCCTGCGCCAGAGACAACGCTCGACATCCCCATTGTGGAAGTACCGAACCTCGCCACACGCAAAGGTGAGATAGCCAGCCGGTTTTATGGCGAACCCTCCAGGCAAATGTTGGTGGTCGCAGTAACGGGTACCAATGGTAAGACCTCGTGCAGTCAGTTTGTTGCAATAACGCTCAATGCCGTCGGAAGGAAGTGTGGCGTTATCGGAACGCTCGGTAGCGGAGTTCCGGGTGAATTAAAAGATACTGGTCTAACTACACCCGGCGCGATTGGTCTCCAGTCCAGACTTGCTCTATTACTGAGCGAGGGCTGTAGCGCGGTGGCGATTGAGGCTTCATCCCACGGACTTTCCCAGGGCAGGTTAAACGGTACGGCCATTGACATCGCTGTGTTTACCAATATCACCCGGGACCATCTCGACTATCACGACACCTTTGGCGACTACAAACGTGCCAAGCAAAGCCTGTTTCAATGGCCCGGACTGAAAAACGCAATCATCAACCTGGACGACGACTGTGCTGGTGATTTCATAAAAGCCCTGTCAAGTGACGTTCAGGTAATAACCTATGGTGCGCAAAATCGCGGAGCAGATGTGCATTGTGAATCCCTGCTGTTTCGCAGTGACGGATTCGACGCGCAAATTGTCACTCCCTGGGGAAGTGGTGAAGTTTCGGCAAATCTGCTCGGTGACTTCAATGTAAATAACCTGCTGGTGGTCCTCGCCGTGCTTGGTTTGCTTGAAGAGGATATCACCGCAGCCATGCTGTTGGCCGGACAGCTCCCGAGCGTGCCCGGTCGGATGGAACCACTCAAGCATACTGGATTTCCCCTGGTGGTCATTGACTACGCCCATACGCCGGATGCGCTTGAGAAGGCACTGATCGCACTTCGAAGACATTGCATTGGCGAATTGTGGTGCGTCGTTGGTTGTGGTGGCGACCGTGATCGCGGTAAGCGTCCACTAATGGGCCAGATCGTCGCAACTTTTGCCGACAAGGGTGTTATCACCGACGACAATCCGCGGGGTGAGCCGTCACGACAGATTATCGAAGACATCCTTGCTGAGGTTTCGGACCTTTCAAATATCCATATCGAACCGGACCGCGCCAGGGCAATTGAATATTCGCTGGATAAAGCAGGCCCAAACGACGTCGTGCTGATTGCAGGTAAAGGTCATGAGGAGTACCAGATTGTGGGGGGGAAACGACATGCTTTCAGTGATCATGTGGAAGTCAGAAAACACTTCGGTGAAGGATAGTTTGATTCAAGGTGGCAGGAACTAAAGTGATTGTAGGATTAGGGAAAACAGGCATTTCATGCGCGCGCTACTTCGCGCGTCACGGGATACCTTTTTCTGTAATGGACCACAAGGAATCACCGCCGGGGCTAACGGATTTGCATGAGATCGCTCCTGATGTCAGCTGTGAAAAGGTGACTGAGGCAGGATTGATGTCGGCCTCGGAAATTGTGCTGAGCCCAGGTGTGCCACGCTCACTACCAGCGGTTCAGGTCGCGATTGCAAAAGGTGTACCTGTCACCGGTGACATCGCCATGTTCTCGGAGTTGGCAGATGCACCCGTCATCGTAATCACCGGGTCAAACGGCAAGAGTACCGTGACCGCAATGGTGGGTGCCATGGCACAGGCAGCTGGTGTTAATGCCGGGGTAGGTGGGAATATTGGTACGCCCTGCCTTGACCTGCTTGAGAAAGGTTATTCGCTTTACGTCATTGAGGCTTCCAGCTACCAATTGGAAACGGCGCTGAATCTAAAGTCCAAAGTAGCAGTCGTCCTGAACCTGACGCCCGATCATCTCGATCGATATCCAGATGCTGAGACCTATTTCGAGACAAAAGCAAACGTCTATCGTCACTGCGAAGTTGCCGTGTTATGCCGGGACGTAATGTACCCGTTCGACTTGTCGGGAGTCGAGCGGGTCATTACTTTTGGTAGCGATGAGCCAACTGATGCAAGGAGCTTCGGAGTGCGCCGCGATAAAGGCGAGCTTTATCTCTGCCAGGGCGATAAACGGATTATTTCTGTTAACGAGCTCCCGGTCAGGGGCGGACACAACTACCTCAATGCGCTTGCCAGCCTTTCGATTGGGTCCGCTCTTGACTGGGATTTTAATGCCATGACGCAAGCGCTTCGCGGTTTCAGCGGATTGCCGCATAGATGTGAAGTAGTAGCAACGATTGACGGCGTCACCTATATCAACGACTCGAAGTCAACGAACCCTGGATCTGCAATTGCCGCGGTCGAGGGGCTTGCGGTCGAAAATCGTCCGATCCATCTGATTTTAGGCGGTCAGGATAAAGGCGCAGATTTTGGTGCGCTCGCAGCGGTGCTCAAGGGACGGGTTGTTGGCGTCCTTGTGTATGGTGTAGACCGGGACAATATTGCGCGCCAAATCTCAGGCGTATGTGATCCTCAGCTATTCGAGACGCTCGCTGACGTGGTCACGCGGATTAAAAGCACCGCAAAGGCAGGGGAACTGGCGTTACTGTCACCTGGATGCGCGAGCCTCGATCAGTTCAAAAACTTTGAACACCGGGGTGAAGCCTTCCGGCAGCTCGTTCTGAGTGGGGAGGAATCCTCATGACCATGGCCAATCCAATCAGTGCACGACAGATCGCGACACCAGTGCGGAGCTGGCCGGTGGATCCGGTGATCGCCGTAACCTTCCTGTCGCTAATGCTGACGGGGCTCGTGATGGTTGCCTCGGCGTCGACGGAAATTTCGGCACAAATGTACGGTAGCCCATTTTATATGCTCATCAAGCATGGCGTTTATATGGGTGTTGCACTGGCTGCAGGTGCTGCCATGTTAATGGTGCCGGTCAGGTTCTGGCAGCGCCTGGACTGGCTATTACTCCTGGTGAGTTTTGCACTCCTGATTGCGGTTCTGGTACCGGGTATTGGCAAGGAAGTAAATGGCAGTACACGATGGATATCATTTGGCGCTTTTTCATTACAGGGTTCTGAATTTATCAAGCTGTTTGTGCTTGTTTATATTGCTGGCTACCTGGTGCGGCATAAAGAGGAAATTGCGACCCGGCTTTCAAGTTTTATCAAGCCACTGGTGCTGGTTATGGCGTTGGTTGCGTTGCTTTTGCAACAGCCTGACTTCGGTGCTGCGGTCGTCATTATGGCAGCGGTAATGAGCGTAATCTTTCTGGCCGGTGTGCCCCTGCGACACTTTCTCCCGATTGTCACACTTGCGCTGGTTACCACCGTCGTTATTGCGGTGTGGCAGCCATACAGGCTTGAGCGCCTGACGGTCTTCGCCAATCCCTGGGAGCATCAGTACGGCGGTGGTTACCAGCTGACGCAGGCACTCATTGCGATTGG
>JBBDIT010000070.1:45532-55297 GCA_040880285.1 Pseudomonadales bacterium | reverse complement strand
CGCATACATTTTGTCGGGATTGGCGGTGCCGGCATGTGTGGTATTGCTGAAGTGCTGCTTAACCAGGGCTACGAGATTTCCGGTTCCGACATGGTCGATTCTGCGGTAACAAAGCGGCTGGCACAACTGGGCGCAAGGGTTTGTATTGGTCACGAAGCCAGGAATATCGAGGGCGTCGACGTGGTCGTGACTTCTTCAGCTATCGGTGCCGGGAATCCCGAAGTGGATACGGCCATGGCGCGGCGCATTCCTGTTGTCAGGCGCGCCGAAATGCTCGGTGAGCTCATGCGCTATCGCTACGGTATTGCCGTTGCCGGAACGCATGGCAAGACCACTACCACGAGCCTGATCGCGTCGGTGTTGGCCCAGGCCGGTCTCGACCCTACTTTCGTCATTGGCGGACTGTTAAATAGCGCCGAAAGCAATGCCAGGTTGGGTGCGAGTCGATTTTTGGTCGCGGAAGCAGATGAGTCTGATGCATCCTTCCTGCACCTTCAACCGATGGTTGTAGTACTGACCAATGTGGACAGGGACCATTTAGCTTATTACGAGGGCAGTTTTGAAAAACTGCAACGAGCGTTCCTGGAATTTATCCACAACTTGCCATTTTACGGGTTGTTGGTCGCCTGCATCGATGACCCGGTCGTAAAGTCCTTATTGCCGCAAGTGAAGCGGTCCGTACTGACTTATGGGTTCGACAGTGACGCGGATATTCGCATTACGAAACTCAGCCAATCTGCCGGCCGGTCGACCATCTATATTCAACGCAAGGATATTGCAGGAGAACTTGAGATCCAGCTGGCCTTGCCAGGCCGGCACAATGCCTTGAACGCCGTTGCCGCGGTGGCGGTTGCCACAGACGAAGGACTTCCTGATGAAGACATAGTGTCGGGTCTTGCCAATTTTGGCGGCGTTGGACGCCGATTCGAGATCCACGGGCACTTTAAAGTGGGAGACGGCGACTTTATTCTCGTCGATGACTACGGCCATCACCCGAGTGAAGTACGAGCCACCATTGAATCGGTTCGTGCGGGATGGCCGGATAGCCGGTTGCTGATGGTTTACCAACCACATCGATATACGCGCACGTTAGAGTTATTCGATCAGTTTGTGGATGTCCTTGCCAGCGTCGATTGCCTGGTATTAATGGATGTGTATTCAGCAGGAGAGGCGCCGATTAATGGCGCTACCGGCCTCGATCTCTTTAAGGCGATTGAAAGGCGCAACGTTGACGTATCGTTCGTCCCCAATGTCGAGGATGTACCCGATCACCTTGAAGAAATCGTTAGTGCTGGTGACTTCGTGCTTACGCAAGGTGCTGGAGAGACAAGTAAACTTGCACACTTGCTCAGATCCAGATGGAATAGCCGGAGAGTCACGGCATGAAAAACCTGAAATTCAATATTGCTGTCCTGGTATTGGTTGGCGTCGCTGCGTTCGGCATGCGTGCTGCACAAGAGGTAAGTCTTGATATGAATTTTTTGGCCGTTGGCGGTGACCTGTCGCAAGCCCAGCGCACAGAAATTCTCAATACACTGGTCGTTAATCGATTGAAGATCAAGGAATTGGGGGACATCAAGCGGATACTCGAAGCCAGGGAGTGGATTGACAAAGTAGACGTGGCCAGGCACTGGCCCGATCGCATTGAAATCAAGGTGTCGGAAGAGCAAGCGATCGCCTATTGGAATGACGACGCGTTTGTTAATGATAAGGGAAAGGTTTTTACGTCACCCTATCTTGTGCCGGGGGATTTAGCCCACCTCTATGGCCCTGATTCAAGCGAACGAGAAGTGATGCAACAGTATCACGATTTGACAAAGGCATTGACCCAGTCGGCCCAGTCGATAGAAGTGCTTGTATTTGATGAGCGTGGAGCCTGGGAGTTTACAACCGGGCAAGGAGTCAAGGTCTTGATTGGCAAGGACAATATTATGGAAAGGATTCAGAGATTTCTGCTGGTTGTTGAGCGTGGCGGGTTGTATCAGCGACTCGACGACATTGAGCAGATTGATACGCGGTACTCAAATGGGATTGCCGTTGATTGGAAAGACTCACAAACGGGCCTTTCACTAGCTAATACGAATAATTCGCAGAGAGAACTCAGACTATGACAGGTTCAATCGTTAATCGGATGATCGTCGGGCTTGATATTGGTACTTCCAAGGTGGTTTGCATCGTGGGAGAAATGTCGCCGGAAGGCGACGTCGAAATTGTCGGTATCGGTAGTCACCCGTCACGAGGACTTAAAAAAGGGGTCGTGGTCAACATAGAGTCCACGGTCCAATCGATCCAGCGAGCCGTCGAGGAAGCGGAATTGATGGCCGGTTGCCAGATTAATGCGGTCTATGCGGGTATTGCCGGTAGCCATATAAGGAGCCTTAACTCCCACGGTATTGTGGCGATCCGGGACCGGGAAGTTTTCCAGCCGGATATTGAACGTGTCATAGATGCTGCCCAGGCAGTAGCAATACCTGCTGACCAGAAAATTCTCCATATCCTGCCGCAGGAATATGTGATCGATACGCAAGAAGGGGTCAGGGAACCCCTTGGCATGTCCGGAGTACGACTGGAAGCCAAGGTACACCTGGTGACCTGTGCGGTGAATGCTGCACAGAACATTGAAAAGTGTATACGCCGGTGTGGGCTCGAAGTGCAGGACATCATATTAGAACAATTGGCGTCGGGTTACGCGGTCTTGACCGAAGATGAGAAGGACCTGGGTGTTTGCCTGGTAGATATTGGCGGCGGAACCACCGACATTGCAGTTTTCACCGATGGTGCGATCCGGCACACCGCAGTCATCCCGATTGCGGGAGACCAGGTCACCAATGATATCGCCATGGCGCTTAGAACGCCGACGCCACACGCTGAAGAGATCAAGATCAAGTATGCGTGTGCGCTTGCCAGCCTCGCCGGGGAGAATGAGACGATCAAAGTGCCGAGTGTTGGGGATCGCGTCGACCGCGATCTCTCACGTCAAGCGCTGGCAGAAGTAGTTGAGCCACGTTATGACGAATTGTTTACGTTGATACAGGCTGAGCTGCGTCGCAGTGGCTTTGAAGATCTTATCGCAGCGGGTGTCGTGTTGACGGGGGGGACTTCCAAGATGGAAGGGGTTGTTGAGCTCGCAGAAGAGATATTCCACATGCCGGTCAGCATAGGTAAACCGCAAGGTGTGACCGGGCTTACGGATATTGTCCGTAATCCCATTTACTCCACTGCCGTTGGCCTTTTGCTGTATGGCGCCAGGCAGCAATGCGATGGCGTTGTGCTTCCTGCCAATGTGGGAATGAACGGCCTGGTTGGAAAAGTCAAAAGCTGGTTAATGGGTAATTATTAAAAGAGTGAACCTGAGGAGGGTTTGGTTATGTTCGAACTAGTCGATAGCGCGCCACAAAGTGCGATTATCAAGGTTGTCGGTGTCGGCGGTGGCGGTGGTAACGCCGTCCAGCACATGGTCAACCAGGATATTGCCGGAGTGGAATTCGTTTGTGCCAACACGGATGCCCAGGCACTCCACAGCCTTTCTGCGAAAACGCTTCTGCAGTTGGGTACGTCAATCACCAAAGGCCTTGGTGCCGGTGCCAATCCGATCATGGGGCGCGATGCCGCCCTTGAGGATAAGGATCGGATAGCCGAAGTGTTGAAAGGGGCTGATATGGTATTTATCACCGCCGGTATGGGAGGTGGTACGGGAACTGGTGCGGCGCCGATTGTAGCTGAAGTCGCTCGTAGTCTCGACATCCTTACAGTGGCAGTGGTCACCAAGCCGTTTGCTTTTGAAGGCAAGAAGCGTATGGCGCTCGCTGAAGCGGGTATTCGTGACTTGTCCCAGCATGTCGACTCATTGATTACCATTCCCAATGAGAAGCTTCTGTCGATCATGGGCGAAGAAACACCGTTATTGAAGGCGTTTGCTGCCGTCGACGATGTGCTTCTCGGTGCGGTCCAGGGTATTGCGGACCTGATCATACGCCCCGGCATGATCAACGTGGACTTTGCCGATGTCCGGACGGTGATGTCGGAAATGGGCATGGCGATGATGGGCAGCGGACGCGCGAAGGGCGAAAATCGAGCACGTGAGGCGGCAGAAGCCGCTATTCGTAGCCCATTGCTTGAGAATATCGATTTCAACGGTGCCAGAGGGATCCTCGTCAATATTGCCGCTGATGCAGATATTTCCCTGGGTGAATTCTCTGAGGTTGGTGCCACGATCGAAGAATTTGCATCGGAAAATGCGACTGTGGTGGTTGGTACGGTGATCGACCCGGAGATGGGAGATGAGATCCGGGTCACAGTAGTTGCGACCGGATTAGGTAATACTGGCGCCGAGAAGCCGAAGAAGGTTGTGGATAACACGCAGAAGAAGGTTGCCGGTGACGGTACTGTTGACTATGGGGACTTCGATAAGCCGACGGTCATGCGTAAGCAGGGTAGCCATGGCGATGAGCCTGGCAACGCCAAGGATATGGAGTACCTGGATATTCCGGCGTTTCTGCGGCGTCAGGCCGACTAAAGGACAGTTCCGGCCCGTGCGGCAGGCGAAGGATTCTCCGCCGCCGCAGCTCAGTTGGCGTGAAAATTGCCTGATTTCACTCCGGTATGGCAAAGAACTAATAAGCGAGACCGTAGTCGAAGTTCTACCCATAGAGGAAGATAAGAAGAACGAGGGGAGGGAGGTACCGAATGTCGTCCGGGTAGGTTATGGGGCGAAATTCTGGTACCATTTCGCGCGCTTTTGGGGACCTTACAATAAGAATGATTAACCAACGAACGCTTAAAAATATTATCAGGGCGACTGGAGTCGGGTTACACACGGGAGAGAAGGTCTACCTGACCTTGCGTCCTGCGCCGATTGATACTGGAATTGTATTTTTGCGGGTAGATACAGATCCCGCGGTGGAGATTCCTGCTCTTAGCCGGTGCGTCTGTGACACGACACTGGCCACCACGATTTCCAGCGAAAGTGGCCAAAAAATCGCCACGATCGAGCACTTGATGTCCGCCTTCAGCGGTCTTGGCATTGACAATGCGTACGTCGAGGTCAGTGGTCCCGAGATGCCGATTATGGATGGCAGCGCCGCGACCTTTGTCTTCCTGATCCAATCTGCCGGCATAGCCGAGCAGCGGGCCCTCAAAAAGTTTATTAAAATCAAGAAGAAAGTGAGTGTCACTGGCCCTGAGGGGGTAAGGTGGCATAACCAGAGCGCCTTGTTGCAGCCGTTCGAAGGTTTCAAAGTCAGCCATACTATTGTGTATGACAATGCCGTGATCAAGGAGCAGAGCGCCAGCGTTAATTTCAGTACGACGTCATTTGTGAAGGAGGTCAGTCGGGCCCGTACCTTTGGGTTGATGCAGGAATTTGAGTTTCTCCGGGAACAAAATCTGGCCCAGGGCGGAAGCCTCGACAATGCGGTTGTGGTGGACGAATACCGGGTGCTGAACGATGAAGGGTTACGGCACGAGGATGAGTTTGTGCGGCACAAAATCCTGGATGCAATCGGTGATCTGTACCTGCTGGGTCACTCGATTATCGGGGAGTTTGTCGGCTACAAGTCGGGCCACTCGGCGCATCACGCGCTACGGGAAGAATTATTGAAACAGGAAGATGCCTGGGAAATCGTGACATTTGATGATCCGGACGCGGTACCGCTGGCTTATGCGCGGTCGGTGCTGGCAGAACAATAGTTGGCCTATTGAATTGAAAATGCACCAAGTTAGTGCATTTATTGGTCCTTGGCACGATGAGATAGACGAATCATCGCTTTGCGCAACCCATCATCTTCGATATATTTAGCCGCTAGTGCCATGTGATGGGCATTTTCGGGGGAAAGCGGGATCGCCTCACGTTGGGGAGGGTCAGTGTGTATGGGATCTGGCCTGACGGTCACCTTCAATTTCCCGATGGATAATTTGTCCTTGCGGCGCAGGGTTTCTATGAGTTTGGGCTGATGGTAGCGTAGGCGACTAGCGAGAGCGGAAGAAGGCGTGATGAGATGCAGGATGCCGTCATCGAAGGCCGCGACATAGATGTCTCCTGGCACCATGGCCCGGACTTTTGCCTGGAGTGCCAGTAGTTCGCGGGCATGACTGTATAAATTTTGAAGTGTGCCCGTTTTTTGGCCGATAATTTGTGTAGGCTTACGAATTGAGTCAGGAATACGCGGCATGGGATTAGAAGCGTTAAGTAGTTAAAGGGAATATAACTGGTGGGCTTGCTTTATGGGAAGCCTCACTTCAACACAACAGGGAAATTAAACGCCAGCAGGCGAGAGAAGAAAGCCGATTATGAAGTTTATTATCGTCGACAATCACTCGGGCAGGGCCAGGACATTTACTGCCAACGGCTTTTTACTTGGCCTTACGATCGCTGGCCTATTGGGTATCCCGGTAGCAGCGGGTTATCTGTCCTACCGTCATGGGGTCGGGGAGGCCAACCTGACCGGGGAAATGGTCGGCAAGTGGCGTCAGGTGCTC
Source organism: Pseudomonadales bacterium (assembly GCA_040880285.1). Classification (GTDB taxonomy): domain Bacteria; phylum Pseudomonadota; class Gammaproteobacteria; order Pseudomonadales; family Azotimanducaceae; genus JANQJA01. The sequence continues at coordinate 48,820 of JBBDIT010000070.1, read as the reverse complement.
GAGGACCAGAATCGAGCGATCGAGAGCGCGCGACGCGACGCGGAAGTGAATCTTGAGGCCAGCGCCCTGCGATTGGCACAGCTGCAGGCGAGAATCGTGCGTCTTGACGCATTGGGTGAACGCCTCACAACCGTGGCTAAACTGGACGAAGGAGAATTCGACTTCTCCCAGCCGCCTGCTATGGGTGGTCCTGAATTGCCGGAACAAGGCGGTTCTTATACACCGCCTGAATATATGCAGTTGCTTAACCAGCTGGCCCAGGATATCGAAAACAGGGAACAACAACTGAGTGTACTTGAGACGCTGCTAATCGATCGAAAGATTCAAAATGATGTATTCCTCGCCGGACGCCCGGTCGAAAAAGGCTGGATGTCTTCCCGGTTCGGTATGCGAAACGATCCGATCACTGGGCGTCGTGCCTGGCACAATGGCATAGATTTCGCCGGCAAAGAGGGCGCCAATGTGATTACGGTGGCTGCCGGTGTGGTCGTCTATTCCGGGCCACGTAGTGGCTACGGACAGATGGTTGAGGTTAATCACGGCGGTGGATTTTCCACTCGGTATGGACATCACAAGGAATTGCTGGTCAAAGTTGGCGATATCGTCAAAAAAAGCCAGGTTATCGCAACCATGGGTAGCAGTGGTCGCTCTACCGGACCCCATGTTCACTTCGAAGTCTTCAAGAACGGTCGCGTGGTCGATCCGTCTTCCTACATTCACCGCGCCAGCCGGTGACGTAAAATCCTGATTGCGCGGGCCCGCGTTGTGGGCGGACCCGACCGGACTGCCCTCCGCGGCGGTCCGCTTGCAGTAGTTAATCCGATCCTCACCGAGTTAGAGACATCCGATCATGGTATTTCAGGTCATCAAGAAAATCGTAGGTAGCAAGAACGACCGCGAGTTAAGGCGCATGGGCAAAGTAGTCAAGCGCATCAACGAGCTCGAGGAAGCGTATGAGCAGTTGGATGATAATGCAGTAAAAGCGAAACGTGAGGAATTCAAAGAGCGACTCTCGGCTGGCAGTACCCTGGATGAGCTGCTACCTGAAGCCTTTGCAATAGTGCGTGAGGCAGGTAAACGCGCACTTGGACTGCGGATGTTCGATGTGCAATTGATAGGTGGCATTACCTTGCACGAGGGCAGGATCGCAGAGATGCGTACGGGTGAAGGTAAGACGCTGGTTGCGACCTTGCCGCTATATCTGAACGCGATCAGCGGTGAAGGTGTTCATCTGGTGACGGTCAATGATTACCTCGCCAGGTGGGGCGCCGAATGGATGGGGCCAATTTACGAGGCTTTGGGGATGACCGTTGGGGTAGTCTATTCCGGTCAAACGCATGAAGAAAAACAAGCGGCGTATCAGGCTGATGTTACCTACGGCACGAACAATGAATTTGGCTTCGATTACTTGCGCGATAATATGGCGTTTAGCCTTGAGGAGCGAGTCTTGCGACCGCTCAATTTTGCGATTGTCGACGAGGTAGATTCGATTCTGATCGATGAGGCGAGAACGCCGCTGATTATTTCAGGAGGTCTTGAAAATAGTTCGGAGATCTACAAATTCATCAACAAAATCGCACCACAGCTAAAACGGCAGGAAAAGACTGCTGAGGATATAGCAGACGGTATTGAGCCGCCCGGTGACTATTACGTGGATGAGAAGCAGCGAGATGTCGAATTGACAGAAGAGGGCCACGAGAGAGTAGAGTCGCTGCTTATAAAAAACGGGTTGTTAAAGGAAGGTGAGTCGCTTTACGGTACCGCCAACCTGTCCTTGCTGCACAATGTGCATAACGCATTAAAAGCCCACGCCCTGTTCCAGCGTGATGTCGACTATATCGTGCAGGACAACGAAATCGTGATTGTCGATGAGCATACTGGACGAACCATGCCGGGGCGACGTTGGTCCGGCGGAATCCATCAGGCAATAGAGGCCAAGGAAAATGTGCCGATTACTAACGAGACACAAACGCTTGCTTCTACCACGTTCCAGAATTATTTCAGGCTTTACCGAAAATTAGCGGGGATGACAGGTACCGCGGATACGGAAGCATTTGAATTTCGTCAGATCTACGGCCTTGATGTTGTTGTGATCCCGACCAACCTACCGATGGTGCGTATCGATCACAATGATCTAATTTACCTAACCATTGAAGAGAAATATGAGGCGATCGTCGAGACGATTAATGAGGCGATCGGAAAGCAGGCGCCGGTATTGGTAGGTACTGCTTCGATTGAGTCTTCTGAAAGACTGTCTGACCTGCTCAATAAGAAGAAAATCAAACACAGTGTATTAAATGCCAAGTTTCACGAGCATGAAGCTGAAATTATTGCCCAGGCGGGCCATCCTGGTACGGTAACGATTGCGACTAACATGGCGGGTCGCGGTACTGACATTATCCTCGGTGGTAACTGGGAGGCAGAGGTTGCAAAACTGGAAAATCCTACCCAGGAGCAAGTCGACAAAATTCGTGAGGAGTGGAGGCATAATCACGAAGTCGTGATTAACGCGGGTGGACTTCACGTGATAGGTACCGAGCGACATGAAAGCCGACGCATCGATAATCAACTGCGTGGTCGAGCTGGTCGGCAGGGTGACCCTGGCGTGTCTCGTTTCTATCTTTCCATGGATGACAACCTGATGCGAATATTTGCCTCGGACCGGGTCAAATCGCTGATGCAGCGTATCGGTATGGAGAAGGGAGAAGCCATCGAACACAAGATGGTGACCAACGCGATCGAGAAGGCGCAGCGTAAGGTCGAAGGCAGGAACTTCGATATTCGAAAACAATTACTTGAGTATGATGATGTTGCCAATGACCAGCGTCAGATGATCTATGAACAGCGTAATGAGCTGATGGAGGCAGAAGATGTTTCTGACACGATCACGGCGCTATGGGATGATGTGATTAACCAGATTATTGATGGTTACATCCCACCCCAGAGCATTGAAGAGCAATGGGATGTAGTCGGCCTTGAACAGGCTCTGCAGACCGAATTCGCCGCAAAGTTACCGGTACAACATTGGCTCGATGAAGATGAATCCCTGCATGAGGAAAACCTGCGCGAGAAAATTATCGAGTCGATTCGAATTGAGTATGAGCGCAAGGCTGAGGTGATTGGGCCAGGGATACGGGTATTTGAAAAGCAAATGATGTTGCGTATTCTGGATTCGCTTTGGAAAGAGCATCTTGCGGCGATGGACTACCTGCGTCAGGGCATACATTTACGCGCGTATGCGCAGAAGCAACCCAAGCAGGAATACAAGCGAGAAGCCTTCGAGTTATT
>JBBDIT010000070.1:37265-45432 GCA_040880285.1 Pseudomonadales bacterium | reverse complement strand
CGTATGCGCAGAAGCAACCCAAGCAGGAATACAAGCGAGAAGCCTTCGAGTTATTTGAGCAGTTGTTAAATGATGTCAAACTTGATGTCATCAAGACACTGGCCCGCATCCAGCTGCAAAGTGAAGAAGATGTTGTGGCTATCGAGCGTGAACGCCGGGAGGAAGAGGCCAGGAGTCGTTTGAAATTCAACCACCAGAATGCAAACGCACTTGAGGAAGCGCCTGCTGCCGCCACCGGTAGCGGTAATACACCTTTTGTCAGACGTGAGCGGAAGGTAGGTCGGAACGAACCGTGCCCTTGCGGATCGGGTAAAAAATTCAAGTCTTGTCACGGCCAGTTGTAACGCCGATGGCCGTAGGTATCCATAACGTTGATTTCTCAGCGGTGCCCGGTGTCCGGCTGGCAGCTGTTGCAAGTGGTATCAAGAAAAACGATTCTAACGACCTGGTGTTGTTTGAGTTCGCCGAGGGCAGTGCCACCGCTGGCGTTTTCACCCGTAGTTTGTTTGCGGCGGCACCTGTGACCGTGGGTAAGCGTCACCTTGCTTCCAGTCCCGCGCGCTATTTTTTGATTAACAGTGGTAATGCTAACGCGGGTGTAGGCGATCTTGGAATTGCCGATGCAGAAAACTGCTGCAAGGCCCTGTCAGAGTTGACTGGTGTTGCCGCTGAAGCGGTCATCCCGTTTTCGACAGGAGTTATCGGTGAACGATTGCCGGTTGAGAAGATCCGCAGTGCCCTCCCGGGTGTGATTAGTGCGCTGTCCGAGGCGAACTGGTTGGTTGCGGCAGAAGGCATTATGACCACCGATACGCGACCGAAGATTGCCTCGCGAATATTCCGGCTGGGTAGTCGGGACGTCACCATTACCGGCATTGCCAAGGGTTCCGGAATGATCCAGCCGAATATGGCGACGATGCTGTGTTATATCGCAACGGACGTGAGCTGTGCACAATCACAATTACAAGCGTTACTGACGCAAGCGGTGGGAAAGTCCTTCAATCGGATTACCATAGACAGTGATACCTCGACCAACGATTCCTGTATGTTGACTGCAACCGGTGTTTCCGGTGCCGATATTTCAAGTGGTGGTGAATCGGCAGATGTATTCGCCCGGATACTCGATGACCTCTGTCTTGAACTGGCACAGAGTATAGTCCGGGACGGAGAGGGGGCGACAAAATTTGTCGAGGTTCGTGTTGAACATGGGGCAACACAGGCTGAGTGTCTGGCGATTGCATACGCTATCGCGAATTCACCGTTGATGAAGACAGCCCTGTATGCCAGTGATGCCAATTGGGGTCGAATTGTGATGGCAATTGGCAAGGCGCCGGTGACCATTGATGTCAACAAGCTCGATGTCTATCTTGGTGATGTGCAATTGATGCAGGCAGGACAGAAACATCCGCGCTATTCCGAAAATCAGGGTGCGGCAGTAATGGCGCAGGAAACTATAAGGATTGTCGTTGACCTGAATGCGGGAGAATTCTCGGAGTCGGTCTGGACCAGTGACTTGTCTCATGAGTATGTAACGATTAATGCGGAGTATCGAACTTAAGGGCAATCGACAATATCGTTGATGCGGGCGCTGCCTTTGTCGACTGCCTTTGTCGACAGACGGGTTGGTGGTTAATCTTTATCGAGGTCCGAGGCGGCTATGTCGTCATAGTCGGCGTCTTCGGGTATGTAGCGATTCCCGCTGGCCCATTCGCCGAGGTCGATGAGCTGGCAACGCTCCGAACAAAATGGTCGGTAGATATTGTCCTTCATCCAGCGCACGTTCTTTTCGCAGATGGGGCATTTGACGGTCAGTTCACTCATAATCTTCAGCCATTTTAAGGTATCGTTGGTGCAGGTGCTCAACCTGACCTTCCAGCGCGTCGAGGGAACCGTCGTTGACGATTACATCATCGGCGTAAGCCAGGCGATGATCCCGTGAAGGCTGGGCCGCCATGATTGCCTTGACCTGTTCCGGCGTGTTCCGATCTCGCCTTGTCACCCGTTCAATCTGCACTTCCACGGGCACATCGACGACAAGATTGCGCTGCGCCAGGGGCGATCGGCCGCCGCCGCTTGAGAGCACCAGCAAATTATAGCGGGAAGTACTTGCCGATAGTATTCGCGTCAGTTCGCGCATGATGGCGGGAACTGTGACGCCTTCTAACCACTTACGCTGGTTTGCGCTGGAAAATACGATTTGCCGCAGGGCGGCGCGGTCCAGGGTGCCATCGGAATTGAGTATACCGGTACCAAAGTGTGCCTCGATTTCAGCCAGGGCCAGGGTTCCTGGTTCTACTACTCTCCTTGAGGCAACGTCAGCATCTGCGACCGTAACTCCCCGGGCCGCGAATCGGTCTGATACCGCTGTTTTTCCGCTACCAATGCCTCCGGTCAGGCCGACAACAAATCCCATACCTAAACAGCCGCGAACTGAAGATATTTTGACGTAATTTCGTCGCCCCAGATCAGCGCGATATAACCGGCGATGGCGAGATAGGGACCGAATGGAATGGGTTTGGCACGGTCGCGGCCAAAAGCAATCAGGGATCCGCCGATCAGGGCACCGGCAAACGATGACAGGATAATAATGAGTGGCAACATTTGCCAACCCATGAATGCACCCAGCATCGCCAGCAGTTTGAAGTCGCCAAAGCCCATTCCTTCCTTGCCAGTGATGAGCTTGAACAGGTGATAAATCGTCCACAAAATCAGGTAACCCGCCACTGCGCCCCAGAATGCATCAGCGAAGGGAACCATTGCGTCGAAGTAGTTGATGATGAGCCCCAGCCACAGCAGGGGCAAGGTGATGCTGTCGGGTATCAGGGTATGGTCATAGTCGATCATCGAAGCAGCGATGAGGCCGAAGGTCAACACAACGCCGGCAATTCCGGCCAGCGTCAAGCCGAAGTGAGCAATGACCAGGACGGTCAGGATGCCCGTTAGCGCCTCAATTAGCGGATAACGCAGGGATATGTGTATACCACAGTTGGAACAGCGTCCACGCAGGAACAGATAGCTGATGACAGGGATATTTTCCCAGGGTTTGATGTTATGGCCGCACCCGGGACAACGTGAATTGGGCCATAGGAGGTTGAATGGGCTCTCCGATGCCTGGTGAGGTAGTTCCAGGAGCTCATGGGCCTGCGCCTGCCATTCCCGTTCCATCATGACGGGAAGGCGGTAAATCACAACATTGAGGAAGCTACCGACCATCAGGCCAAAGCAAAGTATGATTAGGTATACGAGTACAGGGGCCGTTGCCTGCAGCGCGGCAAGATATTCCATCATTTGGAGCTTTAGGACCTAGTGGCCGCCGCCACCGCCGATCGCATCACCCATCGAGAAGATTGGGAGGTACATGGCGATAATCAGGCCACCGATGACCACGCCCAGAAACGACATAATCAATGGTTCCATCAAACTGGTAAGCCCGTCCACTGCATTGTCGACCATGTCTTCATAATAAGTTGCGGCCTTGTCCAACATTCCGTCCAGTGCACCGGATTCTTCACCGATCGCCACCATCTGGATCACCATATTGGGAAATACCTGGGCCTGTTTCATGGAGTAGTTGAGCTGGATACCACTTGAGACATCCTCTTTAATCTGGAGGATCGCTTCCTTGTAGACGACATTACCGGCAGCACCGGAGACAGACTCCAGCGCATCCACCAGAGGCACACCGGCAGCGAAAGTGGTCGACAGCGTTCGGGCAAATCGCGCGATACAGGATTTATCAAGGATATCGCCGAGCACAGGCAGCTTGAGCATCAATCGTTCCTGGCCATCCCTGATAGCCTGGGAGCGCTTGTGGGCTTCCCTGTAGGCGAAGAATGCAGCGGCCATCGCGCCGACCACCGTGTACCAATAGGACGTCATCCAGCGTGACATGTCCACAACCATCTGGGTGAACTCGGGTAGCTCGGCGCCAAAGCCTGCGAAAATCTCTTCGAATTGGGGGACTACCTTGATGAGCAGGATACCGGATACGATACCTGCGACTGCCAATACCGCGATCGGGTATTTCATGGCGCTATTGATCTTGCCCTTCAGGGCCTCGGTTTTCTCTTTGTAGGTTGCCAGACGATCAAGCATCGTTTCAAGCGCACCGGATTGCTCGCCCGCCTCGATTAGATTGCAGAACAGGTCGTCAAAATGCTGCGGGTGTTGCTCGATCGCGTAGGCGAAGGAATTACCGGAGGAGACATCGTCGCGGATCCGTAGGATCAGATCCCGCATCGCCGGATTGTCCATACCGTCGGCGACAATTTCAAATGATTGCACCAGTGGCACACCGGCTTTCATCATGGTAGCAAGCTGGCGGGTGAACAGGGAAATATCCGAGGCAGAAACTTTTTGCCCCATCTCGGTAAGGAAGGCGAGCCCACCACCTTTCTTGGTAACCTTGGTCGGGTTGATACCTTGCTTTCTGAGTTCGGCCTTGGCCACGTTTGCGTTGGTACTGGTGATTTCGCCCTTGGTTTTCTTCCCGGACTTATCTGTTCCTTCCCACGCAAATACGGTGTTTGCAGCTGCCATTTTTTATACTCTCTTATTAGTGTCCGCTGGTGACGCGATCAACTTCTTCGAGGCTGGTCAATCCATCTTTCACTTTGATCAGCGCGGACTGGAAAATATTGTTGAATCCCTGTTTCTGGCAAATTTCCGAAATTTGGATCGAGTTACCATCTTCCATGATAATCTTCTGGATTTCCGGGGTGATCTTCACAACTTCGTAAATTCCCACGCGGCCCTTATAGCCACTCTTGCCGCATCTATCGCAGCCTTTGGGGCCGTAGACTTCCAGGCCAGCATCAATGTCTTCCTCGGTGAATCCTTTTTCCATCAGCGCATTTTTGGGTATATCAAGTTTTTCCTTGCAATCGCACAGTCGCCTGGCCAATCGCTGCGCCACGATCAGGTTGATGGAGGTGGCAAGGTTAAAGGCCGGGACGCCCATGTTTCGCAAGCGAGTCAAGGTTTCAGGGGCGCTGTTGGTGTGCAGCGTAGACATTACCATGTGCCCGGTCTGGGCCGCCTTGATGGAAATTTCCGCGGTTTCAAGGTCCCGGATCTCACCCACCATAACGATATCAGGGTCCTGCCGCAGGAATGAGCGTAACGCTTCACTGAATCCGAGCCCGACCTTATGGTTTACCGGACACTGATTAATCCCTTCGAGGTTAATTTCTACCGGATCTTCAGCGGTGGAGATATTCAGTTCCGGTGTGTTCAGGATATTGAGCCCCGTGTACAGCGAGACGGTTTTGCCGGATCCGGTTGGCCCGGTTACCAGAAACATACCCTGTGGCTTGTGCAGGGCCTCAAGGTACAACTGCTTCTGGTTTTCCTCGTAACCCAACGCATCAATACCCATCTTGGCACTACTTGGGTCGAGAATTCGAAGACACAGCTTTTCGCCAAACAGCACTGGCAGGGTGTTGACCCGGAAGTCGATGGCCTTTGACTTGGAAATTTTGAGTTTAATGCGCCCATCCTGGGGTACACGGCGTTCGGATATATCCATCTGCGACATAACCTTAAGGCGCGCTGAAATTCTTGGGGCCAGGTTTACCGGCGGTCGTGCTACTTCATGCAGGATACCGTCGGTACGGAACCTGACGCGATAAGCCTTCTCAAAAGGTTCGAAGTGCAGGTCTGAGGATCCACCCTTGATGGCGTCCATCAACATCTTGTTGATAAACCTTACAACCGGCGTGTCATCGGCAGCGCTGCCGACATCTTCCTCTTCGCCGCCACCACCTTCTTCATCGACGGCTTCAAGGTCGAGATCGACGTCTTCGTCACCCAGGTCGCCCAGACCACCACCTTCCTGCGACTCAAGGAAGGCTTCAATGAAGGCGCTTAGCTTGTTTTCCTCCACCAGAATTTCTTCGGTTGCAATCCCTGTCTGGAACTTGATTTCGTCCAGGCCTTTACGGTTGGTTGGATCCGAGACAGCAACGAACAAGCGGTTACCACGATGGTAGATTGGTATGGCGTGGTTTGTCCGGATCAATTTTTCGTCGATCAAATTCCGGGGAATGGATTCCACATCAAGCGCGCTGATATCAAGAAGCGGCGTACCAAATTCTTCCGAGGCCGCATTGGCAATATCCTTGGCGCTGACCAGATTGTTCTGGACCAGGTGACTGACGAATGGAACTCGACTCTTCTGGGATTCCTCAGAGGCCTCTCTTGCTGCCACGTCTTCGAGCAAGTTGTCTTCGACCAATCGTCGAGCAAGCCCGCTGAGTTGAATTGGGTTCGCTGCCATATCTATTAGTTCCTGCTGTGTTTGTGGCCCGTATACTCAAGGGGAGCAAGCGTTGTAATCAGCCCGGGATTATATACCGAAAAAGTGTACATCTGACCTTTAACCCTGTCGAGAGCCGGCCAGGTCGACAATTACGGCTCCCACGGAGTCCAAATCCACCTAACGTTATCCGATCAGCTGCTGAAGGGCGGCAAGGTGACCCGATACGTCACATTTTGACGCCAAATGTGTATCATTAGTACGTAACAGATGACCATGAATGTCCCAAATCACTGATTTCTCCCGATGAGTGGTTGATTCGGTATCAATTGAGGGTGGCACAAAAGTTGCTCTTATCTACTCCACCTGGCCTGCAAGGTGGAAATCCTGCAGTCAGTAAACCAACTAAAAATTTGGAGCTCGTTCAAATGACTAACAAACTGCAACAAGGTTTTACCTTGATCGAATTGATGATTGTGGTAGCAATCATCGGTATTCTTGCCGCAGTTGCCTTGCCTGCTTACCAGGATTACATCAAGACAGCTAACATGACGAAAGTGAATTCTCACTACGAAGAATCTATTCGTCTGGCGCGGACCACTTATGTGAAAGGCAATACCCAGAACGCTTTGGGTCTGACTATCACGACACCTTCAACGGTTTCTGGCTGGATTAATCTGTTTAACCCGGCTGGTAACTTTGCGCCAGGTGCACAGGTTAATGCATACGGGGCAGCAGTTGACAGTGCTACGGGTGTCGTTGGTGTCGCGGTCTCCGGAGCCGATTCCGTTACGATCACACGTCCTGCCTATCAGGACCTCAGTTTGGCGACGATTACTGTTATCGCGGCATCTGAAATGTAATATCGAGGTTGTCAGGCCTGGCTTGCCCGGTACCTGATAGCAGACGGTTACAAAAATGGCCGGGGATGCGAAAGTTTCCCCGGCTTTTTTGTAGGTGATTTTGGTATATTACCGTGACGTATGCTTGAGAGAAGGCCAGAAAATGAAGAGATTGGGAAGTGAGAATAAGGCTCAGGGTTTTTCACTGATCGAACTGATGTTGGCGGTCGCCGTGATCGGGATCATTGCTGCGGTCGCATTTCCCATGTACTCGGACTATATCAAGACTTCACGCGAGGCAACGCTGCGACAGAATATCCAGACGATTAGAGTTTTTCAGGACGACTTTGCGCGAGATCGACGGCGTTATGTACAGGGGGAATACGATCCGCTGGATCCTGATGCCGCCGGCGGACTAAAAGCTTTGCTGGGCTGGGATCCCCGAACTGAAAGTACCACCGTAACCTATGAAGCGGTGTGTGGCGTGGTCGCTGCCGATCCGCTGTGCACAAGGGGTGGTGGCTACTATGTCACCGCCGTGGATTCACAATACCCGGACCAGACCGTTTGTGTAGCGTTTGCTGGTGCCAGTTGTCCGTGATCTGGCTTGCCATGGATAGCGATGGAATCTGGCTCGATATTGGCAGCGTTCAGGTTCAATCCCTCGTGCAATTGCGTTTATAATGCGCGGCCGTGCCGGAATAGCTCAGTTGGTAGAGCAGTTGCTTCGTAAGCAATTGGTCGGAGGTTCGAGTCCTCTTTCCGGCACCATGTACGGACTGGACGTATCCTGCCATCGCTTTGTGAGAATCTAGCCAGATGTCCAAAGAATATGTCGTGATTGGCCCGATGGCGGCCGCTTACGCCGTGTCGTTTACATACATTGGCGGGCCCACCAACCCTGAGTTGGTTATAGCTTCCTTGTTGCTGTTGGCGGCCTGCGCTTATCGGCTGTGCCGAATAACGGGTGGTGACGAATTTGGCTGGGGCCCGGTTCATTACGTCCTGTTGGCCTACGTTGGCCTACTCATCCTGCTGGTATATACAAGTACGCTGACCGAAAACAGTT
>JBBDIT010000070.1:35410-37165 GCA_040880285.1 Pseudomonadales bacterium | reverse complement strand
TACGTTGGCCTACTCATCCTGCTGGTATATACAAGTACGCTGACCGAAAACAGTTCTCACTTCGCCTGGGTCTTCGCCACCTTTGTGATGGTCACCTTCCTGTCTGCAGACCTGTCGGACAAGAACTGGAAGTTATTGGCTGGACTGTTCGCTTTGACGGGTGCTGCCTCTGCACTCTGGGGCCTTGGCGAGTTTGTGGTAAGCCGGACGCAGTCGAATGGGCCCATCATTGATCCCAACACCTGGGCAGCTATCAATAATCTTTTTTTCTTTACCTGTCTTGCGCTCTACCTGACCGCGTCGAAGCGATATCGATATGTAGTGCTGGCGGGCCTCTTTGTCTTTTCTGCGGCGGTATTTGCAGCTTTTTCTCGCGCGGGATTGTTGGTGTTCTTTGCCGCGCTTGTTTTCTCCCTGGTCATTGGTATTCGAGCCGAGAAGATTCGTACGCGGCTGCTCCCTGTTATGGTCGTCGTCGCAATCTCATTCACCCTGGTTCACTCGTTGGCAGGCGGCTGGGAGGAAGCAAGACAGGGCCGTGAAACCGGGTTTTCTCTGGATACGGGCGGATGGCAATCCAGAGTGCTTCAATGGCAGGGTGCGATAGAAATCTACAAGGACTATCCGTTGTTTGGCAGCGGACTGGGCACTTTTAAAGCCCACTATCCGACGGTGCGCACTATCGAGGACCTTGGAACCGCTGGTAATTTTGCCCATAACGATTACGTCCAGATGTTGTCGGAAGGTGGCCCGTTACTTGTCCTGTTCGTTGGTGCATTCGTTTCCTTACTGGTTTACGGTCTGATTGTCCAAAGCTTCCGACTTGCGTGGCGTCAGAGCGAAGATGTTGAGCCTTTCTTGTTGATAATTGCGATGGGCACAGCGCTGGTTCATGCGCTGATGAACTTCCCGCTTTATCAGATACAAATTCAGATGATGCTGGGGCTGTTGTTTGCAAGATATATCGGCCTTACAGGGCTCATCCGATGGCGCCGAACGACCATCAGGTCCCCGCGCCTTACAAGAGGTGCCATCGTATTCGGCTCAATTGTAATTGGTGCGATGCCCGTACTTGACGCGGTGAGCACAGATCTTGTGTTGAATCACAAGCGAATACCGATTGTTAGCAGGATAGGTGATAATTTCTATACCTATCGCGATACCATTTTATTTCTGCGATCCGTTAGAAGTGATAACTGGATGAACCGCCACGCCATGTCGACCATCTATCGGCAGACTTTTGATGAGCAGGATGATCCAGCTGTGAGGCGCGGCCTCGCTATTGCGGCGGCAATTGAGTGCCAGGAAGCAATCAGGTTAAACCCCTTCATTTTGGGCATCAGGAGTTATTGCGCTGAGTTCCTGGCGCAAAATAGTTGGCTCCAGGACGTCGAGGGTATTGATGTCACGGCAGAGGGGTTACTACGCGACGGTGTGGAGATTGCGCCGGTCGATATTGAATCTTACCTGGAGCTGGCAGACTTTCTTAAGAGCGTGGGTCGTGAACAAGAGGCTTACCGCATCCTGGTTGATGAAGCGCTTCCTTACATCAACCTGAAGCACGGCAATTACCATGAAAAAAGGTATGAATTGTCCCTGCGGGTGCTGCGTGGTGCCAGGGCGAGAAATGATGAATCGGCGTTAGAGCGACTAATGGGCCTGCTCTAACCCACTCTGGTCGATGAGGTGAAACGGAGCCACGTCCAGGATATCAATAAGCGCACCATCTGATGTTCGAATGCCAAGGTACACATT
>JBBDIT010000070.1:27757-35310 GCA_040880285.1 Pseudomonadales bacterium | reverse complement strand
CGTCCAGGATATCAATAAGCGCACCATCTGATGTTCGAATGCCAAGGTACACATTGGCGAATCGGGAATGCAGCGGAAAGAACGCATAGTCATCGAAGACACCAGTCTTTGGTTCGAGCCAATTGTCGAGTTCACCGTGAGTATCCTGCTGCCTGATGACGTTCTCGCTCGCGCCTTGCCGGGAGACGACCTCCATGTATTCTGACAGTGGCTGATACAGCGGGCGGTAGACCCAGAGTGGCACCTTGTCGTGATACAGGATCCTGCGAATGTTGGCTTCTTCGATTGGGCTGTCGGGTAACCTCACGTAAACCTGTGCCGGGGATACCGACCCATAGCTGCGATAAGATGGTACCGACACACCATACTCTGTAAAGGTGTCCGCACTGAGGCTATAAAATTGATCTTCATAGTAGACAAGAAAAAGCGGCCGCTCGCTATGGATAATATAGAGTCCGCCGACAAGCGTGCTGGCTTGCAGGATACCGACCAGGGCCAGATCAAATTTGAGGCCAGGTTTGCCAGGCTTGAATAGCAATAGTGTCAGCATGGGGCCGACAACCAGTTGTATGCCGACCAGGATCTGCAAGCCACGCCAGCCACCGTCGGTAGTGACAAAAAATGACGGGAACCACCTGAACACGACAACCCAGCCCACGATCAACAGAATCACCAGAGTGATTGCCAGATGAAGCAGGCCAGCATGGGTACGGCTCACTATGGTTGCTCGATGATGCGCATCGACAGGTCGATTGCATCGCAGTGCTTGGTCAGCGCTCCCACCGAGATGTAATGGACACCAGTTTCCGCTATTGCCAGTAGATCCTGATCTGACTCGATTCCACCGGATGCCTCTAGTTTGATGGTGTCATTAATGGCGTTGACAGCGGTACGCAGGTCAGCAAGTGAAAAGTTATCCAACATAATCCAGTCAGGTGCGGCATCGACTGCCTGCCTGAATTCATCGAGGTTCTCGACTTCGATCTCGACGCGTTTGTCGGGTGCAATTGAACGTGCGCTATTGATGGCGCCAGCAATTGAGCCGGACGCGATAATGTGGTTTTCCTTGATGAGAAAGGCGTCATAAAGACCCATACGGTGATTTTTGGCGCCACCACAATTGACCGCATACTTCTGGGCCTTGCGTAAACCTGGAAGCGTCTTTCTGGTGTCAAGCAAATAGGTACCAGTATGCTTGATCAGATCGGCATAGTGGCGCGTTCTGGTCGCAGTTCCAGACAGGGTTTGCAGGAAGTTCAGTGCGGTTCGCTCGGCTGTCAGAATACTTCTTGCAGCCCCCGACACGCGGAAAAGGGTAGTACCCGGATCAGCCCTTTCACTGTCATTGACGAACCAGGTGCTCAAAAGGTCCGGATCCACCTGACGGAAAACCTCATCGACCCAGGGCTGACCACAAAGAACTGCGGCGTCGCGAGTTATCACCTCGGCGGTGGCGCGGGTGTTTGCCAGGATTAGCCTTGCGGTGATATCGCCGCTGCCTATGTCCTCGTCGAGCGCGATTGCGACCGTTTCGGCCAGGCCCTGCAAATAGTCGTTATCCATTGGAGTCCCGTCTTCCAAACTGTCGCAGTGTAAGTGAATCTCCCTGCTGCACAAATTCGACCTGCGTCAGGGCGGACATGCCAAGTAAAATTGCAGGTGGTGGCATTGCTGGATTGATGCTGGCGCGCACGTCATGCAGGACGATTTCACCGATAGCGAGGTGATCAATTCGGGTTTGGTAAACCGTAACATAGCCATTGGCCGTCATGGCGCGGCCAGCGCGTCCACGCGCTAACCCGAGTTGGTTTGCGATTGCCTCTGGTATGACCACATCAGTTGCCCCGGTATCCAGCAGGAACTCAGCGGGGATGCCATTGATCGCACCTGTTACGACATAATGCCCCTGGCGATTTTGGTCCAGGGCAACTTCAATCATGTTGGCGCCAATGCGAGAATCCGGTTCCTGGTTGGGATTGCGTCGATGTTCTTCGACTTCGCCAAAAAAAATGGTCAGTAATCCGAGGCCGATGATACAGGCCAGGGCAATCATTCCGTTACCGGTCCTTTTGAGGTTCATTCACCACGCCTTATCTGGAAGCCTTCGAGCACTTGCAATTAGTCTGACTCAGTATAACTGCGCCCGGGCCCGATTTTCACAAATCACCAGCTCGAATTGTTAATATGCCTGTACGGCAGTCGGTTCAGGAAGATATGGAAATTGCGAACGGTTTACTGAGCGCCGCCAGGTTCTGTGCCAGCCCCAACTGTGATGAGCGCCCTGGCGATGAAATCAGCCTGATAGTGGTGCACTCAATCAGCTTGCCAGCTGGTCATTTTGGTAGTGACTATATCGAGTCTTTGTTCTGTAACCGTCTTGACGTGGATGAGCATCCCGACTTTGTTGACCTCGCCGGGCTTAAGGTATCGAGTCACGTGTTGATACGACGAGACGGATACCTGTTGCAGTTTGTCCCATTCGATAAAAGAGCCTGGCACGCTGGTGAGTCCTGCTACATGGAAAGGACCAACTGCAACGACTTTTCAATTGGTATTGAACTGGAAGGAACCGATAAGAATGGCTATCGTGGTGTCCAGTATGATGTCCTTGCCCGGGTTTGCCAGGCGCTGTGCCATGAGTATGGTATCGTCAGGACGAACATTGTAGGACACAGTGATATTGCTCCTGGACGCAAGACAGATCCTGGCCCAGGCTTTGACTGGCCGCGCCTGCGAACAGCGGTTGGCCTTTGATCAGTGGAGTAAATGATGAAGTTTCTTACAGTCCTGATTATGGTGTTTCTTTACCGCAACTGGGTTGGTAGCAACCCGGTTCGAGCCGTGGTGCCATTTGAATCCTTTGTCGCGAAGCTGCACCAGCGCGTCGCCAACGTGAATATAAGGTACCTGCTATGCGTGGGTCTTCCGGTTCTCCTCCTGTGGCTGGTCGCCCTGGAGGTTCATAGCTGGCTATTTGGTCTTGTATGGCTTGCCTTGTCACTGGTCACGCTCGTTTACGCGATCGATATCATTGATACGAGTGCATTGTTTGATGAGCAGGCGCAATGGCTACGGCGCTTTGCCAGCCAAGATGGGCTGGATGAGGCGAGAACACGACAGGATGACTTCAGGCAGCGCTCTGTCTATGAAATTTTCCAGGGGTTTTATCCTGCCCTGTTCTGGTATCTGTTGCTCGGTCCGGCAGGCGCCTTGCTTTACATCCTCACACGGCAGTATGAAGTCATGCATCGTGATGATCCTGGGCCAGAGCCTGGCCGTCTGGTCTTGTATTGGCTGGAATGGCCTGCAGCGCGTGTGACGGGACTGGTCTTTGCTCTGCTCGGCCACTTCGGTAATTGCTTTGATGAATGGTTGCGCACAATCTCTGACATCCGCGAGCCGATAGACAGGGTGCTCGCGCGTTTTGCAAATTCGGCCGTTGGCAATGTTTCCCTGGCCTCCGACCTTGAGTCGTTTGTGCGCGAGACCGAGGAGTCAAATCTGGAACTCAAGGAACTATTGGGCCGTACTTTGTTCGGCTGGTTGGGGATTGCCGCCTTCATCACCATTCTTGGCCTTTGAACGAGTCAATGTCGCGTTACCTGCTGTACGCAGTACTGCTTTGGTCGATTGGCAGCAGCGCCGATCCAATAACGGTCCTGGACGATGTTGGGCGCGAAGTCAGCCTCGCTAAACCCGCAGTGCGCGTGGTCAGTCTCGCGCCACACCTGACCGAAATCCTGTTTGAACTGGGTGTCGGCCACCGGGTCGTCGGTACGGTGCAGTACTCGGATTACCCTGAGGCTGCCAAGTCAATTCCTCGATTGGGTGATGCGTTTTCTATCAATGTAGAAGCGGTGCTTGCCATGGCTCCGGATATTATCTTTGCGTGGCGTACAGGTGGTTCCAACCGTGCACTTACAAAGCTTGAGTCCCTTGGAATACCGGTCTACTACAACGAAGCCCCCAGGCTTGAAGATATCGGACCAGGCATTGTCAAAATCGCGAAACTATTGGGGCAGGGCGAAGTCGGTCGACAACTGGCGGCGGGCTTCGATGAAGCGTTTTCAAGACTTGCGCTTTTACATGGTAATCACGAGGATCGTGTCGACCCCAGGGTGTTTTTCCAGATTTCGGATGAAAATTTGTACACGGTCAATGGCGAGCACCTGATTGGCCAGGCTATTTCTTTGTGTGGCGGCAGCAATCTCTTTGCGGAGCTCAAAACCCCGGTTCCCCTGGTCAGTAAAGAAGCCGTCGTGATGGGGCGTCCTGACCTCATTATCATTACCCGCGTGCCCGGTGCACCACCTTCATCCTGGGTAGAAAAATGGCAGACCTTTGAGATACTGGAGGGCAGGATTGCGAGCATCGACCCCAATTTGATTTCAAGACCAGGCCCGCGGATGCGAGACGGCATCGCAAGAGTTTGCCAGTTAATTGAGGAGGCGAGACGGTCGGTAACCGGCGCCCCTGGTGTATCTCGCTAAGCGTAAACCTGTTGATTGCGTTATAGTTCGCCCAGCATGAAACACCTTGTCGGTTGTGGGTCACTATCTTGACCAGTGGGAGACACGAGATGTCCGAAAGAGCCAAAGACCTGGATCCTGTCGAGACTGAAGAATGGCTGTCGGCGATCAATTCCGTCCTTGAAACGGAAGGAGTAGAACGGGCCCAGTACATACTGCAACGATTATCTTCGCGTGTAACGGAAACCGGGGCGCAGATCCCGTACTCGATCAATAGCCCTTATCGAAATACGATTCCGGTAGAAAAAGAAGCCCGAATGCCGGGTGACTTGTTTATGGAGCGGGGATTGCGATCATTGATTCGCTGGAACGCAATGGCGATGGTCATGAGGGCCAATCTTGAGGACGCCACCCTCGGTGGCCACATCTCCACTTTCCAATCCAGTGCCACGCTATACGATGTGGGCTTCAATTACTTTTTTCGCGCACCGACAGAAGAGCAGGAAGGTGATTTAATCTACTTCCAGGGCCATAGCGCGCCCGGCATTTACGCGCGCTCTTTCCTTGAGGGCAGGCTGACCGAAGAACAGCTGGACAAATTCCGTCAGGAAGTTGATGGCGATGGCCTGTCTTCCTATCCACACCCATGGTTGATGCCTGATTACTGGCAATTCCCAACGGTTTCAATGGGGCTCGGGCCATTACAGGCAATTTACCAGGCCCATATTATGAAATACCTCGGCTACCGGGGATTAGCCGAACCCTCGGATCGCAAGGTCTGGTGCTTTCTCGGTGACGGCGAGACGGACGAGCCGGAATCGCTCGGTGCAATAGCAATGGCCGGTCGGGAAGGGCTTGATAACCTGATATTCGTCGTCAATTGTAATTTGCAACGTCTGGATGGACCCGTCAGGGGTAATGGCAAGATTATCCAGGAACTCGAGGGTGTCTTCCGCGGTGCAGGCTGGAACGTTATCAAGGTGATCTGGGGCAGGATGTGGGACCCGCTGTTTGACCAGGACGATAAAGGGCTGCTCCAACAGCGGATGGACGAAGCGGTGGACGGGGACTACCAGAATTACAAGAGTCATGATGGTGCCTATACGAGGGAGCATTTTTTCGGGAAGTACCCCGAAGTCGCCAGGCTGGTTGAGAATATGACCGATGAGGATATTTATCGGCTGAATCGGGGTGGTCATGACCCTTACAAAGTTTACGCGGCCTATGCAGCGGCAACCAAACACGAGGGCCAGCCCACCGTGATCCTGGCAAAAACGGTCAAAGGCTATGGCCTTGGCCCGGCGGGTGAGGCGCAGAATATTACTCACTCGGTCAAAAAACTGGACATTGAAGCGCTGAAAGATTTCAGGGACCGGTTTGATATTCCGTTACCGGATTCGGACCTTGAAAAAGTGCCCTATTACAAGCCGCCGGAAGACAGTCCCGAGATGCGTTACCTGCGAGAGCGCCGGGCCAACCTCGGTGGTCCCTTGCCGCAACGGAAAACAAAATTCGAAACGCTGGAAATACCATCCCTCGATGTTTTTGAGTCGGTCACCAAAGGCAGTGGTGAGCGGGAAATTTCCACCACCATGGTATTTGTCCGCTTACTGTCTAGCCTGGTGCGCGTCGACTCGATCAAGGAACGAGTCGTCCCGATTGTGCCGGATGAGGCTAGAACCTTTGGCATGGAAGGCATGTTCCGTCAACTCGGTATCTACTCATCGGTGGGGCAGCTCTATGAGCCTGTAGACACCGGGCAAGTCATGTATTACCGCGAAGACCAGGATGGACAGGTAATGGAAGAGGGTATTACTGAGGCCGGTGCATTTGCAGCCTGGATGGCGGCGGCCACTTCCTATGCCAATCATGATTGTACGCTGATCCCGTTTTATATTTTCTACTCCATGTTTGGATTCCAGCGAGTTGGTGATCTTTGCTGGGCTGCAGGTGATGTGCAAGCCAGAGGGTTTCTGCTGGGTGGTACATCAGGACGCACCACCTTGAATGGTGAAGGTTTACAACACCAGGACGGTCACAGCCACCTGTTGTCATCCACCGTACCCAATTGTGTATCCTATGACCCCACCTATGGCTACGAACTTGCCGTAATTATCCATCACGGTCTAAAACAGATGTATGTGGAAAACCTGCCGCGTTTTTATTACATCACCGTCATGAACGAAAATTACCAGCAACCAGCAATGCCAAAAGACTGTGAAGAAGGCATCATCAAGGGTATGTACCTGCTACAGAAGGGCACCAGGAAAAACAGCAAGAAGGCGGTTCAGTTGATTGGTTCCGGTACAATTTTGCTAGAAGTGATTGCGGCGGCGGAATTGTTGAAGGAAGAGTTCGGGATTGATGCAGATATCTGGAGCGCAACCAGTTTCACGGAATTGCGTCGCGACGGTCTCGCCACCAAACGCTGGAATATGCTGCATCCGGATGAGGAGCCGCGCACGAGTTATGTCGAAGCCTGCCTTGAGGACGCTGTAGGGCCCGTGATTGCCTCCACCGATTATATGAAGAGTTTCGCTGACCAGATTCGAGAGTTTGTACCCGGTAGTTACTCAGTACTTGGTACCGATGGGTTTGGCCGCAGTGATACCAGGGAGCGCCTCCGCCACTTTTTTGAAGTTGATCGGTACTTTGTGACCATTGCCGCGTTAAATGCGCTTGCAGAAGAAAATGTTATTGAGACTCGCGTGGTTTCAGATGCCATTAAAAAGTTCAAAATCAATCCGGACAAGCCAGATCCGGCAACCAGCTAAGGTCCTGCCGCATGACGAAAGAAGTACTGGTTCCAGACGTTGGTGAGGCTGATGAGGTCGAAGTCATCGAAGTCCTGGTTGCCGTGGGCGATATCGTAAAGGCCAATGACTCGCTCGTTGTGCTTGAGTCAGACAAGGCCAGTATGGAAATCCCCGCGCCGGTCGCGGGGAAAATTGCGACTATCGCAGTCAAGGTGGGCGACACAGTTGACGAGGGCGACCTGATCCTCGAAATTGAAGCCACAAGTGCAAACGGCGACGATAAAAAAGCCGACCAAAACCAAAAGCAGAAAAAAGAAGAGCCCTCAGC